>JALORC010000006.1 GCA_025459175.1 Planctomycetota bacterium | reverse complement strand
GTAGGCGTAGCCGACCATCGTGCCGGTCAGCAGCAGGATCTTGGCGATGTTGTCGAGGTGGTTCAGCGTCACCAGCTGGTGCAGGCCGAGCCACTGGCGCGCCGGGATCATCAGGGTCAGCACCATGCCGAACCCGGAGAAGATGGCGCCGGCGACGAAGTAGGGCGGGAAGATCGTGGTGTGCCAGCCGGGCAGCAACGACACGGCGAAGTCGAACGACACGATCGAGTGCACCGACAGCACCAGTGGCGTGCTCAGGCCGGCGAGGATCAGGTAGGCCTTCTCGTAGTGGATCCAGTGGCGGTTGCTACCGGTCCAGCCGAACGCGAACAGGCCGTATGCGCGCGACGCGATGGTGCGGCCGGCCTTGGCCGCGCGATCGCGGAACGTCGCCAGGTCCGGCACCAGGCCGACGAACCAGAACAGCGCCGAGATCGTGAAGTAGGTGCTGACCGCGAACACGTCCCAGAGCAGCGGGCTCTTGAAGTTGGGCCACATCGCCATCTGGTTGGGCAGCGGGAACACCCAGTAGATGACCCAGATGCGGCCGACGTGGATCGCCGGGAAGATGCCGGCCGCCATCACCGCGAAGATCGTCATCGCTTCCGATGCGCGGTTGATCGACGTGCGCCACTTCTGCCGGAACAGGAACAGCACGGCGCTGATCAGGGTGCCGGCGTGGCCGATGCCGATCCAGAACACGAAGTTCACGATCGGCCAGGCCCAGGCGACCGGGATGTTGTTGCCCCAGACACCGACGCCGTTGAAGACGAGGTAGCCGATCATCGCGCCGAGGTTCATCAGCAGCGCGATCGACACCCCGAACATCAGGTACCAGCCGCGCGGCGTCTTCTTCTCCGCGACGCCGGCGATGATGTTGGTGACCGACGTGAAGTCGTTCTTGCCCTCGACGAGCGGGGCGCGGACGAGGGCGTTCTCCGGCTCGTCGACAACTGGGATGGCGGTCATCGGATCAGGCCAGCTCGGTTTGGAGTTCGGGGTTCGGGTTGCGGACGCGACCGAGGTAGGTGGTGCGTGGCTTGGTATTCAGCTCGGACAGCAGTCCGTAGTTGAGGTCGAGGCCCTTCAGCTTGGCGACCTTGCCGCTCAGCTCGAGGATGTTGCCGAACGTGATCGCCTCGGTCGGGCAGGCCTGCGCACAGGCCGTCGTGACGCGCACGTCGCTCGGCCCGTCGCCGACCTTGCCGCCGGCCAGCTTGGCCTGGATGCGACCGCCGTTGATGCGCTGCACGCAGAACGTGCACTTCTCCATCACGCCGCGGCTGCGCACGGTGACATCGGGGTTGAACGCCATCCGCTTGGTGTCGGGCGCGTTGCCGATGTAGTCGAGGTAGTTGTAGCGGCGGACCTTGTAGGGGCAGTTGTTGCTGCAGTAGCGGGTGCCGATGCAGCGGTTGTAGACCATGTCGTTCAGCCCGTCGGGGCTGTGCATGGTTGCGGCGACCGGGCACACCGACTCGCAGGGCGCGTTCTCGCACTGCATGCACGGCACCGGCATGTTGGCGACCTGCGGGTCCTCCGCCATCGCCAGCTTCTCGTCGAGTGTCTGCTGCGACTTGGGCTTGCCGTCGGCCTGTGAGCTGAAGTAGCGGTCGGCGCGGATCCAGAACATCTCGCGGTTGCGCGACACCTGGATCTTGCCGACCATCGGCACGTTGTTCTCGGCGACGCAGGCGACGACGCAGGCGCTGCAACCGGTGCAGGCGTTCAGGTCGATGACCATGCCCCACTGGTAGGGCGACTTCCGGACCTCGGCGTCCCGGCTCGCCGCGCCCTGCAGGTAGCCGCGCTCGGTCCACAGCGACTTGTTGAGGTCCTTCTCCTGCTGGTCGTGCAGTGCGGCGGCGCGATCCAGCGGCGACATCTTCGGCGCCCAGCGCGGGTCCGCCTCGTTCTTCGCGGCGGTCGTCTCGCGCACCAGGGCGCGGCCGACCATCGTGCCGTGGTCCTGCGTGCAGACCAGCTGGTGCTTGCCTTCGCCGCGCCCCACCTGGGCCCCGGTCAGGATCCACTGGGCGCCGCGCGTGCGCAGCGGGTAGGCGTTGAAGCCGGCACCCTTGGCGACCTTGCAGGTGTCCGGCAGGTTGCGGCCCCAGCCGAGGTGCAGCGTCACGCTCTCGTCGGCGTGGCCGGGCACGATCCAGGCCGGAACCTGGATCTGCGCGCCGTTGGCCGCGAGGTTGAGCATGTCGCCGTTCTCGACGTTGAGCTGCTTGGCGGTCGCCATGCTGATGTGCGCCGCGTTGTCCCAGCTCAGCTTGCTCAGCGGCTCGGGGATCTCCGCCATCCACGAGTTGTTGGCGTAGCGACCGTCGCCCATCTTCGCGCACGGCCGCAGGACGACCTCCATGCCGGTCGGGCGGGTGTAGCCGTCGACACCGGCCTTGATCGCACCGAGGTTCAGGCTGGGGCTCTCGGCGGCCAGCTGTGTGCCGGCGACCAGGCCCTCGTGCAGCGCCTTCGGCCACCACCCGGTGGCGAAGTCGGCAGCACCCGAAGCGGTCTGCCAGTGGGCCTTGACCAGCTCGTAGCCGAACGTCGTGTCGCGCGCGGCCAGCAGGTTCTCCCAGCCGGCGTCCTGGTTCAGGTAGGCCAGGAACTCGAGCGCGGTCACACCACCGTGCAGCGGGGCGATCAGCGGCTGCTGCATCGACACGGTGCCGTCGTGGCCACGCGCATCCCCCCAGCTCTCCAGATCGTGAGCGAGCGGGAAGTGCCAGTCGCACAGCGCGCCGGTCTCGTCGTCGTAGAGGCCGACGTGGATCGTGGTCTTGGCCTTCTTGGTCGCCAGCAGCTCGCCGAACTTGAGATCGGCGGGCGCGTCGTAGACCGGGTTGGTGCCGAGGCACACCAGGGTGTCGACGCTGCCCTTGCCGAGCGCGGTCGCCAGCTCCTGGATCTGACCGACGGCATTGCCGCTGATGCCGGCCGGCACCGCGGTGTAGGTCACCGACGTGCCGATGTTGCCGAGGGCCTGGTTGATCGCGTGCACGATCGCGTGCACCGCGGCCGGCTGGCGCGGACCGACCGTGACGATGCTGCGGCCGCGCGCCGACTGCAGGTCGCGGGCGAGGATCTCGACCCACTTCTTGCCGTTCTTCTCGAACGAGGCCGGCGCGTGCTTGCCGAGTGCCGCCTCGAGTTCGCTGCCGGCGCCGACGCCGAGCGCCTTGGCCAGCGCGAAGGCCACCGCCGGGATGTCGCCGCTCTTGGTGCGGAAGCGGTGGTCGGCAGCGGTGCCGGTCGTCGTGTAGCTCGACTCGACGACGTAGAGGCGCGACAGCTTCTTGCCGGCGGCCTTCATCGCCTTGGCGTCGGGCGCGCGGCGGGTCTCGGCCCACTGCCGGGCGCTGCGCAGGTTGTTGCCGTCGGTGGCGAGGAAGTCGCTGTCGAGCGACACCACCACATCGGCCTTGCTGAAGTCGTGATGGGTCGCGACCGGGCGGCCGAACGCCATCTGCGCACCGGCCAGCTCGGCGTCGGCGTGCACCGCCGACCACGTGTAGAAGCGCGCCTTCGGCAGGCTGCCGCCCTGGATGCGAGCGATCGTGGCGAGCACCGTCGGCGACGTCGTCGGCGCCATCAGCACGTGCAGGCCTTCACCCTGCTTGACGCTCAACGAGGCCAACGCACCCTGCGGGCTCTGGAACCAGGCGTCGAACTTGGCCCACGCCGCGGCGCTCAGCTTGGCGTGCTTGGGCTCGGCGTGATGCCCGTGGCCGCCGCCGTGGCCATCGTCGGTGTGCGTCTCCGGCAGTCCGCGCGCATGGCGGCTGCGGCCCGGATCGTAGAGCTGCAACAGCTCGGCCTGCAGCTGCAGGTCGGAGCCGCCGAGGCTGCTGCCGTGATCGGGGTTGCCCTCGATCTTGGTCGGCCGCCCGTCGCTGCTCTTCACCAGCACGCCGATGCCGATGCCGTGGCGCAGCAGCGTCGTCGCGTAGGTCTGCGGCAGACCGGGCTTGTAGCCCTCGGGCCGCTTGTTGAACGGCAGGATCTTGGTGACCGGCTTGCGGCAGCTGGTCAGTCCGGCGAGCGCCACCGACGCGGCGACCGCGCCGAGGAAACCGCGCCGCGACACGTCGTCCGGGGCCTCGGTGATGCCCTCCGGGAACTCACGCGCGAGCATCGACTGGAACTCGGCGGAGTTCTCCAGTTCGCCGATGCTGCGGAAATAGGTCGGGGTGTCGTTCATGACGGGCTGGGCCGGAACGTCGCTGGCCGTGACGTCGGTGGAAACGCTGGTCATCGGTGGCACGCCGAGCAGTGGGTCGGGGGATTGAGGGCCGGGGCGTTGTCACCCTGCCACTCGAGCAGCTTCTTCGCCGCGGCCTTGCTGGCCTCGTCGGGGTTCCAGTCCATCTTCGTCACCGACACGCCGGGCGGGCGGATGTGCGGCGTCGGGTCGCGGTGGCATTCGAGGCACCAGCCCATGCTGAGCGGCTCGGCCTGGCGCACGATCTCCATCTCGTCGACGCGACCGTGGCAGCTCGCGCAGCCGACGTTCGCACGCGTGTGCACCGCGTGGTTGAAGTAAGCGTACTGCGGCAGCAGGTGGACCTTGATCCATTCGATCGGCGTGCCGTCGGCCTTGCCGTCGCCGTAGGCCTCACGCAGCGGCGCCAGTGCCGAGCTGTCCTTCTTGATCTGCTTGTGGCAGCCCATGCAGGTGTCGGCATCGGGCACCGTCGCGTGTGGGCCCTCCTCCACCATGCGGTGGCAGTAGCGACAGTCCATGCCCAGCGCCCCGGCGTGCAGCTTGTGGCTGTACGCGATCGGTTGGAACGGTTGGTAGCCGACGTCCGTGTGCTTCGGCGAGAACCAGTAGGAGACGACGAAGACCACCGACAGACCTGCCGCAGCCGCGCCGAGCGCCAGCATGGTGGGCAGCTTGTTGGTCCACTTGGGAAACAGGACGGTCAAGGTTGGACCCCTCCGCATGGGGGGCGGTTGCGGTCGCAGGAAATCGGCGGGTAAGCCGAGTTGCACGTGGGGCCGCCTCGATGCCTGGTCGTCACTCGCCGAAAACCGGTTGGCGAGGGAAAATCAGGCCCCGAGGGCACGTGCGGTCAGCCCGGGAGGGCGACCCCTCTAAAAGATCCCCCCCTCGGGGTCAATTTCAGAGTTCTGAGTTTCGACCTTGAAAGGTGCGTAGGTCGGCCGGGCTTCGGGGCGCAGTGGTCGGGGCGGGGCCCCGACTTGCGATCTGTTCTCAACAATTCCTCACCGGCCCGTAGCCCAAGGCACGTGCCGGCGGACCAGCGCGAGGATGGTCGGCAGCGCCAGTTCCTGCGCCCGCGGGTTCGCATGCATGTCGCCGGGGGTCACCCACAGGTCCTCGTCGCGCGTGCCGCGCAGCGAGGGCAGCACGTCGGCGAACGGGATCCCCGCTGCCTCGCAGTCGGCCGCGACCAGGTCGTGCAGCTTCTGGAACGGGTAGTGGCGGCCCGGCCCGAGGCCCTGCAGGAACGGCCACAGCACCACCAGGAACGGGATCTTGCGAGCCTCGCACCAGGCCTTGGCTTCGCGCAGGAACTTCTGCGGAACTCCATTGCTCCAAAGGGCTTCGGCCGGACGGTCATGGTCGGTCAGGCCGCCGGCCGCAGCTTGGTCGGGCGGCAGGTCGAGCAGCTCCTGGACCCAGTCGCGGGCCGGGTCGAGGTCGAGTGGGCTGCGCCCGAATGCTGCCCGCAGCAAGTCCAGCAGGCGGCTGCCGGTCGGCGGCACCGGGTCGATCAAGCTCAGGCCGCTGCTCGGCACCAGGTCGTTCAGGCAGATGGTCAGGATCACCGCGTCCGGCTGGAACACGTGGAACCGGCTCTGCAGGCCGACCACGTATTCATCGATGCAGACCGTCCCGGCGGCGCCACAGTTGACCGTGCGCGTGTTGCCACCGCCTTGACCACCGTCGCGCCGCAGCTCGTCCTCGAGCCGGCGCACCCAGCCGCGCTCGTCGGGGATGCCCCAGCCGAACGTGAACGAGTCGCCGATGCAGACGATGCGGCGTTCGCCGGCCGGCTTGTCGGCGGTGATCGAGTCGCGCTCGCGGATGCCGAGCGGGTTGATGTGCACCTTGACCCGGCCCTGGTCGTCGAGGAAGTCGCGCTGCAGGCGCCGGTGGTCGCTGTAGCAGAGGTAGAAGTCCTTGCCGGGCGCGAACATGGTCCGAAAGCGCGGCTTCGGCGGCGGCACCTCGATGATGATGCCGCGCCGGATGGCCTGGGCCGGGGCATCGTCCCCGACCACCGGCGTGCCGTCTGCATCGGCGTAGCTGAGCACACCGAGCGGGGCCGGTTGCCGCCACAGCAGCCGCAGCGCCAGTTCGGCGATGAGACCGGCCACCAGCGTGGCGCCGAGCACCAGCAGCACGATGGCAACGGGACTGCGGCGGCGATTCTGCTTCGACGACATGCGGACAGCCTAGCCGGCCCGTCCGGCGCACGGAGTTTTCACGTGCAGGCGGGCTCGGATGAGGCACCATACTCCGCCCGTTCCGGTGCGGGGCGCGTTCGCGGCGGCCGCGGCGCGCGGCAAGCCCATGACGACCCACATCCTCGGCATCTCGGCCTTCTACCACGACTCCGCCGCGGCGCTGCTGCGCGACGGCGCCATCGTGGCGGCGGCACAGGAAGAGCGGTTCACCCGCAAGAAGCACGACGCCGGCTTCCCCCACCACGCCGTCGAGTTCGCGCTGCGGATGGCCGGCATCAAGGTCCAGGACCTCGACTTCGTCGCGTTCTATGACAAGCCGATCCTGAAGTTCCACCGCGTCATCGAGACGTTCGTCGGCTACGCGCCGTTCGGCATCCGCTCGTTCGCGAAGCAGCTGCCGATCCTGCTCGGCGACAAGCTCAACATGCGGCGGTTGCTGCGCAAGAGCCTCGGTCACCCGCCGAAGAACCGGTTCGTGTTCCCCGAGCACCACGAGAGCCACGCTGCGTCGGCGTTCTTCCCGTCGCCGTTCGAGGAGGCCGCGGTGCTGACGATGGACGGCGTCGGCGAATGGGCGACGACGTCGCTCGGTGTCGGTGAGGGCAACAAGCTCCGGCTGCTGAAGGAGATCCGCTTCCCGCACTCGGTGGGCCTGCTGTACTCGGCGTTCACCTACTACTGCGGCTTCAAGGTCAACAGCGGCGAGTACAAGCTGATGGGGCTCGCCCCCTACGGCGAACCGCGGTTCGAGAAGCTGATCCGCGAGCACCTGATCGATCTGCGCGAGGACGGCAGTTACCGGCTCGACCTCAGCTACTTCAACTACTGCCAGGGCCTGACCATGACGGGCCCGAAGTTCCACGCGCTGTTCGGTGGCGAGCCGCGTTCGCCGGAGTCGCAGCTCGAGCAGCGGCACATGGATCTCGCCGCGTCGATCCAGAAGGTCACCGAGGACGTGATGCTGCGCACCGCGCGGCATGCGCACGCCGTCACCGGCAAGAAGAACCTCTGCCTCGCCGGCGGTGTCGCGCTCAACTGCGTCGGCAACGGCGTGATCCTGCGCGAGGGGCCGTTCGAGAAGATCTGGATCCAGCCCGCGGCCGGCGACGCCGGTGGGGCGCTCGGCGCCGCGCAGTTCGTGTGGCACAACCTGCTCGGCAAGCCGCGCACCGCGCAACCCGGTGACTCGCAGCGCGGCAGTCTGTTGGGCCCGCGCTACGAGTCGCGCGACATCAAGGCGTTCCTCGACGGCCAGAACGTGGTCTACGAGGAGTGCGACAGCGAGGCGAAGCTCGCCGATCGCGTCAGCGAGCTGATCGAGCAGGAGAACGTGATCGGCTGGTTCCAGGGGCCGATGGAGTTCGGCCCGCGCGCGCTCGGCTCGCGCAGCATCATCGGCGACGCGCGGTCGCCGAAGATGCAGAGCGTGATGAACCTGAAGATCAAGTTCCGCGAGTCGTTCCGGCCGTTCGCGCCGATCGTGCTGCGCGAACACGCCAGCGAGTACTTCGACATCAAGCGCGAGCACGACAGCCCCTACATGCTGATCGTGGCGCCGGTGCGCGACGACAAGCGCAAGCCGGTGGCAGCCGGCGCGACCGGCCTCGACAAACTGAAGCAGCTGCGTTCGGTGGTGCCGGCGATCACGCACGTCGACTACTCGGCGCGACTGCAGACCGTCGACAGCGAGCGCAATCCGCGGCTCGCGTCGATGATGCGGCGCTTCAAGGACCGCACCGGTTGCCCGGTGCTGATCAACACCAGCTTCAACGTGCGCGGCGAGCCGATCGTCTGCACGCCGCAGGACGCGCTGCGCTGCTTCCTCGGCACCGAGATGGACGTGCTGGTGCTCGAGAACTTCGTGATCCGTCGCGCCGCGCAGAAGAGCCTGCCGACGATCGATCGCGAGCAGTACCTGGCCGGCTTCTCGCTGGACTGACGCCATGATCAAGCTGAACCTGAAGCCGGAGCCGCACGTGCTGCGCCAGTTCGCGTGGATCGCGGCGGTGCTGCTGCCGCTGCTGGCGGCGTTCCTGACCCGCGGCGACGCGCGCTGGTTCGCGGTCGCGTCGTGGCAGTGGGGCCACCCGGCCGTGCTGGTGCTCGGCGGCCTCGCGGCGGCACAGCTGCTGCTGTTCCTGTTCGGCGTGCGGCAGCTGACCTGGCTGCTCTACGCCGGGTTGTCGGTGATCGCGTTCCCGATCGGGTTCGTGATCTCGCACGTGCTGATGGCGGCCATCTACTATCTGGTGATCACGCCGATCGGCCTGGTGTTCCGGCTGATCGGGCGCGACGTGCTCGGCAAGCGCCTCGATCGCGACGGCGCCACGAGCTACTGGCACGTGCGCGGTGCGCCCCGCGACGCCGCGAGCTACTTCAAGCTATACTGAGTCCACCATGAGCGACGACAAGCAGAAGCCCACCGACAACGAGTTCCTGCAGGCGGCCGGGCAGGAGGAGCGTGGTCTGATCGCCGAGTTCGTGGCGTTCATGGCCGAGAACAAGATGTGGTGGCTGACGCCGATCCTGATCGTGTTCCTGCTGCTCGGTGTGTTGCTGATCCTCGGTGCCACCGGCGTGGCGCCGTTCCTGTACTCGTTCGCGTGACGATCCGGTGCGGGCGCCGACCCGCACCTTCGTCCCGGAACGAGGCACTCGCGGCCCGCGTCGCGAAGGAGAGTGTCGAACCGGTCGATAGCGAGGCAGTCCACACGACGGAACTGCCATGCGCGATCAGGCCCTCGACACCTACCTAGCCGACATCAACGAAGTGCCGCTGCTGACGGCCGATCAGGAGATCGAGCTGGCCAAGCGGATCCAGCGCGGCGACCTGTCGGCGCGCGAGCACATGATCCGGGCCAACCTGCGGCTCGTGGTGTCGATCGCGAAGAAGTACATCAACCGCGGGCTGGCGTTCCTCGACCTGATCGAGGAAGGCAACATCGGGCTGATGCGCGCGGTCGAGAAGTTCGATCCGAAGGCGGGCTGTCGGTTCTCGACCTACGCCACGTGGTGGATCAAGCAGGGCATCCGCCGCTCGCTGGTCAACAGCGTGAAGACCGTGCGCGTGCCGAGCTACATGTCCGAGATCGTGTCGCGGTGGAAGGCGACGGCGATGGAGCTGGGCTACCGCCTCGGGCGCCAGGCGACCACGGCCGAGATCGCCGAGACGCTCGATCTGCCGGAGAACAACTGGGACCTGGTGCGCGACACCGTGATGGCCAACTCCCAGCCGGTGCACTCGATGAGCGAGGACACCGCGGGCGTGTTCGCCGACTCGATCGCCGACACGCGCACGATGTCGCCGGAGGACCAGATCCTCAGTGGCATGGAGCTCGACCGGCTGCGTGAGCTGCTGGAGAAACTCGACACGCGCGAGGCCCGCATCCTGAAGCTGCGGTTCGGTATCGGCAACACCGAGCCGATGACGCTGAAGGCGATCGGCAAGCGCTTCGGACTCACGCGCGAGCGGGTCCGGCAGATGGAGCAGCAGGCGCTCGAGCGGCTCGGCGAGGTCATGTCGCGCGAGTTCGGCGAGGAGCTGCCCGCGGTGCGCCAGCGGCGGCGCGCCGTGCGCGAGTCGTGACGGCGGCCGGCGGATGCCGTAGCCTCTGGGTGTGGTGTCCTCGTCCGAGTTCGAGCCCGGGCAGGGCACGTCGCTCTACGTGCACGTGCCGTTCTGCGTGGTGAAGTGCGGCTACTGCGACTTCAACTCGTACGTGGTCGAGGACCGGTCGGTGCACGACGTGTTCCTCGATGCGCTGGCGGCCGAGCTGCGGCAACAGTGGCGCTTCGGCACGCCGGTGTCGGTGTTCATCGGCGGTGGCACGCCGAGCCTGCTCGACCCGGTTCGCTTCGAGCGGCTGTTCGCGATCCTGGGCGAGCACGTGCCGCTGCGCGAGTGTCGCGAGGTGTCGATGGAGGCCAACCCGGAGAGCCTCACGCGCGACAAAGCCGCGATCGCGGCGGCGCACGGCGTCGGCCGCATCAGCATGGGCGTGCAGAGCTTCCACCCCCACCATCTGCACTTCCTCGATCGGGCCCACAGCGCCGAACGGGCGGAGGCGGCGTTCGCCGAGGTGCGAGCGGCCGGGTGCCGGAACGTTTCGATCGACCTGATGTTCGGGATCCCGACCGAGACCGAGCTCGAGTGGCAGCAGGACCTGGAGCGCGCGCTGCGACTGCAGCCGGATCACCTGTCCTGCTACAACCTGACCTTCGAGCCGGGCACCCGACTCACCCACGATCAGCGCGAAGGGCGGGTCGCCGCCAACGACGAGGAGATCGATCGCGCGATGTTCCTGTGGACCCGGGAACGACTCGCGGCGGCGGGATTCGAAGCCTACGAGATCAGCAACTTCGCCGGTGCCGGTGGTCCTTGCCGCCACAACGACCACTACTGGCTGCAGGGCGACTACGTCGGCGTCGGGCCGGGCGCCTCCAGCCATCGGGCCGGGGTGCGCGCGACCAACCTGAAGCCGGTCGAGACATGGGCGCGCGCGGCGTTGGCCGGGCTGCCGTGCAGCGGTTCGGCGGAAACGCTGCGGCCGCTGCAGCGCGCGAGCGAAGGGGTGTGGCTCGGGATCCGCCGTCGCGACGGGGTCGACCTGGCCGCGATCGAGCAGCGGATCGGGGTGTCGGTGCTGACCTCGTTCGCGCCGATCATCGAACGCCAGACGCGCGCCGGTTGGGTGGAGTTCGATGGTTCCAGACTGCGCCTGACCTCGACCGGGCTGCTGCTCGCCGATCGGATCGGTGGCGACTACCTCGGTGCTGGTCTGGGCGAGTGACCGGCCTGCGCTCGCGCGCGCGAATCAGCCCTGAGGTCGATCGCCGGCGCGCGAGCGGGCCTGGTCAGAAGCCGCCGCGCATCGAGGCGACGGCGGTCATCACGCCCACTCCGACTGCACCAACGAGGAGCATCGCCTCCGGACCGAACGGCCCGGACGAGAACGAGTGCTGGCCGTCGGCGTCCGTCTTGGTGTAGCTGACCGAGCCGAACAGGTGCTTGGTCAGGGTCGCGGAATCCGGCAGCAGCGACATGTCGATCGGCACTTCCTCGCTGATCGGGACGAAGGCCAGCGCACCGGTGGCGATCTGGTAGAGGCTCTCGAAGCTCACCTTCCAGTCGGTGAACGACACGCTGTCGATGCCGGCCGGGATCGACCCGGCGACGGCAGCGTACTCCTTGTTGCTCCGGATGTCGCCCTTCGGGTCGTCCTCGCGGTCCATGCGCTGGAACACGCGCTTCACGTCACTGGCCGAGAAGCCGAGCACCATGTAGCCGTTCTTGAAGGCGAAGGTCGGCTGCACGAAGTCGAACGGGTTCATGCCCATGCCCTCGCTCGGATCGAAGTTGACCCGCAGCTGGTAGGCCATCACGCCGCGCTTCTCGCCTTCCTCGATCTCGACCATGCCGTCGGACATCTTGGCGAGATTCTTGATCACGGTGACGAGCTTCTGCTCGTCGTTGACCTTCATCAGGAAGGCCATCTCCGGTGCGGACGAGATCGAGCCCATCGGCATCGACCAGGAGATGTAGTGATTGCCCAGCGAGCCGAAGAAGTCGTTGCGGATGTTGAAGCCGAGCTGCTTCTCGACCTGGGCCAGCTGGTCCATGGCCTGCTTGGCGAACTCGGGGTCGTAGGCCTTCAGGCCGCGATCGAGCATGTCGTAGAGGCTCATCGCATCGACGGTGCCCGAGCTGAAGCCGACGGCCTCCTTGGGCACCCACTTCAGGAACGAGGTGTCGATCGGCTTCTGCACCATGGTGGCGGTCATCTTGCTGGCGCTGACGAAGCCCTGGGTGACGGCCTTGCCGTCGACATACTTGCTGGCGGAGCCGATGGCCCCCAGATCGGTGAGGCCCATCGCCTTGAGCGCGCGCTCGACGCCGTCCATGTCGACGCCGTCGAAGGCGCCCTGCTCGGCGCCCATGCGCATCGCACCCATGGCGAAGTCGATCATCGGCTGCGGCCGCATGAACATCTCGCACTCGGCGCCACCGACGTCGATCTGCTTCGCCGTCGCCATGTACTGGGCGGTCTGGGTCAGCACGGTCGACTTCTTGACCATGTTGTCGACGATGCCCTGCACGTCGGCGCCGAGCGTGCCGATCAGGATGCCCTCCGGCACCATCGCCAGGTTGAGGCCCATCTCGCTGCCGCGGCCGTTCTTCGGCATGTAGGACAGCGTGGCGATGTCGCCGATCTTGCCCTCGGTCTTCTGCATGTCGTCACCCGCCTCCTGCTCCATCATGCCGAGGCCGGCCTGGATGACGTTCATCCACTTGGGCGCCGAGGGCCCGAAGTCGAGGTGCAGCACCATGCCGAACTTCGGCATCGGCCCGAAGTCCCCCATCGTCAGCTGCATCTGGGTCACGGCGAAGGTCGCACCACGCAACTTCAGCTGCATGACCTGCTCGGGGTCGAACGGCAGGGCGCCCTGCGCGTGCATCTCCTTCGCCTGCTTCATCCCCTCGTCGAACTGCTTCATGGCCATCGCCTTCAGGTCGGCGAAGAAGGCCTGGACGTCTTCCTCCGCCCACATCTTGGCGAGCGGCATCTGGGCGAACTCGGTCATGGACATCGACAGGTCCGGGGCCGCGACCGCCATCATGGTGTCCTTGGGCAGGAACGGCAGGATCGAGATCGACCCTTGCGCCATCACCGGTGCAGCCAGCAGCAACAGCGACGCCAGTGGGGAGATAGGAGACAGCTTCATGAGGATTGCGAAGTGGTAAGGGGCGCCTGTTCGGTCGCCTGGGGACGGTTACGCTAGTGGACTCTGCCTGTCGCGAGTCTGTCGCGACCAGCCGCAACTACTTGGCGTAGCTCTGGAGGAAGGCCGAGATCTTGCTTTCGGCCGCGATCGCGGCGGCCTGGAATCGACTGATCGCCTGATCCGCACCGCCGGCCTTGGGGTCGGCCAGGCTCTTGGTCAGGGCATTCATGGCAGCGCTCAGCTGGCTGTCGCCCTGGTCGCCCTCTTCGCCGAAGCGAAGGAGCAGACCGGCCTGGTAGACCATGTGCACCAGCGCCTCGGGCTCGGCGTCGCCGTTCAGCGCGAAGGTGGCGAAGTAGGCCTTCAGGCTGCCCACCCCACCGCGCTGCAGGTGGCGCTGGCCGTAGAACTTGCCGTCGGAGTCGTTGTTGAACCGGCTGGCGATGGCGCCGAACCCGTGCAGCAGCCAGTCGGGCAGCTTGGCGCCGGCGTCGGTGGCCTTGCTGTGGGCGTAGGACAGGCCCGCGGCATGGCGGGCATTGTACGGGCCCAGCTGACCGGTGCCGTCGCAGACCGCGGCGCGGATGTCGCCGATGTTCGGCAGCTTGATGCGGGCTTCCTCCCGCATCAGGAAGGCGCTGAACGAGCTCGTCGCGTCGCCGATCGTGGTGCCGTATTCGGTGTACTCGGTGGTCGTGCCGGCGATGATCACCGTCGGCCGGTTGACTGCGGTCGGCGGCTTGTCGCCCAGCAGCCGCGCCGCGCGCTCGTAACCCTGGTCGATCGGGGCCCGGAACTCGTTGATCTTGGCCAGCGGCAGGGTGCTGATCAGGGTGCAGTAGGCCGAGCGCACCATCCAGGGCGTGCCGGTGTTCTGGTGGAACTTGTCGGCTTCCTTCTCGTCGACCCAGCGATCACCGGCGACGGGGAACAGCTTCTGCTTCGCCTTGTCGAGGAACTCGGCGGCGATCAGCTCGCCGGTCTCCGGATGACGCACCTTGCCGGTCAGCAGCGCGATCTTCTCGCTCTTGGTGACGACCTCACCTTCGTGGCGCCAGACGCCGGCCTTCGCCGCGTCGACGTTCTCCGGTTCGATCCACATACCGTCGACCTCGACGAAGCCCTTGGCGGAGTACTCGGCCGCGATCTTCTTCTTCAGCAGGTTCTCGGCTTCCTTGGCCGCCATCCACTTGCCTTCATACTGCACGTTGCCGAGGGCTTCGTGGGTCGCCCGGTGGTCGGGATTCAGCTTCAGCACCGCGGTCATGATGCGCGTGGCATCCTCCTGGAGCTTCTGCGTCTTGGCCCACTTGGCGACCTCGAACAGCTTGTCGGCGTCTTTCTTCGCAGCCGTCTCGCGGCTGCGCAGTTCCTGCTTCAACTTGGCGTTGGCCTGGGCCCAAGCCGGTGTCACGAGGAAGAGGAGAGCGATCGGTGCGAGCAGTCGACGAGCCATGGTGTCGATCTAGCCTACGGTGGCGACCGCAGGATTGCCCGCACTCGAGCCCTTTGCTCCGCTCGTCCGTGCGGTCATCCGGTCAGGGGCTGGCGGTCCGGCGCTTGTGTTCGGGGGCGAAGCGCGCCCAGGATTCCATCCGCTGGCTCGGGCGCAAGTTCAGGTAGGGGGTCCATCGCGGTCGCACCGGCGGCCGCAGCAGCCGCAGTCCGACCTCCTTCGGCGTGTGGTTCGCCTTGCGCGCGTTGCAGCCGACGCAGGCCAGCACGCAGTTCTCCCAGGAGGTCTTGCCGCCGCGCGAGCGCGGCAGGACATGGTCGACGCTCAGCAGGTCGGTGTTGCAGCGACGACCGCAGTATTGGCAGGTGAAGTCGTCGCGGAGGAACAGGTTGCGCCGGGTGAACGGAGCCTCGTGGCAGGGCACCCGGTCGAAATGCAGCAGCAGGATGACCTCGGGTGCGGCCAACCGCACCGACGGCGATCGAATCGCCAACTCGTCCTCGGGGGGCGGCCGGCGGATCCACTCCAGGAACGTGAAGGTCGCCAGGGTATCTGGGGCGACGATCCGAGCCGCCTCGCGGAAGACCATGCACAGGGCGCGCCGGACCGTGGTCACGTGGACGGGGCGCCACGAGCGGTTGATCACGAGGGTCGCCCGCTCCAGCAGGTCGGTTCTGCGTACTGGCTCACCAGCCCTCATGCGGACTCCTGCCTGCCGGACCCGTTTGGCCTCGGGAGGCGCGCAGAGTCTATGGCGAGCCGGGCGATCCCGGAATGCCCCGGCTGCGATTGCCTTGGGTGCGCCGATTGAGCGCATGGGCGACGTTGCCACCTCGGCGGATCAGGGCTAGACTTTGCCCCCCCATTCCAGGTCTCCACATCTCCGCATCGCGCTTGCAATGACCCGATTCGCTGGCCTTTCGCACCGCTTCCTCGGTGGCTCGCTGCCTTCCGTGCTGGTATGCCTCGCTGTGCTTGCCGCCTGCGAAACCGGGGACCCGTCCCGTTCGTATGGGGTCGGTGCCGCCCAGTATCAGGATGTGGTCGTGCCGGCCGGGCTCAAGCTGCGTGAAGGTGGCCACGAGAGCTACTCGCGGGATGAAGCCGGGTGGCGGCAGGCGCACCTCGTCTACTCGGGGCAGACGCGCGTCGAAGAAGCTGCGAACTACGTGCGCCAACGCATGCCGCAGCACAACTGGAGCATGGTCGCCAGCGAGGAGCTGGAGGGCGGCGTCGTGAAGCTTCGTTTCGAGCGCAGCGTCTACACCGCCGACTACACCTTCGTGCGCGCTGATGGGGCGACCCAGATGGTCGTCGATTACGCCACCGACTACACGCGCCGCTGAACCCGCATTCGCCGAACGCTCAACAGGAAACAATGTCCGCCACTCCGCCATCAGTCCTGGAAGGGACCCAGTCTCCCAGCCAGATCGAACTGCTTTGGGAACGCTACCGCTCCCTCGCCTACGTCATCATCTTCGCCGTCATTGCCGCCCTCGGCGTCAATTACGCCATCAAGTATTTCGACCGGAAGAAGACCGACGAGAACTGGTCTGCCTTTACCGCAACCCTTGGATACGAAAAGGGTTACACGGATGATGCCAAGGCGTTCACGAGCTTGACCGACCTGCTGAAGGACATCGACCTGGCGACCATCGAGGCCTCCTTGAGCAAGGCGCTGCCGGCGCAAAAGCCCTTCCTGCTGATGGCGGTCGCGCGCCGTGCGATCATCGAGAAGCAGTGGGATCGCGCCGAATCGGCCCTGAAGGACCTCGAGACCAACTACCCGCAGCACAGCCTGGTCAAGGCCTCCAAGCATCCGATCCAGACGCGCGAGGAGGTCAAGGCGGACAAGAAGAAGGACGAGGTCGTGCCCGTGCAGCAGAAGCCGAAGAAGCCGGAGTATAAGCCGGCGGTGGAAGGCAGCGCGGTGGCGCTGGTCAGGCAGCAGATCGCAGCGGCCAAGGGCTATACCGCGCCGACTCAGTTCGCCAAGGCGGAGGTGCCGGCGGATGCGACGAAGATCAAGTTCGAGCTGTCGGAAGGGTTCGGCAGTTTCGTGATCGCATTGATGCCCCAGGCGGAGAAGCACCGTGAGGCATTCATCCAGCTCGCCAAGGATGGCTTCTGGAAGGATGTCGCGGTGGACGAGATTCGTCGCTCGGCGAAGTTCATGAAGCAGCCGCTGGAGCTGCACCTCGGGTTCAAGTCCACGACGGTGGATGATCGCACCAAGTGGAACACCACCGAGCCGAGCACCAACCTGCTCGACTTCGAATCGACCAACCTCAGCCACTTTGCGGGTGCCGTCTCGGCGCGCAACGAGGCTGATGGCAAGTCTTGCAGCGATCGCTTCTGGATCTGTGTCGACGACAACCCGTCGCACGACGGCGAGCGGGTGGTGTTTGGATTCGTCGTCGAGGGCTTGGACAACCTGCGGCGCGTCTGCGAAGCCGCGATGAGCACGCAGGAAGAAGAGCGGGGCTCGGGCCGCCCGAGCGCCAACATCCGCGTCACTGCAGTCACCGTGCTGTAGCAGACTGGGGCGCGGGGCGCCCACCCACCCACCTTTGCTGGCAGCCGCGTTTGTTGGCTGCCGCAGGTGCCCTCAGGAAGCCTTGGATGCCCGTCGGGCTCAGGCGTTCTTCAGGCGATCGAGCACACGCTCGAACTCAGCCCGGCCCGCGCACTCGATGACAATCTTGCTGCGCTTGGCGCTGTAGCGGACCTGGACGGGGGTGCTGAGGTTGTCCCGCAGGCTCTCCTCGACTTCATTGAGCCAGACGGGTCGGCCCTTGCTCTTGGCGTTGGCGGCCGCCGCTGGTGCACTTGTCGATGGGGCACCCATGCTGGCCTCCTGGGCGGCCTTGACTTGCGCCTCGAGCGCTCGCACGGACCAACCTTGCCGGATGCACTCCTCGGCGCTGCGCACCATTGTCTCGGCGTCAGGCAAGGCAAGTAGGGTGCGCGCATGGCCCATGCTCAGTGTTCCACGTGAAACATGAGCCTGGATCGGCTCGGGCAGATCCAGCAGGCGCAGGAAGTTGGCGACTGTAGAGCGTTCGAACCCCACCTTCTTGGCAACCTCTTCCTGGGTCGCGGACAGCTTGCTCATCAGCAGCTGGAACCCCTGAGCCTTCTCAATCGCATTCAGGTCTTCCCGCTGCAGGTTTTCGACCAGGCCGAACACCGCCGATTCTTGATCGGTGATGGCTCGGACAAGCACCGGAGCCTGGCTGAGGCCGGCCAGCTTCGCGGCACGCCAACGGCGCTCACCAGCGACGATCTCAAAGCGATCGTCGACTCGGCGAGCGAGAATCGGCTGCAGGATGCCGCTGGCCCGGATCGACTCGGCCAACGTTTGCAGCTCCGCTTCGTCGATGTGCTTGCGGGGCTGGAAGGGGCTCGGTGCCAGCTTCGACAGCTCCAGCATCATCACATCGTCCCCACCCGCCTTCGAGACCGACTCTTCTCGGGTCGGGGCCTGTGCCGGATTTGCGGGCGTTGACTGCCGTCCGCCCGACAAGAAGAAGTCCAAACCACGACCCAAACGACGATCAACCATCGATCAGCTCCTTGACCAGCTCCGCGTAGCAGAGCGAACCCTTCGAAAACGGACTGTGTAGGAAGATGGACTGCCCGAAGCTGGTGGCTTCCACCAAGCTGGCGTCCCGCAAGATAGCCGACCGCAGCAGGGTGCCTGCAAGGTTCTTGCGCAGGTCTTCCAGGATCTCGCGCGTGATCGGCTCCGAAAAGTCGACCATGGTTGGCAGCACGCCGCGCAGTTTGGCCCGGCCGGGGAACTCGCGCGCAGCCGCCTCCAGGGACGAAAGCATCTGGCTCAGTCCATGCATGGCGAAGAACTCAGCCTGGACCGGCACCACCACTTCGTCGCACAGCTGTACGCCCGCCCAGCCCCAATCGTCCATTCTGGGCGGGCAGTCGATGATCAAGCAGTCTGCGACCTTGGCGATCTCGTCCACCAGCTCACGAAGCTTGGCTAGGTCGACGTTGGTTGTTCGGGACATGCCAGCGCTGGCGCCTGGTGAGGCAATCAGCCAGAGACCGCTGGACAGCGGTGTCAGCGAGGACAGGATGCCATCGCCCTGTTGGCTTTCCTCCATTCCTTGCACCGCAACGGTTGCGTTGCCTTGGGGATCGAGGTCCATCAGCACCACCTTGCGGCCAGAGATCGCAAAGCCATGCGCCAGGTTGATTGCTGTGGTGGTCTTGCCCACCCCGCCCTTCTGATTCGCCAAGACGATTGACCGCACCGCCGACCTCACTGTTGCTGGGAGGACTTGGCCCGCCAGACCAAGGGAAACGTCCTGCATGCTAGCAGGAGTTCCTGCGCGGTGATATGGCGCAGACAGCCACCCTTTGACAATGGCTTGCCTTCCAGAGATCCTGGGCCTCCATGCTCTTCCGCCGGATGCGACTTGTGCGGCTCGTATCGGTGGCAAGGCTCCGTCGGTTCGGATGGGTGCCTTGGTTGCTCCTTCTCGCTTGGCTCGCGTGGGCCGTCTTCCAGGAGCCGGAGCTGCTGCGAGCCAGCGACACCTTCTTGCTCGAGGGCGCGGCGTGGTGGGCGGGGGCGGCTTTGGTGCTTGGCTTCGTCGGCTCGGAAGCGGCCTTGCAGGCGGGGCCATGGATTGCACTGCTCTGCAATCTTCTCGCTTCGATGGTGTTCTCTTCGCTGATTGTGGGACTGGTGTGGCTGGCAGATCAGGCTACTGCATCTGGCTCCGAGCGATACCTTGGCTTGCTGCTGCGGATGTGGTTTTGCTTCGGTGTTTTGGGGGCGTCGATCGCCTCGCTGCAGCGAATGTCACAAACCGTTTACTGGTATGTCTTTGCTTCGATGCAGTTGGCGGTTTTCATGAGCCTCTCGGTGAAGCTTGCGTCGAGTATGGGCGAGTTGGCTACGTTTCTCGCCGGCGGCATGGCTGGGCTGGCCTCAGTTCTGCAGTTGCACGGCACCCCTAACCAAGTATACGCTGAGACGTAATAATGAGGATCGGCATTCTGGGTGACATCCATGCCAACGCAGAGGCTCTGCGGGCAGTGGTCGACGCGTTGCAGCGCGAGCGGGTCGACACCTGGGTGCAGGTTGGGGACATCGTCGGCTACGGACCGGAGCCGTCCGTCTGCATCGACATCGTCCGCGAGCTGGGCTGCATCGTCTGCTTGGGCAACCATGACCAGGCGGTGATCGGGGAACTGGACACGGCCTACTTCAACAACTTCGCTCGGGCGGCCATCCACTGGACCGCGCCGCGCCTGCGGCCTCAGGACCTCGAGTTCCTGCGCAGCTTGAAGCATGTGGTTCGCCAGCCGCCGTTCACCGTGGTTCACGGTACGCTGCACTTGCCCGAGCAGTTCGGCTACGTGATCAGTGCGGTGGAGGCCCTGGACTCGCTCGATCATCAGGACACGCGCCTCTGTTTCGTCGGACACTCTCACGTGCCGGCCATCTACCTGCGCCGCGATGCTGCGCCCAACGAGATCCACATGGTCACGCATTCGGAGGCCGAGATCTCCTACCGCGGCTTCGACCGGGTGTTGATCAATGTCGGCTCGGTCGGGCAGCCACGCGATGAAGATCCTCGCGCCGCTTACGGCTTGGTCGACACGGACCTCGAGATCGCTTGCGTGAAGCGCGTGCACTACGACATCGCCGGCGTGCAACGTAAGATCCGCGCAGCCGGCTTGCCGGAAGTGTTGGCCGATCGACTCGCCCTCGGGGTCTGAACAGAGACCATGAAGCAGTTGTTGGCGTCGCTGGTGTTGGCAGCGCTCGCCGGCGCGCAGACCTGGCAGGAGACCTGCGGTCGGACCCCCGCGGGCATCGTTGCCCTGCGGCAGGCAGTGCGTGATGTCGGCGCCGATTCCCTGGTTCTGCTCGTCGCCTCGCATCCCGACGACCGCTACCTCCTCCCCGCGGTATGGCTCCGCAGTGCCTATGGATTCCGCACAGCAGTATTGCTGGCAACCCGGGGTGGGGGCGGTCAGAACAGCGGCGGACCCGAGACTGGAGATGCTTTGGAGCGTATTCGGACCCTCGAGGCGGAAGCTGGCTGTCGGCAGCTCCAGACCGATGTCTGGTATCTGAACCGGCCCGATGCTGGCTACCGGCGGACGGCGGTGGAGACCTTCGCCGAGTGGGGGCGGGAGGAGACGTTGCGCGAGCTGGTTCGACTGCTGCGGCGGATCCGCCCCGACGCCATCCTCTCGACGCATCATCGCGAAGAGCAGCATGGTCACGACCTGGCGCTGGTCGAGCTGCTACCCGAGGCGATTCGCCTGGCTGCGGATCCAGGTCATGTCGTCGAGGGCGAGCCGCACCGGATCGACCTGTTCCTGCTCGGTGCCGGCAGCACTCTGTCGCCGCGCGCGTTGCGGATCCATGCCGACCAACTCGACGCGGATCGGGGCATCACCTGGCGGCGCCGCGCGCACGACCTGCTCCGGACCGCGCACGTGAGTCCCGGTGCGCCGGCTCCCATGGCGGCGGTGTTCCCTCCCGACATCGAGCTGGAACCGCAGCTGCCTGGCGATGTACAGCTGGCTGGGCCCCGCCCGCTCGGGTTGCCGTCCCTGTTCGATCCGTCGGTGTGGCCCCGGGGGGTCGGCGAGGCGCAGCAGCTGGACCAGTTCCTTGGCACCGAGCTGCCACGCCTGTTCGCGACGGGTCAGATGCCCATCACGGAGCTGTTGGCGGCGCGCAAGCAGCTCTCGGAGCTGCGAGCCAAGGCGTCAGGCCAGCTCCAACGCATCGACCGCCGCCTCGCTGCCATCGATGCAGTTCTGCTGCTGGCCGCCGGGATACAGCTCGAACTCGATGTGGAAGCCGGGACGGTTGCCATCGGTGGCGAGGAGTTCGCCGTCGGCGTGGATGTGCACACGGTCGGGGGGCAAGCGGTGCAGTTGCGCGCCGAGGGACTGGATGGTGTGTCCGTCGAGCTGCTCGATGTGGATGACGATCGACCGGGTCTCCCCGGTGCCGGCGCCGAGGTCGGCAGCAACCGGCGCATGGCGCTGGTCAGGATGCCGCTCGATGCCGAGACCGAGACCGATCCGATGGTCGCTCGCTTCCGCGGGGATCGGTTCGCTCCTCCGGTGCGGATCCGGTTCCATGTCGGCTTGGATGGAATCGAGCTCCCGGTCGAGCTCGTGGTGCCGGTCGAGCAACGAATGCCCGTGGAGATGCACGTGGTGCCGCGCATGTTGCTGCTGCCGACGCATCGCCGGTCCGGACAGTTCAGTGTCAGCGTCACCCGCAACACCCGCTTTCCGATCGAGCGCGAACTCGAGGTGAAGGCGCCCGCTGGCTATGCACTGCCCCGCGATCGTCAGAAGCTTGCGTTGCTCGAGCAGCGCAGCGACCTGATCGGCTTCGTGGTGGAGGCACCCGCCGGGCGCAAGCCAGGCGTCGACGTGCTGCGGATCCGTTTGGGGGCGACCAGGGTCACGCTGCCCGTGCACACGATCGAAGTGGCGACTCCCGCAGGGTTGCGCGTAGGGTTGCTGCGGAGCCGCGATGACACGTTGCCGAGCGTGCTGGGCGTCGGTGGTCTCGGCATCGATTGGTCCGACCTCAGCGATGCCGACATCGCCGTGGCCGATCTCAGCGCCTTCGACACCATCGCGGTCGACATCCGCGCGTTGCGCGACCGTCCGGATGCCCGGCGCGGATTCCGCCGGCTGCTCGACTTCGCCGCCGGCAAAGGGCATCGACTCGTGGTCTTCTACCAGAAGGATGTGGAGTTCCATCCGGCCGGGGAAGGCTTCGTCGGTGCTCCGCACACGCCGTTCCAGGTGGGGCGCAACCGCGTCACGCGCGCCGACGCGCCGGTTCGCATGCTGCGGCCCGATCACGTCCTGTTGCAGAGCCCCAACCTGATCCAGCCTTCGGACTGGGATGGTTGGGAGCAGGAACGGGCTCTCTACCTGCCGAGCGTCTACGGCAGCGCCTACGAGGAGGTGCTCGAACTGAAGGACCCGGGCCAGGCGACCGAACGCGGCGCGCTGTTGTATGCCCGCACCGGCGAAGGCGAGTATGTCTACTGCGCGCTGGCCCTGTGGCGGCAGCTCAAGAAGTTGCACCCTGGAGCAGTCCGTCTGCTCGCCAACCTGCTGACCCCGAACGCGGGCGCGTAGCGCCGCCCGGTCGCTCCTCAGCGAGAGCGCCGCGACAGCAGCAAGCAGCAGCCGACCAGGTTGGCGGCGATCAGGGTGCCGAGCGCGAGGCGCGGCGACCCGGTCTTGAACCAGAACAGCACCGACCAGCCGAGCACCAGCGCGGCCAGGGCCAGCAGTGCGATCGGGGTTCGTTCCGCGGGGGCGACCAGCAACGAGGTGGGCGCCGCCGCAGGCGCTGTGTGAGGCAACTCTCTCGGCTCGTCGGCGCGCTTCGACATGGCCGCCACCGCCTGCTGCATGCCGTGCTCGACTTGTTGACCCAGTCCGCCGAGTCGTTCCGACAGAGTTGTCAGCACCGCGTTGGTCGCCGAGCTCTGGGCCGTCGCCCGCTCGAAGCCGACCTGGACGGCTTCGACCAGCGGCTGCACGTCGAGCGGTGCTGGCGCCGGGCGGTGGCTCAGATCGTCCAGTGCGTGCTTCAGATCGCCGAGGAAGCTCTCGACGCGCTGCATGCTGACGCCGGTCTGGGTCAGCGCGGCCGTGGTGCGGTCGAGCCTGGCCACGATCTCCTCCGGTGGAAGCAGTTCGTGGACCGCTGGTCGCACGGGCGGTTGTTCCGGTTCAGGCGTCGGCGCGGCGAGGGCTGGCGTCGGTTCGTGCCGGCTGCTCGGCTCGAGCTCGGCGGCGAGGAAATCGGCTGCATCGGCCGCCGGCGTTGCCGGTTCGGCCGACGTAGCGATGGGGCCGGTCGGTGCGTCGAGCAGAGCGTCGATCGGCGAGTTCGCCAGCGGCTGGACCTCCGTGTCGGCCGGCGACTGCACGGGCGATCGGCCGACGGGCTTGGCAGCGAATTCACCGAGCACGGCATCCAGCGCGTCCGGCAGGCCCGAGAACTCGCCGACGGACACCTCTTGCGCAGCCGAGGTCGTCGCCGCGGCAGGGCCCGACGGCGGTGCGGCCGGCTCTTGTTCCCAGGCCATGGAGGATGCGATGGGGTCGGTTTCGCTCTGCATGGTCGAGATCTCCTCGGCCGGCGCGCTCGGAACCTGCGCCGGCGGCTCGCTGATGAGGTGGTCGAGAGCTTCGTCGGCCAGCTCGCGATCGCTCTTGTCGGCGAGCGCGTGCGTCGGTGCCTCTGCGGCCACGATTGGCTCGGTCGAGGCAACTGCCGCGGCATCCGTTGGCGCGACCGGCTGACTGGTCAGCTCGCCGAACGCGTCGGCGTCCGGATCCGAGCCTGTCGCCTCGGTCGGCGGGTTCAGAACCTGTGCCGGTGGCTCACTGACGAGGCAGTCGAGAGCTTCGTCGGCCAGCTCGCGATCACTCTTTTCGGTGAGCGCGTCCGTCGGTGCCTCTGCGGCCACGGTTGGCGCCGTCGTGGTTTCCGCCACGGGATCCGTCGCCACGACCGGAGCGCTGGTGGGCTCGCGGATCGCGTCGGCGTGCGGCGCCGAGAAGGTCGGCGTCGAAACTGCGCCGTCCACGAACGAGGGAGACGACAGCTCCTCCTCGGCAGCGAACGCGCTGGCGAGATCGTCGATGTCGAAGCAGGCGTCGTTCTCGGCAGCACTCTCTTCCGAACCCTGCTCACTGACGAGATCGTCGCCATCCTCGTCCTCGTCCTCGGCGCCGGGCGCGGCGTGGTCGACGGCATCGGCCGGGAACGCATCCGCGAAGCGGGCCCCTTCGGTTGCCTCCGTCTGGCTGGTCTGGTCGGCCAGTCGGGCCGTTTCGGCCTCCAGCAGGGCTTCTTCCTCGGCCAGCTTCAGCATCACCTCGACATCGACCTCGATCTCGGTCGCCACTTCCTGCAGCACCGTCGCGAGGTCCTGCACGGCCAATTGGTCGGCACCTGCGGCGGCGTTCTCGATCTCCACCGAAGTGGTCGCGGGCGGCGTCTCGAGGCCCTCGTCCGACTGCTCGGCCGGCGACGATGCCATCGCCATCCGCGCCCGCACCAGCAGCGATCGCACGCGCAACGGCGTCAGCACCACCGCGGGCTTGCCGAGGTCAGAAAGGCGCGGCAACAGCTCGCGGCGCAGTTCCGGCGCGATCACCGTGAACACCGGATCGCCGCCTCGCTCGTCACCGAGCACACCGACCGGCTCGAGCGCACCGTTGCCCAGCCAGTCCAGGATCGTCGCCGCCGGGACGGCCAGTCGGGCCAGGTCCGAGCGGGTCAACAGGTGGCGGTGCAGCGGTGGGTCGGATCGAGTCATGAGTGGATTCCGACCCGGTCCATTGCTGCCCGGTCTTTCGACCGAGCCGCGCTCGACGGTGAAGCTGGCGCGCGTGCGTCCGCTGGCGCCGATGTCACCGCCGCTTGGTGATCACGGCAGGCGCGGGAACCGCATCCGGTCGCCCCGGCTGCGCACCAGGCGCACTTCCCGCGAGGCGCTGCCGTTGCGCAGCAGATGGAAGGCCTGCGCGTCGACCAGCGAGTAGTCGCCGTTGTCGTAGATCAGCTCCAGCCGGATGTGTTGCGTGAACTCCTCGAGCAGGCGGATCTCGACGACGTTGCGCGCGGGGACCAGCGTCGCCGTGCCCTGCAGGTCCAGGTACTTCAGATCCGACATCGTCACCACAGTGACCAACTCGGGGGACGGCAGGGGCGTCTGGGCCTGGGCCGGCTGAGGATCCTGCGGCACCATTGCGATGGCCGCGACGATGGAGACGGGGAGCAGGTACTTCAGACACTTGCTGGCGTTCACTGAGGTTCTCCAGGGGAGAGTGACGGGCGAGCCCTTCTCGGGCGGAGCAAACGAGACTATGACGCCACAACCGCCGTGTTCCTGCCACTGATCTCTGTCCTGGTGCTGCTGGTGGCCGGCCTCGGCGGGCTGCCGCCCCAGGATCCGGGCACCGGAAGCGCGTCCGCGACAACGGCTTCCGATGCCAAGGTCGCATCGATCGTGGTCGGCAGTGGCACCGTCGAGAAGGCGCTGATGGACCGCTTCGAGGCGGAAGTCCGGGCCGGTCTGGAAGTGCTCGCGCCGGTGTTCGGCGGTCGACCGAAGCAGCCGTTCTTCGTCTTCCTGCACGAGGATCGCGATGGCCTGCCGGCCGCGATCGCACCGCACCTGCACGAGGACTCGCCGGCGTTCGCGTTGTTGGGGCAGCACCAGATCCACATCGTGGTCGGTGAGGTCCGGCGTCTGGGCAGCAACGTGCGCGGTGTCGTCGTGCACGAACTCGTGCACGAGCTGCTGCACCAGTACGCGGAGCCGCACGGGCGCCTGATTCCGCGCTGGTTCCACGAAGGGCTGGCCCAGCATCTCGCCGGCGACACCTATCTCGGTGCGCGCGAGGACGACCTGGTCTGGCGGGTCGGCACCCGGCGACTGCTGCCGTTCGGGGACCTGCGTGAGTCGTTCCCGCGCGACTCCGATCGGCTGCGCGTCGCGTATGCGCAGAGTTACTCGTACGTGTCGTGGCTGGCGAACGAGTTCGGCCTGGAGCCGCTGCTGCGCGCGGCGCGGGCGGCCGATCGCCGGACCTCGTTCGAAGCCGCGCTGGTCGGTCGACTGGATCGCACTTCGCTCGAACTCGAAGAGGCCTGGGAACGGCATCTGCTGCACGGTTCGGGGGCGCCGTGGCGGGTCCTGCTCGACAGCTGCTTCAGCCTGTCGCTGCTGGCGGTGCTGCCCTTGCTCGTGATGGCGCTGATGCGTCGCTTGCAGGCCGAGGAACGAGCCGCCCGGCGCCTGGCCCAGCTCGAGCAGCAGGCGCAGGCTGCCGCAGCGGCTGCGGCGGCCGCGGCTCAGCTCGACTCCGCGGATGCCGATGCAGTACCGGACTCCGACGGCGGTCCGGCGCCGCCACCCGCGATCTGATTCGGCGTGACCGGCCGACGCGGCATGGCGTGCCAGCGGATCGGATCTGGTAGAAGACGCGCGTGAGCGCGCAATCATCTTCGTACCGCCGCCTCCTGCCGGCGTTCGCCCTCGCGGTGTCGACGCTGGCGGGCTGCGTCTCCCACCAGCACACCATCGGCCTCGGTGCCACCGGCACCGGGCAACAGACCGCTCGTCAGTTCTTCTTCCTGTTCGGCCTGTTCCAGGTCAACGAGATCGACACCCAGCGCATGGCGCCGGATCTGACCAGCTACTCGATCGAGACCCGGTTCGGCGTCGTCGACATGCTGCTGGCGCCGCTACTGGCGCCGCTGACCATGACCACGCGCACCGTCACCGTCCGCACCTGAGCTGTCATGAAGATCGAGCTGCAGTTCCTCGGCGCCGCGCGCCACGTCACTGGCACCAAGCACCTGCTGCGCCTCGGCGACACGCGCGTGCTGCTCGACTGCGGCATGGTGCAAGGACCGCGGCGGATCGCCGACGAGCAGAACCGCAATCTGCCGATCGCCGGTCGTGACGTCGATGCCCTGGTGCTGTCGCACGCCCACATCGATCACTGCGGGGCGCTGCCGCGTCTGGTCAAGGACGGCTTCGACGGCGTCATCTGGTGCACCGATGCAACCGCCGACATGCTGCGGATGATGCTGATGGACTCGGCCCACATCCAGGGTCAGGACGCGCGCCACATGCAGAAGCGCGGCCATCCGGTCGAGCCGCTCTACGATGCGGAGGACGTCGAACGCACGCTGCGGCTGGTCAAGTCGGTGCCGTACCACCAGCAGTTCCAGGTCACCCCGGAGCTGCGCGTCGAGTTCCTCGATGCCGGCCACATCCTCGGTGCCGCGATCGTGGTCATGGACGTGGAGGCCGGCCCGCGCCGCCGCCGCATCGTGTTCACCGGGGACCACGGGCGGAAGAACCTGCCGATCCTGCGCGACCCCGAACGCATCCCCGAGTGCGATGCGCTGATCACCGAATCGACCTACGGCGATCGCCTGCACGAGCAGCGTGGCGACATGATGGCGGAGCTGGCGCGCATCGTGGCGGAAGAACTGCACGACGGCGGTCGCGTGATCGTGCCCGCGTTCTCGGTCGGTCGCACGCAGTCGGTGGTACTGTTCCTCGGCCAGCTGATGCGCGACGGCACGCTGCCGAAACTGCCGATCTGGGTCGATTCGCCGATGAGCCGCGAAGCGACGCGGATCATGGGCAAGCACCCGGATCTGTTCGACGACGAGACGCAGGCGCTGCTGAAGGCCGGCCACAATCCGCTGTTCTTCGACGGGGTCACCTACGTCAGCGACGTCGAGGCGAGCAAGGCGCTCAATCAAGAGCGCCGCGGCGTCATCATCAGCGCGTCGGGCATGTGTGAATCCGGTCGCGTGCTGCACCATCTGAAGCAGAGCGTCGGCCGCCGCGAGGACTGCGTGCTGCTGGTCGGCTACCAGGCCCACGGCACGTTGGGGCGGCGACTGCTCGACGGCGAGCGGGTCGTCAACATCTACGGCGAGCCCTACGAAGTGCGCTGCAAGGTGCGCAGCATGTACGGCTTCTCGGCGCATGCCGATTGGCGCGAACTGCTCGATGCCGCCGATCACCTGGTGACGCGGTGCAAGCAGGTGTTCGTCGTGCACGGTGAGGACCAGCCGGCCGAGGCGTATGCGACCCGGCTGCGCAACCACGGCTTCCGGCAGGTCGTGGTGCCGAGCAAGCGCGACATCGTCGAGATCCCGTGATGCGGGTGCCCTTCACCAAGATGGAGGGCTGTGGCAACGACTACGTGCTGGTCGACGGCCTGCAGGTGCCGCTCCCGCTCGATCGCGCCGCGGCCCTGGCGCGGGCGTGGTCGGACCGCCACTTCGGGATCGGCGCCGACGGCCTGATCGTGCTCGGCGCCGGCCAGCGCGCACCGGTGCGCATGTCGATGTGGAACGCCGACGGTTCGCGCGGCGCGATGTGCGGCAACGGGCTCCGCTGTCTGGCGCGGCTCGCGTTCGCGCACGGCCACCTGCGCGAACGGCGGTTCCCGGTCGAGACCGACGCCGGCGTGCGGCGGGTCGAACTGCTCGACGACGCGGTGCGCACCTGGATGGGAACGGTCACCTGCGCGGCGCCGCGGCGGTTCGAGCTCGCCGGGCGGGGGCTCGAACTGGTGCCCGGCGACGCGGGCAACCCGCACGCGGTGTGCTTCGTCGACGACGTCGAGCTGACGCCCGTCGTCGAACTCGGTGTCGCGTTGCAGCGGGACCCGTTCTTCCCCGATGGCGTCAACGTCGAGTTCGTGCAGTCGGTCGGTCCCGATCGATTGCGCCAGCGCACCTTCGAACGCGGCAGCGGCGAGACCCTCGCCTGTGGCACCGGCGCCGCCGTCGCGGTGGTGGCAGCCCGCGCGCGCGGCGTGTTGCACGGCGAACGGGCCGTGGTCGAACTGCGCGGCGGCACGCTGCACGTGACCGGGGACAGCAGCACCCTTGCGATCGAGGGGCCGGCCCGTACCGTCTTCACCGGCTCGATCGAGCTGCCCGAATAGTTCGGGCTCCGGTCCGCTTCGCCAGTCGGAGGCCCTCCTTGACCACTGCACTACTGATCGCAATCGGCGTCGTCGTCCTGTTGATCGTCATCTGCATCTCGATCTACAACGGCCTGGTCGGTCGCCGCAACGAGGCCAAGAACGCGTGGAGCCAGATCGACGTGCAGCTCAAGCGTCGCTACGACCTGATCCCCAATCTGGTCGAGACCGTCAAGGGCTACATGAAGCACGAACGGGAGACGCTCGATGCCGTTGTGCGCGCCCGTCAGCAGTGTGTCGACGCCAGCAAGGCCGGCAACATCGGCGAGCTGGCCAGGGCCGAGGGCGCACTGTCGGGTTCGCTGCGCGGCCTGTTCGCGGTGTCGGAGGCCTATCCGGACCTCAAGTCGAACCAGAACATGCTGCAACTGCAGGAAGAGCTGACGTCGACCGAGAACCGGGTCGGCTTCGCGCGGCAGGCCTACAACGACGCGGTGATGCGCCTCAACAACGCGATCGAGCAGTTCCCCAACTCGATCATCGCCGGCATGGGCAACTTCAAGCAGCTCGAGTTCTTCCAGGTCGAGTCCGCCGAGGAGAAGAAGGCCGTCAAGGTCTCGTTCTGACGATGCCAGTCCGCAGCCGACGGAGCCCGTGGTCGTGACGAAGTTGCGTGATCAGGTGGTGGTGGTGGCGGGTGCCACCGGTCGGCTCGGGCAGGCGGTCGCGCGCCAGGTGCTCGCCGGCGGCGGTCGGGTCGCCGCCGCGGTGCGCAAGCCGTGGCAGGTGGCGAAGGTGCAGGAGGCGCTGGGCCGCGAGCGCGTGCTGGTCGGCCTGGTCGCCGCACAGGACACCGAGGCGGCGGCCGGGTTCGCGAAGGGCGCCAAGGACGCGCTCGGTCCGGTGACCGCATTCGTCGGTGCCGCCGGCGCCTACGCGCCGCGCACGATCGGCAGCGAGCCGGGTGGTGATCTCGCGGAGCAGCTCGAGGCCAACCTGCTGGCCAACGCGACGCTGGCGCGGGCACTGCTGTCGCAGCTGCGGCGGGCGCGCCGCGGCGGGCTGCTGTTCGTCGGCGCCGGACCGTCGAGCCTGCGCACCGGCTCGGTGGCGTTCGCGGCCGCCAAACAGGCGCTGCACGGCTACGTCGAAGCGCTGGCGCTCGATCTCGCCGGCAGCGGTGTCACGGTGGCGGCCGCCTTGCCCGACGCCGATCGGCCGCTCGCAGCGGATGCCATCGAGCGCCTGGCGGCCGCGCTGCTGGCACGGCTGGACCGATCGGAACGAGGGGGGGCCCTGTTTCCCCTGCTCGGCTGAGGCTACAAGCGGCGCATGGCGATTCCGGCGCTGGTGCGCGGTGGTGGCCGGTGGCAGGCATTGCTGCTGGCGTGGTCGGTCGGCGCCGCGATGGCGCAGACGCCCGTCGACGAACTCGCCGCGGCCGCCGAGCGTTGGCTCGCGTCGGACCAGAACGACATGGCGCTGCGCGACTCGACCGCGGCGGTCCTGCTCCGTGAGCCGCGCGCCGGTGCGGCCTGGCTCGCGCTCCAGCTGCCCGCGGCTGCCGGCGAGCCGGCGGCGGCGCGCAGCAAGGGCGTGCATGCATTGGCGACCCAGTTCGTGCTCGGCCACCTGCGGCAGCAACGCGCCACCGGCATGACCTTCGTCGGCCAGTACGACGCGCTGTTGCCGCTGCAGCCGTTCGCCGGGGAGCTGGTGTTCCAGTTGTTGCTCGACACGCCGGATTGGTTCCCGCTCACGCATCGCATCCAGCTGGTTGCACCGCTGCGGGATCTGCAGTTGCGCCCGCCGGCGGCCGACCGGCTCGACGCGGTGGTGCAGTTGGTCGACAACCGGGCCGTCGAACCAGAGGACCTGCGCCGGGCACTCGCCGCTGCCCTGTGGCAGTGGGGCACGCGCGATCAGGCGCAGGCGATCATCGCCGAACTGCAGCAGGCGACGACGGACGGCGACGCGGAGGACCGGGTGCAGACGACGCTGGTGCTCGCCGACTACTGGTGTCTGCTGCGCGAGTACAAGCAGTCGGCGGCAACCCACCGTGCGGCGCAGGCACTGGCGAAGGGCAGCGGCGTGCGCTTGAGGCCGGTGGCCTGGTATGCCGCGGCCTGCGTGCACGCGCTGGTCGGCGACAAGGAACGCGCCCTCGATGCGCTCGACACCTGTGCGGCGATGATGGCGTCGCCGGATCTCGACAGCTCGTTGCGCGTGCAGCGCAGTCTGTTCGACACCGACCCCGAGCTGGCGTCGCTGCGCGGCGAGCCGCGCTTCGCGGCGATCGTCGCCAAGGCCTTTCCCACCGCCGGGCGCACCGAACCATCCGGTCGTTGACGCGTGGTCCTGCCGTTCACGTTGTTCGCGGGCCTGTTGGTGGCGTTCGCCAACCGCGAGCTGTTGCCGGCGATCCCGGGCAGCGGCAGCCTGGACCGCGTCGTGCCGGCCGCACTGCTGTTGATGCTGCCTTCGTTGCTCGCGGCCTGGTCGCTGCGATCGGCGCGCCGGCAGTTGGCGACCGGTCGCCGCGCTGCGGTCCCCGCGCGGGCGATCCTGTTGTTGTCGGCGTGGGCGACCCCGATCTGCGTCGAGGTGCTGTTCGCGGTCGGTGGCTTCGGGGACTGCATCGATCGTCTGGCCTGGGACAGCCATCTCGGTCGCATCGTGCTGACGGCATTGCCGGCGTTCGTCGCCGAGCTGCCGCGGATGTTCTGGGGCACCGCGGCGCAGACGTACGTGGAGATCCTCGCCGGCATCGCGCCGGGCCGCGCAGTGCCGTACCACGACCTGCCGTCGTGGCGTGAACTGGCACCCTCGGTCCGGCTGCGGTTCGGCTGGCCGCTTCTGATGCTGATGCCGCTGCTGCTGCTCGGGGTGCTGCTCGACCTGCTGCAGCTGCACCGCCCGAGCTACGTGTTCGCGTTCGCGACCGCGCCGGGCCTGGGCATCGGAGCCTTCGCGTTCCTGGTGCTGGCCGTGATGCTGCTGCCGTTCTGGTTCCGCATCGCGTTCGCGGTGGACACGCGGCTGCCCGAACCGGTCGGCACGCTGCTGCGCGCCAAGGCCGCGGAACTCGGCTTCCGCCCCGACCGGGTGCTGCACCTGCCGACCGGGAACCGATCCCTGAACGCGATGATGGTCGGCCCGCTGCCGGTCGGTCGCTGCCTCTGCATCACCGACGGCCTGCTGCGCACGCTGCCGGCCGAGGCGCTGACCGGCGTGCTCGCGCACGAGATCGGGCACGCGCGCATGGGGCATCCGGCGCTGCTGATGTCGTTGGCGATCGGCCTGCCGTTGGCGGCGATGGTGCCGTTGCGCCTGCTGGCGTTCGAGGAACAGGACGTGCTGGTGCACCTGGTGGCGACGCTGGGCTTCTTCGCGCTGTTGTGGTGCTGCATCCGGATCCTCGCGCATCGCTTCGAACACGAAGCGGATGCGGCGTCGGTGCGAGCGCTCGGCGCCGGACCCTGCAGCCAGGCGCTGCTCGAGGTGTCGAAGCTGGCGGTGCCGGCGGAACCGGGGCGTCTCGGGCGGTTGCTCAGCCTGCATCCCGACGAGCCGTCGCGCTGTCGGCAGATGCGGCGCTACGAGATCGATCCGGTGTATCGGGCGCGGTTCGATCGGCGCGGTCGTCTGCTGCGCGCCGCGATCCTGGGCGTGCTGCTGGCCGCGTCCGGCGTCGCGTGCTGGTCGTGGTCGCTCGACTGGCCGTACGAGCGCGTGCTGTGGCGCTTCTATTCGGGCGACGTGCAAGGGGCGCACGCTGCCGCGCAGCAGGTCGATGCGGCGCAGCTGCCGCCGCACTGGCAGCGGGTCTGGCGGTCGTTCGACGAAGAACTGCAGGCGGCCACTGCACTGGCGCCGGCCGCGACCGACTTCGCGTCGGCACGCGCGGGGTTCGTCGGTGGCTGGCGACGCGGCGAACGCGTGCTGATCGAGCAGGGGCCGGCCGCCGCGCGACCGTGGTTCGCGTTGGCGCTCGAGGGCGAGCCGCAGCCCGACGACCTGCAACGAGGGCTGCATGCGTATTGCGCGGCCGCGGCGGCCGAGGACCCCGAACGCATGGAAGCGGTCCGCCGCGAGCTGGTGCGCATCGGCGTGCCCGCGTCGCTGCGCGCGGTATTCGCCGAACCGGGACCTCAGTAGCGGTTGACCTCGACCGCCCAGGTCATCTCCTTCTTCCAGACCTCGTTGCCGCGGCGGTCGAACTCGCGCACGCGCGAGTTCTCGGCGACCAGCGTGTTGCCGTTCGGCAGGCGATCGGCGTCGCTCGGCGAGCTGAGGCCCTGCAGTTCGAACACCACCTTGCCGTCGCGGTCGATCTCGAGCACCGCGCCCTTGTTGCGCAGCGTCACCAGCGTGTTGCCGTTCGGCAGCCGGTCGGCGTCGTGGGCGTTGGGCATGCCCTTCACCTCCCAGACGATCTCGCCGCGCGGATCGACCTCGAGGATGCGGTCCTTCATCACGTCGGCGATCAACGTGTTGCCGTTCGGCAGCCGGTCGACGTCGAACGGCCGGATGTCCTTGTCGTAGGTCCAGACGACCTCGCCCTTGCGGTTGACCTCGATCACGCGGCTGGCGAACGTGTCGGCGATCAGCGTGTTGCCGTTCGCCAGGCGGTCGGCGTCGTAGGGGTTCTTCAGCGCGTCGTACATCCAGATCTGGTTGCCCTTGCGATCGACCTCCTGCACGCGGCTGACCGAGAACTCGGTGATCAGCAGGTTGCCGTTGTCGAGGCACTCGGCGTCCCAGGCGCCGAAGATCTCCTCGAGCCGCAGCAGCTCCTTGCCCTGCTCGTCGACCTCGATGATGCGGTTGTCGCTGTAGTCGGCGATCAGCGTGAAGCCCCACGTGGCGCCGCCACCGACGCCGAGCTCCATGTGGGTGACCTCGCGCAGCGGCACGATCGCGGCCCCGAGCCGCGGCACCACGACGACCACGTGGCTGCCCGAGGTGTCGCCGAGGAAGCCGAGCAGGCGTTCGCCGTTGACCAGATCGAGCCGCGCGTAGGTGGTGGTGTCCGGTTCGGCCTGCGGCGGCCGCGTGAACATCAGGCCGGCCACTTCGAGGATCGGCAGCGAACGCGATTCGCCGGCCGTGGTCTTGATCACCAGGGTGCTCGCATCGGCGCGTTCGATCGCGCCGTCGACGCTGCTCGAGTCGGGCAGCCGCAAGCGGTCGAACTCCGACGAGCCGCCGACCAGGCGGTCGAGCGAGGGCAGGAAGGCGATGCCCTGGATGTCCTTGCGCGGCAGGGTCAGGGCGCCGAACCGCAGCGATTCGATGCGCACCGTCTCGGCATCGATCCCCAGCACGCGGCCGGCGATCAGACTGCCCTGGTTGAGGAACACCCGCGCGGTCTCGAGCGGCACCGGCGGGTGGGCCGGGAAGTCGATCGTGTCGCACTCGGCGAACGCCAGTTCGGCGTTCGCCAGCGCCGGGAAGGCATTGCCGACCAGCATCGAGTCACCGAGGAAACCGTTCAGGTTGCCGTCGACCTGGGTGCGGTCGGGCATCGCGAACTTCGCCGCCACCGCCTCGCCACCGTCCGGGATCTTGGTGCGGGCCAGCGCCGCGATCGTCGCATCGGCATGCTTGGCGAGCTCGTTGCGCAGTGCGGTGGCACCCTCGTCGTCGCGACCGTGCAGCGCCCGCACGATCGTCATCAGCTCGGTGCGATTGAGCGTGATGCCCGCGAACGGTCCGTCGGCGGCCGGCGTCGCTTCCAGCAGCTGGCGGCAGAAGCCCAGCGCCTTCGCCGAACGCATGCGGCCCAGCGCCGCGACCGCGGTCTGGCGGTGCAGGCCGTTCTTGAAGCCGACCATCTGCGCCACCGCGTCGGCTTCGTCGTCGCCGCCGTGCTTGCCGAGCGCACGGATCGCGCCGTCGGCGATCGAGTTGTCGGTGTGGCCCAGCGCCGACCGCAGCGCGCGCAACAACCGCGGCTCCGACTCGAGCTGCAGCGCAGTCGCCACCAGACCGCGCAGCAGCCGCCGTTCGCGATCCTCCTGCTCGGTGCCCTTGGCGGCGAGTGCATCGAGGATGCGCGCGCAGCGGATCTGCTGCTCGAGCACCGCGAAGTTCTCCTTGCGCTGCTGGATCACGCCCCAGGCCCGGCTGCCGATCTCGATCAGCGTGCGTTCGGCGGTCTCGCGCACCTGCCAGCGCGGGTCGCCGAGCTCGTCGAGCAGGCGGTCGATCTTCAGCCGGTACTCGCGGTGATCACCGTGGATGCGGGCCACCAGCGGCGTGAACGCGTGTTGCCGCTCGGCCAGCAGCGCGCCGACCTGCTGCAGGCGCGCCGGCAGCGAATCGGTCTGGAAGCCCTGGCACGCGGCCAGCAGTTGTTCATCGGTCCAATCCTGCCCGATGGCGACCGGGACCAGCATCGCGGACAACAACAGGGCACGCGCACAGGGGAGGGCTTTCATCCGTGGGGAAGTCTAGGATCGGCGGTCGCGGGAAGCAGGTTCGCTCCGACGGTGGTCATTGGGCGCGATTCCTGCGCGCTTCCGCAATCGCGGGAATGGGGGCGGGCCCCTCGCCGTCGACGCCGGGGAAACGTAGATTGCCGACTGATCCCTCCCCGCAGTCCACCGTTGGTCGACGTCGGTCCGTGACCCCTCGGACTCGCGCTGCCGCGGAATCAGTCGGCCCGGATTTGGAACGAAGCCAGTGCCGCCGCTCTCGCTGCCCAGTTCTCCTCTGTTGCTCCTCGCTGCGGCGGTGTTGACCGCCGTCGGTGGCGTCGCCCAACAGGTTCGAGCGGTGGCTCCGATCGGCGCCCTGGGGCCCGGCCAGGTCGCCCCGCAGGTCCCCCCGCAGGGCGCCGACGACGATCCCGGGCCGACCGTCGAGATGTTCGAGAACCCCAATCTCGACAGGTACTTGCGTCGGGCGCAGTCGTTCCTCGACCGGCAGGATTTCGGCCAGGCGATCGCGGTGCTGCAGGACGTCATCGAAGGCCGCACGATCGAAGTGGTCGGCAGCGAGGCAGCCGGTGATGGCGCCGCTCCTGCGGTCGGTGCCGAAGCAACCAATCCGGCCAATCCAGCCGAGTCGAAGCCCCAGAACCGAGCCCTCGCCAAGCCGCGCGCTGGCGACGAGTCGGCCCCGTCGCCGACCAGCATGCGGCCGCGCGCCCTCGATGCCCGCAACTCGGTGTTCAGCGCCGACGGCCGGCTCTATCGCCCGGTCCGCCGCCTGTGCCATGAGCTGCTGTCGCGGATGCCGGCGGTCGGCATCGAGCAGTACCGGACCACGCACGAGGTGGCGGCCGAGGAGCTGCTGCAGCAAGCGCGGCGCGACGGTTCGTTGAGCGGCTTCGAGCAGGTCGCCAACCGCTACTTCGTCACCTTGGCGGCGGGCCGGGCGATGGCCGAACTGGCGGATCGCCTGATGCACGAGGGCCGCCATCGCGCCGCGGTGCAGGTGCTGCGCGACCTGCTCGAGATCTACCCGGCCGACAACCGCAAGCGCCTGGCGATCAGCGAGCCGTGGTGCCGCTTCAAGATCGCCTTGTGCCTGCGCCTCGCCGGCGAAGTCGATGCCGCCGCCCAGGCCGTCACCGAGCTCGCGGCCGGCTTCCCGGACGAGTCGCTGCGCGTGCTCGGCGAACTGCAGCCGATCGCCGGGCTGCCGGGCAGCGAACTGTTCGCTCGCGACCTGCAGACCGTCGCCAGCCGACCGGACCAGGCCACGATCAGCTGGCTCGCTGCCGACACCGAGCAGCTGGTCCCGCTGTGGCAGTACCGCTTCCGCAATGCGGAGCCGTACCGGGACCCCAAGACCACCAACAACGACCGCGTCTGGGGCGAAGGCGCCGGCGGCACGATGATGCCGTACGCCAGCCGCTACGGGCCGGCGACCTGGGTCACGTTCAGCCGCGACGAGGACGGTGCCGATCCGGTGTCGCGCGCGCTGTTCCTCGAGCACTTCCGGCTGCGGCTCGCCGACTCCGGCAGCGGCGTGATGCTGGCGCAGGGCCTGACCAACGGCGACCAGAGCGTCGACGAACCGGACGAGCCGCCGGTCGCGCGCGAGAACCAGCCGCGCGTGCGCTACGCCGCCAACGATCATGCGCTGCTGCGGCCGGTCGAGGACGAGACCCGGCGCTACGTCGTGCTCGGTCAGCCGCGCGCGTCGAGCAGCGTGGACACGCTGAAGGCGAGCCAGCTGGTGGCCTACCGGCGCGATCTGCAGCAGCGCGTCTGGTCGTCGTTGCAGTGGCTCGAGGGCGAGGGCGGACTGCGCGACGTGACGTTCCTCGCCGCGCCGGTGGTGTTCGGCGAGAAGCTGCTGCTGCCGGCGCTGCGCCGCGGGGCCTACACGCTCGAGTGCCTCGATCGCCGCACCGGCCAGCCGCAGTGGCACACGCTGCTGCACGCCGGTGGCACGCCGTTCTTCAAGGCCCCGGGCACGCCGGTGGTGGTGCAGAGCGGCATCGCCTTCGTCGCCACCAATGCCGGCTGCATCGCCGCCGTCGACGCGTTCGCCGGCGACCTCCGTTGGGTGCGTCGCTACGAACGGTCCGATCCGCTGCGGCGCCGGGTGAAGCCCAGGACGCCGCGCCAGGACGACATGATGGGCTACCAGATGCCCTTCCAGCAGGGCGAGCTGCCGGGCTTCCTGCCCAACGACCTGCTGGTGCACAACGGCCTGGTCGTGCTGGCGGCGTGCGACAGCAACATGCTGCTGTGCCTCGATGCCGCGAGCGGTGAGCCGGTCTGGATGGTCGACGCGGCCACCCGCTACGCCAGCTACGGCACCCTGCGCACGGTGATCGGCGCCGACGCGGAATCGGTCTACCTGGCCGCCGACAACCACGTGGTCGCGATCGGACTGGTCGGCGGCCTGGTCAAGTGGTCGCGCGAGCTGCCGCCGCTGGTCGCCCAGCGGCACGCGAGCCGGGGCCGCGGACTGGTCCTCGGCAACCACGTCGTCATGCCGGGCCAGCGGCAACTGCTGTTGGTGCCGACCGACGGTCGTTCGCCGGTGCGAACGCTGTCGTTGCCGGCGTTCGACAGCAGCCGCGATCCGTTGGCCGGTTCGTTCAAGCTGGCCACGGACGGTGCCTGGCTCGCGGTCGGCTACCAGGGCGGCGTCGAGTTGTTCAGTTCCACGAAGGCGCTGCAGCAGCTGGCGGCGCAGACCAAGGACACGCTGCGCCGCGCCAGTTACCTGGTGCAGGCGGGGGATGCCGAGGCGGCGATCACCGTGCTGACCGAGGCCTTGCGCGGCGAGTTGGCGCCCGCGACCCGGTCCGAGCTCGGCACCCACCTGCTGTCGCTGGTCCGCGAACGCGCCGTCCGGATGGCGCGAGGCGGCGACGTGCCCGGCGCCCTGGCGGCGCTCGACGGGGTGCGCGACCTGCTCGCCGATCGCACCGTGCGACTCAATTGGCATCTGGCGCGGATCGAACTGTGCAAAGATGCTGCCGACCTGCTGGCGCACGAACGCGAACAGCAGCGGCTCTACGACTACATGGAGGGCAAGGGATGAGGACTGCGCTTCTCGGAGCGGCCATGGCCGCAATCGCCATCGGCCTGCGCGCCCAGGACGCCGTCTACCCGCCCGGCGTGACCCGCGAGATCCACGATTCCGTGCAGCGCGGCCTCGAATGGCTGGCGCGCAACCAGGCCAACGACGGCAGCTGGCGCAACTCCGGCGGCTACGGCAGCTATCCGGCGGCGATGACCGGACTCGCCGGCATGGCGTTCGTCGCCGGCGGTTCGACCCCGACCCGCGGCCGCTACTGGCACCAGGTGCGTCATTCGATCGACTTCCTGCTCAAGCATGCCGACGCCGGCAACGGCGTGATCTCGGTGCCGGCCGAGGAAGGCCGCAGCATGTACGGCCACGGCTTCGCGACGCTCTACCTCGCCTCCGTGTTCGGCATGGAGGAGGATCAGCGCAAGCAGGACAAGCTCAAGCGCGTGCTCGACAAGGCGGTCGGCCTGATCGCCTCGGCGCAGTCGAGCGCCGGCGGCTGGATCTACACGCCCGACTCCAACAGCGACGAGGGCAGCGTCACGGTGACGCAGATCCAGGCCCTGCGCGCGTGCCGGATGTCCGGCATCGTGGTCGACAAGAAGACCATCGACAAGGCGGTCGACTACATCAAACGCTGCCAGAACCCCGACGGCAGCATCCGCTACAGCCTCGGGTCGGGCGGCGACGGCCGGCCCGCGATCACCGCCGCCGGTTGCGCGGTGCTCTACAACGCCGGCGTCTACGACGACCAGCCGTTCGTCGACAAGGCGATCCAGTACTGCAAGAAGCACATCCAGGTCACCGTCGACAACACCGGCCACCACTTCTACACGCACCTGTACTGGAGCCAGGCGCTGTTCCAGCGCGGTGGGCAGGACTGGACCGACTACTATGCGAAGAAGGCCGCCTGGCTGCTGCGGCAACAGAAGAAGGACGGCAGCTGGGACGGCGATGGCGTCGGCACCGTCTACGGCACCGCGATCGCGCTGACCCTGCTGCAGCTGCCGTACTCCTACGCCCCGATCTACCAGCGATAGCCCAGACGGCACGAAACCACGGCTGCGATGCTCGCCCTCGCCTTCCTCAATCCGCTGCTGCTCTGGGCGGTGCCGCTGTGTGCGGTGCCGATCGTCATCCACCTGCTGAACCGCCGGCGCTTCCAGAAGGTGCCGTGGGCGGCGATGGAGTTCCTGCTCGCGGCGATGAAGCGCAACCGCAAGCGGCTGCGCATGGAGCAGTGGCTGGTGCTGTTGCTGCGCACGCTGGCGGTGCTGTTGCTGGTGGCGCTGGTGTGCCGCCCGCAGCTCGGCGGCGGCGGGCTGCTGTCGGTGAAGACGCACCACGTGGTCGTGCTCGACGACAGTGCGTCGATGACGCAGCGCAGCGGCAGCACCGACCTGTTCGAGAAGGCGCAGGACCGGATCAAGGTGCTGGTCGACGAGCTCGCCACCCAGCGCGGTGGCGACCTGTTCTCGCTGGTGCGCACCAGCCGGCCGGCGCAGCCCGATCTGTGGACGCAGCGGGTGTCGCCCGAACTCGGCCGCCGCGTCGGTGGTCTGCTGAAGGAGTTCGCGGTCGGCGACGGCGCGCCGGACCTCGGTGCCGTGCTGCAGACGACCGGCAATCGCGCCAAGGAGGTCGCCGAGGCGGCTCGCACGCAGTTCTACGTGGTCGGCGACCAGCGCGCGCACGACTGGGCCACCGACGACGACAAGCCGCGCCCCGCGGTGCTGGCGGCCCTCGGGGCGCTGCGCAGCAAGGATCACGTCAAGGTGCTGGGGGCGGGTGGGCCGCCCGCCAACCTGGCGATCGTCGACGTGCGGCTGCAGGCGCGGCTGGCGATCGCCGGTGTGCCCTGCACGCTGGCGATCGACGTGCAGAACCTCGGGCTCGATCCGGCCGCGCCGACCACGGTCGCGATCGAGGTCGATGGCCAGAGTCGCGTCGTGCAGCCGGTGCCACAGCTGGCGCCGGGCGAACGCGTCACGGTGCCGATCGGTCACACCTTCCACCAGCCCGGCCCGCACCGCCTGCAGGCGCTGCTGGAGCCGAGCGAGCAGTACCCGATCGACGACCGCCGCACGCTGGCGCTCGACGTGCGCGACAAGAGCAAGGTGCTGTTGGTCGACGGCCAGCCCGACGAAGAGCTCGGCGAGACCTTCTATCTGCAGGCCGCGTTCGAGATTGCCGAGTCCGGCATCGAGCCGCAGGTGATCAGCGACATCGCGCTCGACGAGACCGACTTCGCGCCGTTCGACCTGATCTGGCTGTGCAACGTGCAGGCGCCGAGCCCGGCCGCGGCCAAGCGCCTCGAGGAGTACGTCGCCGCCGGCGGTGGCGTCGCCATCACCAGTGGCGCCCTGGTCGACGGTCCACGCTGGAACGAGCTGCTGTGGCGCGCCGGCGCGGGCCTGCTGCCGCTGCCGTTCGGTGAGATCGGCGGCGACCCGGACAAGCCCGAGAAGGCGGTGCTGGTCGCGCGCGATCACGCCCTCTGCGAGCGCATGGTCGATGGCCTCGACATGCTGTTCGGCTCGTTGACGCTGGTCGGCCGTTGGCTCGCGCTCGGCGACGATCCGACCGGTCGCGCCGCGGTGGTGGTGCGGATCCGCGATACCGAGGGCCCGCCGCTGTTGGCCAGCCGCAGCTTCGGCAGCGGCGGTGGCGAGGTGGTGCAGTTCGCGATCACCGCCGACGGCTTCTGGGCCAACCTGCCGGCGACGCCGCTGCTGCTGGTGATTGCCAACCAGGTGCATCGGGCGGCGGCGCGCCGCGCCGATCCGAGCGGGCAGAACCTGCTGCCGGACGGCGCCTATCGCCTGCTGTTGGACCCGGCCGTGCACCGTGCCGACGTCACGCTGCGCGCGGTGGCCGCCGACGACGAACGCACCTTCACCGCGGTCGAACCGCCCCAGCCGGCCGGTGCACCGGCCGCCAGCGCGCCGGTGCCGCTGCAGCTGACGGTGCCGATGACCGATCTGCGCACGGTCGGTGCCTACGACGTCGAACTGGCGCGCCACGACGGCACGCCCGATCGACGCGTGCTGGCGCGCAACGTGCCGGTCGCCGAGAGCCGGCTGCTGCCGTTCGGCGAGCAGGCGTTCACGCGGCTGTATCCGCCCGAACTGCATCCCCGCATCACGTTCGCACGCGATGGAGCGACGCTCGGTGACAGCACCGGCGAGGGCGAACTGTGGCCGCTGCTCGCCGCGCTGTTGCTGGCGGGCCTGCTGCTCGAATCCCTGCTGGCCTGGAGGTTCGGCCGTCGCTGACGGCCGTCGATACCCATGGACGAGATCCTCCGTTGGCTGGCGAAGTGGCGCGGCATCGAGCCCGAGCCGGGCGCCGAGCTGCAGTTCGAGTTCGCGCGGTTCCCGAGCGGCGGCCTCGGCATGCTGGTGCTGATCGGCTGCGCGCTGGCCGTGCTCGGCGTCGTGCTGATCTACCGGCGCGACGGCCACAAGCTGAGCTCCACGCAGCGGCTCGTGCTCGCCGCGCTCCGTATCCTCGCGGTGGTCGCGGTGATCGCGCTGCTGCTCGAGCCCAATCTGGTGACGGTCAAGCGCGAGACCCGGCCGGGCCACACGATCCTGCTGGTCGACACCTCGCAGTCGATGACGCACGTCGATGCGTGGCGGCGCGAGGCGGTGCAGCCGCTCGCCGCTGGCTGGCGCCAGCTCGGCATCACCGAGCCCGCAACCGCGACCCGGCTCGAACTGGTGAAGGCGCTGCTCGCGCATGGCGACGGCGAACTGGTGCGCAAGCTGGCGGCGAAGAACCAGGTGCAGCTCTACGGTTTCGCCGGCAGCCTCGAACAGCTGCCGCTGCTGGCGCCGCCCGCACCGGCGCTCGGCGCCGACGGCCAGCCGCTGCCGGTCGATCCGAACCAGCCGCCGCCGCTGCCGCGGCTCGACCTGGCCAAGCTCGGCGCCGACGGTCGCTCCTCGAACCTCGGTGGGGCGCTGCGCACCGCGCTCGACAAGAGCCGCAGCGCCGAGATCGCCGCCGTGGTGTTCGTCACGGACGGTCGCCGCAACGCCGGGCCGCAGGCGGCGGAGATCGCGCGGCTGCTGAACCAGCGCAAGGTGCCGCACACGTTCGTGCTCGGCATCGGCGATCCGTCGGAGACGCAGACGGTGCAGCTGACGCGGCTGGAAGCGCCGGCGAAGGTGTTCCAGAAGGACCCGTTCGAACTGAAGACGGTGCTGACGCAGCAGGGCTACGAGCCGATCGGGATCACCGCCCGCCTGGTCCGCGTCGACGAGCAGGGCCAGGAAACCGTCGTGCGCACGCAGCAGGTGCAGATCGGCGGCGAACGCGCCGAGCTCACCGTCGAGTGGAAGGACCTCACGGCCGACGCCCCGGGGCGCTTCGTCTATCGCGCCGAGATCCAGCCGCCGGACGGCGAGGCGATCGTCGCCGAGCGTCACAGCAAGACGGCGCCGATCGAGGTGCTGACCGAACGGTTGCGGCTGCTGCTGCTCGCCGGCGGCGCCAACCACGAGTTCCAGATCCTGCGCAACCTGTTCATCCGCGACAAGACGATCGACGTGTCGTGCTGGCTGTCGAGCGCCGATCCGAAGTTCCCGCAGGACGGCGACGAAGCGGTGCGCATCGAGCGGCTGCCGGAGACGCGGGTCGAGTTCGATCCGTACGACGTCGTGGTGCTGATCGATCCGGATCCCAGCAAGCTGACGCCGCAGTTCTGCCAGTTCCTGCAGCAGCACGTGGTCGAGGGCGGCTGCGGTCTGTGGTGGGTCGCCGGCGAGAAGTACTCGCTCGAGGCGATGCTACCGGCCGCCGCCACGTATCCGCTGGCCGAACTGCTGCCGATCGTGCCGGACATCCAGTCCGCCGACCGCAATCTCGGGCTCGGCAAGGCCTTCAAACTGCCCAATCCGTGGCAGCTGTCGCCGGACGGCGACGAGGGCATCGGCGCCAAGGTGGCGCGGCTCGTCGACGGCCGCGACCAGAGCCGATTGTTGTGGGGCCGGCTGCCGGGCTTCCACTTCTGGTTCCCGGTGCTGCGGCTGAAGCCGGTGGCGATCTCGCTCGCCGAGCACAGCAGCGCCGAGCTGCGCCGCGCCGGCCGCGGCATGACGTTGTTGGCGATGCAGAACGTCGGCGCCGGCCGCGTGCTGTTCACCGGCACCGACGAGACCTATCGCTGGCGCTCGCTGTTCGAACAGGCCTACAACCGGTTCTGGGTCAACGGCGTGCGCTATCTGTTCGAAGGCCGACTGCAGGCCGGCAACAGCCGCCTGCGCCTGCTCGCCAGCGAGGAGAAGATCGACCTCGGTGAGGCGATCGAACTGCAGGCCGAGGTCAAGGACGAGGCGCTGCAGCCGCTGATCGCCGACGCGTTCCCGGTGGTGCTCGAACGCGACGGCACCACCGAGACGGTGTCGCTGGTCGCGGTCGAGGCGGCGCCGGGCAGCTTCTCGCTGCGGCTGCGCCCGACCCAGCTCGGCAGCTACCGCGTGCGGCCGGTCGAGAAGATCGGCAAGAGCGTCGAGATCGGCTTCCAGGTCACCGCCGCCACGATCGAACGACAGGGGCCGATGGATCGCGCCGAGCTGTCGACCGTCGCCGCGGCCCAGGGCGGCGAGCTGTTCGACACGCCGCAGGCGCTGCTGGCTGCGCTCGACCGGGTGCCGTCGCGCTCGGCGACCGACACCTTCCGCACGCCGCACGCGGTGTGGGACGGCTGGCCGACCATCACCTTCCTGCTGATCGTGCTGTCCCTCGAGTGGCTGCTGCGCAAGCGCTTCAACCTGCTATGAACTCGACGCTCCCGATCGCACCCACGACGTCGGGCGCCGGCGTCACGGCACCGCCGGCCCACGCCGAACTGGCGCAGCTGCGTGCGCGCGCCCGCACCGGCATCTGGGTGGAGACGCTCGGTCTGCTGGCGCTGCTGCTGGTCGCGTTCGCGTTGCCGAGCTTCCTGACCGACCGCAGCCTGCGGCTCGAGTGGATCTACCGCGCGGTGCTGCTCGCCACCTTCGTGTTCGTGCTGCTGCGCGTCGTGCACCGCCGCCTCGTGCAACCGTTGGCGGTCGAACTCGGCGACGACGAGATGGCGCTCGCCGTCGAACGTTCGGCGCCGGAGACCAGGCAGGCGCTGATCAGCTCGCTGCAGTTCGATCGCGAACTGCGCGCGGGCGCGGTCGGCGCGACCGTCGAGTCGATGGCGCTGAAGCAGGCGGTGGTCGCCGACGTGCGTGCGCGGCTCGCGGCGATCCCGTTCGGGCGCGCGATCGACGCCGGCCGCGTGCGGCGCTTCGGCCTCGGCCTCGCCGCCGCGGCGGTGTTCTTCGGCGGCTGGACGGTGATCGACCGCGGCTCGCTCGGGCTGTGGGCGCGCCGCAACCTGCTGCTGTCGAACGCCGAGTGGCCGCGCTACACGACGCTGCGGATCGCCGACGGCGGTCCGGCCGAGGTGCGTCTGCCGCAGGGCGACGCCCTGAGCCTGCGCATCGCGATCGACGGTCCGGTGCCGGACCAGCTGTTCGTCGACTACGACTTCCGCGGCGGCGATCGTGGCACCGAGCCGTTGAGTCGCACCGGCGAACGCGAGTTCTCGTGGACCATCGAGTCGGTGCTCGCCGACATGACGCTGCAGGTCGAGGGCGGCGACGCGCTGCCGCTCGAGCTGCGCGTGGTCGTCGTCGAACGGCCGCGGATCGACGATCTGAGCGTGCGGGTGACGTTTCCCGACTACATGCAACGCGAGCCGATGCTGGTGCCGGCGACCGAGGGCGAGCTGCGGTTGCCGAAGGGCGCGCAGCTGGCGATCGCCGGCCGCAGCCAGAAGCCGCTGGCGCAGGCGTTCCTGCTGTTCGGCAACGACCAGAAGACGCCGCTCGCGGTCGCCGCCGATGGGGCGGCGTTCGCCGGGGAGTTCGCGCCCACGGCTTCCGGCCTGTTGACGATCGACGTCGTCGATCGCGACCAGCTCGGCGCCGGCTCACCGCCGAAGCTGTCGCTGCGGGTCGGCGACGACAAGCCACCGACGCTCGAGTTCCGGCTGCGCGGCATCGGTGCGTCGATCACCGCCCACGCGCGCATCCCCGGCGACCTGAAGGCCAAGGACGACTTCGGTCTGCGCGAGGTCAGCGCGGTGTCGCGCGCGCTCGACGACCAGCCGGCCGACAAGACCGCACCGCCGCCGCCGGAGGTGCCGTTCGGCCCGGCCGGCGTGGTGTTCGGCGAACCGCTGCCGACCAGCGCGTTGCGCTACGAGACCACCGCGCTCGTCGATCTGACGCAGTGGAACAAGATCGCCGACGAGAACGCGACCGGCAATCCGATCCGCCCCGGCATGCTGTTCTCGCTGCGCTTCCAGGCCAAGGACAACTTCGGCCCCGGCGCGCCGCACGAAGGGCTCGGCGAGACGATGTCGTTCCGTGTCGTCACCCGCGAGAAGCTGGTCGAGGAGCTGCGGCGCCGCCAGGTCGAGCAACGGCAGGAGCTCAAGCGCCTGATCGACGACGAGCAGCGCGCGCGGCTCGAACTCGCCGAGATGGTCAACCCGACGGCGGCCGGCGACCGGCGCAAGGCCGCCGAGGCGCGGCTGAAGTCCCTGGCGCGGCAACAGCAGTCGCTCGGGCGCCGCGTGGCGTTCGTCGGCGAGTCGTACCAGCGCATCCTGTGGGAGTACGAGAACAACCGGCTGATCGAGTCCAACAAGGTCCGCCAGCTCGAGAACCTGATCCCGGCCCCGCTGCAGCAGCTCGCCAAGGAAGCGTTCCCGGCCACGGCGCGCCAGGTCGATGCCTTCGTGACCGCCCCCGACGAAGCGACAAGGGCCGCTGCCGTAGAGGGTTACAGGGATATCGAGCGGCGCATGACGGCGATCCTGCAGCACATGGAGCAGGCCGAGAGCCTGGCCGCCCTGATCGAAGACCTGAAGCTGGTGATAAACCTGGAAGGCGAGGCCATTCGCGACGTCGAGAAACGCCGCAAGGATGTCGAAGGCGATATCTTCAAGCCGAAGAAGCCGAAGTAGCCGCAGCCGCCGAAGTGACCTTCGCCTCCAAACCGCAGCACCCGAGACGTCGGGACCACCCGAGAACCACAATGATAGGAAGACTCATCGCCGCGTTCGCGGCCCTGCTGTTCGCGTGCGCGCCGCCCCAGGCGTCGTGCCTGCGCGCCCAGGACCCGCCCATTGCTGCCGTCGGCAAGCAGGACCTCGCGCGGGCGAAGTTCCAGGAGCTGACCGAGCGCATGCAGAAGCTGATGGGCGTGCTGCAGGGCACCGAGCCCGAGGGCAGCAAGATCCTGTCGCTCGGCCTGCGCTTCGCCCAGGAGAAGAAGCTGCAGTCGCGGCTCGACGCCGCCGGCAACCTGTTGCAGCAGGAGCGCTGGGACGAGGCGCTGGTCGGCATGAACGAGGTCAAGGCGGACCTCGGCAAGCTGCTCGAGCTGCTGCAGAACCGCGATGCCGATCTGCGCAAGCTGCTCGAGGAGATCGAGCGACTGGCGGGCCTGCGCGATCGGGTCGAGGCGCTGGCCAAGGAGCAGGGCCAGGAGAAGGACGATTCGGCGCGCGCCGAGGCGCTGAAGGATCACCTCGCCGACATCGAGGCGAAGAAGGCCGCGATCGATGCGCTGCTGGCCGAGCAGAAGCAGGTGCGCGAGCAGACCAACCAGCTCGGCACCCAGGCCGCGGCCGAGGCGGCCAAGCCGCTGGCCGACAAGGAAGGCAAGCTGCAGGAGGACACCGAGAAGCTGGCCAAGGCCCTCGAAGCCACCGAGCGCAAGGACGCCGAGCTGAAGAAGGATGGCGAGGCGCGCGAAGCGAAGGCCGCCAGGGACGCCAAGGAAGGCAAGGACGGCAAGCCGAGCGATCCGAAGGACAGCAAGCCGAGTGACCCGAAGGAAGGCAAGCCCAGCGAGGGCCAGTGCAGCGGCAGCGCGCAGAAGGCCTCGCAGTCGATGTCCGAGGCGCAGAAGCAGCTCGGTGACAAGAAGCCCGAGTCGTCGCTGAAGGACCAGGACCACGCCATCGAGGCGCTCAAGCAGGCGCAGCAGGAACTCGAGAAGATGGCCGACGAGGCGAAGCGGGAACTGCTGAAGCTGCCGTTCGAGCAGCAGGCGAAGAAGCAGGAGCAGACCCAGCACGCCACCGACACGCTGGCCAAGGACATGGAGAAGTCCGACGCACAGCAGGACGAGAACGGCGAGCCGAAGCAGACGCCGGGCAAGAAGCGCGTGCAGCAGGCGGTTCCGAAGCAGAAGGCCGCGGCCGGTCAGCTCAAGGAGTACAAGCCGGCCAAGCAGAAGCAGCAGGACGCCAAGGAGGACCTCGAGGCGGCGCAGAAGGAGCTCGAGGAAGCGATCGCGCAGCTGCGTCAGCAGCTGCAGGACGAAGTGCTGCGCGCGCTCGAGGAGCGGTTCACGGCGATGCTCGCCCGCCAGCGCGAGCTGTCGGCGCAGACCAAGACGCTGCACGGCACCCGCAACAACGTGTTGACCTCGAGCGGTGACCTGCCGGCCGCGCTGGTCGCGCGGATCGGCGAGCTGGCCACCGGTGAGGACGAGCTGCGCGGCGAAGCCAGCGACGCCCACAAGCTGATCGAGGAGGACGGCACCACCGCGACCTTCGGTCCGATCACCGAGCAGCTGCGGGACGATCTCGCGGCGCTGGTGGCGCGCATGCGCACCCACGAGACCGGCGAGCCGGTGCAGTCGGCGCAGCGCGAGATCGAGGACATGCTGACGATGCTGATCAACGCGCTGCGCAAGACCATAGAAATGAAGGAAGGAGGACATTGAACGAGCTGCGGCGGTGGCGGTCAGCCACCTCTCGTTCCGGTGTCCGCGGAGTTGAAGCTGTTGCGCTACCTGCAGGAGCGCGTGAACAAGTCCACCAAGGAGTACGAAGGTCGCGCTGCCGAGCAGAAGCAGACGGAGCTCGGCGGCGCCGATGCGAAGCAACTGTCCGGCAAGCAGGAGAAGGTCGAACTGCTGATGCGTCGCCTCGCCGACAAGTTGGCCAAGGAGAACGAGACGGAGGACGGCCGATGAGCCGTTCGCCGCTGCTCGTGGCCGCGCTGGTCGCCGCCCTGCTGGGCAGCGCGCCGGCGCAGTCGCAGCAGGATCCGGCGCCGCCGGCGCGCGCCTCGGCGGCGCCGGTCGACAACCCGTTCCTGCCGTTCGATCGCGCCGCGTTCGAAGCCGCCGCGAAGCAGCTCGGCGCCACCGCGGCGCAGCTGCAGAAGTTCGCCGATTCGATCCCCGACAGCGGCCTCGCCCGCGCCGCCGACGACCTGTTGCGCGCCGTGGTGCCGACCTTCGATGCCGCCGTGAAGCTGCACGAGACCGGGGAACCGGCGGCCGCGCTCGAGCTGACCAAGGTGCTGGCGGCGACCACCGATCCGCTGCTGCAGGCGCACCTGCGCTACCACCTGACGCGCGTCTTCCTCGACAGCGACGACCCGGAGCATGCGATCGACATGCTCAACGACTACTTCAAGGACAACATCAACCGCTCGCCGCTCGACGGCGAGGCCGCGTTCTTCTACGCGCAGGCGCTCGCCGAAGTGCCGCTGCCGGAGCCGGCGGTGGCCTGGTACCGCGGCTTCCTGCAGCACTTCCCGGACGCCAGCGAACGGTTCCGCAGCGCCGCGCACCAGCGCATCGGCGAGATCGTGCGCCAGCAGGAGAGCGACCTGCACAAGCTCGCCGACGGGATGAAGAAGACCAAGCGCGACCTGCGCCGCAAGAAGACCGACATCCCGGTGCAGAAGGACCAGGAGGAGTACATCAAGCAGCTCGACGCGCTGATCGAGGAGTTCGAGAAGCGTGAACAGCAGTCGAGCGGCGCGCCGTCCGGCAACGGCCCGTCGTCGAACCCTGCCGACAGCAGTGCGCTGGTCGACGGCGACGGTTCGGTCGGTCAACTCAACAAGAAGCCCTCGCTGGCCGACCGCTGGGGCGAGATGAAGGACCGCGATCGCGAGAAGATCGCCACCGAGGTGCAGAAGGGCCTGCCGCCGGAGTACCAGAAGATGCTCGAGGAGTACTACAAGAAGCTCGGCAAGGCGGCCGGTCAGTGACGCGCGTCGCCCGCAGCTCGCTGGTGGCGTTGCTGGGCATGGCGCTCGCCGCCGCGGCCGGCGCCCAGGACGGTGTGGCCGGCACCTTGCGCACGATCGACGGGCGTTCGTGGTCCGGCGCGGTGTCGGTGCAGGACGGCAAGGTCGTGGTGCGCGGCGATGCCGCGGCCAGCGCACCGGAAGGGCTGGAGCTGGCGGCGATCAGCGCCTTCGAGCCGGCGGGCGCCACCGCGGCCGCGGTCACCACGCCGCATCGGCTGTGGCTGCGCTCGGGCCTCGAGCTGCCGATCGTGCGCGTCGGCGGCCGCGCCGCCGCCGACGGCAAGCCAGCCCTGGTGGCCGTCGAGACGGCCGGCGGGATCCGCTTCGAGGTGCCGCTCGGCAACGTGCGCGCGATCCGCCATGGCGGTGCCGATCGCCCCGAACCGGCGCTGTTCCGCGCCGATCTGCAGAAGCCGTCGCCGAACGACGATCTCGTCTACGTGATCAAGGGCGACAAGGCCCAGCGCTCCAGCGTCGCCGTCACCGCGCTGACCGACACCGGCGTCGACTTCCTGCTGCGCGGCGACCTGTACGACTTCGAGCTCGCCGGTTTGTGCGCGATCGTGTTCGGCGCCAACACCGGCCTCGCCCCCGATCGCCAGCCGATGCCGCGCACGCGTCTCGAACTGACCAGCGGCGAGGTGCTCGACGGCCGCCTACTCGAACTCGCCGCCGGCGGGGCCCGCCTGCGGCTCGACGAAGGCGTCGAGCTCATGGTGCCGATCGCGAAGCTGCTGCGGCTCGGCGTCACCAGCGACCGGCTCGCGTGGCTGTCGGAGCTGACGCCGAACGTCGAGCAGACGCCGGCGTTCGATCGGATCTGGCCGTGGACCGTCGATCGCAGCCTCGCCGGTCCCGGCTTCAAGATCGCCGGCCGCACGTTCCAGCGCGGCATCGGCATGGTGCCGCGCACGCGACTCACCTACGACCTCGGCGGCCGCTTCGACGTGTTCGAGGCGGCGATCGGCATCGACGATCGCGGTGGCCCGGACGCGCACGCGTTGCTCCGCGTATTCGTCGACGGCAAGCTCGCCTTCGAATCGCAGCCTTGCACGCGCGGTCTGCCGGCGCAGGTGCTGCGCGTGCCGCTGCAGAAGGCGAAGTCGCTCGCGATCGAAGCCGACTTCGGCCAGAACTTCGATCTCGGCGACCACTGCGTGTTCGCCGACGCGCGCGTGCTGCAGCAGTAGCCGTCGTCGCCGAGGCCTCCGCCCACGGATCCCAAGATGCTCGTCACCACGCTCACGCTGTCGCTCGCGTTCGCGAGTCAGGATCCGCAGGCGCCGGTGCTCGCTGCCGAACGCGAACGCATCGCCCTGGTCGCCCGCTGCGCCCCGGCGGTCTGCTCGGTGATGGGCATGGACGAGCCCGGCGGCGGCAGCGGCGTCGTGTTCGATCCGCGCGGCTACGTGCTGACCAACTACCACGTGGTCGGCGAGCCCGACAAGGGCTGGAAGCCGCCCGAGGCGCCGGCCGGCAGCGACGCCGAACGCGCCGCCTGGGCCATCGAGCACCACCCGCGCGGTGCCCGTCAGTACCGCAACAAGAAGGTCGGCCTGCCCGACGGCGAGCTCTACGAGGCCGTCGTGCTCGGCATCGATCCGGGCAGCGACCTCGCGGTGCTGCGACTGCTGCCGAAGCACCCGGGGCAGACCTGGCCGCACCGGCCGCTCGGCGACAGCGATCGGCTGCTGGTCGGCGAGACCGTGTTCGCGATGGGCAACCCGTTCCTGCTGGCGACCGACTTCACGCCGACGGTGACGTTCGGGATCGTCAGTGGCACGCATCGTTACCAGGAAGGGCAGGGCCAGCGCATGCTGGTCTATCCCGACTGCATCCAGGTCGACGCGCCGATCAACCCGGGCAACAGCGGCGGCCCGCTGTTCGACGGCAACGGGGACGTGGTGGGCATCAACGGCCGCATCGCCATCGGCGCGCGCGGCCGCGTCAACGTCGGCGTCGGCTTCGCGATCGCCAGCAACCAGATCCGCAACTTCCTCGGCGACCTGATGGCCGGTCGCCATGCCGAGCACGGCACGCTCGACCTCAGCGCGTGGTTCATGTCGTCGGCGACCGAAGGCACGCGGCGGCGCGGCGTCTACGTGCAGAGCCTGTTCCGCGACTCGATCGCGGCCGCGGCCGGCATCGGCCTCGGCGACGAACTGCTGCGCTTCGACGGCACCGAGATACGTTCCGCCAACCAGCTGGCGACGCTGGTCGGTGTGCTGCCGGCCGGCGCGTGGGTCACCGTGTGGCACCGACAGCTGCTGCAGGAAGGAGCGTTCGGCGACGAGCGGCGCGTGACGCTGCGGCTGTCGCGGCTCGACACCGGCTCGAGCCTCGATGCGCCGGGCGAAGAACGCCTCGCCAGCCGCGCCGAACGCCGCCTGGTCGCGGCCGCGTTGCTCGCCAACTGGCCGCCGCCGGCGACCGCCGAGACCGCCGAAGCCGTGCACTGGCGCCGCGTCGCGCCGGACGGCACCGAGGTGCGGGCGATCCAGGCCGGCGACCGGTTGCGGCTCGAGCTCGGTGATCGGGTGCTGGTCCGCGAGAGCGCCGAGCGTGGCTTCGCGCTGCAGGCCGGGACGGTGCGCGAGCTGTCCGCCGACGAGATGGAACGCCTGCGCCGCGAGTGGACCGCCAACAGCGTGCTGATGACGCGGCCGCGGGCCACCGCCGCGTTGGCCGACGCCCTGCTCGCCGGCGGCGCCCACGTGCACGGCCTGCCGGCGGCCCGCTTCGAACTGCCGGGCGACGGCGACTGCGAGGCGTGGTTCACCTTCGACGGCCGCCCGGCCGGGTTCGCGTTCCGCGATCCACTGCGGCGGGCCCGCGTCGAGTGGCACGTGCGCGGCACGCAGCTGCGCGTCGTCGTCGACGGAGCGCTGGAGACGGGTTGGAGCGCCGACGAGGTGAAGACGGGGCCGGTCGACGAGAGTTGGTTCCGGAGGCAACCATGAACATCCACCTCGCGCCGTTCGTCGGTGGCGTGCTGCTGCTGCACGGCGTGGCCGACGCGCAGACCCAGGACTTCGGCAAGTCGTACTCGTTCGCCGAGCGGGCGCCGGCGACCCAGGTCGAACGCACGATCGACGCGCTGCTGCCGAGCATCGTCAAGATCCACGGTGCGTCCGGTCTCGCCACCATCGACGCCGCCGCCTCCGGTGTCATCGTCAGCAAGCAAGGTCACATCCTGACCATCGACCAGATCCTGCTGCAGAAGGACCGCACCCGCGTCGTGCTCTACGACGGCAGCGTGCACATGGCCGAACTGCTGCCGCCCGACGACAAGCTCGGCATCCGCTTGCTGAAGATCGATCCGGCGCTGGTGCAGGGCGAACTGCGCCCGCAGTGGCCGGTCGCCGCCGACATCCGCAGCGGGCAGTTCGTGGTGTCGCTCGGCAACTGCTTCCGACTCGCCGAGTTCTCCGAGAAGGTCAGCGCGACGTTCGGTGTCGTGGTCGGCCGCGCCAACACCGCGCTCCGCCACCGCATGGCCGACGTCAAGTACGACGGCGACCTGATCCTGACCGATGCCTGCAACAACCCCGGCAACTACGGCGGTGGGCTGTTCGCGCTCGACGGCCGCTGGCTCGGTCTCAACATGCGGTTGCTCGGCAGCAAGGAGACCAACACCATGCTGTCGGCGGCGATCCCGGGGCGCGACCTGCTGCCGTATCTCGACGAGGTGATCCGCGGCGTGCCGCGCACCGCACCGGCAGCCGCGGGCGAACCGGCGTGGTTCGGCGCCAGACTGTTCGATCAGGCCGGGCGGCAGTCGCCGCCGGCCTACGTCGAGCGGGTGCTGCCGGACTCGCCGGCGCAGGCACTCGGGCTGCGCAACGACGACATGATCGTGCGGCTCGACGACTTCTCGATCCGCACCTGCCGCGAGTTCCGCGAGATCCTCGGCAAGTTCCGCCCCGGCCAGAAGGTCAAGGTGACGTGGAAGCGCGGCACGCAGGTGCTGACCGGCGAGGTCGAACTGACGAAGGAGCCGGCCCGATGAAGCGCGCATTCGCGTGGCTGCTGCTGCCGTCGTTCGCCGTGACCGCGGCCGCGCAGTCCCAGCGCGTCGAGGAGTTCCTGCAGCTCGAGCCGGTGCTGCAGGCGGCGATCGCGAAGGCGGCGCCGTTCACGGTCACCGTCGAGACGTTCGGGGGCACGCGACAGCTGCTCGGCAAGGACGGTGAGTTCGATGGCGAAGCACCGCCGCCGCCGAAGCCCGCGCCGGAACCGCCGAAGCCGGATTCGGAACCGCCAGCGCCCGAGCAGCCCGATCCGCTCGAGCCCGAGCCGCCGGACGGCGAGAAGAAGGACGCGCCGCCGAAGCTGCGCCGGCAGTTGGTCGCACCCGGGTTCGCGCAGGCGCAGGGCAAGACCACCGGGGTCGTGCTGACCGCCGATGGCTGGATCGCGGTGTCGCGCTTCGCGCTCGCGCTGGAGCCGACCACGGTGCTGATCACGGTGCCCGGCCGCGGCACGTTCACCGCGCAGCGCGCCGGCGAGGACACCAGCCGCGGCATCGCGCTGGTGAAGATCGACGCCACCGATCTGCCGGTGCCCGAACTGGTGCCACCCGACGAGGTGCAGGTCGGGCAATGGGCGCTGGCGCTCGGGCGCACGTTCGCCGCCGACGAGCCGACGCTGCACTTCGGCATCGTCAGCCAGAAGCGGCGCGTGTTCGGCCGGGCGCTGCAGATCGACGCCTACACGTCGCCGGCCAACTACGGTGGCCCGGTCGTCGACGTGCGCGGACGGCTGCTCGGGATCGCGGTGCCGCTGTCGCCGTCGGGTCGCAACGCCGGCGTCGAGTGGTACGACTCCGGCATCGGCTTCGCGGTCACGCTCGCCGACATCGCGCCGCTGCTCGCGCGCATGCAGAAGGGCGAGGTGCTGCAGCGCGGTTGGCTCGGCGTGCTGTTCGAGGGCCGGCATCTCGGCCCGGGGGCGCGCATCACCAGCGTCGTCGCCGCGGGTGCGGCAGCGGAAGCCGGACTGCTGCAGGGCGATGTCGTGATCGAGGTCGATGGCCAGGCGGTGCGCAACGGGCCGCATCTGCTGACCCTGGTCAGCAGCCGGCTCGGCGGCGACCAGGTCGTGCTGCGGGTGCGGCGCGGCGATCCGGGCGAGGTCGTCACGATCGGTCCGCTCGCGCTGCGCAACGCGCCGTGGACGGAGCAGAAGCAGGGTGGTGGGGATGCTCCGGCCGGCTTCCCGGCGCCGCAGCCGTCGGAAGGGCGCTGACGCCGGTTCAGCGCGGCGGCTCCGACAACGTGTAGAGCCAGGCCTCGGCGATGCCGCCGGTCAGCGCATTGCCGGCGCGATCGAGCGGTCCTTCCAGCTCCGGCACCCGGACCCGCGGGAACGGCGCCAGGAACGTCTCCACCTGCGGCGGCACGAGCCCCGGGAACACCGGTTTGCACAGCAGGTACTTCCAGCCGTGTCCGTTCCGCTGCGCGACCAGCGGCGCCAGCTGCTCCGGCAGATACAGGCCGAAGCGCTCGACGCGTGGCTCGGTCAGGTAGTACGGCATCGCCAGCGGATGGTTGTGCGCCGCGGCCCAACCCGGCCGGGCCGCGACCTCGCTGAGCGTCCGGCCCTGCCGTTCGAAGAACGCCGTCGCGTCGTCCGCGCGCAGCTGCCAGCTGGCATGCATCACGCCGCCCAGCAGCACGGCGCCGGCGATCCAGCCGAGCAGCCGCAGTTCGCGCCGCGCGGCGCGCAGGAGCGGATCCAGCGCCGCCGCCGCGGTGAGTGCCAGGAACGGTGACTGGAACGTGTGCCAGACGTAGTCCATCGGCCGCACCAGGATCACGAACGGCGCCACCGCGACCATCGCGGTGGCGAGCGTGAGCCGCGGGGCGCGGACCAGCGCGAAGCCGACGCCCAGCGCACTGCTGCCGATCAGCCACCAGGACCAGGTCAGCGGCGCGGTGGCCTGCATGTGTTCGATCCACCACAGGAAGCCGGTCCGTTCGCCGAACACGAAGCGGCGGAACATCGCGCCGAAGTCGCTGTCTTCGCGCGGGACCGGGGTCAGGCCTGGCAGCGCCAGCGCCCAGTGTTGCCACAGCAAGACGGTGACCATCGCCGCCACCGCGGCGATGCCCGCCGGCAGCAGGCGCGCGAACGTCGTGCGCACGTCGTTGCGGCAGGCCAGCGGGATGCAGGCGATGCCGAGGAAGCCGAAGCCCCAGTCGATCCAGGTGCCGAAGAACGCCGCCGCCAGCTGCAGCGTTCGCGACAGCCAGCGCGGCGAGACGGGGGCCACGAGCTCGGCGAAGACCACCAGCCCGCTCAACACCACCAGCACCTCGTACGAGGCCTGCGACACCACCGCCATGCACGGGCAGAACACCAGCACCGCCGCCGAGAAGGCCGAGGCTGCCGTGGTGAAGCTCGCCCGCGCGATGCGATACCAGCAGAGCCCCGCCAGGTAGCTCGCGAGCACCGTCGGCAGGCGCATCGACCATTCCGCGCCACCCAGCGCGTGGAACAGCCACGACAGACCGGGTGGATGGTGCACGTACGGCGCGCCTTGTCCGATGTGCTCGACGACGCGGTCCATCAACGGCAGCCCGCGCAGGTCGAAGAACCCGAAGCGTTCCCAGTTGCGGGTGAACACCCCGAAGTACTGCGCCGCGTTGAGCTGCTGCATGCTCAATGGGGCCGTGAGCCAGGCGGCATGGAAGGCAATGACGGCGAGCGCGAGCAGGCCCGACAGCGGGCGGATTAGCGAGGTTCCTTGCATGCCGGTCGTCCGATCGTGAGCGATCCCGCGGCAACACTACCGCTTCGCGAGCGGGTGCCCACGCGCCGGTCGGTGATCGACGGTCCGGTCCGGCCCGGCGACGCGTTCGAACGGTCGCTGCCACGGCTCGATCGACAGCGGCTCCGGATGCCGCGCCCGCCGCCCGAGGTCGGATCCATGCCGACGGAAGTTCTGCCGCGGTCGCGAACGGTGGCCGCCGCCGCGTCGCTCTGCTGGCCACGGCTGCGGCCGGGGTCCGGCACGGGAGTGCTGGCCGACACAAGACACATCGCCATGAATCGTCATCCTCACGTTGCGCACTCTCGCCGGTTCCACTTCTCGTGCCCCCGCACTTGGCTCGCGCTGCTCGTCATCGTGCCGGCACTCGCCGGTTGCTCCTCCGAGGCCAGCGGCGGCGTCAGCTTCCCCGGCACGGAGGCCGGGGCGCGCCAGCTGGTCAGCGCGCTGCAGAAGGGGGATGCGACCTTCCTGCCGTTGCTGCGGCCGGTGGCCGCGGACCTCGACGTGTTGTTCGAACCGGGTGCGATCGACGCCATGCGCACCTACGTCGACACGATGTACGGCGAGATCAAGCCCGAGGCGGTCGGGGCCAAGGAAGGTCAGAGCGAGGTGATCCTGACCGTCGGCACCAGCGACGACTTCCGCAGCAAGACCGGTACGGCCGCCGAGTTCCCTGGTGGTTACCAGGACCACGGCGAACGGTTCAAACCGGGCATCCGTTGGTATCGGTGGCAGTTCGTCAAACCCGGCGAGACGTCGGGCATGGCCTTCGACGGGCTGGTCCACGTCAACGGCCGGTGGATCTGGATCCCGAAGCCGTGGCGCGCGATGCGCTGAACGGCAGTGCTGCCGGGCAGCAGTTCGCAACCTGACCTTCCGTTGCCGATCGCGACGCCGGCCCGCGGGTATCTTCCGCCGCGATGCGCATCGCCGTTCCGCTCGCCCACGCCCACCGTCTGCTCAATCACGGTCCGACCACGCTGGTGTCGACGGCGCACGCGGGGCGGCGCAACGTGATGGCGGCGGCCTGGGTGATGCCACTCGACTTCGAGCCGGCGAAGTTCGCCGCGGTGATCGCTGCCGACACCTTCACGCGCGAACTGCTGGTCGCGTCCGGCGAGTGTGTGCTGCACGCGCCGACCACCGACCAGGTCGACCTGACCTACGCGCTCGGCACGCACGGCGGCCGCGACGGCGACAAGTTCGAGCGCTTCCAAGTGGCGAGCGAGGCCGCGAGCCTGGTGCAGGCGCCGCTGGTCCGCGGGTGTGCCGCGTGGCTCGAGTGCCGTCGGGTGCCCGAGCCCGCGATCGAGGCACGCCACGACCTGTTCGTATTGGAGTGTGTGGCGGCGTGGGCCGACGGGGCGCTGTGGGCCGACGGCGACTGGCGCTTCGTCGACGGCGGCCCGCGCACGATCCATCACCGCAAGGGCGGGCTGTTCTTCGCCACCGGCAGCTCGCTGGCGGCACGGCGGTGAAGCGCGCCGGGACCGGTGCGAGGTTCGAGCAGACGGCGGTGCTGGCACCGGGTGCGCTGATCGTGGTGGCGACGCAGAAGGTGGACGGCAGCTGGCTGCTGGCGACGGTGCGAGCGCGGGTGCAGCCGCGAGTGCGGTGAGTCGACTTCACCCGGCGCGCGGCGGCGTCGGACCGTGGATGCGGTGCCAGAACGCGCGCAGCGCAGCGCGGACCCGCGCGCTCGCGACCTTGACCCAGATCACCACCCGCAGGCCGCGCACGTAGCCGAGCAGCCGTTGTTTGATCGCGACGAACCAGTCGTGCAGGCGCCGGAACCAGCCGATCGTCAGCAGCGCCGGCTTCGTCAGCGTGAACAGCCGCGCCAGCAGCGCGGTGCCGAGCACCTTGGCGACGACGAACACGAGCACGCCGGCGCCGGCGTGGCCGGAGGCCATGAACCAGAACGCCAGCAGCTTGACCGGCAACAGCAGCAGCCACGGCACCACGAACAGTGCGAGCGCCGTGCGTGGCCCGGCGCTCGCGATGCGCGCCTCGAGCCACCGCACCGGGGGCAGGCGGCCGAGCCACTGCATGGCCCGCTTCAGTCCTTCCCACAGCCACTCCTCGACCAGGATCCACAGCGCGGCGAGGATCCCGAAGCCGCCGCGCACGATGCGGCGGACCAGGCCAGGCGGGGGGGACGCGTTCATGCCCCCCCTTCTACGCGATCACATGCCGAAGCCCTCGCGGATCCATGCGGCCGCGGCGCGGGCGCTGTACTCGGGGCGCCAGGTGTCCTTCGACTGCTGGCGCAGCTCCTTGCGGAACGCATCGAAACCGTCCGCGCCACCGAGCCAGGCGTTGTAGCTGCCGAGCGAACGGGTCGGGTCCGGCAGCGCGCGGTACTGCGACTGCGACGAGATGTCGCCGAACTGGTTGCGCCAGGCGGTGACGTCGAGCGTGGTGGCCCCGCGCAGGATCCACTGGGACGGCACCAGGACCCGGCTGTCGAAGGTGTTGAACGACGATGCCGCGATGTAGCTCGGCAGCGCGCCGTCGTTGTGACGCAGCAGGTAGTTGTTGGTGCTGCCGTCCTGGATGTGGTTGTTCTGCAGCAGGATGTTGCTGAACGTGGTCGTGTTGCCCTCGAAGGTCAGCCCGCGCGGCCAGTCGGCGACCAGGTTGCCGGCGATGAACACGTCGCGGATGGTTCCCTTGAACTGCATCGCGTAGGGGAAGTTGGCCTGCGTGGTGGCCGCGAACAGGTTGCCGCTGAAGATGCCGCGCTGCACGTCCCTGACGTCCAGCGCCCAGCCGCGCGGGTTCGCGGCATCGATGTCCTTGCCGTCGAGGAACACGTTGTCGCGGCACTCGACCTCGATCGGCACGCTGACGGCCGGGTTGCCGTGCACGTAGAGCGAGATCGAGTTGCGCGCGAAGATGTTGCCGGTGGCAACGCCGGCGCTGCGCATCTGCGCGCCGTGCGAAGCCGCGTTCATCACGTAGTTGTCGCGCAACGTGCAGTCGGTGCAGTCGGTCTGTATGTAGATGTTGTGCCGGTAGATGCTCGGTCCGGTGGCGTTGGCGACCCCCGGCAGCCAGCCGTTGTGGTCGAACACGTTCTCCTCGAGCAGCATGCCGTCGACGCCCGACAGGTAAGCGCCGGCCGGGTGGCTGGCGGATACCGAGTAGTTGTCGATGACGATGTTGCGGCGCAGGCGGATGTTCTTGATCCGGCCGTCGAAGCCCTGGATCACGATGCCGACCTGGTAGCGCTCGAAGCAGCAGTCCTCGATCAGCAGACCCTCGACCGGAGTCAGGCAATGGAAGCCGGACGGGCTGCTGTTGGGGGCGTTGTCCCGGCCGCGGAAGTGCAGACCGACGACGCTCAGCCACGGTCGCGAGCCGCCGCCGTTGCGGGACATGCCGTTGCTCGCCCCGGACCGGATCAGCGGTCGCGCGCCGGTGCCGTAGCTGCTGACCAGTTGGGGTTCGCCGATGCTGCGCCCCATCGTGCTCCAGTTGCCGAGCGCCTCGTCCCAGACGTCGCCCTTCTTCAGCAGCAGCCAATCGGGCCAGCCGTTGCGCATCAGGGCCTTGCCGGCCGCCAGCGTGCGCTTGGGCAGCGATGGCGACAGACCGCTGTTGCTGTCGTTGCCGGTTGAACTGCTGACGTAGACGATGCGCGTGTTGGGGCCGCTCGGCGTGAACACCGACCAGCCGGCCGCGTCGATCGGCGGCGGCGCCATCGGGTTGGCCACGGCGAAGCTCGCATCCGGCTCGAGCGCGGTCGCGGGCGGCTCGACGCGCTGGTGGCACGCCGTCGCGAACAGCAGCGGCAGCACCATGGTGAGGAGCGTGCTGCCGCGGCGCGGTGCAGCGGTGGGAAGTGACCGCGGCGCAGCGGGGTGGCGATTGTTGAATTGCATGTGGGATCGAGGCTCGGCAGAGCGAAACGGACGCAACACCCTGATGGCATGGGGTGGTAGCCGCCAACTACGCAGCGCCAAGTGCGTCCAGGCCGGGGTTTCTCCGCCCGCGCCGTGCGGCGGTGCCTCGCCTTGGCGCGGTCCGGACCGAACTGGCGTTCCTGCGTTCGTTGCCCAAGTCCAGGTTGCCGTCCGACTTCGGCTCGCGATGATGGCCGTGTGCTCGTTCCGTCTGTCGGTCGCTGGCGGTGGTGGATCGGCCTGTGCATTTCGTGCGCGGGCTGTCGGCACGAGCCGCCGTGGGCGAGCCCCGACTGGCGCCCGGCGCAGCCGCCGCAGCGCATCGTCGCGGCGTCGCTGTTGGCGACCGAGGTGCTGTTGGCCATTGCCCCGCGCGCCCGCATCGCCGGCGTGCACGAGCTCGCCGTCGATCCGCGCTTCTCGCTGGTCGTCGACAGCGCGCAGGGTTTGCCGTTGGTCGGCGCCGAGGCCGAGCAGCTGTTGGCGGCGCGGCCCGATCTGGTGATCTGCGATGCCTACACGCGGCCGGAGACCTTGGCCCTGCTGTCAGCGGCGGCGGTGCCAGTGGTGCGGACTGCGAACCCTGGCAACTTCGATGACATTGCGGCGAACCTGCTTCGCATCGGTCGCCTGTGTCATCTCGAGGCCGAGGCGGGCCAACTGGTGACCTCGATGCAGACGCGGCTGCAGGCATTGGTGGCCACCGCGCCGGCCGTGGCCGAGCGGCGGGTCATCAACCTCGACGGCGGTCTGCACACCTATGGTCGCGGGTCGCTGTTCGCGGCGGTCGTGGTTGCCGCCGGGGCGAGGCCGTTGGCGGTCGAACGCGGCGTCGGTCCGTTCCGCAAGGTGGATGTCGAGGCGCTGCTCGCGTGGCAGCCGTCGGTGCTGGTGCTCGAGGGCAGCAGCGGGGAAGCCGACCGCAGTGTGCCACCGTGGATCGAGCAGCACCCTGGTCTGCGCCTGCTGCAGTGCGTGCAGGCGAAGGCGTTCGTGCGGGTGCCCGGGCCGCTGCTGAACACGACTTCGCATCGCCTCGTCGAGACGGCCGAGCTGCTGCAGCGCGAGCTGACCAGGCTGGGCCGGCCATGAAGTCGGAGCGCGCGTTGCCGCCCTTGCTCGCGGTTGCCCTGGTGGTGACGGGAGCGCTGTATCTGGGCCTTTGTCGCGAAGGGCCGGGCTTCGGCGAACTGCTGCAGTGGATCGGCTGCTGGTTCGGGGCCAGTCCACCCGCCGCTGATGTCGCGTTCGTGTTCGCCGACATCCGGTTGCCCCGCCTGCTGGTGGCGGCATTCGGTGGTGCCGCGCTGGCGGCGGCGGGCGCGGTGATGCAGGCGACGTTCCGCAACCCGCTGGCGTCACCGGATCTGGTCGGCACCGCCGCCGGCGCCGCGTTCGGCGGGGCGCTGGCGATCGTGCTCGATCTGGCCGCGCTGAGCCTGCTGGTGGTGCCGCTGTCGTCGTTGGCCGGCGCGAGCGCGGTGACGGCGCTGGTGTTCGTGCTGGCGCGTGCGCACGGACGCTTCGCGATCTCGACGCTGCTGCTCGCGGGCATCGCGCTGAACACCCTGGTCGGCGCGCTGACGTCGTTCGTGGTGACGTTCACGTTCGACAACTACACCGCCAGCTCGCGCGTGCTGTTCTGGCTGATGGGCGGCCTCGAGGCCCGCACCTGGGAGCATGCGGGGATCACCGCGGTGGGCTTCGTGCTGTTCACCGCGCTGCTGGCCGGGCGTGTGCGCGAGCTCGACCTGCTGACCCTGCACGACGACAGTGCGCACAGTCTGGGGGTCGACGCGCCGCGCGCGCGGCGATGGCTGGTGTGGTGTGCGTGCGGCCTGACCGCGACGACGGTCGCCAACACCGGCGGCATCGCGTTGCTCGGCCTGGTCGTGCCGCACCTGGCGCGGCTGTTGGTCGGTCCGCTGCATGCTCGCCTGTTGCCGACCTCGGCCCTGCTCGGCGCCCTGTTGCTGGTCGGCAGCGATCTCGCGTGCCGCCTGGCGCCGCCCGATGCGAACCTGCGGCTCGGCGTCGTGACCACGCTGCTCGGTGCGCCCTACTTCCTGTTCCTGCTGGCGCGGCACCGGCGCGGAGAGGAAGCGTGAACGGCCTGCTCGCCACCGACCTGCGGCTGCAGCTGGGGCCTCGCACCGTGCTCGACGGCGTGTCGTTCGCGCTGCGCCAGGGGGAACTGGTGCTGCTCGCCGGTCGCAACGGCGCTGGCAAGAGCACGCTGCTGCGTGCGCTGCTCGGCGCCCTGCCGCTCGCCGCCGGCCGGATCGAACTCGGCGGCCGCGCGCTGTCGCAGTGGCCGGACCGGGCGCGCGCCCGCGAACTGGCGTTCGTGCCGCAGAGCGTCGACACGCCGTTCGAGTTCACCGGTCGCGAACTGGTGACGATGGGTCGGCACCCGCACCGCGGGCGCGGGGAGGCGCTGCAGCCCGACGACCGGTCGGCGATCGAGCGGGCGCTGACCGCGGTCGACGCCGCGGCGTTCGCCGATCGCCGGGTGACGACGTTGTCCGGCGGCGAGCAACGGCGCATCGCGGTGGCCCGCGCGCTCGCGACCGAGGCGCCGCTGTTGTTGCTCGACGAGCCGACCAACAACCTCGACCTCGAACACGCGCTGCAGCTGATGGCGATGCTGCGGCGCCTGGCCACTGCGGGCCGCGGCGTGCTGGTCGCATCGCATGATCTCAATCTGGTGGCGCCGGTGTGCGACCGTGTCGTGCTGCTGCACGAGGGGCGCGTGTTCGCCGACGGGCCGCCCGAGGTCGCGCTGGCGGCCGAACAGGTGGCGGTGGTGTTCGGTGTGCGCAGCGTTCCGGCGCAGGGCTTCTTCCCGCGCGACTACCGGCTCTGACCCCGCGCGCCGGGCCTCAACGGCCGCGCGGGAAGTCCTCTTCGCGCAGCGAGAACACCGCGAACCGCTCGCGCCAAGCCGCCGGCAGCGCGCACTTTTCCATCTTCGCCATGTCGACGGTGGCTGTCGTCACCCGTGCCCGGCACAGCGGCTTCGGGTCGTCGCCGCGCGTCATCCAGAACCCGAACTCGACCGACGAACCGCCGAGTCGCAGCACGCCGAGATGCACCCACGGTTCGTCGCCGTAGCGCACCGGCGAGAAGAACTCCGCCTCGAGCTTGACCGCCGGGAAGCCGAGCTTGTCGTCGTGCAGGATCTGCGGGTAGGGGCGACCGAGGGCGTCGCTCCACCAGTCCTCGAAGGCGCAGTGGAAGTAGTGCAGCAGCTTCGGGTAGTAGGCGATGCCGGCGTCGTCGATGTCGCCGAAGCGGTAGCGCAGGCGGGTGCGGAACGTCATGCCGTGGCGCCGCCTGCGCGTGGCGCCGCGGCCGGATCCTCGTCGCGGTTCTTCTCGCTGTTGCGCGAGCAGAACTCGCTGAGTCCCGGCACGTCCCGCGGCAGCTGCGGATGGCGGGCGAGCTGCGCCAGCAGCACGTCGATCGTCGCCTGCGTGTCGGCCTCGGCGGAGTGGGCGCCCTCGAGTTCACGGCCGCAGTAGTGGCGCACGGCGGCCCCCAGGTTGCGCGGCCCCATCAGGAAGCGGTCCCACGTCGTTTCGCAGACGTTGAAGAGCACCTTCACGTCGACCTGGTGGCGCCGGCCCAGTTCGAACGGGATGCCGTGGCGCTTGCACTCGTTGAGCCACAGCGGCACGTCGTAGTTGATCTGGTTGAAGCCGGCGAGGTCGCTGTCGGCGAGGAACTCGACCAGTTCGGCGCCGAGCTTGCGCAGCGGTTGGGCCGGCTTCTTGCCGCCGTCGCCGAACAGGCCGCAGGCGTCCGCGGAATGGATGCCGGTGACCTTGGTGGCGCCCTTGCTCAGCGCGATCCCCGGATTGACCGGGCGCACCAGCGACTCGCGGCGGCCGTCCGGCAGCAGGCGGACGAACGCCAGTTCGACGATGCGATCGTTCTTGGTGTCGAGACCGGTGGTTTCGAAGTCGAGGAAGACGAGGGGGCGCTTGAGGGTGAGGATCATGGGCTGCGACCTGAGCGCACCGCGCGGGCCGACCAGCCCGTGACCGATCGCGGCATGCTCCAGCGCTCGCATTCTGCGCCTGGACCGCGGCGGCACAAGCTTCCGCACGCGGTGGCCAGCGCTGGCCCGCCGGAGGTGTTGGCTATTGGCTGCCGATCCGCCACTGCAGCAGCAGCGGGGCCAGGCGCTGGGCCCAGATCGTTCGCGGGCCGCGCTCTTGCTCGAGCTGGCCGAACCGATCGATCCAGTCGAGCTGGTCGTCGGCGGGGATCGACGCGTCGCAGGCCGGGAACAGCTGCGTTTCCTCGAGCTGTTGCATTCTCGCCAGGCGCGCTGCCACCGCCTCACAGGTGTCGGCGAAGACGGCGCGCTCCTCGGCCGTCAGGTCGTCGACGGGCACCCAGAACAGGATCAGCGAGTGGATCAGCTCGCCGACCTCCTCGTGCAGACGCATCAGCTCACCGACGAGCTCGGCGGCGCGATCGTCGCCGCGCATCGCCACCGCCGGGCACACCAGCTCGATCTCCTTGCGCAGGTGCACGGCCAGCACGAACTCGCGCAGGAACCGCAGGGCCATGGCGCAGTCGGCGGCCGGGAACGGGCCGCCGGCGCGCACGTGACCGCCGATGCCGACCAGCACGGCGAGGCCCTGTGCGGTCAGCACATGGTCGGCGCGCAGGTTGTCCGTGGGGCGGTGCATCCGGAGTCTTGGGGCAGACGGCCCTTGCATATGCGGCCCGTCAACCGCCACCGCGGCGCAAGATTTCGTGGCGACCATAAGTCCCGCCGCGGCAGCGAAGTTCGGCTACCACGAACAAAACCAGAACACTGCGTTGACAGATCTGAACCAAAGGCTAACATGGGGCGAATACCGACCGAACAGAGGTTCGCATGAAGTTCGCCACCCAACGCCAACTCCCCCTCTCGTTTGCCCAACGTCTCGACCGCGGCGCAGGCCCGTCTGTTCGTGTGATCGCGGATTCGCCGAGGGGCGTTGCCACTCGGCGCGAGCCGCCGCGATCCACGGCGGCGCGCGGTTCGGGTGGTGTGAGCTCGGGCAGCGCCAGGTCAGTGGTCGGCCGGCAGCCCGAACCGTCGGTGCAGCCGTTGGCAGCGGCGTTTGCGAAGGCAACGTCTGTGCGTTCGCCCGCGTGTGCCTCGACGACCGCGGCCTTGGCCACAAACCAACGCCACGCGGCCGCACAGGCTCCTGCAGAGCAGGCTCCTGCAGTTTTGGCCAAGAACCTGCCTGCGGTGGATCAGCTTGCCGTGCTCCCGGGCAGCGAGTTTGCACGAGCCCGGCTTCGCCACGCGGTTGAGGTGCTCGGTTCTGGCCTGTTGATCGCCGCCTTCCTGGTTCTGGCTTTGTTCGGCTAACGGCTGTAGATCACTGGCGGGCTGCAGCCCTCCCTTCGCCCAACTGCGCCGCTGTCGTCGGTCGCAACAGCCTCCTTCACCGCTTGCCCCCTGGATCCGCCATGGAAATGATGCTTACGGAGAAGCAGATTCGCGTGCTTCGCTTCTTTCGCGACTACCGCCGGGAGAAGGGCATCGCCCCGACCTTGGACGAGGCGGCGCAGGCGCTCGGGGTCAGCAAGATCACGATTCACGAGCACCTCAACCAGCTGACGCGCAAGGGTGCCATCCACCGCGACCGGGCCAAGGCTCGGGCCGTGGCCATCCTGCACGATCCGGACGAGGCGGAAGTGCCGGCGGTGCGTTCGGCGATACCCACCGTGCCCTTGGTCGGCATGATCGCGGCCGGCCGCCCGATCGAAGCGCTGGAGGATCGCCAGGACATCAGCTTGACCGAGTTGGTGCCGACCGGTGATCGCATCTACCTACTGCGCGTGCGGGGCAAGTCGATGATCGAGGACCACATCGACGACGGGGATCTGGTCGTGGTCGAGAAGCGCGAGACCGCCAACGACGGCGACATCGTCGTCGCGATCCTCGAGGACGAAGAGGCAACCCTCAAGCGGTTCTACCGCGAGCGCAACGGCATGATCCGGTTGCAGCCGGCCAACTCCAGCATGGAGCCGATCTTCGTGTCGCGAGTGCAGCTCCGTGGCGTGGTTCGCGGCGTCATCCGCCGCTTCCGGTGAGCGATGGGGCTTCCTCCTGGCAGGAAGCAGCGAGGGCCGTTCGTCGACTCCTGTGCGGCAGGCAAGCACGCATGGTGCCGATGTGAGCGCAGCGCCACGTATCCCTACTGCGATGGCTCGCATCGCGGCACCGAGTTCACGCCGATCAAGATCGTGCTGGAGAAGGCCTGCACGGTGGTCTGGTGCGCATGTGGGGCGTCCGGCAACAAGCCGTTCTGCGATGGCGCCCATGCCCGGCTGGGGCCGAGCGAGGATGCGGCGACCTGATCCGCGTCGCCGACCGGCGGCCGGCGCCCAGCGGTGACCGATCGATTGCCGGCATCGCGCCAGCGCGGCGAGATCGTTCGGACCGGGCTCAGGTCGGTTGCACAGGCGCAGGCACAGGCAATGGTCCGCTGCGGTCCTTCGGTCTGGCTGCGAGCCAGAGCTCGCGCAGATGCCGCGCCGATTCGGGCGCCGATTCATCGACCTCGAGCGCGACCGTCCCAGCCGACTTGCCTGCAACCACCGGCAGCCGCTGCACGACGCCGCGTCGCGCCAACAACATCTCGACCGTGGCGTCGGGTCGGGCCACCGCCTGGAACACGTCTTGCCAGCGGTTGCTGTCGACGCGCAGCCCCTGCAGCGCGAGCACTTCGTCCCCTGGCTGCAAGCCGGCGAGGTGAGCCGGGGACCCGGCGGTGATCGAGGCCGCGACCGTGCTGCCGGATTCGAACTGCAGGCCGAGGAATGCACGCTCCGCATCGCGGACCTGCAAGCGGATGCCGACGCTCGCCAGCAGTGGCGCCAGTTGCGGATCGAGCTTGCCGTTCGCGAACTCCATCATCGCGGCGAGTGTGTTCGGCGATGCCACCGCCAGCACGGCTCTGCTCACGTCCTCGATGCCGAAGCCACGACCGGCGGCATAGGTGTCCGTCCACAGCCGACGCAGCACGTCATCGAGGCTCGCCTTGCCGCCGGAATCGCACCGGATCATCAGGTCCAGCGCCAGCGCGGCCACCGAGCCGTTGACGTAGTAGTTCTGCGACGAGTTGCGGGTGTTCTCGTCCGGACGATAGAGACGGATCCACGCATCGAAGCTCGACTCCGCCAGGCTCAGCCGCAAGCGGCCGGGGGCCTGCATGGTCGAGTTGATGTTCTTGGCGACGATCTCCAGGTAGTCGCTTCGCGACAGCAAGCCTGCGCGCAGACACAGCAAGTCGTCGTAGTAGGCGGTCCAGCCCTCGATCAACCACAGGAACGAGGTGTAGTTCTCGCGCTCGTAGTCGTAGGCCCAGAACTCCACCGGCCGCAGCCGCTTGACGTTCCAGGCGTGGAACAGCTCGTGCGCCGCGAGGCCGAGGAACTCGCGGTAGCCCTTGTCGCTGCCGAGTGCGGTGCGCGCGAACAGCAGGGTCGTCGAATCGCGGTGCTCGAGACCGCCGTGCCCATCCGCCGCGAACAGGCACAGGAACGCATACTCCGGATACGGCAGCGGGCCGCCGAACACGGCGGCTGCCGCCTCGACGATCCGTCCCAGATCGTCGGTCAGCGACGCCGGTGGTTCGACTCCCGCGAGCCCGTCCATCACGATCGAGTGGCGCACACCGAGGCTGGTCCAGCTGCAGACCTGCAGCGAACCGACGAGGCATGGTGAGTCGAACGCGTGCTCCATGTCGCGTGCCAGCAGGCGGCGGACCTGCTGCCGGCCCCTGATCGTCGCGGGCCTGGCTTCCGCGGATTCCGTCGGGCAAGCGGGCAGGGCACATGCCAGCTGCCAGGCCTCGGGGAACACGACTTCGATGATCGCTGGCAGCAGCGGTCGATCGACCGGCCAGAGCAACAAGCAGGCGTGGTTCCAGAAAGCGTGTTCGCCGGTCACGTCCGCAGTGCGCACGCTGAGTTCGTGGGCGTAGACGCGGTAGCTCAGCCGCAAGCGCTCGGTTGTCGCCGGCACGGTCAGCGCAAACCGGTTCTTGCTCACCTTCCGGCAGGCGACGGTCGCGCCGGAGACAGCGTCAGTCGCCGCGATCCGGCTCAGGTGACGCGAGTAGTCGCGCACCAGGTAGCTGCCAGGAGTCCAAGCGGGGAGGAACACCAGCACTTCGCGTTCGGCGGCTCTCGCGTCGGCGCCGGTGCCATGGGCGGGGATCCCGGCGGCGGGACTCCCGGTGGCCGGACTCCAGGCGGCCATGGGCACCTCGAGATCGACCAGCAACTCGCCGCAACCGGGCTCTGGGACTTCGATGCGGTAGCTGAGACCGTGGTTGGTCATGGCTGGCAGTGCGGCAAGTCATGCCGCCGCCATGCCCTGTGGTGCAGCGCAGCACGGCCCGCCGCAAGTGGTTTCCTGCGCTCGCCTAGTGGCTGCGCACACAGTGGTAACGGAGGATGGTACGCCCGAGAGGAGTCGAACCTCTGACCTACGGCTTCGGAGGCCGTCGCTCTATCCAGCTGAGCTACGGGCGCGCGACGGCTCCGGTCTTATCGAGCGGGCCCGGGAAAGACAACCTCGGTGCGGTGTCCGCTCGACCTTGCGGTGCGTTCAGAGCTCACCTCCGGTTGCCAGCTGCCAGCCCGGCTGGTTGAATATCACGGCGTCCGGCATAGCAACCCCACCGGTGCCCGAAGCTAGTCCCGCTCGGCGCTACGCGAAATGTTCGGCAAGTTGATCCTCTCGCTGTTGATCCTGACCACCACCATCGTGTGGGTGTGGGAGCCTACGAGCCAGCGGATCGATGCCGTGGATCCGCCCTCTCCGCTGGTCGACAGCGACGGCGACTTCCTGCCGGACTGTGTCGAGTATGCCGCGTTGACCAGCGCCGCCCGGCCCGATTCCGACGAGGACTCGGTGCCAGACTTCGTGGAGGTCGTGCAGCGCGTCGGGCCGCGCCGCGAAGGCGTGGAGCTGCCCCTGGACCAGGAGATGCGCATCATCGTGACCGGCCCGCGCACGGGCAGCGGCAGCGACACTGCGTGGATGCACCTGCTGGTCCGCATCGTCGGCTCCATGCAGTCGATGTCGACCTTCGAGTCCTGGTTGGACCTGCCGTGGTCTCCGGGCGTGCAGTTCCCGTTCGACATGCTGTCGCTCGGCCCCGCGGTGTTCCGCGAGCGTGATGCCGGTGACGAGGGGCGCTGGCTGACGGTGTCGGTGCCGCTCGCTTCGACCGAGGTGCTCCGCGCGTTCGCGCCGTTGAACATCCATGTCCGGTCGACGATCGGCGGTCGCACGTTGCACAGCCTGGTGCCCCTGATCGATGCTGCTGGCGAGTTGGCCACCCTGGTGCCGTTCGACCAGCGATTCGCATTTCACTCCCTGGAGCCACAGCCCGGTGGCGATGGTGGCCAGCCCAACAGGGTCTGCCTGTTCGACCTGAGTGAGGTGAGTTCTGGGGCCGGCGGCACCGTGTTCGAGGTCGTCCATGCCGGATGCGAAGACTGCAACGAGGTCGAGTGCGTCTCGACTTGCGCGAACTCCGTGGGTTGGATCATCACGGTGCCCGACGGCTTCGATGGACTGACCGGCAGCTACTGAACCGCAGTTCCCGGCCGGCTGCCGTTCGAGCGATCCGCACGGAGTTTGCCTCGCGATCCTGCGGGTCTCCACGGTTGCTCTGCCCAACCACCCTAATCCCTTCCGGCACAGAGTCTTCGGTGGCTTCCCCGGAGATTCTGGGGAACCTGTGGAGCGCTTCTACCCGTCTATTCTCCGTGGAACTGCTGAAAGATCCGGACGCCGACCTGGTTGCTGCCTGCCGGCAGCCCGGGGGCGAGGCGTTTGAAGCGGCTTTCGAGCAGCTGTTCCATCGCTACCGGGAGCGGGTCTACGCCATCGCGTTCCGGGTTACCGGCAGCTCGATCGATGCACTGGATGTCGTGCAGGACAGCTTCTCGCTGCTGTTCCGCAAGCTGAGTAGCTTCCGCGGCGGATCCTTGTTCAGCACCTGGCTGTTCCGGATCGTCGTCAACTGCAGCATCGACCACCGGCGTCGGCGGTCGCCGATGATGCAGGCCCAGGGCACCGTCGACAACGACTCGGATTTCGTCGATGAGTCGACCGGTCCCCGCGCGACTGCTGCCAAGCGCGAACTCGGCGATCACGTCCAGGCCGCGATCGCCGAGCTGAGCCCCAAGCTGAGGGCGATTCTCGCGCTGCGCTACCTCGAGAACATGTCCTACGACGAGCTGGCAGCCACGCTGTCGCTGTCGCTGGGCACGGTGAAGTCGCGCCTTGCCAGGGCCCACATCGCCCTCGAGGTGGTCGTGCGAACCCGCTACCCACACCTCAAGCTCGACGAGATGGTCACGGATTCGAGAGGAGACGTCGGATGAACGAGGTCGGCAATCGCGGCGAGTCCGGTCCCAGGGGCTTGCTCGGCTCCGTGGGGTTGGAGTGTCGAGAGTTTCGACGGGGTGCGCCCGGTACCGCTGCGCATGCGGGCCACTGTGTCTCCTGTCGCGACCACCTCGCGGCAGTTCGAGTGCTCGCGGGTTGGCTCGCGGAGCGGCCGGTGGCTCCTGCCGAGCTGGCTTCGCCGGGTTTGCTCGAGGCCATCTACGATCGCGTCGTCGTCAGTGTCGAGGCCAGTGCCACCGGTGCGATGCTCGCGGAGCGGATGCCCGTGCCTCCGATCGAGGACTGCGATGAACCCGCCTCGATCGTGGCCGACGATGGGTTGGCCCGCGCCATGTTCATCCGACCTGTGCCGCCCTCTGCCAGCGAATGGCGATCGGTTCGCGAGGCGATCCTCCGCGACGGTGCGGTAGCGACTTCGGGAGCCGGTACTAGTCGGCGCCGGATCGCGGTTGGCTTCCTCGGCGTCGCTGCCGCTGCAATGGTTTGTGGATTGCTCCTTTCCGACGGAACAAGTTCCGACCCGACGATCGTCATTACCGATGTCTTGTCGGCGCCCGACGTGGAGTTCGTGGTCCTGCGACGTGGGATCCTGCGTTGAGCGGCTTCTCATCCTGACGGTTCTGCAATACACCTCGCCCGTGATTCGATGACTCTCGTCTGTCACCTCGGCCGTGCCCTGGCATCCAGCCTGCGCTGCTGTTCGACCTCGGTCGCAGCTGCGTTGGTCTGCTTGTCGGCCGTGCTCGGGTCGCCGCTGGTGGCACAGGCGACCACGGCCGTCAGGACGCAGCCAGGTTCGCCCGCGGTCGCCACCCCGGTGGTGCCTACCTTCCAGTCGCTCTCGGCTGCCAATCACAATCAGGACCTGACGTTGGTCCAGCTGCGCAGATTTCGCGGTGATGCCGGGGCAGTCACCGCGGTCCGCGAGCAAATCCAGGTTCGCGGCAAGGGGCCGAACCCCCCGGGCTTCTCGGTCTCGTTCCTCGCCGTGGAAGGTGAGCTGCCTGGATCGCCGCTGACCCTGAAGTGGCAGAGCACCTACAACCGTCTCGGACCGTTGTTCTTCCAGTACGCCAGTTTCCGCGTGCGCGACGCGGTGCGGGCGCAGTCCAACTACACCCTGCATGACTTCGGTCCGGTCACTCGGATCGGCCGCGGTGCCCGGCGCATGGTGGTGTTCCCGTCGGCTGCCGACAAGAGCATCTGGGTCATCGATGTCGACGACGTCGCACAGGTCCCGCTCTACGCCGGCGAGTTCGATTCGCAGATGAGGATCTTGTCCGAGGTCGAGGCGGTGTCCATCGCCATGACGATCACCGGTACCGTCGGCGCGAGCTCGTCGGTCGGCGTGTCTTGCAACGACTTCCAGGCGGCGCTGGCGCAACTCTCGGCTCCCGCCGGTGTCATCGACCCCGATCTGGCCGTCGTCAGCGAATACGCGATCGACAGCATCGTCGTGCGCACCGATGCGTTGAACGGTCGCCAGAAGCTGGTGATGGGATTCACCGATGGAGTCGATCAGTTCCTGGTTACACAGGCGCCTGGTTCGCCGGATCCGTTCGCCGGCATGCCCAGTCAGGACGCCCAGGGTGGTGGTCACACCATCGCGCGCTACCGAGACCCTGCCATGAGCGTGCTGATGTTCTGGGACGAGGGGGTCTCGTTCCATGTCTCCGGCAGCGGCGGTCTGCGGCGACTCGACGAGCTGGCGCGGCGCATCTACGTCCAGGCTGTGCGCTGACCGAGGCCGAGGTTGGCGATGGTCCGGGAAGCCGGACCCTGTCGCGTGGTTGCGACGGGGGAGTCCGGGCCGTGCGACGGTGGGGCCGTCGGCTTCATCTACCAGCCGCGCCCTGGACGGCATGGCATGGGTGGTGTCGCAGGAATCGACACTTGGCACTCGTGGTGCTCCTGGTGGGCAGACCCCGAACAAGATCCTGAATGGACGCCGACAAGAACAACACTCCCAAGCTCCCCGAAGCCCTCGGTTCCGCCGAGTATCGCACCCGGCTCACGACCAAACTGAACTGCCTGATCGCCGTGCTCGAGGTCGCGATCACGAAGATCACCAAGAGCATGGACGTTCCGGGCGCCAACGAGGAACGGCTGCTCAAGATCCGCAGCAACCTCGAGAACACGCTGTCGATCTGCCATCGCGCAAAGCAGACGCTGGATCGGACCGCGGGCAGCAAGTCGGCGATCGCGCGCTCGGAAGATCGGAACGCGATGAGTGCGCGCGACTACGTCGAGCTGACCAGCATCGACGAGTATCGCAAGTTCCGGAAGATGGAGCCGATCACCAAGGACGAGCTCGCCACGATCGACTTCGACGAACTGGCCCGACGTTTGACGCAAGGCTGAGTCACCACCTGCACCGGCCAGCCGGTGCTGACCTGCCGATACCGCCGCCACTTCGCCACCATCGTCGTCGAGGCCCGGCGTCGACCCCGGCGCCAGCCCCATCATCAGGCCTTCACACGGGTTGCGGGAAATGCCGATCCAGGAACGGGAACGGCATGACCACCGCATTGATCACGCAAGGGACTCTCACCGGCAAGGCCCGGGTTGCATGGGTGTCGCGACAAGCTGGCGAGCACATCGCCTCGCTGGTTCAGCGGGCCGGCCACGAGCTGGTCGAATGCTCGGACTGGGGGGCACTCCGCCAGGCGGATGCAGGTTGCCGTTGTGACCTCGTGCTCTGCGACGAGGAGTCACTTGGCGAACTGTCGAGCGGCGTCATGCAGCCGCTGCTTGTCGTCACCGATCGCGTGGGGCCGGAACTATCGGTGGCGACCATCTCGTCCCAGGCACTGGAGCAATCGGCGCCGGCGCTCCTCGCACTCGCTCTCCAGGCGGGGCACTCAGCGCAGCGGCTGCGCGAGCTCGAGCGACTCACCAGTGGCATCCGTTCCGGTCAGGCCCTGATCGGCAACAGTCCGGTCGTCCGCCGCTTGCACGGCACACTCAGTCGCGCGGCCGATTGCGATGCGACGGTCCTGATCGAGGGACCCAATGGCGCCGGCAAGTCGCTGGCGGCGCGCATCATCCACTGCAAGAGCCGCCGGTCTGGCCAAGCGCTGGTGTGTGCTGATGGCGCCGCTTCCACCGCCGAGTCGTTGGGTCGGACCCTCGACGCAGCCAAGGGCAGCACGCTGGTCATCGAGGACATCGACCGCTTGCCAGCAACTGCGCAGGCACAGCTGGTCCGGTTCCTGAAGGACCGCTCGGCGAGTTCGTCGACAGCACCCCGTCTGGTGGTCACCACCGCGGCGCACCTGCCCGAACTGGTGGCACGAGGTGCCTTCCGCGAAGATCTCTACTACCGGCTGCACGCGTTCCCGATCGTGGTGCCTTCGCTACGGGAACGGGTCGAGGACATCGCCTTGATCGCCAACGCGGTGCTCGAGTCGGGCAACAGTGCCACTGCCCGCACCACGCCCGGCATGACGGCTGCCGCGCAACTGCTGATCGAGAGCATGCCGTGGCCCGGCAACGTGACGCAGCTTGAGGCAGCCATTCGTCGGGCTCAGCTGGCCGCCAGCGGCGGCACGATCGACAGGGAGCACCTGCTGGTCAGCCCCCCGGCGGCTCCGAAGGCCGCACCCGGCAACGCCGTGCCCGTGACCGGCAACTCCGCGGAGGGCGACGATGCCGGCGAAGACGGGATCCGGCCGTTCGAGGAGGAAGAGCAGCGGTTGCTGACCCGGGCGCTGCGGGCGACCAAGGGCAACGTGCGACGGGCCGCGCAACTGCTCGGCATCGGGCGCGCCACCCTGTATCGCAAGATCCAGCAGTACCAGCTGCGCCTGCAGTGAAGTCCTGGTTCCGGTCCGTATCCTGACCGGAATGACCGATGTCGTGGTGTGCCACGCGGACGACCACCTGTTGGTCGTCGACAAGCCGGCGGGTGTGCTGACCGTTCCGGCTCCGGGGCGCACGGGTGCCACGGTGATCGACCTGCTGGGTCGGCAGCTCGGACGTCGCGTGCAGGCCGTGCATCGCCTCGACGAGCAGACCACCGGCGCGCTCGTCGTGGCGCTCGACGACCAGGCCCGCGAAGGTCTGGAGCAGCTGTTCCGGATCCATGCCGTCGAGCGCGACTACCTGGCTCTGACCTCGTCGGCGCCATCGCCCGCTGCCGGGCGCATCGAGAGCAACCTCGCCGAGGGTGCCGGCGGCATGGTCCAGGTCGTCGCGCGTGGCGGCCAGCGGGCCGTCACTCACTACGAGACGCTGGCGCGGCGAGGCCGCTGCACCCTGTTGCGTTGCCGCCTCGAGACCGGACGCCGCAACCAGATCCGGGTGCATCTGGCAGCACTCGGCTGCCCGCTGGCCGGCGACCGCAAGTACGGCTACCGGCAGCGCAACGACGAACGCTTCCCGCGCGTGATGCTGCATTCCTGGCGACTGCGCTTCGTCCACCCGATCCTCGGGGTGCCGGTCGCGGTCGAACTGGCTCCGCGCGAACCGGAGCTGCAGCCACCGCAGACGCAGTAATCCGGTGGCAAGCCGGGCTCCGTTCTCTCTAGAATCCCGCGCCTTGCGCGTTCCGCTCCAGTTGTCGCAGGAGTCGCTGTTCGGCTTCCTGACGAGCACACGACTGCCGGTCGTCTCGAGCCTCTCGGCGTTGATCCGATGGGCCTCGCTTGGCCTGGCGGTCGCCTGCCTGGGCTACGGCTCGTTCTGCCTGCTGTTCGTCGAGCAGGGGCTGTGGGCGGCGCGGTTGCCTTGGTCGGGGGCCCTGCCTGCGCTTGCCGCCGCGCCGCTGTTCTTCGCGGCCTGGGTCGACTGGCGACATCGCCGACTGCAGCGAGCCGGCACAACCCTGTTCGTCGCCCTGTTCGTGCTGACGATTCTCGCCAACTGGCCGCGGGGGTCGTTCAGCCCGGCCTGGTACCTGCATCCGGTGCTGGCGCTGGTGGCCACCATCAGTCTCGGCGTGGTGCCAGGACTCGGGTTGACCCTGGCTGCGGTGCTGGCGCTGCTGCTGGCGGCGCAGTGGCAGTCGATGGACGGCATGACGGCGACCCAGGTGACCGAACACTGGGTGCACACGGCGAGCTTGTCGGCTGTGACGCTGGCCTCCGCACTGGCCGGCGCGATCGTCAATCGGCTGGTCTTCATGGCGCTGATGACGGCGGAGGCGCAGCGGCGCAAGAATTTCGATGCCAGTCGCGCGCTCCGACACCGCGAGAAGCTGCTGCGGCATGCTCTCCGGGTCGAGACCATCGGCGACCTGGCCGGCATGGTGTGCCACCAGCTCCGCAACACCTTCCAGGTGTTGATGGGGCACGTGACGCTGGCAGCGATGGCCGACGACACGGAGCGCGCACGCCGGCTGACGCTGATGGAGGAGACGCTGCAGCAGACGCATCCGTTGCTCGACCAGTTGATGCGCATGGCGCATCCGGACGAGGGCACCAACGTGGCCTGTGATCTCGCTGCGATCCTGCGCCAGTTCCACGAGCAGGCGCGTCTGGTCCTGCCCGGCTCGATCCAGGTCACCTGCGAGACCCCGGAGTCGTCGCCCACCGTGCTGTTGAACCCGAACGGACTGATCCACGTGTTGTGGAACCTGGTCATCAACGCGCGTCAGGCGATTCGCGGCGAAGGTGCGATCACGCTGCGCTGCGCGAGCGACGCGCATCAGGTGTGGATCGACGTCGTCGACACCGGCTGCGGCATGAGCAAGGAAGTGCAGCTGCGCATCTTCGACCCCTACTTCACGACCAAGCCACCGGGACAGGGCACGGGCCTCGGGCTGACGGCCGTCGATCGCTTCGTGCGCGGCAGCAACGGCCTCGTGCAGGTCGAGAGCGAAGAAGGTCGCGGCACGATGTTCCGCCTGCGATTCCCGTGTGCCGGCGAGAGCCGGGTCGCGTAGACCGGCTGCGCTCGCCGAGCGAGGCTCCGCTCACAACCGGATCGGGCGGCGCAGGCGCTTGCTCAGCACCTCGGCGAGGATCGGACGCAGCTCGCCGCGCCCCTTGGTGTCGACCCACCTGCCGTCCCGGTCCTGCACGAAGTGCCACGCGGAGGCTCCTTCGGCGAGCCAGATCTGGTTGGCGGCGGACTGCCGGTTCAGGATGCAGTTGCGTCCATCCGGAAAGGAGATCTTCAGCACGCCTGAGGCCCAGTCGGCCTCCAGCTCATCGGGGTCGAACGCATCGAGATCGGCCAGCAGCCCTCGCATGCAGACTTCGGCTTGCTGGAGGAAGTCTTGGTCGGGGTCGGGCATGCGGGTGGCGATGATGGGCCAGAACTGCGCGCGGACCAAGCACCTGGGAACATGCTTCGTGCTGGCCGCTGGTGCGCTTGCCGCGAGCAGGGTCTTGAAAAAAAGAGTGGTCGGCGATTCTCTCCCAGAATCGCCGACCACGGTGGGTCCCGACCGCGCATTTGCCCTCTCGAATCAGCCCTGACTTCCTTGCGGAAGCCGGAGCCGCGCGGCCGGGACCACTCGTCCCATGCCCCCTAGTAGACGGAGCAGGGCCCAAAACTTTCCCGGCGGGGGATGATTTTTGCGCGCGGGCGCGGCAGACCGCATGACATTCGCTTGCGGCGGTCGCGCTCGCGACCAGCGTCACTTTTCGCGAAAGAAATCAGCTCGAGCGACGTTCCGCAGCGGCGCTCCACGCCGGCAGCATGTCGGCGACTCGGACTCGCTCCGCGTCGGCCTCGAACGTCAGCAGCACGCGGTGGCCGAGCGCCGGCAGCGCACACGCATCGATGTCGGCGCGCACCACCGCTGGTCGCCCGGCGAGCAGGGCGCGCGCCTTGGCGCCGAGCACGATCGCCTGGCCGGCGCGGGCGCTGGCTCCGTAGCGAACGAAGCGGCGCGTTCGTTCATCCGCCGTCGGCTGGTCGGGATGGCTGGCGAGGATCAACTCGGCGACGAACCGCAGCAGGTGACTGCCGCAGAGCACTTCGCGCACGAAGGTCTGCAGCTCATGGAGTTCTTGCCCTTGCAGCTGGGTGGTCACCGCCGCCACCGGACGCGTCGTGGTCGCCGCCAGGATCTGCACCATCGCGTCGCTGCTCGGCGTCTTCACGTCGAGCCGGAACAAGAACCGATCAAGCTGCGCCTCGGGCAGCGGGAACGTGCCCTCGAGTTCGATCGGGTTCTGCGTCGCCACGACGTGGAACGGTCGCGGCAGCGCGTGGGTGGTGCCCGCCACCGTCACCGACTGCTCCTGCATCGCCTCCAGCAGCGAGGATTGGGTCTTCGGGGTCGCCCGGTTGATCTCGTCGGCGAGCACCAGTCCGGCGAACACCGGCCCCGGCTGGAATCGGAACGCGCGGCGCCCGTTCGCCTCGTCGAGCACCTGCGTGCCGGTGACATCGCTCGGCATCAGGTCCGGAGTGAACTGGATGCGCGCGAAATCGAGTCCGAGGCTCGCGGCCAGCGATCGCACCAGCAGCGTCTTGCCGAGCCCCGGCAGGCCCTCGAGCAGCACATGGCCACCGGCCAGGATCGCCACCAGCAGGTCGTCGATCAGCGTCTCCTGGCCGATGACCTGGGCGCGCAGCTGCTGGCGGAGATTGGCGACCTTGGCCAACAGGGCCTTGGCCCGGACTTGTACGTCGTCGGCCATCAGCAGTCCTGCCGCAGCGCGGCGTGTTCGAGGTAGCGTTCGGCGGCGTCGGGCAGCACGGCGACGATCAGCTTGCCGGCATAGGCGGGCAGCTGGGCCAGCTGTTGCGATGCATGCAGCACCGCGCCGCTGGCGGGGCCCAGCAACAGCGACTCCTGCCGGGCCAGGGCCTTCGCGCCGGCCACGGCATCGGCATCGCTGACGTCGACGATCGCCGCCAGTTCGCTCGGCACGAGGATCTCGGGGATGAAGCCGGCGCCGAGGCCCGGAATGTCGTGCGGGCCGGCGGTGCCGCCGGTCAGCACCGCACTCGTCGCCGGTTGCACGCCGGCCACCGGCACGCCCAGCTCGCGGAAGAAGGCCGCGCAGCCGGCCGCGGTGCCGCCGGTGCCGACCGGTGCGACCACGAGCCCGACCCGACCATCGGTGTCCTGCCAGATCTCGCGCGCGGTCGTCTCGGCGTGGATGCGACTGTTGGCGCGGTTGGTGAACGCCTGCAGGCAGACGCCGCCGGGGGTCTGTTTGGCCAGTTGCTCCGCGCGCAGCATCGCGCCCCGCATGCCGGCCTCGCTCGGCGTCAACAGGACCTCCGCACCGAGCGCCATCAGCAGGTTGCGCCGTGCCGCGGCCGTGCCGTCCGGCATCGTCAGCACGACGCGATAGCCGAGCCGTCGTCCGACCGTGGCGATCGCGAGGCCGAGGTCGCCGTTGCTGCACTCGACGATGGTGCCGCCTGGGCGCAGGAAGCCGTTCCGCTCCGCTTGCCGGATCATGCCGAGCGCCGCGCGGTCCTTGTTGCTTCCCGATGGGTTCCAGGCTTCCAGCTTGCCGACCAGCCGGCAACCGGGCGGGGACAGGCGCGACAGCTCGACGAGCGGGGTGTGCCCGATCAGCCAGGTGACATCCGCAGCGATCCGAGACATGGCAGAAGCGTAGCTTGGTGCCGGAGGCAGGCCAGACGATGATGCGCGGGCATGTCGCGCCTTGGCTTTCGAGTCACCATTCTGCCGCTCGCGATCGTGGCGGCCTGTGCCGGCGTCTCGCCGCGCCCCGACCTCGTCGATGCTTCGACGTTTCCGGTGGTGTCGCTCGGAGCCGAGGACGTCACCACCCGCGACGGGCTGGTGCTGGCGGCCCAGGAAGCCGTCATCCGCCGCCGCTACGACGAGGCGATGGAGCTGGCGCTGCAGGCGCTGGCCATCGATCCCAGGTCGGCGCGCGCACATGCGATCGCCGGCATGGTCGACCTGTCGCGTGCGAGCCTGCAGGATCCGCCGGACCTGCACGGCAGCAACGCTGGCGAGGCGCGGATGGCGTTGGCGGTCCAGCTGGCGCCGGCCGACGGTTTCGTCGGCTGGATGCAGGCGGTGTTCCTCGCGGAGAGCAAGCACATGAGTGCCGCGGCGGTTGCCGCCGAGGCCGCGCTGGCGCGCTGCCGGGACCTGCCGCCCAACGAACGCGCCGCGCTGCTCGGCATCGCCGGCACGTATCGCTACGAACTCGGCGAGGAGCGCGCCGCGTTGCCGCATCTGCAGGCCTACCTCGGGCTGCGGCCGAACGACCCGACCTTCTTGTTCCGCCTCGGGGACTGCCTGCTGCGCAAGGCGGCGGTGCCGGAGGGGGTCACGCCGCCGCTGGCGTGGCGGCAGGCTCAGCGCGACGCCGAGGCGGCCGCGCGCGCGTTCCGGCGCTGCGCCGAACTGGTGCCCGGCGACGAGGATGCGGACCTGGCGGCCGGCACGGCGCTGCTGCGCGCCGCAGAGCTCGCCGACCAGCGGATCACCAAAGGCAAGACCCGCGACGATCGCGCCGAGGCCGAACGGGACGCCAATCGCGTCGCCGCCGAGCAGCAGTTCCGTGCGGTCGCCGAGCGGTTTCCGGCCAGTCCGCTCGCGCTCGCCGAGCTCGCGCAGGCGCTGCTGCGGCGCGACGACCGCGAGGGTGCGCGAAGTGCGTTCGCGGCGGCGTTGGCGCGCGCGCCCGGCCACGTAGCCAGCGTGCTCGGCCTGGCGAAGCTCGAGGCCGACTCGGGCGACCGCCCGGCCGCGGTCGTTCGCCTGCAGCAGTTGCTCGAGCGCGACACGGCCGGGGCCGCCGAGCTCAGCGACGACGAGCGCGAGCGGATCCGGCGCTGGTTGGCCGCCGGGGAGAAGAGCGAGGCGCCGTGACGCGCGGCCGCGCGCGGCCCCGGACGCCGCCCGGACTCACGCACCCATGATGCTGTAGCCGGCGTCGACGTAGATCGTCTGGCCGGTGATGCCGCGCGCCAGCGGCGACAGCAGGAACATCGCGGTGTTGCCGACGTCCATCTGGTCGACGTTGCGGCGCAGCGGCGCCTTCTGCGCCATCGAGTCGAGCAGCGAGCCGAAGTCGGCGACGCCCATCGCCGACACGGTCTTGATCGGGCCGGCCGAGATCGCGTTGACGCGGATGCCGCGCGGGCCGAGGTCGCTGGCGAGGTAGCGCGTGCTGGCCTCGAGCGAGGCCTTGGCGACGCCCATCACGTTGTAGTTGGGCACCACCTTCTCGGCGCCGTAGTAGCTCAGGCACACCATGCCGCCGTCGCGACCTTCCATCAGCGGCGCCGCGCCCTTGGCGAGGCCGATCAGCGACCAGGCGCTGACCTGCTGTGCCAGCTGGAAGCCTTCCCAGCTGGTGTTGACGAAGTTGCCGCCGAGCTCGTCGTGCTTGGCGAACGCGATCGAGTGCACCATGCCGTCGAGGTGTCCCATCTCCTTCTGCAGCGTGGCGAAGAAGCGGTCGATGTCGCCGGCGACGGTCACGTCGCACGGCGCGATCACGGTGTCCTTCGGCAGGTCGGCCGCCAGCTTGCGCACCGGCTCCTCCATGCGCGCGTTCTGGAAGCTCAGCGCCAGCCGGGCGCCCTCGCGGTGCAGCGCCTGGGCGATGCCCCAGGCGATGGAGCGCTTGTTGGCCACGCCGATGATCACCACGTTCTTGCCGGACATCAGACCCATCGTTCGATCCTCGATACTGCGCGTTGCGGGAAAGGGGCGCACCATAGCGAGGGCCCCGGCGCGGTTCACGCCTGCAGCGTCAGCGGGCCAACAAGTCCAGGTAGTCGGCGGCGATTGCGGCGATCGGCCGTGGTGCGCCGCTAGTGGTGAAGCGGAGGTCGGTGCCCAGGATCGCGGCGAGCGCCGTGACGGCAGCCTCGGTGGTGCGGACCTGGCTGGATGAGCCGGCGCTGAACTTCGGCTCCAGGTAGACGCGCAGAGCTGGCGCCAACGATGCCTCGCCGAGCGAGTGGGCCATGATCACCATGCGTTCGCGGACCCACCACCAATCGCCGTTCCAGTCTGGCTGATGGGATCGAAATGCCTCGCCGAAGCGACGCGCGATCGCCGGGGAAGGGGTGCTCTCACTCACCACGCCATGTTCAGCCAGGAACTCGTGGTGCCAATGGGCAGCGGCGAGCAACGGATCGTAGGCGCGTCGATGTGGCCCGTCCTGGTAGCCGCAGTAATGACGCACGCGTACCCCCGTCGTCGCCGGTCCGCTGAAGGCGACCGTGAAGTTGTAGCTGCTCGACAAGTAGGTGCTTCCAGGGCCCGACCACCAATCGACGACTTCTGCGGTCAGCATCGTGCGCAAGCCGGCGATCAACTCCCGGTGGCGTTCCATCGACAGCCTGATGCGGCTGCATCTGGTCGCCCGATCGTTGCCGGGGAATCGTGGCGGAGGTTGGACCGGACCCAATTCGCAACGGTCGCAGACCATGTCCGAGCCTTCCTGGCTCCACATCTTCAGCATCAGATCCTGGCCATGCCCGGACCCGCTCAGGAGCACGAGGGTGCCGGAGAAACACTCCTCGCCAGCTCCATCCTCGGTGGCGCGCACCCGCAACTTGCCCGTCCAGTGGCCATTTTTGCGCCGAACGTGATCAGCGAGTGCATCGATTGCCACCAGCTTCGTGGCCAGGAAGGGTGTTGTCAGCCGCTCTTTGCGCATCGATCGCCATGGCGACTCGACCTGCAGGACCTTCTCGTGAAACCACTCGCCGGCTGCCTGCAACAGCAGCAGATCGGCATCTGATTCGACGGAGTCGAAGATGTCGGGGTGGAACGGGTAGTCGAAGCCGAGCGCGGCGCGCAACGGCGCGTATCGGCTCAAGGCGCGGGCGGCGGCCTCGCGGCGCGGCGCCTCGTCGAGCCCGAGGCGTATCAGTGGAGCCAGCTGTGAAGAGTCGCCGAGCTGCAGCATGGCACCCTGCAGCGCCACGCGTTCGAAGGGATCGTTCCCCGCGAGGTGAGCACGAAGTGCCGGGACCGCCGCGGGATCGCCGAGCTCCGCCAGAGCCTCGATCGCAGCGACGCGCGTCTCGGCCGTGCCGAGGCAGGCTTCCAGCAGCGATCGGGAGTGCTGGGCCGGCAGGCAGCCGAGTGCCTCGATCACCAGCCATTGCCGTGCCTGGTCACCCCAGGTCAGTTGGTGCTGCAGCGTCGGTAGCGCGGCTGCACCGATCTGCTGCAGTGCGAGTGCGGCGGGGTTGGAAGCCGGGCCTCTGCCTGCCGGCGGCGGTGGCTGCAGCAACCAGTACTCGAGCTCATCGAGCCACGCCAAGACGTCGGCTCGCGGCACGACTGGCGCGGCAGGTTGCGAACAGCTGCCGATCGCCACGAGCGTTGCCATCAGTATGACGAGGTGGGGTCGCATCGGCAGAGGTCCTGGCCACGAACGATCGCCGTTGCAGTGGGTTCAATGCGAAGCCGGTCCCCATCGCGCGGTTCACGCCTGTCGGGCGCGTTCGCGTTCGCGGGTGCGGCCAGCGCTGCCGCCTCTGGCCGTTACTCATCGCCCGGCGGCGCGGCGCCGGGTAGACGTGGTGGCATGCTGGCGCGCTGGCTCTCCGATCCCCGTTTGCCCCGGCTGCTGCCGTGGCTGTGCGGATTGGTCGCTGCCAGCCTCGCGGCGAAGAACCTGGTCGGTGGCTACGCCGACCTCGGCATCTACCTCGACGTCGGGCGGGAGTTCCGTCAGGGCGGCATCGATCTCTGCCGCCCGCGTTCGGGCTCCGGCCCGTGGGTATACCCACCGTGGGTGGCGCTGCCGTTCGCGGGCCTGCAGTGGGCACTGCCGGAGGCGGCGATCCGCTGGTTGTGGAGCGGTCTGCTCGGGCTCGGCACTGCGCTGCTGCTGGTCGACCTGCGCACGCTGTTGCGGCCGTTCGGCGGCTTGAGCACTTGGCAGTGGGTGGCATTCGGCCTGCTGTTCCAGCGCATCTTCGCGCAGAACATGACCCACGGTCAGTTGAGTCTGTGGGTCGGCACCGCGGTGGCGCGGGGCCTCGTGCATCTGCAGGCCGGGCGTGATCGCCGCGCGGGTGTCTGGCTCGGCTTCGCCGCGGCCGCGAAACTGACGCCATTGCTGTTCGCGGTGGCGCTGCCAGCGATGCGACGGCCCCGGGCCGCGGCAGTGCTGGTGGCTACCGTGGCGGGTCTGTGGTTGCTGCTGCCTTGGCCGTTCTGCGGCACGGCAGCACACTGGCAGCATCTTGGCGATTTCGCGGCGGCGATCGACGGCTCGCTGACCGGCCAGGGCAACGCCTCGATCGTGCAGCACAACGCCGGCCCGAGCATCAGTGGCACCCTCGACTACCTGTTGCAACCGCGGCCGCTGGACGCCGCCGGTCGTACGGCGAACGTGCTGGTGCTGGGCGATGGCGCCCTGATGGCAGTGAAACTCGGCTGGTCGGCATTGCTGGGCGGCCTGCTACTGCATTGGGCCTGGCGCTGGCGACACGCCACGGACCCGCAGCGATTGATGGTGCAGGCCGCGGCGGTGACGCTGGCATTCAGCTTGTGGGCACCGCTGACGCGGGTCTACCACTTGGCCGCGGCGCTGCTGCCGTGCGCGCTGTTCTGCCGCGGTCCTGCCGGCCGCCGTGACCTGCTGTGGTGGGGGGCGGCGCTGGCCTTTCTGCTGTCGATGACATTGCGGCAGAGGAAGCTGCTCGGCGAGACGTTGTGGTGGGCGTTCGACCACGGCGGTTTGCTGCACTTCGCACTGTTCGCGCTGCTGGTCTGGCTGTGGCGCTGCCCGCCGCCTGATCCAGAACCCGGCCAACCGCGCTGAGACGGACGCGCGCTGCCAGTTCACGCCTGCAGCGAACCATCGGCCCCGAGCGCCTTGCGGAACACCTTGCGCGACGGCGTCGTCCACGGCACCGAAGTGTGCAGCGGGAACCACTGCAGCTGGCCCACCGCTTGCACGCTCCCGGCGTGCGCATGCAGCGTGATGCGGTGGTGGGTGATCGCGTGGCGCACGCTCGCCAGTTCGGCGCCGATGCGGAGCCTGGCCGCGAAGCGCTGCTGCAGCACCTTGGCCAGATCATCCGGATCGATGCTCTGCAGTACGCCGCCGCCTGGCAGTTCGACCTGGCCGGCGTTGGCTTCCTCGCTACCCAGTCGATGGCCGAGCACCCCGTCGGGGCCGGCGACCAGCACGACGCGCGCGGCCACTTCGACCGCGGCGCGCGGCGGTTTGCGCACCGGCAGCTGGGCCACCAGGCCCTCGGCGCGCGCGATGCAGTCGGCGGCGACCGGGCAGCGTTCGCAGGTGGGCGAGGTCGGCGTGCAGACCATCGCGCCGAGTTCCATCATCGCCTGGTTGAAGTCGCCGGGCCGCGCGCGCGACATCCAGTCGCCGACCGTCTGGCGGATCGTGCGGCGCACCGGGGCGGTGTTGGTGGCCTCGCGCAGGCCGCGGTGGCGGGCGGTCACTCGTTCGACGTTGCCGTCGACGGCGACCTCGGCGTGACCGAACGCGATCGACGCGACCGCGCCGCGGGTGTAGTCGCCGATGCCGGGCAGCTCGCCGAGTTGGTCGGGATCGCCGGGCACCACGCCGCCGTGCTGATCGACCACGGCGCGGGCGCCGACGCGCAGCAGCCGGGCGCGCCGGTAGTAGCCGAGTCCGCGCCAGGCGGTCAGCAGCTCGTCGTCGCTGGCGGCAGCGAACGAGGCCGGGGTCGGGAAGCGCTGCAGGAAGCGTTCGTACGGCTCGCGCACCGCTTCGACGCGGGTCTGCTGCAGCATGATCTCGCTGACCCAGATCGCCCACGGGTCGCGCCGGCGCCGCCACGGCAGATCGCGGCGGGCCTGGTCGAACCAGTGCAGCAAGCGCGCCGCGAACGTCTGCCGGGTGTCGGTCACTCCGCCTCAGTCACCGAGCATGCTGGCGTCGGTCGGCCGCGTGCGCAGCTCGATGCCGAGCCGGTCGCGCAGGTCCTGTTCGGCGCCGTCGAGCACTTCGTTGAGCTGCACGGCGTCCTCGTTCTCGGCGACCAGCATCAGCCGGATCGTGCGCGCGCCCTCGACGCCCTGCACGCGGGTCCGGATGCTGACCTGCGGGTGCTTCTTCGACAGGTCGGACAGCGCGACGCTGATCACCGACTCGTCGTGGCCGTGGTAGTCGACCTGGCGCACGCCGCGGACCGTGCTCGGGCCCTCGGCGCTCATCACCGGCATCACGTGCAGGCTGAAGAAGCGCTGCATCTCGGCCGGCACGCCCGGCAGCAGGAACGCGATCGTGGTGCCGACCCGCAGCTGCACGGCCGGGGCGGTGCCGACGGTGTTCTCGTGGCAGGTGGCGCCGCTCGGCACCATCGCCATGCCGCGCCGCGACGCGTTGAGCTCGGGATCGTCGATGACGCCCTTGGCGTGCAGGCGCCGGTAGGAGTTTTGGATGAACTCGACCGCCTTCGGATCCTCGGTCATCGGCACGCCGGCCGCCTTGGCCAGGCACCCGCGCGAGCTGTCGTCCCAGTTGGGGCCCATGCCGCCGGTCAGCAGCAGGAAGGTCGGCTTCTGCTCGAGCGCCCACTTCAGCGCCCCGACCACCTCGGACTCGACCCGGTCGACCACCTGGATGGTGCGCACGCGGTAGCCGATGTCGTCGATCCGGTTGGCGATGAAGGCGGCGTTGCGGTCGACGACCGACCCTTCGAGGATCTCGCGGGAGACCACGAGGATGATGACGCTCTTGTCGAACAAAGCTGGCTCCGGGTGCTGGGCGTGCTGGGGCGGGGTGGACTCCGGTCCACCGCCGCCAAGCGGTTCATCCTACAGTGTCATCGGCGATGTTGAAGCGCCGGGTCCGGGCCGGAAGAATGGTCTTTTCGCCGAACTGAACCTTCGCCCCGACCGCGTGCGCTCATGACCGATCCGACCCCGCCCTCCGGCGGCCGCATCGCCGATCTCCTGCTCGAAAAGGAGATGCGCGAGAGCTACCTGAACTACTCGATGAGCGTGATCCTGAGTCGCGCTCTGCCCGACGCGCGCGACGGCTTGAAGCCGAGCCAGCGGCGCGTGCTGGTGGCGATGAACGACCTCAACCTGGGGCCGCGCAGCAAGCACCGCAAGTGCGCCAAGATCTGCGGCGACACCTCGGGCAACTACCACCCGCACGGTGAGTCGGTCGTCTACCCGACCTTGGTCGGCATGGCGCAGCCGTTCACGACCCGCTACCCGCTGGTCGACAGCCAGGGCAACTTCGGCGCCATCGACGGCAGCCCGCCGGCGGCGATGCGCTACACGGAGGCGCGGCTCGGCTTCCCGGCGATGCACCTGCTCGAGGATCTCGACAAGGACACCACCGACGAGATGCCCAACTACGACGGCACGCGCATGCAGCCCGTCGTGTTGCCGGCCCGCTTCCCGAACCTCGTCTGCAACGGTTCGACCGGCATCGCCGTCGGCATGGCGGCGAGCCTGCCGCCGCACAACCTGCGCGAGGTCGCCAAGGCGCTGTCGCGGCTCTACGACAACCCCGACATCACGCTCGACGAGATCCTCGAGTGCGTGCAGGGTCCGGACTTCCCGACCGGCGGCATGGTCATGGGGCGCGGCGGCATCCGCAATGCCTACGCCAGCGGCCGCGGCAACGTCGTGGTGCGCGCCAAGTACCACGTCGAGGAGAAGCGCGGCCGCAAGCTGCTGGTGTTCACCGAGGTGCCGTTCCAGATCAAGACCACGACGATCCTCGAGCGCATCGACCACCTGGTGAAGTCGAGCCAGATCGACTCGATCGCCGACGCCAACGACGAGAGCAACGACCGCGTCGGCCTACGCCTCGTCGTCGAACTGAAGAAGGGCGTCGAGGACGAGATCGTCACCGTCAACCAGCTGTTCAAGCTGTCGCCGCTGCAGAGCACGTTCTCGATCATCAACCTGGCGATCGTCGACGGCCAGCCGCGCACGCTCGGCTTCAAGCAGATGCTCGAGTGCTACCGCGATCACCGCACGGACGTGATCCGGCGCCGCACGCGCTTCCTGCTGCGCAAGGCCGAGGAACGGCTGCACATCCTCGACGGTCTGCGCCTCGCGGTGCAGAACATCGACGAGGTCATCGAGATCATCAAGAAGTCGCCGAACTCCGACGAGGCGCAGCGGCGGTTGATCGCGCGCTTCGCGCTGTCGGAGATCCAGGCGCGCGCGATCCTCAGCATGCGGCTGTCGCAGCTGACCGGACTCGAGATCGAGAAGCTCGAGGCCGAGCACAAGGAGGTCACCGACAAGATCGCCTACTACAAGACGATCCTGTCCGACCGCACGGTGCTCTACGGCCTGATGAAGCAGGACCTGCAGGAGATGGTCGACCAGTACGGCGACAACCGCCGCACGGTGATCAGCGACGAGGAGGTCGGCAACTTCGTCGCCGAGGACCTGATCCCGGTCGAGATGATGGTCGTGACCGTCACCCACCAGGGCTACATCAAGCGCACCGCGCTCGACCAGTACCGGACCCAGGGTCGCGGCGGCAAGGGCGTCAGCGGCGGCGAGACCAAGGAAGGCGACTTCCTGTGGAACCTGTTCGTCGCCAGCACGCACGACACGCTGCTGTTCTTCACCGACAACGGCCGCTGCTACTGGAAGAAGGTCTACGAGCTGCCGAGCTTCGGCCGCACCGCCAAGGGCCGCTCGCTGGCCAACGTCGTCGAGACGCAGGAAGGCGAGAAGATCACCGCGATCCTGCGCGTCGAGTCGTTCGACGACCGCTTCCTGATCACCGCGACCAAGAAGGGTTTGATCAAGAAGACCGCGCTCGAACAGTACAGCCGGCCGCGCTCCGGCGGCATCATCGCGGTCGGGCTCGAGGAGGGCGACAGCCTGGTCGGCGTCAACCTCTGCCGCGCCGGGCAGTCGATCGTGCTCGGCACGCGCGACGGCATGTCGATCCGCTTCGAGGAAGCCGATGCGCGGGCGATGGGCCGCAGCGCCGTCGGTGTCTGGGGCATCCGCCTCGAGGACGGCGACGCGGTCTGCGACATGGTCGTCACCGACGGCACCGGCACGCTGCTCACGGTGTGCGAGAACGGCTACGGCAAGCGCACGCCGGTCGAGGAGTACCGCCTGCAGTCGCGCGGCGGCAAGGGCATCATCGACATCAAGACCAGCGACCGGAACGGCAAGGTCGTCAACCTGCTCGCCGTCGCCGACGACGACGAGGTGATGCTGATCACGAAGGACGGTCAGATCGTGCGCACCAAGGCCGGCGAGATCAGTATCGTCGGTCGCAACACGCAGGGCGTGCGCTGCATCGGCCTCAACGAGGGCGACAAGCTCGTCAGCGTCGCCCGCATTCCGCGTGAAGAACCCGAGGTCGGTGACGACCCGGCGAAGAAGTGATCCCCATGGCCAGTTATCTCGAGAAGCTCACCGCGGACATGAAGACGGCGATGAAGGGCGGCGACAAGCCGCGCCTCGAAGTCATCCGCATGCTGATCAGCGACCTGAAGAAGAAGGCGATCGACACCAAGGTCGACAACCTGCCCGACGAGGACGAGGCGGCGATCCTGCAGAAGGCGATCAAGACCCGCGCCGACACCGTGGCCCAGGCCAAGGCCGCCGGGCGCGCCGAGGTCGCGGCGAAGGAGCAGTTCGAGATCGACGTGATCACGAGCTACCTGCCGAAGCAGATGGACGCCGCCGAGGTCACGGCGAAGGTCAAGGAGGTCGCCGCCGCGATCGGCTACCAGGGCGGCAAGGACATGGGCCGCTTCATGAAGGAGTGGATGGCGAAGTACAAGGGCCTCGCCGACGGCAAGCTGGTGCAGGACGCGCTGAAGACGCTCGGCTGAGCTGGGCGGCGGGGCCGGGCGGCCGGGCCTTGTTAACGGGAAGGGCCACTTCCGTTGATAGCCTCACGCGCTGTTAACGGTTCGTGCACTCGCGTCGCCGCGAGTCCGAAGATCATGAAGCGAGGTCCCACAGGAACTAACGACTCAATGGCAGTCGTTGGCGAGTTGGTTCGGGCATTTGTCCCGAATCCGCTGCCACCGGATCCACCGATCGTGCTCTCCGGCTGAATTCAACTCCGCCTCGAGCGTGCCCAGCTGGCTCTCGGTCGCCTCGACAGCGTGGCACCTATACGACTCCGCGCGCGATTCGCCGAGCCCGGAACATCCGCCGGACGGAGATCGGCACGTGTCCCCAGTCCTCGGGCAACCCACCGGTCAGATCCACGATGCCGGGGTCGGCTCCGTGCGCCAACAGATAGTCCGCTACGCATTCGGACCGGACGCGGAAGAGGCTGGTCCATTCATCGCAATCCGTGGCATTCACATTCGCACCGGCTTCGACCAGCAGGCGCACGCATTCCAGGCTGTCCTTGGATACCGCAGCGAAGAGTGCCGGCCCCCCGGTCGTCGTCAGGTTGGGATCGGCCCCGGCCCGCAGCAGCAGTGCGACCGCTGCCGCGTTGCCCGCCTCGCACGCGTCATGCAAGGCCCAGCATCCGCCACTCTCGTCGTCGACCGCGGCCCCCGCCTTCATCAGCAGATCGAGCATCGTGAGGTCGGTGCCGAAATCGACGCAGTGCATCAGTCCGCTGCCGAACTCATCCCGCTCGTGGATGTCGCCACCCTTCTCGAGGAGAAGGCGAGCAGCAGCCACTGAGCCATGGCGGACCGCCTCTCTCAGTGCCGAGGGGCCCAGAGTGTTCCATGCAGCCAAGGGCATGCCGTTCTCCAACAGCCATTGCAGCACCGGGACCTGGTTGAATTCGGCCGCCAGGGAGAGCGCCGTGGCCCCACGTTGTCCGAGCGCGCGAAGGTCACTGCCGTGCCCGACCAGGGCCTTGGCAATCTCCAGCTGTCCGCCCGCAACCGCGAGCAGGAACGGAGTCCGGCACCATTCATCGCGATGCCCGAGTTCGCCCGTGGCCAAGGCGTTCACTCGCGCGGTGCCCACCTTGCCCAACGCGAGATCCAGCATGAACGGCGTCCACCCGGTCGCCTCGAGCGGGATCCCGATGCCGAGCAAGCCGGGAACATCAGCCCAGGACCGAGGGCTGCGTGACGCCCAGAACAGTTTTCTCTGGCTGTCGGCACAGAGAGGATCGATGCGCAAACCCTGCTCGATCAGCCATCCGCGCACCTGCGCCAACTCTGGTGTGTCGCGCAGCGGATCCTGCGACGCCCGGCTCGGCAGGATGCTGCTCAGAATGTTCGCGCCAGTCGGGCTCGCCCAGAACAGGTCGGCTCCTGCCGCGACGAGCTTCTGGATCAAGTCCAGGCGTCCGAGCCGGGCGGCGGTGACCAGCGGCGTATGTTGATAGCTCGGACCCAGCTGATCATGAACGCTGTGAGCCGGAACACCCGCCTCGAGCAACAAGCTGACCAGTTCGTCTGCCGCCGCACCGGCCCCGATGGCTGCATCCATGAGCGCGGTCAGCTCGTGGGCCTTGAACTGCGCCAGCCGACTATCCGGTTGCCCGAGCAGCTCACGACAGCGACCCACGTCCTTCAGGTCCAGCGCGGTCCTCAGCTCCATCTCGAGGTCCTGGCATTCCGCTGGCCGGCGAAGCATCGCCTCGATTCGTTCGTCCCCTGCGTTGGCAGGGTCGTTCTCGCCAGTTGAAGTCATCGGGTGGAAACGGGATTCCGGTGCACGGTCGATGCGAACGTACCAGATTCCCGCCGGCGAGCGTGCGGAAGCCTTCGTTCGCCTCGTGCACGTGATGCACGAACTCGCGCCAGCCGAGGATCTGGCGCACGAAGCCTTCCCGGCTCGCGAGCGGCAGGTCGGCGGCGACTGCCACGCATCGGGCTCGACAATCGGCAAGCTGCTTCGCTGCTGCGTTGTGCGGAGCCGATGGCGGCGGGCAGCGACGATGCCAAGGTCGCCGCCGCCGTGCTCGATCGCTACACCGGCGAGCGCGTCGCTCTGGCGGCGGAGTGGCAGTCGGCAGGATGGCGCGATTCCGTTGTGCCGACTCGGGCGCGTGTGTGGCCGAGCGCTAGCTAGCATCTCCCGCCAATGAACCGTCAGCGGCTCCTGCTCGACACCCCTCACCAGTTCCTCGCCTGGTTGTCGCAGGCGCGTGAACAGGGCTGGGTTTCGCTCCGGGAAGTCGACGTGGCGCACGTGTTCGCGGTTGCCGCGGTTGCCGCGCTGACCCGGTACGACAGTCGTGATGCTCTCCCCCTGGAATCTCACGAACCGGGCACGGAGCTCTCTGTTGCCGCGCGGTTCGCCCACGCCATCGGTCTCGACGAGGTTCGTGATGGTGCCGACGAGCGTGAGCCGATGGAGCGTCAGCGCACGGTCACCTTGACTCTCGTTCGTGGCAGTTCCCCGGAGGCCTTTGCCGAACGAATCGCCGGCAAGATCGTCGATCTGATGCTGCCCGCCCGACCGCGGAGCGATGCCGCCAATCTGTTCTGGTTCGTTCTGGTGGAGTTGTTGCGAAACGTCGGGCAACACAGCAAGGACCCTGCCGGCGGGATCGTCGCGGCGCAGCGGAACGACTCCGGGCCTTATGCCCTGGATCCTGCGCTGCAGATTGTCGTGGTCGACAACGGCATCGGCGTCTTCGAGGCGCTGCGGCGCATGCGTCCGTCGATCCAGACTCCCGGCGACGCCCTGGTGCGGGCTCTGGAACCTCACGTCTCCGGGACGTTCGCCGAGGGCCACAGTGGCTCGGTGCACAACGCCGGCCTCGGCCTGTTCTTCATCTCGGAGATCGCGAAGAAGACGCGGGGCCGCCTGCTGTTGGCTTCTCGCGGAGCCAGCTACTTCCTGGACCGTTCGCAGAATGCAAGCGCTCAGCCGGTCATCACCAATGGATCTGCCCCTGACTACCCGGGCACGCTGGTGGTGTTCGAGACGGCGCTGAGTGAAGTCAGCAACTACGACGAGATCATGAAGGGCATTCGCGAGCACGCGGCAGAGCGGACTCCCAAACGCATCGTGCAACACTGGCTGCGGTTCGAGGCACCGCCGGACGGGACCTTCCGCACCTTGGTGGCGATTTCGTCCGAGGACACGGTCGCCGCGCGCTCCTTCGCCGTGAACGTCCTCGAGCCGCGGCTGTTGCGGCGCGAGCCGGCGGCTCTCGACTTCGCCAATCTGCGGGTGTGCACGCAGAGCTTCTTGCACGCACTGCTGCACGAAGCCGTGCGTCTGGCGTGGGCGCTCAAGGTCCCGATTTTCGTCGTCAACGCGGCGCCGGCAGTGCGGGCGCAGATCGAGTTCGTCGAGAGTTACTCGCTGGGCGGCTGACAGCGGGGGTCAAGGACGCCGCGGCGGCGACAGTCGTTTCCCGGCCGCCAAAGTGGCTCGCACCTCGTTCGCGACCGCCGCGTCCCGCTTCCGTTCCGCCGCCGGCCGCTTGGCGGCGCTGCGCAGCGGCATCGCGATGCGCTGGTTGCCGGCGAGCCGTTCGGCGTTGCGGGCGAGGAACGCCCAGTAGAGCCGCGTGATCGGGCACGACTGCTTCGGATCGAACGCGCAGCCCGAGCAGTAGTCGCTCATGCGATCGATGTAGGCCGAGCCGGCGACGTACGGCTTCGTCGTCATCAGGCCACCGACGCCGTAGCTCGCCATCGCCAGCACGTTGGGTTCGACGACCCAGTCGTAGGCGTCGACGTAGGCTACCCAGAACCAGTCGCACAGCTGCCGCGGCGAGTAGCCGAGCAGCGTGGCGAGGTTGCCGAGCACCATCAGCCGCGTGATGTGATGGCTGTAGCCCTCGCGCCAGACGTCGGCGACGACGCGGTCGAGACAGTTCAGGCCCGATGGCGCCTTGCCCCAGAACGCCGGCGGCAGGTCGTGCGGGGCGTCGAGCGCGTTCTGGGTCAGCGGCTCGCCGGCGAGCGTGCGGAAGCCGTCGGTCGCCTCGTGCACGTGGTGCACGAACTCGCGCCAGCCGAGGATCTGGCGCACGAAGCCTTCCCGGCTCGCGAGCGGCAGGTCGGCGGCGAGCACGTCGGCGAGCACACGCTTCGGCAGCACGCGCTGCAGGTTCATCAGCGGCGACAACCTCGTATGGAACAGGCCGCTCGAACGCGTCGTCATCGCGTCCTCGTACGGCCCGAAGTTCGGCAGGCACTCGCGCAGGCCCCATTGCCACAACCGTTCGGCATCGGCGGCGCTGGCCGGCAGGTGTTCGGGCCGCAGCGTGCCCGGATGGTCGGCGAAGTCGCGTGCGACCAGCTCGCAGACCTCGCGGGTGATGTCGTCAACGGCGAAGGTCGGCTCGTCGGGTGGCTCGGGGCTGCCGTCCCAGCGTTCGCGGTTCTCAGCGTCGAAGCTGTACTTGCCGCCGATCGGCTTGCCGTCCTGCATCAGCACGCCGGTGCGCTGCCGCACCTGGCGATAGAACGCGTCCATGCGCCACGGCGGGCCCTTGATCGCGGCGAAGTCGGCGGGCGTGCTGAGCCAGCCCTCGTGCGGGATCTCGACCAGGCCGCCGGTGGCGAACAGCGGCTGCAGCTCGGCGCGCAGTTCGCGTTCCGCCGGTCGCATGACCCGCATCGGCCCGAGCTCGCGGATCAGCGGTGCGAGCGCGTGCGCGTAGCCCTGGTCGGTGACGACGTGGCGAACGGCGACCCCGCGCGCGGCTTGCTCGATGGCGAAGTGGCGCAGGTTGCTCAGCACCAGCGCGAGCTTCTGCTGGTGGTAGGGCCGGCGCGCGGCCTTGGCCTTGCTCTCGACCAGCACGATGCCGAGTTCGTGCGCCGGCTCGTGCGCGAGCGGACCGATGCCATCGCTCAGTTGGTCGTACGGCACGAACAGCCAGCGGCGGGCGGTGCCGCGCGGGGAGACGTTCGCGGCCCGCAGGCGTCGACCGAAGGCATGCGTCATGGAGTGGCCCCGATTCGGTCGCATGCCGAGCCCGGATGCAAGCCGGAGATCGCTCGTACGACGATGGCTACGGGGTTGTTGTCGTGGTCGATCCTGCTAGCGTCGACGGACCTCGATGTCCTCGACCGCGATCCAATGAGCCCGCCTCGCCGCCGCCGCCGCCGCTGGATGGCCATCGTTGCGCTCGGGATCGGCTGCATGTTCGCGGTCGTCGCGCTCGAAGTGTTCCTGCGCGTCGCCGACCCGATCGGGCGGCACTACCACGACGACTTCGCGCTGTTCCTGGGCCGGGCGCTGCGCTTCCACTGGGACGGTGCGCCGCCGCCGGGCACGCCGGGTGGCCTCGACCTCGACGGTCGGCTGTTCGAGCTGAAGCCGGATCTCGACGTCAGCATCGGCAGCTTCCGGCTGCGCACCAACGCGCAGGGTGCGCGCGGGCCGGCGCTGGCTCTGCCGAAGCCCGACGACGTGTTCCGGATCGTCGTGCTGGGCGACTCGGTGGCGTTCGGTTGGGGCGTCGACGACGAGGTCACGTTCCTGCGGCGGCTCGAACAGGAATGGCGGCCGGCGAGCGGCGGCAAACGGCTCGAGGTCGTCAACCTGGGCCTGCCGCACTACGACACCCATCAGGAACTCGCGTCGCTGCGCGAGACCGGGTTGCCGCTGCAGCCCGACCTGGTGCTGCTGATCTATGTCGTCAACGACATCCAGCCGACTCGCGACCTGATCGCCGGCCTGCTGACCGGCACCCCGGTGGTGGACGAGTTCCTCGCGCGTGTGCCCGAGGACTTCTGCAGCAGCATGGCGATGCGGCTGGTCGGCGTGTTGCCGGCCACTGCCGCGCTGATCGGGACGTTCACCGACCTCGATGCACGGGTGCGGCGGGCGTTGCCGCCCGGCGAGACTTACGCGCCGGAGCGCTACGGTCGTGGTGTCGCCGGTTGGCCACGCAGCCAACAGGCGCTGTTGACGATCCGCGATCTGTGCCGCACCAACGGGTTGCCGTTGCTGCTGTTGGACCACACCCAGCCGGCGGTCGAGGCGCTGCCGGGCTTCTGCCGCGAGCAGGCGATCGACTACGCCGACTTCCGGTTCGATGCCGAGGAGAAGCAGCGCCGACTGGCGCTCTCGCGCATCGACTCGCACTGCAACCGCCTCGGCCACGAGCTGCTGTTGCAGAAGCTGCGCCGCATCCTCGGTGAGCGTCGGTTGTTGCCGGCCGGCGGTTGAACGGTCCGACTAGCGGCGCGGCAGCAGCGCGTACGGCGAGTGCACGTCGAAGCCGAGCAGCGGCCGGATCGCCGCCGGCTCGCTCAGCACCGGCCCGGGTGCACGCAGATAGCTGTCGTCGGCGGTGCCCAGCTGACCGTCCGCTCCGACCAGGCCCATGGCGAACACGAACGTGAAAGCGTGCGTTCCCGTTTCGTCGACGACGATCGCCGCGAAGTGCTGCGCCGAGAGCATCGCCGCGGTGCGATCGAGCAGCCCGGTGATCGCCTGCTGTTCGCGTTCGCCGAGATGGGCGAGCTTGCTGCGGTCGAGCAGTGCGGTCGGATCGAACATGCCGTCGGGCTGCTTCGGCAGCAGCTGCAGCAGGTCGAAGATCGCCTGCCCGTGGGCGCCGGTGCCCTTGCCGGCGCGGGTGCTGATGTGGCCGTGCGCGGGGATCCAGACCGGGCCCGGCTGCGCCGCCACGTAGACCTTCAGTTCGTCGTGCGCCTGCCGGTGCGCCGCGCTCGGCAACAGCGTGCGTTCGGGTTGGCGTGCCGCCGCCGCAAACGCGAGCCAGCCGAACTGCGCGAACAGCAGCAGCGGCCCGAGCCAGCGCAGCGGCCGCGAACAGGCCGCGATCGGGCCCAGCACGCACGCGGCGGCGAAACCGTACATCATCACGTTGTCGAAGCCGCCGACGTGCAGGCGCGACAGCCACGAGGCGCACAGCCCGCCACTGCCGAGCGCGGCGAGATACAGCGCCGTGGCCCGTTCGCCGGCGCGCCACTGCGCGACGAAGCCGAGCAACCCGAGCCCCAGCAGCGGCAGCATCGGCAGCATGTCCTCGGTCCAGAAGCCGAGCCTGCGGTCGGCGACCCAGCCGTGATGGCGTGGCATCGCGAACAGATAGAACGTCGACCAACCGTCGCTGCCGAGGTGCAGCAGACCGATCGCGGTGCCCATCATCGCGATGCAGGCGACGCCGAAGCGCAGCGCGGTGCGCCAGTCGACGCACAGGGCGCCGATGCCGACCGCCGGCAGCCACATCAGCGCCGACTGCTTCGCCAGCAGCGCCAGCGTCGCGAGTGCGGCCGCCAGCAGCCAGCGCAGCCGCGGTCCGTGGCGCAGCGTGAACGCGGTCAGCAGGCACAGGAACACGAACAGCGTGTCGTTGCGCGCCAGGTCGTACCACCACGCGAGCCAGCCGTAGCCGGCGAGCCACAGCCCGCTCGCGGCGAAGCCAGGCAGGAAGCGGCGCGTCTCGGTGCGCACCCAGTGGCCGACCAGCATCGCGGTCGCGATGGTGCACAGGATCGACACCAACCGCAGCGCGAAGATGCCGTCTAGACCCATCGTGATGCCGAGGCCGCCGAGCCAGAACAGCAGTGGCGCATAGAGGAACGGCACGTGCTCCGGCCCCGGCGGCGCGTACAGCGGCAAGCCGTTCGCCACCCGCCATGCGTGATCGGCGAGCGCGCCCTCCATCCACTCGAGCTCGTGCGGGTACGGCAGCCGTTGCGCTACCGCCCAGGCGAACGCGCCGAGTGCCGCCAGCGCGAGCAGCAGCAGCAGCCACCACAGGGCGCGGGCGGGATCCTCGGTGCGTCGCGAGTCGGTCGGCATGTGCAGCCGGGCGAGCATACGGGGCCGCCGGGTGCGGCAGTCAGGTCGTGCGCTGCAAGGTACGGCGCCTCGACGCCGACACTGCCCCGGTTGTGAAGCTCACCAGGCCGGTTACGTTCTTGGCATGGGCCAGGACGAAGCAGGCAAGCAGTGCCCCGATGGCATGCCGTGGCAGAGCCCGGCTTGGGAGTCTCTCCGAAGCCACCTGATCGCCGTAGCTCGCCGCGGCTCCCTTTCCCGGGAGGACGCCGAAGACGCGTTGCAGGAAGCCCTGTTTGCGATTCTTCGAATGCAACGTCGAGGAATGGCGGTGCTGCGTCCCGGTGCCCTGTTGCGCTCTGCCGTGAGGCGCGCAGCCTTGGCGATTGCCAGGGCCGCCGGACGAAGGCGGCGTGCGGTGGTCGGGAGCGCCAGCGGGCAAGCGCCACCAACAGGTGAAGTACGGACGGAATTGTCTGGGAATGAGGAGTTTGTGATGCTGGTTGTCCAGGGGCTGCCGAAGGCCGCCGCGCAATCTCTGGCCGACCACGCTGCAAGCGCGTCCGACGACCTGCTGGCGGTTCGTGACGAGGTTGCCTCTTGCGCCATTCGGCAGCGACGGTCGCGGTTGGTGAGGTTGGTCGTGCGGCTACTGGACGAAAAAGACTTTTTGGACCTGCTGTCACAGAAGGGGGCGAGCGGCATCTATATGACGGAAGAGCCAGATGTGGTTACCGAGCTCAACCGCCAACCCCCCAACCTTCTGGGAGGCACACATGAACTTTAACGTTGTGGTTTGTTTACTCGCACCGCTAGCCGTTACGACTGGTAGCAGTTCGCATCGTGTTTACACCCCGACTCCAGTAACGTTGGAATCCGGCTTCGGCCGTGCGGGCACCTGCTCTTTGAATTGGAGATTCAGCATCGGTGGAGGGTTGCAACTGAGGTGCATTGGCATAAACGGTTGCGCCAATTGCGTCCCTGTCAGGGACCCGGTCACCGGGCTGACCAAGTGCTCCACCAACTGCGCACTTCCTGACTGCTACGGCGAGGTAACGGGCGCTGGTGATGCCCTCTGCTACCAGACAGAGCCTTGCACCCCAGAGTCTTCAGTGTGCGACAAGAATGAGCCGGGTCACGCTCTTCGCGACTTTGTTCAGGTCTGCAGCTGCTACCCGTAATGAAGCCGATTCTAGCTGTCGTTCTGGTTCTTGCCTTCGCTTTGCTGGCTTTCGCCGTTTTGCGCCTCCGCGACCAGGGTTCGCGAAGGAGCGCAATACCGGAGGAGGTGCCGACGGTCAGCTCATTGCAGGGCTCCGCGGTCGATCGAGGGTTGGAGGCGGTAGGTCGAAACCTGCGTACGCCTGTCCCAGTCGGCAATGCGCAGGTTGAGTTCGCTGTGAGGGACAAGAGTGGGGCGGCCTTGGGCAAGGTTGGCCTTCTTGCTTGTCAGGACGGGCCAGAGCGCCACCAGACGGACATGCTAGGCCGGTTGACCTTGTCACTTGCCGATCTGGCCTCACTGTATCCCGACGGGATCCTGTTTGTTAAATCCGGCTATTATTGTAAGTTCTGTAAGCCATCGAGCCCAGGTCTGGTCCAGGTCATTCTCGAGCAGAGCTTTGACGTCGCTTTTCGAGTCGTTGACCAAAGCAGCCGTCCAATCCCTGGAGCTTTAATTGAGGCGTCCTGTCGCCCGCTTCCTTTTGCCCGTGGCGTTCGTCCAGGCTCGCGATGGCCATGCTCGGACGAGTATGCTTTATCGCATCGTAGAGAGACGGACTCTGACGGCGTTGCGACATTGAAGTTACCGGCAGGTCGCGTGTTCCTGAACTGCTCTGCGGATGGGTACTGGATCCATGAGGTTTCGCAGGATCCTATTGTGCCCGTCGACGGCCCCGTCATTGTTACGATGCTCCCGCTGTACGGGATAGCTGTGCGTGCACTAAACGAAAGAGTGCGCCATGGCGAGGCCTTTGTATATGGCCAGCAGATGATTCAATCAGAGGGCCTCATGGCTCAAAGCGAGAGAATCGCCGCGAGAATTGGCGCGGACTACGTTGGTCTGTTCTTGGCAGAGCCCAACTCGACGCTAGTTGGGGAAGGAGCCCAAGTGTATATCGTTAGCGAGAACAACCGGGCCATGCAACTACGTGTTCCCGTCCAGCCGATCCAAAATCTAACTCTGTACGACGCCCAGTTTCGCGATGCGAGACCGTTGACTGCGCTCATGCTCACAGTGCGCCGCCCAGCTGGTGATGTCGTCGAATGTGGAGAGGGGGTCCGGCTTTGGTTGAGGGACAACCTTGGAAATCAGTTCGATGTCGCACCCGGCACGTTGAGTTCCTGTCCCGAGGGAACTTATGAGCTCTTGGATCGCGGAATCGCTTTGCCTTCTTCATTGCCAACGACTCGCACCGCAGATGTTTGGGGCAGCATCGCCTATATCGAAGTTCAGTTAAGGACCCCCCTCTTTCGAGTGCAAATCAGTGCGGTAGATGAGGTTGGTGAGCAGTATGACTGCTTCTACTACAAGATCCGGCTAAAGGGCCGGTCGGGTCAGCAGATTGCTGGATTTTCCATCGGCCGTACGAAAACAATGCTGCTTCCTGCCTTCGAGTGCGAAATCTCCGTAACTTGCATCAACGGCATGGCCACGCACGATAGTGTGGTCATGCCAAACGACGAGAACAAGCTTGCCATACTCGTTCCAGCAAGACCGTAGACGTGGTGTCACAACGTGGCAAGGACAAGGAGCACTGAGACCTGGTTGACGACAGTGTTCGCCGTGACGAGTAGTCGTTCGCAGCGAGTTGTGTGCGAACGTAAAGCACGATCCGCGCCGTAGTCACCGAGATCCTGAGCACGAACTCCCAGGGCCTACGACGAAGTACAGTATGCATCCGGCGGCAGCCTGAGCGGGCCATGTATCCCACCCGAGCGACCGCCAAGTTGGCGACATGCGCAGAATCGATGTTGGCGCGCGGCCTGTCCACCTTCCCGCATTAGCCGCGCCTCCTGACCCAAGGAACGGCTGGTGCATCATCAAACGCCAGGGATGGGCATACCAACTTCGGAGGAATGGACAGTCAGCTTGGTGCGGACAGAGCGGCAGTTGATCGACGTCACGGGCCACCGAGATGGGTGCCGCACGGGCTTGGCGCAGCGGGAATCGATGGCGCAGGCCGCCAGGGACCGCCAATCGAGTCGTTCAGCATGGCGGCGCTGCCGCCACCACCGGGGCTCGCTATGCTCGCCGACCCCGATGCGCGCACTCCTGGTCCTGCTGTTGGTGCTGCTGGCAGCCGCGTTGGTGACGGTGCAATGGCTCGGACTGCTCGACGGTGACCCCGGGCCAGCACCGGGAGCGTCAGGGGCCCCGACCGAATCGCCGGCGGCCGTTGGTCCCGCCAACGCCAACGCCACGGCCACTGCCCCGGCGAACGGTGCGCCGTCGGGCACGCTGGTGGCGACGCGGCTGCAGGCCAAAGCGCCCGAACCCGGTCCACTCGCCGACCAGCCGACCGCGTGGCTGCGCGTCACCGATCATGCGCGCGGCACGCCGGTCGCCGGCGCCGCGGTGCGCTCGGTGCAGCGCGGCGGTGACCTCGCGTTCACCGACGAACGTGGCTTCGCGGCCTTGCCGCTGCAAGAACGCGAACAGCTGGCGGTGGTCGCCGACGGCTACCTGTTGCGCCTCGTGCCGACGCGCCTGGGCAGCACCGAGGCCGAGCCGCAGGCGGTGACGATGGTCGGTGACACGTGGTGCAAGCGCCGTCGCCTCGAACTGCCGGGGCACGCCGGGGCCGAAGTCGTGGTGCGTTTCCGGCCACTCGATGCAGCGGCGCGCGCCGCGTCGCCGATGAGCAGCACCGAACCGGTCATCACGCGGGCCTGGACCGAGCACGAGATGCTGGCGAGCCGACCGTGCTGCGCCGATGTTCCGGTGCAGCAGAGCGCCTACGCCGCCGATCGTGTGCACCGGTTGCGCGCCGGCGCCGAAGTGCGCTTCACCAGCCTCGGTCGCTACGCGGTCGAGGCCGCGACCGCCAACGGTCTCGTCGCGCGGACCGAGTTCCGCCTCGAAGCCAACGAGAACGCGACGCTGCCGCTGCGGCTCGAACTGGTGCCGGGCGTGCGCGCCGCCGGCGTCGTGCTCGATCGCGGCAGCGCGCAACCGGTCGCCGGCGCCCGCGTCTCGGTGTCCGGCGGCGATCCACTCGGGCTGCTGGCGACCACCGCCGCCGACGGCGCGTTCGCGATCGGCCCGCTGTGGCCCGGCGCATTGTCGCTCGATGTGCGCAGCGACGATCACGAACCGCTGGCGTTCGGGCCGCTGATGGCCCCGGCCGGCGATCACCGCATCCAGCTCGCCCCACTGCCCGGCACGACGCTGCGCGGCCGCGTGCGCGCGCGGCCGTCGCTGCGGCCGTTGGCGGGGGCCACCGTGGCGTGGCAGCCCCAGGGCAGCGGCATGCGCACCGCGGTGACGGGCGCCGACGGCACGTTCGCGCTGCGCGCCACCGGCGCTGCCGCGGCGCGGCTGCAGGTGCATGCCCCGGGCCACGTGTTGTATGCCGAGCTGGTCGAGCCGAACGCGCCGTTCGCCGACTACGACGTCTGGCCGGCCGAGCGCACGGTGCGGCTCGAGCTCGGCCTCAGTGCCGGCTTCGAGGGCGTGGTGCAGGATGCCCAGGGTTCCCCGCAGCCGGGCGTCCCGGTGCGCTGGCTGCCGGCCGACGCGTCGCCGCCGCTCGGCGCCGGCGCGTTGCGGCGCGTGCTCGAAGGGGCGGTGCTCGAGCTGCCCGGGGTCGCCACCACCGGCGCCGACGGCGCCTTCGTGCTCGAGACCAACCGCTTCGGCCCCGGCCGCGTGGTCGTCGATGGCGCGCCACAGAGCGCCGTCGCCGCCGAAGCGATCGCCGGCCGCACCCGCAACGACCTCCGCCTGCGCCGCTGAACGGCGCCGCCGGCCCCGCATCCGCTCGCCATCCTCACCATCGCCTCCATGACCCCGCAACCCTGGCAGCAGCTCAGCGACGAGACCCTGGTCCATTACAAAGTGTTTCGCGTCCGTCGCTCGCAACGCCGTTCGCCGCGCACCGGCGCCGAGATCGGCTTCTTCCTGATGGACACGCCGGACTGGGTCAACGTGCTGCCGATCACCACCGACGGCCAGGTGGTGATGGTGCGCCAATACCGCCATGGCAGCGAACGCGTCTCGCTCGAGCTGCCCGGCGGCCTGATCGATCCGCACGAGACCGATCCGGCGGCGGCGGCGGCGCGCGAACTGCGCGAGGAGACCGGCTACGAGGCCGAACGCATAGAGCCGGTCGGGGTCATGAACCCCAACCCGGCGATGATGAGCAACCGCTGCTTCGCGTTCGTCGCCACCGGGTGCCGCCCGGTCGGCGGGTTGCAGATGGATGCGGGCGAGGACATCGAGGTCGTCACCGTGCCGCTGGCCGACCTCGATCGCATCCTCGCCGACGGCGAGATCGAGCACGCGATCGTGCTGGCGACCGTCGCGCTGTGGCGCGCCAGCGCGGCGCGCACGAAATCGTGACCGCGCCGCACCGGCAGGTTTCCCGGCCCACCGGCTACAACGGCCGCTTCCACGTCCCCGGAGCCCCATGCAGCGTTCCCTGCTGATTGCCCTGCTCGTTCTCGCCTGCGGTCTGCTCGGTGCCGCATGGTGGTTGCTGCGCGACGACACCCCGCTGCCGGCGCCGTCGCCGATGGCACCGGCGGCGCAGGGCCAAGACGACGGAACGGCGGCCGCCGCGGCGGACCTCGGGGGCACCGGGGCCAACGACCTCGGTGGCATGCGAGCCGCGGTGGCGGCCGGCGACAGCGAACTGCTCGACGATCCGGAGATCCGCGCCGGCCTGTGCGGCTTCAAGGGGCGCGTCGTCGACCATCGCAAGGTGCCGGTCGCCGACACCGGCGTGCGCATCTACCGCGGCGCGCTCGACTCGGTGCTCACCGCCGACTTCGACCTGTTCGCCGCGGCACCGGACTACACGCCCGACTACATCGCTGGCGAAGTGCGCACCGCCGCCGACGGCACCTGGCAGCTGACCGGGGTCTGGCCGCGCGCGTTCTACATGCTGTTCGCCGGCATCGGCTCCGACGCGCCGACGCACCAGATCGTCACCCGCACGCCGTCGCCCGGCGAAATCGTCGACCTCGGCGACATCGTGCTCAACGACGCCGGCGTGCTGGTCGGCACCGTGCTCGGCGAGGACGGCGAACCACTGGCGGGGGCGCTGGTGCGCGCCGCCGACCTGCCCGGCACGCTGGCCGCGTTCTTCCCGGTCGAGCGCTTCGACCCGAAGGGCGCGATCCTGGTGCGCGAAGCGTCGTCGCCGGTGCGGGTCGTCGAGATGCCGGCATGGGTGCAGCGCGCGTTCGACGAACTGCCGATCCCGACCACGCGCAGCGGCAGCGACGGCAGGTTCCGGTTGGTCGGCGTGGTTCCGGGCAGCAACCTGCTGGCGACCACCGCGAACGGCTATCTGTCCGACGTCAAGCCGAGCGTGCAGGTCAAAGGTGGGCAGGAGAAGGACGTCGGCAAGATCCGGCTCAAGCGCGGCGAAGAATTGGTCGGCAAGGTGATCGACAGCGCCGGCAAGCCGGTCGCGGGCGCCGAGGTGCTGGCCGGTTCGACGCTGACGATCGGCCCGGTCGATCTGGCGCAGCGACTCGGCTCGAGCGCCGCCGACGGCACGTTCCAAGGCACCGGCTTCTCGCCCGGCAAGGTCACCGTCGCCGCGCGCCGCGGCAAGGGCCACGGCTGGGTGCTGGCCGAACCGCAGTCGGTGCTCGGTGATGTCGTGGTGACGCTGCCGGCCGCGTTCGCGCTCGAGGTCACCGTCGCACTCGCCGACGGCAAGCCGGCGAAAGAGCCGCGCTTCCAGCTGCTGCAGGGCAAGGCCGGCCAGGGAGCGGCGGAGATGCACCTGCTCGGCTTCGTGCCGCCGATCGAACTGAAGGACCGCCGTCACGAGATCGCCGAGGGCAGCTGGCGGTTCGAGAACCTGCCGCCCGGCAGCTACACGCTGCTCGCCGATGCACCGGGGCACGCGATGGCGGTGGCGACGGTCGATCTGACCACCAACGACGTGGCGGTGACGCTGGCGTTGACGGCGCCGCGCGCGTTCGCGGTGCGCGTCGTCGACATGGCCGATCAGCCGATCCGCAACGTCGCGATCTTCGCCGAGGCGCGCGGTGGCCAGCGCACGATCAACATGCCGGTGCGGGTCGGCCGCACCGATGCGAAGGGCCAGCTCGAGATCACCAAGCTGCAGGGCGAACTGCTGCGCGTCAGCGCCGAGCATCCGCGTTGGGGCACCGTGCACGGCGAGTCGAAGCCCGGTGAAGAACTGCTGCTGCGCATGCAGCCCCCAGGTTCGCTGCAGGGACGCCTCGTCGACGGCGGCAAGCCGCCGGAACTCGGCAAGTTCAACGTCGCGCTGGTGCGCCGGGGCGGCGACGGCCCGCGCGGCCCGCTCGAGCAGGTGCCGTCGCTGCTGACGCCGGCGCTCGACGGCACGTTCGCAGTGGCGGCGCTGCAGCCCGGCAAGTACCAGCTGCAGCCGATCAAGGCGCTCGACGCCTTGCGTTCGCCCGGCGGCATCTTCGCGCTCGGCCAGGAGATGTTCATGATGCGCGACCTGTCGTCGGTCGAGGTCGATGTGCAGAGCGGCCAGCCGGCGATGGTCGAGATCGATGTCGGCGAGAAGCCGATCGACGGACCGACCGCGCGCCTGTCCGGTTCGTTGACGATCGACGGTCGGCTGTCGAGCGGCAACTTCGTGACCGCCAGCGCCGGCGGGCGCGACTGGAAGGCCCGCACCGACGAACGCGGGCGCTTCGACTTCGGGCTCGTGGCCGCCGGCGAGATCGAACTCGAGGTGATGGCCAACGTCGATGCCTCGATGATGGTCGGCCCGGTGCTCAACCTGTGGGCGAGCAAGCTGGTGCTGACCGCGGCCGAGACGCGCGACGTGTCGATCGAGATCCAGACCTCGTCGATCGACGGCGTCTGCTACCTGCCGGACGGCAAGCCGGCGGCGGGGGTGTTCGTGCAGGCCCAGGGGCAGCCGAAGGGCAAGGACGGCAACGGCCGGGGGCTGTGGCTCGGTGCACCGACGGACTCGCAGGGTGTGTTCCGGTTCGCGCAGGTCGCCGAGGGCACCTGGACGCTGTCCGCGCGCGGCAACGGCGAGTCGGCCGGCCGTGGGACGATGCCGGCGTTCGAGGTGCAGGGCGGCGTGCCGGTCAGCGGGCTGCGCTTCGAAATGCAGCGGCCGTTGCTGGTCAAGGGCCGCGTCGACCTGACCTCGTTCGGCGACAAGAAGCCGCGCGGCTGGCTCGGCATCCATCGGCTCGGCGACAACGAGGGCATCGAAGCTCAGGGCGTGTGGGCGGATGGCTGCGGCATCAACCGCGACAGCGGCGCCTTCTCGACCGATGACCTGAGCCCGGGTCGCTATCGGCTCGAGTTCCATGTGACCGAGGATCGCCAGGATCAGGTCTACGACTGCGACCTGCTGGTGGTGCCGCCGGCCGGTCTCGATGGCGTCGTCGTGCGCGTGCTCGGCAAGCGCGCCGGTTGAGCGGCGCGCGACGCCTCAGCCGAGCTCGCCGGCGCACTTGCACGACAGCGCGAACCGCAGCGAGCCGACCAGGCTGGCGGCCGACTCGGTCTCGATGGCGACCAGCATGCCCTTCTTCAGCGGCACCGGATGGCGCGGGTGCCCGGTCAGCAGCGTGCCGAGCAGATAGCCGAGGTGCGGTTCGTGGCCGATCAGCGCCACGCTGGCGGTCTGCGACAGGGCCTCGATCTCGAGCAGGTTGAGCGCCAGCGACGGCGCCGCGGTCGGCACCAGCGCCTGGTCGGTGCGCAGCTCGCCGCGGAACTGCACCGCTTCGACGAACGCCTGCGCGGTTTCCTGCGCGCGCCGCAGCGGGCTGACCAGCACTGCCTGGGGCGGTGCGATCAGCCGGCGCCAGGTCGGGGCGGCGCGGCGCAGCCGGCTCCAGCCATCCTCGGTCAGCGCTCGATCATGGTCGGCGACTCCCGGACCGGCATCGGCGGCGATGCCGTGGCGCAGCAGGTAGATGTGCATCGCTGCGCAGCGTCACCGCGCGCGCTTCGCTGTGCAACGACGCGGCGAGGTGCGGCCGGTTCGGCTATCGTCCATGCGTGCCGTCATCCCCCGTCGCCGCCGCCAGCAGCCGACCGCGAACGCCGCGGCAGCCGCGGCAGCCCGCGCGGCGCACGCTGCGCCCGGCCTACCTGGTGCTCGCGCTGGCCGCGCTGGCCGCAGCGGTCGCCTACGGCGTGCGCTGGTGGGGCACGCAGCACGCGACGCTCGCGTTCGTGCGTGCCGAAGCGCCGGTGCCGGATCTCGAGCTGACGTTCTTCCCGGATCAGTTCGCCTTTGCGCAGCCTTCGCCGCCGCCGGCCTACGGTGAGCGCCAGCTGGCCGCCGGGGAACGGCTGACCTTCGGCCGCGAACTGGTTCCCGCGCGCGCGCTGGTGCGTTACCGAGGTGCTGGCATCGGGGCCGGCTTCACGCATGTCGAACTGGGACAGACGCCGCCGCCGGTGGTGCTGCGGGAGCCGAGCACGCTGCGCGGTCGGGTCGGTGAACCGATCGCGATCTGGAGCGCTGGCTGGCGCTGCGCCGGTCTGCGGCCGATCGCCGGCGCCGAGGTGTGGCTGATGGGCGGTGGGGAACACGGCGTCGACCTGGCGCGCGCGACCACCGATGCCGAGGGGCGCTTCACGATCGAAGGCGTCGACGGCGACCTCGACGGCCTCGGTCTGCGCGTGCGCGCCGGTGGCTTCGCGCTGCTGCACGAATCGCTGGCGCGCTTCGGTCCCGGCGCCCAGCCTGAGCCACGGGCGCCGCCAGGCCCGGTGCTGGCGCTGGCGCGCGGCATCACGCAGCGCGGCACCGTCGTGCTGCCGGCCGGCGTCGATGCTTCGTCGCTGCGCGTGCTGGCCCGCGGTCTGCCGGGGGTCGAGGCTCCGATCGCCGCCGACGGCTCGTTCGTGCTCGATCATCTCCCGCGCAGTCTGCAGCCGCGGCTGTTGCTGCACGGGCTGGCGCCGACCTGGTGCTGTCCGCAGCCGCACGCCGGCGGCAGCGAGCCGGTGCGGATCGAAGTGGTCGCCGGTGCCGCGGTGCGCGGCCGCGTGCTCGAGGTCGCGACCAATCGAGCGATCGGCGGCGCGCTGGTGTGGGCCGGCGACGGCGAGGCCGTGCGCACCGACGCCGCTGGCGGCTTCGAACTGCAGGGCCTGCCGGCCGGCGAACTCGAACTCAACGTGCAGCACCAGACCGAGGATCGCCGCCGCCGCCGTACCACCTGGACCGGCCACCGCCGCGTCACCACGGTCGCCGGTCAATCGCTCGACCACCAGGACATCATCATCAGCATCCGATGAGCAGCTCTCCCCGTTGGCCGTCGTTGTTGGCCGGTTTGTGCGCCGGCGTGTTCGCGTCACCGCTGTGGCAGGATCCGGTGCCGCCGCCGCCGCCCGTTCCAGCGCCCGCGCCGGCAGAGGCCACTGCCGAGCCCGTCGCCGAGCCCGCGACCGTACCCGTTCCAAAGCCCGCCAAGCCCCCGCTGAGCACGCCGGCGCGCGGTCCGACCGAAGGTGTCTACGCGCTGCGCCGCCGCGTCAGCGACGGGCTCGTCGACGCCGCCGCGTGCTCGGGCTACATGGCGATCACCAATCGCCACCTGTTCTTGTGTGTGGCCGAGGACTCGCCGGCGAGCGGCCGCGTGTTGTTCCGCGCCGGCGTGCGCAGCTGGCGGCCCGAGAAAGATCGCGTGCGCACGACGATCCTGAACGGCTGGCTCACCGATGCCGATGGCGGCATCGTCGTCGAGCGGGCCGGTCACGAAGAGCTGCGCAAGATCGTGCTCGTGAAGGGCGGCGTGCAGGTCAAGCAGGACGAGCGCAACTGGCTCGAGTTCGAACGCATCGAGTGACGGTCACGCGCTCGGCTCGCGGCGCTTGCGTCGCAGCGCGCCGAGTTCGGGCGAACGCAGCAGCACGTGCACCAGCACGTAGACGATCATGCCGATCGTGATCGGGAAGGCGACGTTGCCGAGCGCGCGCGCCAGCAGCCCGGCGTCTGCCGCCGCGAGCCGCAGCCACGGCAGGCTGGCGCACATCGCCGCGGTGGCGATGCCGGAGCGCAGCCACGCCGAGCCCAGCCCCGACGACGGCGGTGCCTTGGCCCGCAGCAGCCAAGCCAGCGCCGCGGCGTTGGCGAGCGACGACAGGCTGCTCGACAGCGTCAGGCCGGCGCTGCCGAGGTCGGTGCCGAGCACCAGCACGAGGTTGAGCGCGAAGTTCGCCAGCACCAGCAGACTGGCGACCCGCGCCGGCGTGCCGTTGTCGCCGATCGCGTAGAACGCGCGCGCATACAGTTGGGCGAGACCGATGAACGGCAGCCCGGCGACGAGGCACGCCGACGTCAGCACGGTCGGCGGCACGTCCGCGGCGGTGAACTTCGCGCCCTCGAACAGCACCCGCACGACGTCGTCGCCGAGCACGATCAGCCCCGCGGCGGCCGGCAGCGTGACCAGGATCGTCGCCGCCGCGGCGAGGTCGAGCGTGCGCCGCATCTGCGAGCGATCGGCATCGGTGGCCTCTTCCGCGAGCTTCGGGAACACCGCCACCGCGACCGCCATCGCTGTCAGCGCATGCGGGAACAGCAGCAGGCGGTTGGCGAGATACACGTAGGTCACCGCGCCCGGCGCGAGCAGGTAGTAGGCCATGCCCTGGTCGAGCAGGCTGCTGATCTGGTTCATCGACATGCCGAGCACGGTCGGTCCCATCGCGGTGAACACCGCGCCGGCCGCGCTGCCGCGCGGCGGCAGGCCGAGCCGCGGCCGCGCCAGTTCGCCGCCGCGCCACAGCGGCAGCATCACCAGGCCGAGCTGCAGCACGCCGCCGGCCAGCAGGCAGCCGGCGGTGAAGTTGGCGATCTCGGTGTCGACGGTGATGCCGAGCGGCCCGCACAGCAGCAGCGCCACGATCCAGAACACGTTCAGCACGATCGGCACCGCCGCCGGCAGCGCGAAGCGACCGAGCGTGTTCATCGCGCCCGAGTAGACGGCGGTCAGGCACACCGGCAGCGCATACGCGAACAGCACGGCGTTCAGCGACAGCAGCAGCCGCATCGCCGGCACGCCGCCCTTGCTCGGGGCCGGCAGCCATTCGGCCGGCACCAGCAGACTGGCGATCGCGACCAGCAGGCACAGCGGGCCGAGCAGCGTGATCACCGCGCCGGAAACCTGCGCCAGCAGCGCCTTCGCCGCCGCCGGGTCCGACTTGCGCAAGCGGGTGTAGGCCGGGATCAGCGACGCCGACAGCGCGCCTTCGCCGAGCAGCCGCCGCATCAGGTTGGGCAGCGTCCACGCCAGCAGGAACGTGTCGCCGACCCAGTTGGCGCCGATCGTCTGCGCCATCATGCGATCGCGGATCAACCCGGTGATGCGCGAGATCAGCGTGAACGCGGAGATCGAGCCGGCGATGCGGAGGATGCGGGTCATGAACGGACCGCAGTGGCATACGGGACGACCGTTGCCTCCGGAACCGCGCGCCCCACAATCCCTGCCGCATGCGCCGCATCTTCGTCGGGGACATCCAGGGTTGCCGCGAACCGCTCGAGCGGCTGCTCGCCGCGGTCGCGTTCGTGCCCGGCCGCGATCGGCTGCTGCCGGTCGGCGACCTGGTCAACAAGGGCCCCGATTCGCCGGGCACGCTGGCGCTGCTGATGCAGCTCGGCGCCGAGCCGGTGCTCGGCAATCACGACCTGCACTGGTTGAAGAAGGGCCGTGCCACGGACGCTGCCCAGCGCGACTGGCTGCAGGCACAGCCGGTCGTACGCGTGTTCGACGACGTCATCATGGTGCACGCCGGACTGCACCCGCACTGGGACGAAGCGAAACTCGCCCGACTGTCGCCCGACGAGATCCACTACGCCGTCAACGTCCGTTACTGCGATGCCGACGGTCACCAGCCGCTCGAGGACTGGCCGCCGCCGGGGCCGCCGTTCCGGCCGTGGGACGACTTCTACAGCGGTCGCAAGCGGGTCGTGTTCGGCCACTGGGCGCGCCGCGGACTCGTCGTGCGCCCGCAGTGCATCGGCCTCGACAGCGGCTGTGTCTACGGCGGCAAGCTGTCGGCATGGATCGCCGAGGAAGATCGCGTCGTGCAGGTCGACGGGCTGGCGGCGAAGCGCTGAGCGGTCGATCAGCCGAGGTGCCGCCGCACTTCTTCGCGCACGATCGGCATCAGCTGCTCCGCCAGCTTGCGGTTCGCGTAGCACGCGAACGCCACGTTGGTCGTCGTGTCGAGCGGCGCATCGAGCGGCTCGCCGAACGGATCGCGCACGATGCAGCCGGCTTCCTGCGCGATCAGCATCGTGACGATGTCGTACGGGCGGCACGCCAGCGACGACTTCACCCCGAGCTTCTTGTGCACCAGCGGCCGCACGTCGAGCACGAAGCGGTCGCGCCCGAGCGCCACCTCCGCGAGCTGCCCACCGGAGCTGATGTACTGGTCGCTGTAGACCTCGGCCTTGTCCGGGTTCCAGCCGCCGAGCGCGCGCTGCAGGATCGCCTCCTCGAGCCGCCCGATCAGCTCCTTGCCACCCTGGAAGAAGTTGCTCACCGACGCGAACCCGTGCCGCAACGTCGTCGCCTGGCTCGGCACCAGCACCAGCGGCCGCGGCGCCCCCGTGCCGATGTCGTGCCGTTCGGCGTGCGCGCCCTGCCCCTTCACTGCCCACAGCACGTCGCTGGTCGACTGCCGCGTCGTCGGCAGCTCCGTCATCACCGCCAGCTCGATGTCCTGCAGCCGCGTGTTCTTGCCCTTCTCCGGCGCCACGCCCATCAGGCACCACGCCGACCGCTTGTCGAACATCAACCCGCGCGTGCCGTCGATCGGATCCACCAACAGCCGGAACGGCGGCCCCCCGCGCCCCGGCTGCCCGAACTGGATGCCGTCCGGATCGACCCCTTCGGCGATCAACACGAAGTGCTGCGTCTTGCCCCACTCCTGGCAGTGCTGCACCAGGATGTCCTCGACCTCCGCGTCGATGCCGAAGATCGTGTCACCCGAGTCATCGCGCACCGTGCGCGACCAGACCGCTTGTTCCTGGCTGCGCATGTGCGCACGGAGCGACGCGCGGATGTCGGCCTGCAGGACACGCAGGCGGGTGATCAGGGAACGGTGGTCGAGGGTTGGCATGCGGGGAGTGCGGGGGCATGGTATACGGTGGTGGCGGGGGCCCTTAGCTCAATGGTTAGAGCTGGCTGCTCATACCAGCCTGGTTGCGGGTTCGAGTCCTGCAGGGCCTATTACTTCGCACGCTGCTCCGGGCGCCGGCCCGGAGCGGCCACCCTCGGCCAAAGCCGGCCTGGAAGGCCACCCGTGCGCGACGTTCGCCGATTCGGCGATGGTGGTCG
>JALORC010000050.1 GCA_025459175.1 Planctomycetota bacterium | reverse complement strand
CAGCGCGCTGCGGCCGGTCGCTTCGACGACGAAGTGCAGGTGGTCGTTCAGCACCGCGTAGTGGATGAGCCGGAAGCCGTTGCGGTCGCAGCCGGCGGCAAAGGCCGTGCGCAGTGCTGCATACGCATCGCGCCGGCGCAGCGGCGGCAGGTGCTCGCGCAGCTTGACGGTCACGTGGACCGGGAAGCGGGCGGCGAGGGCTGCGCGGGTGTCGTGGGGAACGCCGGCGCGCAGACCGTTCGGCTTGCGGCCGGCACCCGCGCGGCGACCGCCGTGGAAGGCGCGGAACGGCAGCAGCGGGGTGTCTGCCGCCGTTGCCTGCTTGCCTCGCCGAGCGCTCGCCGCCGTCGCCATGTTGATTCCGCAATGATATGCCGGCACGGCCACGGCGCAAGGTCTGAGGCGACATTTCCCGCGTTGCGGCGTGCTGGCGAACGCTGAGCTGGTCCGCCCTCCGGGCGAAGCAGGCCGAAGTGGACGACGCAGCGGGGCTGGTTGCGTCGATTGCCCGCGTGGTGATTCCCGCGTTGCGGCGTCCTGGCAAACACTGAGCTGTTTCGCCCGGAGGGCGAAACAGCTCAGATCCCCAGCACCTGCCGCTGCTGTTCGCGGATGCCTTCGCAGGCGGTCTGCGCCAGCGACAGCATGCTCTGGAACTGCTCCGTCGTGAACGGTTTCTTCTCGGCGCCGCCGCCGATCTCGATCAGCCGACCGTCGCTGGCGGTGACGATGCTGAGGTCGACTTCGGCGCTGCTGTCCTCCTGGTAGTCGAGGTCGATCATCGGCGTGCCGCCGACGATGCCGACCGAGACCGCGGAGACGAGGCCGCGCAGCGGCCACTTCGGCAGCTGCTTCTGTTCCTCCATCCACAGCAGTGCGTCGTAGACCGCGACCGCGGCGCCGTTCACCGAGGCGGTGCGGGTGCCGCCGTCGGCCGACAGCACGTCGCAGTCGATCCACAGCGTCACCTCCGGCAGCGCGCCGAGGTCGACCGCGCAGCGCATCGCGCGGCCGATCAGGCGCTGGATCTCGAAGCTGCGGCCGTCGAGCGGGCGGCCGGTGCGGCCGTCGCGCGGTTTGCGCGGGCTGCCGGCGCCGGGCAGCATCGAATACTCGGCCGTCAGCCAGCCGCCCTGGTGGCGGTTGTACATCCACGGCGGCACCTGGTCCTGCACGCAGACCGTGCACAGCACCTTGGTCTTGCCGCACTCGACCAGCACCGAGCCGGGCAGGTCGGTGTACGAACGGGTGAACTTGAGTGGCCGGAGCTGATCCGGCATTCGGTTGTTCTTGCGAGCCAGGTTGGTGTCCTCCGCGGGGCGGAACACCCTATCCAAAGGCGAGAACGGTGGCGAGAGCGTGTCGCAGTTCGTGCACGTCGAACGGCTTCTGCAACTGGTGCAGCAGCGGCCATTCGGCGCGCGTCGACGGCAGCGTGGCGGCAAGCACCAGCAGCTTGAGGCGCGGCGCCGCCGTCCGGATCGTGGCAGCCAGCGGATCGCTGCGTTCGAGGCGCTGCGGATCGTCGACGATCAGCAGTTCGAAGCGGTCCGGCGTCGCCTCCAGGAACGAACTCGCCGCCGCACCGTCGGCGCACGCGAACACGGCGCGGCCGGTCGCCTTCAGTTCGGTGCTCAGCATCGCCCGGATCGACGGATCGGACTCGAGCAGCAGCGCGCCGCCGTAGTGGTGATGGTGCCTGGCCGTCGCAGTCGCCGCGCTCTGGGCCGGCGCCGCGGTCGGCAACGCCGGGGTGGACTCGCTCGCCGGGGTGGTCACCGCCGGCCAACGGACCACGGCGCGCACCGAGCGGCTGCGCAGGTGGTGCAGCTGCAGTTCCCCGCCGTGCAGCACGATCAGCTGCCGCGCGGCCTCCAGGTCGAGCGTGAACGCGACGTCGTCGATCGGTGCTGCCGCATCAGGACCCGGTTCGCTGTGCCACTCGAGCGCCATCTCGACCTGCACCCAGGGGCTGGTGCCGGCGAAGCAGGTCTCGCCGTCGATCGACAGCAGCGCCGCGCCGCGTTCGGCGCGCAGCAGCGCGGCGCCGAGGAACAGCAGCGCGTCGTGCACGATGGTCGGGCCGGCGGCGATCGCCGGCAGGTGCGGGGGTGGGTCCCAGCGCAGCTCCAGGCCGAACTGCAGCTGTTGCAGCGCGTCGGCGAGTGCGCCCACCGCCGCGGCCAGGTCGGTGGTGCCGGGCTCGGCGCGGCGGCGACCGGCGGCGGCCACTACCTTGGTGTGCAGGATGTGCAGGCGACCGATCGAAGCCAGCATCGCCTCGGCGGCCTTCGGCAACTGCGTGCGGTCGGGCGCGGTCGTGATCAGATGGTGGGCGCGTCCCTCGACGCCGGACAGCAGGTTGGCGAGTTCGTCGGCGAAGGTGCTCGCCAGCTGCCGTGCATCGGCGGTGATCGTCTCGGCCACGGGCGGGGGCGGCGGCGGCGGCGCGGGTTCCTCGCGCGGCGCTCGCTGGCGCCACGGTCGCAGCACGGCGACCGCGATGGCGGCCCCGGCGAGCAGCCAGAGCAGTTCGGACACAGGGGCTGGGTGGGAGGGATCGGCAGCGAGTCGCGCCACCCTAGCCAGCCCGCGATGGCATGTCGAGGGAACCGCGGCGTCGATCAGCGGCCGCCGGTGCCGAGCCAGAACACGTGCTGCAGCGGCCCCGGCGCCGCCGCCGCGGGCACCGCGACCGTGGTGTCGTCGACCTGCAGTCGCGCGCACGCGCGCACCAGCGTGAAGGCGACGAAGCCACCGGCGTCGTTCTCGACCACCTCGTGCACCGGCGTGCATTCATGGTGGATCACCGGCAGCGGCAGGCCGAGGAAGCGCGCGCGCAGTCGCCAACCGGGCACCGCCCCGGCGATCGTCAGTTGCACCCGCACCCGCTCGTGGGCCGGGTCGCCAGTCAGCAGCAGCTCGACGTTCCAGCCGATCGGCCCGCGGCCCAGACGCCCGGCCAGCGACAGCTCGGTGCAGCCATCGGCGTCGACGTGGGCCCGCGGCTGCAGGAACTGCGCCGAGTAGAGCCGCGGCCGTTCCTCGGCAGCGGCGACGAAGCCGTCGAGCGTGCCGCCGTCGGTGCGCGCCTCGAAGCGCAGGCAGTTGCTGCTGTGCAGGCCGCCCTCGCGATCGACGAACAACAGCCCTTCCTTGCGCGTGAAGCGCACGCGGCTGCCGCCGCTGGCGACCAGCAGGTCCTTGCGCTTGCGCAGTTCCTTGCCGGTGGTGACGCGCGCGTTGGTGCGGCTCAGCAGGGCGGCCGGCGGCGGCGGCGGTGGCGGCGCCAGCGCGATCGCCTCCTCGAGCCGCGCCGCGAAGCCGCGCGCGGTGCCATCCTGCACGGTGCCGGCCCACAGGTCCGGATGTTCGTTCGCCGGCAGCTGGTCGAGATGGGCCCGGGCCCGCGGCGAGCCGGCCGCCGCCGCCAGCGCCCGCCACTGCAGCAGCTTCAGCTCGATGCGCGCATCGTGCGCGCCGGCGCCCGGCAACTGGAACGGGCCCGCGCCGCGGGCGGCCGCCGCTTCGGGCAGGTTGGCTAGGGTGGCTGCCGCACGATCGGGGTGCGACCTCGGCGACACGGGCATCGTCCCGATCTTGGCGACTGCTGTCGGCAGGCGCCACAGCGCTGTCGCGGGTTTCAGCAACCGGGGCCGAACTGCCGATGAGAACGCGCGATGAACCACGTCCGGATCGTCGGTGACCCGTTCGGCGAGGATGCCGCCGCCAGCCAGTTGCGCAGTTTCGTCCGCCAGGCGCTGGCGGCCGGACTGCGCCCGTCCCTGTCGCTCGCCGCGGTGCAGCCGCGCCAGCCGGCGGCGGGGGAGCGCACGATCCCGCTGACCGACGGCGTGCGCGATCTCGCGACCGCGACGGCGCTGCCTCCGGCCGAGGTCGAGCTGTTGTTGCGGGCCGCGGGCAACGCGGTCGCGACCACCGCGCCGGTGTTGGTGTTCGCGGCGCCCGAGGCGCGCGCTGATCTGGCCCGCGAGACGGCGCTGCTGTGGCCGCGGGCCTGCCTCGTGCTGCCGGTCCGCTGCGGGGTGGTCGCCGGCGACCTGGTCGAGCGGGTGCGCGCCGAGCTGCGTTGGGCCGGCACCGAGTCCCCTGTGCACGGCTGCGAAGAACGCCAGCTGGCGCCGTGGCTGGCGTTGCCGCCGCTCGGCAGCGACGGGCCGATCGTCGCCATCGGCCGCGGTGACTTCGACGGTGGCCTCGATCTGGTGATCGAGTTCTGGCAGCAGCGGTTCGCGGTTGGCGGCCCGCGGCTGCGCCTGGTGCTGCCGGCGTACGATGTCGATCTGGCGGCGGCGCTGCGCACCCGCCTGCAGGCGCACGGCGATCGGGTCGAGGTGGCAGCCACCGGCTTCGAGCCGGCGCACGCGCGCGATGCGGCCGCGATCGTGGTGCCGTGGCGGCGCGGCGGCGAGATCCGCGACCTCGTGCTGGCGCTCGCTTCGGGGCGCCCGGTCTGTGCCGCGCGCGCGGTGGCGCTCGCGCCGGTGCTCGGGCGCCACGGCATCTGCTTGCCGATCGGTGGCCACGAAGTCGCGGCGACGCCGACCGAACTCGCGCACTTCGCGCCGGACGCCGGGGCACTCGCGGCCGCGGTGGCGCAGGCGCTCGGCGACACCGCCGCCGCTGCCGCGATGGGGCGGCGGGCGCGCGATCACGTGTTCGAAGAACTGCTGCTCGGGCGCCCGGCGGCGCCGTCCCCGGCCTGCCCTGCGCGGTCGTCGCGGCCGGTGGTCGTGCTCGAGGCGCCGTGGTTCGAGACCTCGTCGAGCGCCGAGTTGTCGCTGGCGACCGCCAAGGCGCTGCAGCAACGCGGCCGCGTCGATCTGCGGCTGGTGAACTCCGGGCCGATCCGCACCCGGCTGGCCGAGCTGCGGAACCGGGCGCCCGAACTCGAGCCGCTGTTGTGCCGCGATCCGGGCCCCGCGGACCTGTATCTCGCGTCGGGTTGGCCGGTGCGTGCGGTGCGGCCGCCGTGCCGTCAGTTCGCGCTGCGCGTCGATTGGGAGTACGGCGCGCTGCCGATCGAGTTGATGCCGCACGTGACGCAGACCGCCGATGTCGTCGTCGTGCACAGCGAGCACGTGCGGCGCACGGTCGCGGCCGCCGGCCGCAGCCGGGGCATCGTCGTGGTGCCGCACGGCGTCGATGCGGCGATGACCGCCGACGCGCCGCCCGATCCGGAACTGCTGGCCTGGAAGGGCGAGCTGCCGGCGGTGCTGTTCTGCGGCGGCCTGATCTGGCGCAAGGGCATCGACGTGTTCCTGCGCGCGGTGCTGATGGCGTGGCAGGCCGGTTGCCGCTTCGCGGTGGTGGTGAAGAGCGTCGGGCACGACCAGCACTACGGTCGCTTTCATCTCGGCGAACTGGTCGAACGCTTCGCGCGCACGCCCGGCGCGCCGCCGTTGCGCACGATCGCCGCCGAGCTGTCGCGGGCCGAGCTGGCCTCGACCTACACCGCCTGCGACTTGCTGTTGCACCCGTATCGCGGCGAGGGCTTCGGCCTGCCGGTGCTGGAGGCGCGCGCCTGCGGCCTGCCGGTGCTGGCGACCGCGGGCGGCGCCACCGATGCGGTGATGGCCGGCCCGGGTGGCATCAAGCTGCCCGCGCAGCGGCGCACGATCGAACTGCCGGGCGCGCACGCGGGGCAGCCGTGGGTGCTCGAGCCCGATGGCGAGGCCGCCGGTGCGGCGCTGATCGCGGCGCTGCGCGAGCTTCCCGCACTGCGGCAGAAGGCGCGGGCCTTCGCGCCGTCGGTGCGCGCCGCCTACGGCTGGGACGCGGCGGCGGCCGCGATCGAAGCGCTCGCGTTCGCGGCCGTGGCGCCGGCGAACGCCGAGCCGCTGGTGAGGCTGCCGCAGACGCCGCCGCGCACCGAGCCGGTCGCCGGTGCCGCGCGGCTGCAGCCGACCTTGCGTTGAGCCGCGGAAAGGCGCCGGGGCCGTTGCAATGGCGACCGCGGCGCGCATCCTGCGCGCCCGTGCCGATGTCGAAGCCGCTGCGCCTGTTGGTGCTGTTCCAGGGCACTTGGGAAGACGAATGCGTGACGGCGCTGCAGCGCGAGCGCCGCATCGAGCTCTACCGCGAGGGCTTCGAGAGCTTCGGCTATCCGCACGTGTTCCGGCTGCTCGGCTTCGATGCGCGGCGCTGGGTCCGCTGGCTGGTGCGGCGGTATCGGGGCCGCATCGACGCGGTGTGGTCGAACGACGACGGCTTCGGCTGCCTGCTCGCGGCGATGGTCGCTCGCGAACTCGGCCTGCCCGGCGCCGATCCGGCGGCGATCGTGCGGGCGCAGCACAAGCTGGTGTTGCGCCGGACGCTGGCCGCAGCGCTGCCGGCGGCGACGGTGCGCGCGGAAGCGCTGCCGTGGCCGTTCGCCGATCGGCGTTCGCGCGATCCGCGCGCGCTCGCGGCGGCGGTGGCGGCCACCGGCCTCGGCTGGCCGCTGTTCGCCAAACCGGTCAAGGGCACGTTCTCGGCGCTGGCGCGCCGGGTCGCCGATCCGGACCAGCTCGCTGCCCACCTGTCGCTGTCGCGGTCCGATCGCTGGATGTTCGGTCGCCAGTCGCGGCCGTTCGCGCAGCTCGCCAGCGAGGTGTTGCCGTTGCCGTGTGCACCCGACCACGTGTTGCTCGAGCAACCGCTGGCCGGCGTGCAGGTCAACGTCGACGGCTATGCCGATCGCGGTGCGCTGCACCTCGCGGGCATCGTCGACGAGCTGATGTATCCCGGCGAGGTCCAGGGGGCGCGGCACTTCGCGGGCTTCACGTTGCCGTCGCGGCTGCCGGCGGCGGTGCAGGACGAGGTCGCGCGCGTGGCGCTCGGGGCGGTGCGCGCGGTCGGCTACGACCACGGGTTGTTCAACGTCGAGCTGTTCGTGCTGCCGGACGGTGGGGTGCGGGTGATCGAGATCAATCCGCGCTCGGCGGGCCAGTTCGCGACGATGTATCGCGCCGTCGCGGGACTCGATCTCGAACTGCTGGCGATGGCGCTGGCCGCGGGGCGGCCGGCGACCGAGGTGGCGCGGCTCCAACCGACGGCGGGCGCGGCGGCCAGCTTCGTGTTCCGACGCTTCGACGGGCGGCCCGGGGTCGAACCCGGTGCAACCGAGCGCGCGTGGCTGCAGGCCCGGCACCCGGCGTCGCGGCTGTGGACCGAGCCGTGCTCGGCGGCGGCGCGGCGGCGTGAGTATCGCTGGCTCGGTTCGCTTCGCTACGCGGTCTGGAACCATGCAGCCGCCGATTTCGCGACGTTGTGCCGCGACGGGGAGGAGGTGGCGCAGCGGCTGTTCGGCGTGGCCTTGCCGGTGGCCTGACGCGGCGATGCCGCTGGCGCCGGGCGCCGGTGCCGGCTACGCAGGTGGCATGTCGCCGCTCTCCGATGCCGATCTGCGCCAGCGACTCGCCTTCGCCCATCGCATCGCGGTCGATACCGGCCGGCGTCTGGTCGGGTTGCGCGACAGCGGTCGCTGGGCCGAGCCGAAGTTGCTCGGCGACATCGGCGACCAGGCCGCCGACGCCTACCTGCAGGGTTCGCTGCGCGCGGCGTATCCCGAGGACGGCATCCTGTCGGAAGAGACCGTCGACGCGCCGGAACGGCTGCAGCGGCGCTGTACGTGGATCGTCGATCCGCTCGACGGCACCAAGGAGTACTCATCCGGTCGCCACGACTGGGCCGTGCACGTGGGGCTCGCGGTCGACGGCGCGCCGGTGCTCGGCGTGGTGGCGCTGCCGGCGATCGGGCGCTGCCTGTCGGCGCGGCGCGGTGGCGCGGCGACGTTGTCCGTCGACGGCGAGCGCAACGGCTCTGCCGCCGGCAGCTGGCCCGAACGACTCGCCGCGGTGGCAGCGCCGCCGCGGCCGCGCCTCGTGGTCAGCCGCAGCCACACGCCGACGTGGGTCGAGCGCCTCGGGCAGGGCCTCGGCGGCGTCGACGTCGTGCCGTGCGGCAGCGTCGGCTTCAAGGTGGCGATGCTGCTGTTCGGTCGCGCCGATGTCTATGTGCACGATCAGGGGCTCAAGGAATGGGACACCTGCGCCCCCGAAGTGGTCGCGAACGCGGCCGGCTTCGTGGTTCGTCGTCTCGACGGCAGCGTCCAGGTCTACAACCGGCCGGATCCGCGCAACGGCCAGATCGTCGTCGCCCGGCCGGAACTGTCGGCGCCGGTGCTGGCCCAGGTGGCAGCGCTCGGTATGCGGTGAGCGAAGGGGTCGATGGCATCGAGGCTGCAGCCGGCCCGCATCCCGTGTCGATGAAGAATCGTGGGCGATCCGTCGCAGTGGCGGCCGCCGCTGGCCTCTGCCGCCCGGATCCGTAACCTGCTCCGCCTGCCGCGCGACCGCGTCGGCCGGACAACCGCCAGAATGCTCCTCGCTCGCCATCACGACGCCGCCACCTTTCGCACCGGTGCCCTGAGTCACCTCGGCTCGATCCTGCGGTTCCCGGCCCTCGTCTGGGCCAACCGCTACATGGTGCAGAACTTCCTGCGCCGCGACCTGATGTCGCGCGTGCACGGTTCGATGCTCGGGGTGTGGTGGATCCTGCTGCAGCCGCTGTTCCTGTTCGCGATCTACTACGTGGTCTTCGGCTACTTCCTCGGCAAGGCCGCCGACCCGAGCGAGGCCTTCGCGGTCTACCTGTTCTCCGGCGTGATCGTGTTCCACTCGCTGACGGAGGCGACCGGGCAGTCGTGCAACATCATCGTCGACAACGGCAACCTGGTGAAGAAGGTCGCTTTCCCGGCCGAGGTGCTGCTGGTGCACGTGGCGCTGGTGTCGATGGTGATCTACCTGGTCGGTGCCGTGGTGCTGTTCTTCGGCGCCTGGTTGTCGGGTGCATCGCAGCCCGGCTGGCTGTTGCTGGCGATGCCGCTGGTGATGCTGGTCCAGTTCACGCTCACGCTCGGCCTCGGTCTGCTGCTGTCCAACCTGCACGTGTTCCTGCGCGACACCGCGCAGCTCTGGCGACTGGTGACGATGGCGTGGATGTTCCTGTCGCCGGTGTTCTGGTCGGTGAAGGATCTGAAGGGTGACGGCACCACGCCGCCGAAGGTGCCGCTCGTCGTGCTCGAGTGGATGCAGATGCTGAACCCGGCGTGGCCGCTGATCCAGGCGCAGCGCCTGGCGCTCGGCGCCCAGGGCGAGCAGTTCGGCTCGTTCTGGCCACAGCTCGGCACGGCGGCAGCGTGGGCGGTCGGGCTGCTGCTGGTCGGCTACAGCGTGTTCATGAGCCGCAAGCACAAGTTCTCGGACCTGATCTGAGCCGGCTCGCGCGCGAGGCGACCCGGCTCAGCGATTGCCAGGACGCCGCAACGCGGGACCCACCAACCACGAGATCGACGCAACCGGCCCCGCTGCGTCGTCGGCTGCGGGCCGGCTCACCCGCGAGGCGACCCGGGTCAGTTCTTGCGCGGCTCGATCGACCAGCGATGGTCCTGCAGGAACAGGCCGAGGTCCTTGGTCCGGTTCTGCACGATCAAGTTCTGCGGGCACGGCCGCTCCTGGTACAGGTGCACGCCGTTCTCGTCGAACAGCCAGATCGGCACGCCGAACTCGCCCGACAGCAGCCGCAGCGTGTCGAGGTGCAGGGTGACGTGGCCCTCGGCGAAGTCGACCACCATCCCGGCGAACTGCGTCGTGTGCGCGAAGCACAGCGTGCCGTCGGTGCGTTTGGCGCCGACCGCGACGGTGATGCGTTCGCGGCGCGGGTTGCGGATGTGGACGCGGATCACGGCGCTGTCGCCGGGTGAGAACGTGTTGCGGACCTTGCCGGTGACGGGGTCGAGGATCTCGGCGCCGAGCACGACCGGGTTGTCCTGCTCGGCCGGGGACTTCGCCGTGTCCGCGTACGGCGACGGGTCGCCGCCCTCGAGCAGGTTGTTCTCGTAGGTCGCATACTCGTTGGTCACCGTAACCGCGTCCGCCAGCAGTTGGACGCGGCCCTGGCGCAGCCAGATCGCGCGCTCGCAGATCTGGCGCACCTGGTAGAGCCCGTGCGAGCAGAAGAACATCGACTTGCCGCGCTTCTTGAAGCCCCAGATCTTGTCGAAGCACTTCTTCTGGAAGTTCATGTCGCCGACGCTGAGGATCTCGTCGAGGATCAGCAGGTCCGGGTCGGTGGCCACCGCGACGCTGAAGCCGAGCCGCGCGGCCATGCCCGACGAGTAGGTTCGGACCGGCGCGTTGATGAAGTCGCCGAGCTCGCTGAAGTCGACGATCTCGTCGTACTTGCGCTGCGCCTCCTTGCGCGAGAACCCCATCATCGCCGCGTTCATGAAGATGTTCTCGCGGCCGCTGAAGCTCTGGTGGAAGCCGGCGCCGAGTTCGAGCAGGCTGGTAACCCGGCCGCGCACCACGTAGCTGCCGCTGGTGGGGAACGTGGTGCCGCTCAGCACCTTCAGCAGCGTCGACTTGCCGGCGCCGTTGGTGCCGACGAGGCCCACGCACTCGCCCGGCTTGACGTCGAAGGTCACGTCCTGCAGCGCGTTGACCTCCTTGTAGAGCTGCTTGCCGCGATTCCACGGCATCTTCTCCAGCAACCGGTTGTACGGATTGCTGTAGAGGCGGTAGGCCTTGCTCAGGTTGCGCGCCTCGATCACTGGTTCGCCGGTCGGGTTCACTTCAGCCATCCTTGTCGCAGCAGATATTCGAGCGTTCGCGCAGTGTTGTCCTCGATCGACTTCCCGACCGTGTCGAGCACGAGTTGCGCGGCCGTGGGTGGTTCGTACGGAGCGTCGACGCCGGTGACGTTCTCGATCTCGCCGGCGCGGGCGCGGGCGTAGAGGCCGTCGCGGTCGCGGCCCTCGCAGGCGGCCAGCGGTGCGTCGCAGAAGATCTCGACGAAGCGTTCCCCGCCGACGATGGCACGGGCCTGGTCGCGCTCGAACCGCAGCGGCGAGACCAGCGCGATGATCGTGCTGATGCCGAGACCGAGGTTGAGGCGCGCCATCTCGGCGGCGCGACGCTGGTTCTCCCAGCGATCGGCGCCGTGGAAGCCGAGATCGCGGTTCAGGCCGAGGCGCAGGATCTCGCCGTCGAGCACGTGCACGAGGTGGCGACGCTCGAACAGGTTCTTCTCCAGCGCGTAGGCCAGCGACGACTTGCCGGCGCGCGGCAGGCCGGTGATCCACAGCACGAACGGCTCCTGCCCCAGTGCCTGCTTGCGCTGCTCGGGCGTCACCAGCCGCTTGTGCTGCAGGCGCACGTTGCTGCGCGCGTCGGCGCTCTCGCGGCGGGCGCGGGTGCCGTCGCCGGCGGTCTTGCGTTCGACGATCATGCCCGCCCCCACCGTCGCGTTGCTCATGCGATCGATCAGGATGAACGCGCCGGTGGTGCGGTTCTTCGCGTAGGCGTCGGCGGCCAGCGGGCGCGCGGTCTCGATGCGGACGCGTCCGACCTCGTTCATCTGCAGCGTCGCGGTGGTCTCGCGGTGCAGCGTGCCGACGTTGATCCGGTAGCGCAGATCGGTGACGGCGGCGGTGGTCTGCTGCGTGGTGTGCTTGACCAGGTACTGCTTGCCGGCCTGCAGCGGCTGCTCGTGGAACCAGACCACCATCGCCTCTATCGCGTTGTCGAGCTGTGGTGCGTTGTTGGGACCGACCAGCATGTCGCCGCGGCTGACGTCGACCTCGTCGGTCAGCGTCACCGTCACCGACATCGGTGCGAACGCCTCCGCGATCGTGCCGCCGGCGTGGTGGATCGCCTTGATGCGCGTCTGTTTGCCGCTCGGCACCACCGCGACGGTGTCGCCCTGGCGCAGCACTCCGGAGGCCAGCGTGCCGCAGAAGCCGCGGAAGTCGAGGTTGGGCCGCAGCACCAGCTGCACCGGGAAGCGCAGGTCGACCAGGTTGCGGTCGCTGGCGACGTGCACGTTCTCGAGGTGGTCGAGCAGCGGTGAGCCCTGGAACCACGGCATGCTCGGGCCGCGGAACACGACGTTCTCGCCCTTGAGCGCCGACAGCGGGATGAAGTGGATGTCGCGCACCTGCAGCCGGGTCGCGAACTCGGAGTAGGCCTCGCGGATCTCCTGGAAGCGTTGTTCGCTCCAGTCGACGAGGTCCATCTTGTTGATCGCGACGACGAAGTGCTGGATGCCGAGCAGCGCGCAGATGAACGAGTGACGCCGGGTCTGCTCGAGCACGCCGTGGCGGGCGTCGATCAGGATGATGGCCAGGTCGCAGTTCGACGCGCCGGTCGCCATGTTGCGCGTGTACTGCACGTGCCCGGGCGTGTCGGCGATGATGAACTTGCGGCGGTCGGTCGCGAAGTAGCGGTGCGCGACGTCGATCGTGATGCCCTGTTCGCGTTCTGCCTGCAGGCCGTCGACCAGCAGCGCCAGATCGACCTCCTGGCCGGTGGTGCCGTAGCGCGCCGACGCCTTCTTGGTCGCCGCCATCACGTCGTCGTGCACGGTCTGCGAGTCGTACAGCAGCCGGCCGATCAGCGTCGACTTGCCGTCGTCGACGCTGCCGCAGGTCAGCAGCTTCAGCATCTCGCGCTTGCCGTAGCGGGCCAGGTAGCCGTCGATGCCGAACTGGTCCAGTTGTTCGGAGTAGCTCATCAGAAATAGCCCTCCTTCTTCTTCTGCTCCATCGAACCGCCCTCGTCGAAGTCGATCACGCGGCCTTGCCGTTCGGAGTCGCGGCTGCGCAGCATCTCCTCGATGATCTTCGGCACCGTGTCGGCCGCCGACTCGATCGCGCCGGTCAACGGATAGCAGCCGAGCGTGCGGAAGCGGACCTTGCGCAGTTCCGGCTGCTCGCCCGGGTTCAGCGGCATGCGGTCGTCGTCGACCATGATCCAGGTGCCGCCGCGTTTGACCACCGGCCGCTCCTTGGCGAAGTAGAGCGGCACCATCGGCAGGTTCTCACGGTGCACGTAGAGCCACACGTCGAGCTCGGTCCAGTTGCTGAGCGGGAACACGCGGATCGACTCGCCCTTGGCGACCCGGCAGTTGAACAGGTTCCACAGCTCGGGCCGCTGGTTCTTCGGGTCCCACTGGTGGAAGCGGTCGCGGAAGCTGAACACGCGCTCCTTGGCGCGGCTCTTCTCCTCGTCGCGGCGCGCGCCGCCGAACGCGGCGTCGAACTGGTAGTGGTTCAGCGCCTGCTTCAGCGCCTCGGTCTTCATCACGTGCGTGTGGCGCTGCGTGCCGTGGGTGAACGGGTTGACGTTGTCGCGCACGCCGTCGGGGTTGATCCACTCGTGGAAGTCGAGCCCCATCTCCCGCATCAGCCGATCGCGGAACTCGATCATCTCGCGGAACTTCCACCGCGTGTTGATGTGCAGGACCTTGAACGGGATCCGCGCCGGCGCGAACGCCTTCTCGGCCAGCCGCAGCATCACGCCGCTGTCCTTGCCGATCGAATAGAGCATCACCGGTCGTTCGAACTCGGCGGCGACCTCGCGGATGATCTGGATGCTCTCGTGTTCGAGTTGCTCCAGATGGGTGAGCGTGTGCTTCGACATGGACGGGGGGCGGGGCGTCAGGCGGGTGGACGGAGGAAGCCGCGATCGGCCAGCAGTGCCTGCACCTCGGCGACCACCTCCGCCAGCGGGCGGTCGGCGTTGCGCAGGTGCAGGTCGGCGCGCTCGGGAGCTTCGTAGGGGCTGCTGATACCGGTGAACTCGGCGATCTGGCCGGCGCGGGCCTTCTTGTAGAGGCCCTTCGGGTCGCGCGCCTCGCAGGTGGCCAGCGGCGCGTCGACGAACACCTCGACGAAGTCGGAGGTGCCGATCACGGCTCGGGCCGCGGCGCGGTCGGCGCGGAACGGCGAGATGAACGCCGTCAGCACCAGCGCGCCGGCATCGGCGAACAGGGCGGCGAGGTGACTGACGCGCCGGATGTTCTCGGTGCGCGCCGCGGCGTCGAAGCCGAGGTCGGCGCACAGGCCGTGGCGGAGGTTGTCGCCGTCGAGCACGTAGACGAGGCGGCCGTCCTGGTGCAGCGCGGCCTCCAGTTGGCGGGCGATCGTCGACTTGCCGGAGCCCGACAGGCCGGTGAACCAGACCACGCCGCCGCGCTGGCCGAGCAGGATCTCGCGGTCGCGGCGCTGCACGGTGCCGTCATGGCGGCGGAGGTTGCGGTCGGAGGGGGACATCGGTGGCGTTCGGCGCGAACGGGGGGGCAAGAAGGGTCCGCGCGACCGGTCGGGGTGTCAATGCGATTCATCGGCCCCATCGCATGGCCTGCTGGAGCCCGCCGGCGGTCATGCCAGCTGCCACGGCGGCGTTCGATCGGGTTCAGGCGAGGTCCGGCACCGCCAGGAAGAACGCGAACCAGCCGCGGTCGTCGGTCCAGTGCTCGACGGTGCGCAGGCCGGCGGTCGCCAGCAGCGCGCGGAATCCCGGCACGGTGTGCTTGTAGCTGTTCTCGGTGTGGATGCGTTCGCCGGCCTCGAACCGGCGCCCGCCGCCGGGCCAGCGCACGGTGACCTGGCGCAGCGCCTCGAGGTGCATCTCGATGCGGCCCAGGCGCTCGGCGTAGAACGCGACGTGCTGCCAGTCGGCGACGTCGAAGTCGGTGCCGGCGAGGCGGTTCACGTGGCGGAGCACGTTCTTGTTGAACGCCGCGGTGACGCCGAGCGGGTCGTCGTAGGCGAGCTCGAGGATCTCGCGCGGCTTGTGCAGGTCGACGCCGATCCAAAGCGCGGACGGCCCGTGCATCTGCGCGCGCACGCTGCCGAGGAAGTGGGCCGCCTCGGTCGGGGTGAAGTTGCCGATCGACGAGCCCGGGTAGAAGAACAGTCGCCGTTGCTCGGGCACCACGGCCGGCAGTTCGAGTCGTTCGGCGAAGTCGGCGCCGACGCCGAGCATGTCGATGCCGGGGTGCTGGCGGCGCAGTTGGGCCAGCGCTTCGTGCAGGAACGCCGCCGAGATGTCGACCGCGACGTAGGTCGAGGGCTGCACGGTGTCGAGCAGGCGCGCCGCCTTCTCGCAGTCGCCGGCGCCGAGGTCGATCAGCGTCGGGCGGTGCAGTTCGGTGGCCTCGACGATCGCCGGCAGGTGCTGCTGCAGCAGCGCCGCCTCGGTGCGGGTCGGGTAGTACTCCGGCAGCGCCGTGATGGCGCGGAACAGCCGCGAGCCGAGGTCGTCGTAGAACCAGCGCGGCGCGATCGATGCGCTCGGCGCGGCGAGGTCGGCGCGGATCCGGGCGGCGGGGTCCGCAGCCGGCTGGGCCAGGGTGGGGCGGCCGGCAGCGGCGAAGGAAGGCAGGGGTTGGCCCGTCACGGCGGCGGAGCATAGCGAGCGACAGGCCGCGGTCGCCGTGCAGAAATCATGCTGTCGGGAAAGCCGACGCCGGTGGGTCGGTGCTGCGGGACGCCGCCGCCAACCTTCGGTCTCAAGGCCGGGACGGGTGCGCGTCGATGCTGAAGTGGAAACCGGCGAATCCCATGATCGACTTCGATCGCGACACCGCATTCACGCAGAAGATGCTCGACGTGCTCGGCGCCCGCACCAAGGCGGCGCTGCACAACGTCGCCAACCAGCACGTCGCGGGCTTCAAGCGCTACGAGGTCCGGTTCGAGGACCTGCTGCGGGACGCCGAGGCGTCCGGCGGCGGCATCGACTCGGTCGAGCCGGTCACCCAGCGCGACGAATCGGGCCCGGCCGGCCAGAACAACGTCGTGCTGATGGAGGAGCTGGCGATCCTCGGCAAGACCTCGCTGCTGCACGACGTGATGACCCGCCGCGCCGGCAGCTACTTCGCGACCCTCAACAAAGCCATCCTCGGCAGGTGATCCCGGTGACCGATCCGATGAAAGGTGTGTTCCGCGGCTTCGACATCGCCGGGGCCGGTCTGCGCGCCGAGCTGCAGCGATCCGAGGTGGTCGCCAGCAACCTCGGCAACATGCACCGCACCGGCAACGCCGACAACGAGCCCTACCGCCGCAAGGTGCTGGTGTTCGAGGAACTGCTCGAGGATGCGCAGCGCGGCAATGGCGGCGGCAGCGCCGGGCCGCTCGCCGGCGGCGTCGCGGTCGCCGAGGTGCGCGAGGACAGCACGCCGTTCCCGGTCTTCTACCAGCCCGGCCATCCCGACGCCGACGCGTCCGGCAAGGTGCTCGGCAGCAACGTCGACCTTTTCCAGGAACTGGTCGACATGCAGGTCATCGAACGCAGCTTCGACGCCAATCTGACGGCGCTGCGGACCTACCGCGGCATGTTGCAGAACACGATCACCAACATGAGTCGCTGAGGAGACTGACCCATGACCGGATTCGATCTACCGCCGCTCACCGGGTTCGACCTGAACGGCTTCCAGCGCGACATGCTGCGCGGCATGGAGCAGAACCTGCCCGGCGTGAAGGTGCCCGAGGGCCGCGCGCCGATGGCCATCGACGGCGTCGACGCCAAAGCTCCGGCCGGCGGCTCGTTCGAGGGTGCGCTGGCCGACTCGCTCGCGACGGTGTCCGGGCTGCAGGCCGACGTGCGCGCGAAGACGCGCGGTCTCGTGATGGGCGAGGACGTCGAGCTGCACGACGTGATGATCGCCGCCAACAAGAGCGAGACGGCGTTCAACCTGATGCTCGAGGTGCGGAACAAGCTCGTGGACGCGTGGGAGAAACTCTCGCGCTCGGTGATGTGACATGCGCAATCTCGCTTCCGACCTGTCGACGCAGATCCGCGGCATCTGGGGCCGGCTCGACGCCGGTCAGCGCCTCGTCGTCTCCGCGATCGTGCTCGCCACCGTCATCGGCCTCGGCGCGATCGTGTGGTTCGCCGGTCAGCCGAGCTACGAGACGGTGTTCACCGCCCGTTCCACCGAGGACATCGGCCGCGTCAAGCAGGCGCTGGCGACCGCCGGGGTCGCCTACAAGGAGGACGCGTCCGGCAAGGCGTTCCTGGTCGAGCGCAGCCAGGTCGGCAAAGCGCACATGGCGATCGCCGAGGAAGGCATCCTGTCGACGGAGTCGCCGGCGGTCGGCGGCGGCCTGAGCCTGATCGAGGACGCCGAGACCAAGCAGTGGAAGCTCGACGCCGCGTCGCGGCAGAGCCTGGTGGCCGCGATCCAGCGGCTCGAGGGCGTGGCGCAGGCGACCGTGACCGCGAGCCGGCCGCGCCGGCAGGCCGCGTTCCGCGACCGCGATGCCGAGCAGAGGCCGAGTGCGACCGTCGTGCTGCGGCTGAAGAACGGCTACTCGTTCGACGCGCTGGCGCGCGCCGCGTCGTCGCTGGCGTCGTCGCAGCTGATGGTGCCGCAGCAGAACATCGAGATCGTCAGTGCGTCGGGCAGCCAGCGGTTCCGCTTCGATCCCGACCGCGAGACCGGCGGCGGTTCGTCGGAGTTCCTGGCCCTGCAGCGCAACATCGGCGACGAACGCACGCGCATGGCGCAGGAGCGCCTCGACCAGATGTGGCCCGGGAAGACCAACGTCTCGGTCACCGTCGTGCTCGACCCGTCGTGGGAGGTGCGCAGCGAGAAGGTGCTGCCGACCGAGGCGCTGGTGCGCAGCGAGAAGGTCAAGAAGGACGCCACCGACTCGAGCAGCGGCAAGGCCGCCGACGGCGACGGCAAGAACACGAGCAAGAACGAGACCCGCGATCGCGAGTACGTGACCGAGATCGGCGAGCGCCGCACCGGCAAGCTGATGCCCGACATCAAGCGCATGACGGTGGCGCTGCTCTACGACCCGTCGATCGAGCAGACCAAGGGCTGGACCAACCGGGACGACCTGATCAACGCGGTGAAGGCCATCGTCGGCTGGGACCCGGCGCGCGACCAGCCCGAGGCGTTCAGCACGCTGGTCGGTGAGTTCGCGCCGATCACGATGGAGGACGCGGTCGCGACCGGGCCGGGCTTCGCCGACCTCGCGCTGCGCTGGGGCCCGACCGTCGGGCAGATCCTCGGCGTGTTCGTGGTGGTGATGTTCCTGCGCGGCCTGTTCAAGCGCAGCGGCGCGGGTTCCGGCGGTTCCGCCGGCGAGACCGCGAGTGTCGGCGCGAGGGCCGGCGGCGGCGGCAAGGCGGACGCGGCCGAGGAGAACCTCAGCCCCGAGGAGCAGCAGAAGCGCATGCGTCGCGAGATCGAACGCTCGATCGCCACCGACCCGGCGGCGCTGGCGAAGTTGCTGGAGACCTGGCTCACCGAGCAGAAGGCCTGACGGACCGCGCCCATGCCCGAACTCAAGTCCATGTCGACCGACAAGGTCATCGCGATGCTGCTGCTGTCGATCGACCAGGAGCTGGCCGCGAAGATCCTGCGCAACTTCACCGACGACACCGTCGACAAGGTCACGCGGGCGATGCAGGAACTGCAGGAGATCGCGATCGATCGCGACACCGTGCGCAGCGTCTACCAGAGCACCGTCGAGCGCATGCGCCAGGGCGGCATGGCGCTCGGTGACGTCGGCGGCCTGATGAAGACCGTGCTGTCGCGCGCGTTCGGCGAGCAGCGCAGCTCCGACGTCGCGCGGCGCGCCAACAGCGACATCCTCGCCAAGCGACCGTTCGCGATGTTCGAGGCGCTGACCGCCGAGGACCTCGCCAACCTGCTGACCGAGGAGCACCCGCAGATCTCGGCGGTGTTCATCGCCCACCTCGACCGCAAGAAGGGCGGTGAGGTGCTGAAGTTCCTCGACGAGGAGTTGCGCGCCGACCTGGTGCACCGCGTCGCGACGCTGGATCGCACGCCGGCCGACGTCGTGCAGCGCGTGCTCGAGGTGATGCGCAAGAAGGTCAAGGACCTCGGCCTGACGACGTTGCGCAGCGAACCGAAGGCCTGGGTCAAGGCGGCGGCGTCGCTGCTGAACAACCTCGGCGGCGGCGAGAAGGCGGTGCTCGAGAAGATCGAGGCCGCCGATGCCAACATCGCCGGCGCGATCCGCGAGGAGATGTTCACGTTCGACGACATCCAGAAGCTCGACAAGAAGTCGATGCAGAAGATCCTGGCCACCGTCGACAGCCGCCAGCTGGCGGTGTCGCTGAAGGCCGCGATCCCGCCGGTCGAGCAGGCGATCCTCGGCAACCTCAGCAAGCGCGCCTCCGACATGGTGCGCGAGGAGCGCGACAACCTCGGCCCGACGCCGCTGTCGGAGGTGCTGACCTCGCAGAACGAGATCCTGAAGCTGATCCGCGACCTGATGGACAAGGGTGAGATCAAGGCCGGTGGGGCCGCGGAGCAGATGGTCTGACCATGACGACCACCACCGTTCCGTTGACGGCGCCGCTGCTCGGCTTCCGCCTGCACGCCCACCACGGAAGCGGTGGCGGTCCGGTCGTCGAGCGGGTGCGCGAGCTGCTCGACCTCAAGCAGCGCGACGAGCAGCGCGCGGCGGCGCTGAAGGCGCTGCGCGAGCTGGCGCGCAGCTGCCAGCGCACCGTCGACGGGCTGCCGCAGCAGGTCGTGCAACGCCTCGACGAGGTCACCGCGCTGGCGGTCGAACTCGGTCTGGCGCTCGCCAACGAACTGGTCGGCGACGCGCTCGGCAAGGGCCTGGTCGACCCGACCCCGACCGTGGCCCGCTGTCTGCGCGACTGTGTGCACGGCAGCAGCAAGGCCGATCTGGTGCTGCGGCTGCATCCCGACGACCTGGCCGCGGTGCAGCAGAACCTCGCTGCGACCCCGGACCTGCAGGAAGAGCTCGCCGTCGCGCGCTTCGTCGCCGATCCGACCGTGCCGCGCGGCGGCGTGCGTGCCGAGACCGGCGCCGGCCGCCTCTGCTTCGATCCGCGCGAAGTGCTCGAGCGCATCTGTGCCGAGGTGCGGCGCGAGGCCCGCTCATGACCTTGCCGCCCGCGCTGCAGCGGGCCGTCACCGCCGCCAAGGCGCTGAACCGTCCGCGCGCCGAAGGCCGCGTGCGCGCGATCCGCGGCATCGCGATCCACGTCACCGGGCTGCAGGCCGCGATCGGCGACACCTGCACGATCGAGGCCGACGCCGGCAAGCTGCCGTTGCTCGCCGAGGTGGTCGGCTTCGACCGCGACGACGCGGTGGTGATGGCGCTCGGCGACGCCGATCGGGTGGCGCCGTGGGACAAGGTGCAGAACGACCACCGGCCGCTGTCGGTGCCGATCGGCGCCGGCCTGCTCGGCCGCGTCGTCGACGCGCTCGGCCGCCCGCTCGACGGTGGGCCGCCGATCGAGGGCGCGCTGCGGCCGCTGACCGGCAATGCGCCGTCGCCGCTGCAGCGGGCGCCGATCCAGCAACCGGTCGAGATGGGAGTCTCGGCGATCGACGGGCTGCTGACCTGCGGCAAGGGTCAGCGCATCGGTGTGTTCGCCGGTTCGGGCGTCGGCAAGTCGACCTTGATGGGGCAGATCGCGCGCAGCAAGGCGGGCCAGGTCAATGTCATCGCGCTGATCGGCGAACGCGGCCGCGAGGTCGGCGAGTTCGTCGCCGAGGCACTCGGGCCCGAAGGGTTGCAGAAGAGCGTGGTGATCGCCTGCACCTCCGACGCGGCGCCGATGCTGCGGCTGAAGGCGCCGCTGTGCGCGGTGACGATCGCCGAGGCGTTCCGGGCGCAGGGCGCCGACGTACTGTTCATGATGGACTCGGTGACGCGCTACGCGATGGCGGTGCGCGAGGTCGGCCTCGCCGCCGGCGAGCCACCGACGTTGCGCGGCTACCCGCCGTCGCTGTTCGCGCAGCTGCCGCGGCTGGTCGAACGGCTCGGCAGCGACGGCAACGGCACCATCACCGGCATCTTCACGGTGCTGGTCGACGGCGACGACATGAACGAGCCGGTCGCCGACGCGCTGCGTGGCTACCTCGACGGCCACATCGTGCTGAGCCGCCGCATCGCCGAGCGCGGGCGCTATCCGGCGATCGACGTGCTGGCGTCGATCAGTCGTCTGATGCCGAAGGTGACGACGCCCGAGCACCAGAAGCGGGCGCGCAAGCTGCGCGAACTGCTGGCGCACTACGAGGAGAACCGGGATCTGGTGGCGGTGGGTGCGTATCGCAAGGGTGCGGATCCGCTGCTCGACCAGGCGATCGGCAAGATCGCTTTGATCGAGGGGTTGCTGTTCCACGGCAGTGACTCGCGGCCGGCGGCGGAGACGCAGAAGCTGCTGCAGCAGATCGCCGGGGTGTGAGTGGGTGAGGGCGGGCGGCACCGCATCGGCGACGGGCCATGGTGCTGCGCCAGCCGGAGTCAGGGTGGGTCGCGGCTGCCGGCGATGAGCGGGCGGCGTGCGGAACTGCCGTCGGACCGCCACCGCGGCGGGAGGGCGTGACACGGAGCCTCTGTGTGCAGTGGCGATGGCGAACCAGCATGGCGGGGGCCGTAGGGGACGGTTCGGCACCGCGCGGTGCAGGCCCGCTGGGGGATGTTCGGGCGCGGGGTCGAAGCCGGGGAGCGGACGTCGCCGCGCTCCTTACGGCGGCCCGACAAGGTGCACGTCGGCACCGCGGACGCCGGGGCAGCCGAAGCGCGCGCTCGGTGCCACCGTTTTTGCGGTAGACATATGTCCTTGGCTTGGCTCGCCCTCACGCCCGATGGTCCACGATCCAGCATCTCGTTCGCCTGCTCTGCTGCCAGCCGGTTCGCCACCGCAGCTCCTGGTCGTTGTCGACACCGAAGAGGAGTTCGACTGGCGTCGCTTCGACCGCGCCAACACGTCCGTGCTGGCGATGGCCGAGGTTCACCGTGGCCAGGCGGTCTGTGAACGGCACGGATTGCGGCCGACCTATGTCGCCGACTACCCGGTCGTCAGCCAGCGCCACGGCAGCGAGCCGTTGCTGGCTCTGGTTCGCGACGCCCGAGCTGAAGTCGGCGCCCACCTGCACCCATGGGTCAATCCGCCCCACGAAGAGCCGGTCGACTCTTTCCACAGCTACCCTGGCAATCTGCCGCCGTCGCTCGAGCGGGCGAAGCTGGCGGCGCTGGCCGACGCGATCGAGCACGCGTTCGGGGTGCGACCGCGGGTCTACAAGGCCGGCCGCTACGGCATCGGTCCGCACAGCGCCGCGATGCTCGAGGACGCCGGCTTCGACATCGACTGCAGTCCGTGTCCGGCCTACGACTTCCGCGGCGACGGCGGCCCCGACTTCTCGCACGAGCACGCGATGCCGTTCTGGTTCGGCCGCGCCAGGCGAATGTTGTGTCTGCCGACCACTGCCGCGTTCCTCGGCCCGACCGGCGCGCTGGCGCCGCGGCTGTGGCGAGCTGCGACGGCAGGGGTGCCGTCCCGTCTGCGGCTGCCGGGGATCCTGAGCCGGCTGGGCGTGTTGAGCCGGATCCGGTTGTCGCCGGAGGGTTTCGACCTGCCGGCACTGCAACGACTGACGCGCTCCTTGCTGGCCCGCGGCCAGCAGGTGTTCGCTCTCACCTACCACAGTTCGACGCTGCGCCCGGGTTGCACCCAGTATGTGCGGACCGAGCGGCAGCGTGATGCCTTCCTCGACGTGATGAACAACTACTTCGCCTGGTTCCTGCGTGATCTCGGCGGCGTCGCGACGACGCCGCTGCAAGTGTTCGACCGGATGCGAGCCGAACGGCGGGCGGTGGCGCCGTGATCGTGCTCGGCATCTCGCCGCTCGACAAGGACGCCACCGCGTCGCTGGTCGTGGACGGCAAGGTCGTGTTCGCCGCCGGCGAGGAGCGCTTCTCGCGCAAGAAGCAGCACGCCGGCTTCCCGACTCAGGCGATCGAGGCGGCGCTGCGTTGGGGCGGGGTCCGGCTCGCCGATGTCGATGTCGTCGCCTACCCGTTCCTGACCGCCGATCAGGAGGCGGAGTTGATCCGCAAGTCGTTCGCCGCCAACGAGGCGTTCGAGCGCGAGGCGACCGGTGAGGACCTGGCCAAGGAGCTGCGGGCGGCGCTCGCGCGGGTGCCCCGCCGCGAACGGCCGATCCCGGGGCTGGGTCATCCGAACGAGGTCCTGCGCAAGGGCCTGTTGAAGGAGACCTACTACCGTCTGGTCGGCGGCGGCTCGGGCCTTGCGCGCAACAAGGCGCTCGCGCTCGCGCACGAATGGCAGGAGGCGGCGATCGCGGCCCACCGGCGGCACGAGGCGGATCTGCTGGCCGGGCTCGCCGGGCTCGGCCTCGACGGCAAGCTGCGTCGCTGCGAGCACCACGCCTCGCACGCCGCCAACGCGTTCCTTGCCTCGGGCTTCGAGCGGGCACTGGTGGTCACGCTCGACGGCTACGGCAGCGGCATGGCCGGCTCGATCAGCATCGGCGAACGCGGCCGCATCAAGCGGGTGCACTCGTTCCGCTTCCCGCACTCGCTCGGCACCTTGTACGAGAACGTGACCGGGGCGCTCGGTTTCCGGCCCGACCGCCATGCCGGCAAGATCGTCGGCCTCGCGGCCTACGGCGACCCGGCGGTGCTCGGCCCGGTGTTGCTGTCGCGCGTCGAGCAGCGCGATGGTGACTTCCGGCTGCGTCAGAACCTCAACGTCCGCTTCACCCAGAACCTGGCCAGCCGGTTCCCGAAGGTCGATGTCGCCGCCGCCTACCAGCACGTGCTGGAGGTGGTCGCCTGCAACTCCGTCAGCCACTGGGCGCGACAGCTGGGGCTCCAGGACGTGGTGCTGTCGGGTGGGGTCACCGCCAACGTCAAGCTGAACCAGCGCATTCACGCGCTGCCCGAGGTCGAGCGCACCTTCGTCTACCCGGACATGGGCGACGGTGGCTGCGGCACCGGCCTGGCGATGCAGTTGTCGTGGCCCGACGGCAAGGTCGAGGCGATCCGCGATGTCTACCTCGGGCCGAGCTACGACGAGGCCCAGATCCGAGCCGCGCTCGAACAGGATGGGTTGCAGTACTCACGTCCCACCAACCTGGCCGCCGAGGTCGCGCGTCGCATCCACGCCGGCGAGGTGATCGGTCGTTTCGACGGGCGCATGGAGTACGGACCACGCGCGCTCGGCAATCGCTCGGTGCTCTATCACGCGCGTGAGCCGGCGGTGAACCAGTGGCTCAACCAGCGGCTGGGCCGCACCGAGTTCATGCCGTTCGCGCCGGTCACGACCTGGGAGGCGCGCGAGCGCTGCTACGTCAACCTCGCCGGCGCCGAGCACGCGGCCGAGTTCATGACCATCACCTTCGACTGCACCGACTGGATGCGCGCCAACTGTCCGGCCGCCGTGCACGTCGACGGGACCGCGCGGCCGCAGCTGATCAGGAAGGAGATCAATCCCGGCTACCACGAGGTCCTGACCGAGTACGAGAAGCTGTCCGGCATCCCGACGCTGATCAACACCAGCTTCAACATGCACGAGGAGCCGATCGTGTGCTCGCCGCGCGATGCGATCCGTGCCTTCCTCGCCGGCCGCATCGACGGCCTCGCCGTGGGCCCCTTCTTCGTCGAACACCCCGAACGCAAGCGCGCCTGAGCCGGGGCCGTCGCGGCCACGAGATCCTCTGCTGGGTAGCGTTCGCCGGATGACTTCGAGCCAGAGGCGTCGTGGTGGTTGGCCAGCGCTGGTGGCGGCGGCGTTCGGCTGCGCGGCGTGCCGGCCGCCAGGGACGACGGTGCAAGGACCGGAGTCACCGCGCCTCGCGGCGAGCGTTCGCGGCCATCTCGTCTGGCCGGTGCCGTGACCACTGGACGGCGTCGTGCACGGGCGGCTGCTCGTGATCAAAGCGTGCCGAGCGTGAGCACGAGCGCATTGCTGCTGGTCGCCTCCACCAGGTTGCCCTGGGCGTCGATCGCGAAGGCCACCACCTGCTGGTGCAAGGCGAAGCCGGCGAGCCCCGCGAGGTCGGGGATCGGCAGGTCGATCGTGACCTGGGCGCCGACGACACGGGCGTCGAGCACGTCGGGAGACGCGAGCAGGTCGCAGCCGGGCAACGCGATCGGCAGGGCCGGAGCCAGCGGCACCTGCAGGCCGGTGGCGCCGAACACCACGACGGCGATGCCGTTGCCCGGCAAGCCGCTGGCGACCGTGCGCAGCACGGAGCCGGTCCACGGCAGCGTCGTCGCCTGCAGGGTGTCGATGCCGTTGCTGCCGGCGCAGCCGACGCCGACCGGGGTGGCCGTCGCCGGGCAGGGCGAGCGCAGCGTCGCGAGTTCGCCGGTAGCCACGCCGCCGACCGTGCCGAGACTGCCCACGACGACGACGTCCCCGCTCCGCCGCAGGTGGATGCCCTCGATGTAGCCGGTCAGGCCGCCGGCGACCGGCTGCCAGGCGGCGCCATCCCAACGCGCGATGCCGGCGGCGGGCGTGCCACCAGCCACGGTGAACGGACCGGTCGCGAGCAGGTCGCCGTCGGGCAGGCGGATCAGGTTCTTGACCCCGCTGTTCATGCCGCCACCGAGCGACGACCAGCTGCTGCCGTCCCAGCGCGCGATGAACCCGACTGCAGCGCCTCCCGCCTGCGCGAAGCCGCCGGCGGCGACCAGGTTGCCGTTCGGCATCACGGCGAGTCCGGAGGCCCTGGAGCTCAATCCGGCACCGAGCGGCGACCAGGTGGTGCCATTCCAGCGAGCGATGTTCGTGGCGTTGACGCCACCGACCTGCGTGAACATGCCGCTGACGACGAGGTCGCCGTTCGGCATCTCGACGGCGACATCGACGCGGCCGTTGGCGCCGCCGGCGAACGTCGACCAACCGTTGCCGTTCCAGCGGGCGACGTTGCCAGCCGGCTGGCCCCCGGCATTGGGGAACTGACCGCAGACGATGACGTCGCCGTTGGCGGTCGTGGCCATGCCCCACACGCTGACGCCCGGGGCGCCGCCCAGGCCGCTGCCGAGCGGTTGCCATGACGAACCGTTCCACCGCGCGAGCCCGGCCGAGTTGCCGGCGACCCCGGCGACTTGGCTGAAGAAGCCACCCACGAGCAGGTCGCCGTTGCCGGTGCGCGCGAGAGCATTGATCTGTGCGAACGGCGCCGGGAACGAGGACACGAAGCTGCCGAAGCCGCTCCACGCCACGCCGTCATGGCGAACGAGCCCGCTGCACGGGATGCCGTCGACCGCCGTGAACGCGCCGCCGACGACGAGGGTGCCATCGGCCAGTTCGCCGATGCAGAGCGGCGAGTTGTCGAAGTCCGCGCCCAGCGCGCTGCCGCCGCCGCCCAAGGCCTGCCACTGCGTCCCGTCGTAGACGGTGACGTTGGCGCCGGGCGCGTTCCAGAGTCCGCCCGCCGCGACCTTGCCGGACGACGAGCTCGCGAGCGACTTCACCGTCGCCGAGGGCCCGCCGACGAAACTCCACGCGCTGCCGTCCCAGCGTTGCACGGCGCCTCCGGTCGCGGCGCCGGCGGCGAGCAGATCACCGTTCGGGAGGTCGGCGAGTCCCAGCACGGCGCCCGACACGCCGCCGCCGAGCGACGTCCAGCTGGCGCCGTTCCAGCGCGCCACGTTGGCCGCCGCGGCGCCGCCGATGCTGCTGAACAGCCCGCCGACGAGCAATCCGCCGTTGGCCTGCGGCAGCAAGGTCTCGATCGGGTTCCACAGGAACGCGGCCATCGGATTCTGCACGCCGCTGCCGAGCGGTGACCAGGCCGAGCCGTTCCAGCGCGCGATGCAGCTGGCCGGCACGCCGCCAGCACTGGTGAAGCGGCCGCCGGCTACCACATCGCCGTTCGGCATCACGGCGAGGCACGAGACCGGTGGCTGGGTGACGAGGCCCGACGGGTTGTTGGTGCCGGCGCCGAGGGGGTGCCAGCTGGTGCCATCCCAACGGGCGACATGGTTGGCCGCCTGACCACCGGCCTGCGTGAAATCGCCGCCGGCGATCACGTCGCCGTTCGGCAGGGTCACGATGGCGTGCACGCGGCCGTTGCAGCCGCTGCCCATCGGCACGAAGCCGCTGCCGTTCCACAGCGCGATGTGCTCGCCGGGGCCGCCGCTCTGCGCGTTGAAGGCGCCGCCGACGACCAGGTGTCCGTTCGGCAGGCCGGCGACGGCCAGCGCCGCGGCGCTGAGCCCGCTGCCGAGAGCGTGCCACTGCCCGCTGGTGGGGTCGTACCAGGCGATGTTCGCCGCGGCCACGCTGCCAGCACCCGAGAACGCACCGCCGACCACGAGCACCTCCGGCAACGGCCCGCTGCCGTCGCGGTCCCACCAGCTCGCCACGTCGACGGGCCCGTTGGTGCCCGCGATGCCGGCGACCACCCAGCCGGTCGCACACTGGGTTCGCACGGTGCTCGCGATGCCGCTGCAGAGCAGCAGAAGGACGAGAGATCGGCGGATTCGGAGCATTGCGACGATTCTATCCGGTCGCTGGTCGTCGGTTGGGGGGCTGCTGCGGCCGGCGCGGCCGGCCGCAGCGGCCATGGCCGAGCCTGCTTGCCCAGCTCACTTCAGCGGCGACTTCGGTGCCGAACCCTCGGTGGTGCCGTGACTCGACCGCACGATCCACCAGTTGCCGTCCTTGCGTTCCAGCTTCGCCGTGACGCGCAGTCCCCACACCAGCTTCGCCTCGTCGCCGATGCCGCGGAACAGCTGCAGCGGGAACGTCGCGGTCGCCGCATCGCCGTCGACGGCGACTTCGCCGGCACCTTCGGGCAGAGCGAGACGCCAGAGGAAGCGGCCCTCGGCGTCGACCAGGTTCTGCCACGCCCACACCACGGCCCCGCGCAAGGTCTGCAGGTCGATACCGGTGGTGTCGTCGCGGAAGTCGGCCGCGAAGTGCGGCGTCAGGTTCAGCACGCTGGCGTCGTCGAACGCCGCGACCTCGGCCGCCAGCACCCAGCCGATCTTGGTCTCGTCGCTGGCCATGGCGCGGTAGACGGCGCGGCCGCCGAAGAAGGCGACCAACGCGAGGATCAGGGTCAGCAGGATGCGGTTCATGCGGGTTCGGGGTCGGGATCGCCCGTGGCTCGGAGCAGACGACTTCGACGCGGTGGATCTTGCCCGCAGGTGCGCCGGTGCAGTCGCCGGATCCACGCGAGCGGGCGTTCGACGGTCGATGGAGCGGCCGCCGTCCCGTGAACCGCACCGGCCGTTCAGGCCCCGGAACGCGCCGCCTTCGCGAGCCGCCGCGCGACGTCGTCGATGTGCTCGGCCGCTTCGAGGTGCGCGATCGCATCCGCTGGCAGCCCGGCTGCGCCGTTCGCCGCACCCCACAGCGCACCGGCCATCGCGCCGATGGTGTCGACGTCGCCGCCGGCCGCCGCTGCGAACGCGAGCAGCTGCAGCAACGGCTGCTCGCGGAAGCGGGCGGCGAGGTAGAGCGCGGTGACGCACGAAGCCGGTGCCGTGATGCCCATGCCGAGCCGCGCCCGTACTTCGCGCGGTGACACCGGTGCGCCCGTCGCCAGCCAGCGCCGCGCGACCTCGAACCGTTCGGTGTACTCCGGCTGCGCCGTTGTCTGCGCGGCGCTCTCGAGCACCATGCTCGGGTCGGCCCCCGCGAGCGCCGCACCGGTTGCCACGGCGATCATGGCCGCACCGTCCATCGCCAGCGGATGGGCGTGCGTCACCTCGGCGGTCGCGCGCGCCGCGGTGGCGATCCGCTCCGGTCGCGCGTGGAAGAAGATGCCGACGATCGGTGCTCGCATCGCGCCGCCGTTGCCGAACGAGCCGCTGCGATGCACCGAACGATTGGCCTGCTGCCAGTCGTTCCCGCTGCGGATGCGCTTCAGCACGCGCGCGGCGGCCGGGCCGTAGCCGCGGCTCCAGCGGTAGCTCTCGGCGAACGCGGCCGCGAGGTCGTCCTGGTCGACCTTGCCGCAGCGGAGCAGCGAGTCGGCGAGGTCGAGCGCCATCCGGGTGTCGTCGGTGAAGCGACGTCGCCCGTCGCGTGTGTGACCGAGCCAGCGCCACAGCAGGCGCTCGAGGGGGCCGCCCTCGTGCGGCGCGCCGAGGGCATCGCCGAGAGCGAGGCCGAGCACGGCGCCGCGACAGCGTGGCTCGAGGTCGGTGTGGGGCGCAGGGTTCATGGGTGTGGACGTTCCTCGGTGCACATGCGCGGAGCGTCGAGTTGGCGGCGCAGGTTGAGATACAGGCGACTCGGCTGGCGGAAGTTCCCGATGACCGGATCGAGGTCGCCGTCGCCGTCCACGTCGCCGAACGCCGTCTGCCACGTGTAGTCCACGCCCTCGGGCAGTCCGCGCTTCGCCAGTTCCGCGAACTGCGTCTGCGCAGCAGCGGGCACCGCCAACGCGGCGATCCATGCGGCGGCGAGCTGCGCCGGAATCGGTGTCCTGCGATCCAGTGACGGCGGCGTCGTGAGCACCGAGCGCAAGTTGTTCATGACTCTCCGTGGTGGCGACGAGCTGTGGCGAGCAGGTTCACCGGCAGGGCTCTGCCGGCCAAGTGCGTGAAGCTACCGCCGCCCGGGCAGCTGTCACCCCTGCCCGGAGTCGCCAACGGCCTCGGCGTCGATCTCGCGATCGAGGCCGTTGGTCCCTGACGCTGCAGCGCCTCCACCGGTCCGGTATCGCTATATTGGTGACCTCGTGGGGGAACGTCCCCGAGCAACCACCCAGCCCATGAATCGGTGAGCATCATGCCTGTCTTCGCATCGCATCGTTCGATTCCCCGCGGCACGTTCGCACTCGCCGCATTGGCGCTGTTGTCATTGCGAGCCCCTGCTCCCGCGCAGCAGCCGGCAACGCCGGGCGGGCCCGCGCCGGTGTGCGACGTCGACCTGAAGCTGCCCGGGATGATGAAGGACATCCTCTCCAATGCGCTGATGCTCGGCCTCGGGCAACCGGAGGCGCAGGTCGCGACCTTCCTGGCCGGCGCCGTGAAGCAACGCCCGAGCAGCGACGAACTGCTGCGTGCCTGCGCGAAGCAGTTCGCCATTCCGGAGGCACGGCTGCAGGCCGAGGTCGAGCGCTTTCGCCACTGCAACTGCACTCACGCGCCGCTGCCGGGACAGCAACCACTGCCCGGCCAGCACGCATCGCCGGTGGCGGTGGAGTCGGCGCCGATCTCGGAGTTCGCCAAGGACGTCGCGCTTCACGTCGTGTTGCACGAGCTCGGTCATGCACTGATCCGCGAGTTCGACCTGCCGGTGCTCGGCAACGAGGAGACGATGGCGGATGCGTTCGCGACGCACTACCTGACCTGCCACCTGCCCGAGCGCGCGCTGGCGGCGCTGAAGGCGCGGGTGGCCTCGCTGCAGATCGAGGCGCGTGAGGTGCCACCCGCCGAATGGGAGGTGAGCGGCGAACACGACAGCGACGCTCGGCGCGCGTTCCAGATCGCCGCGCTCGCCGTCGCCGCCGATGCCGAACGATACGCCGAGGTCGCGCAGTTGGCCGGCATGAGCGAACGCCACATCCGCAAGGCGAAGGACTACGGCGCCGAGATCCACCGTTCCTGGCGTCGCATCCTGGCGCCGCTGTGGATGCCGGCGGACCGGTCGTCGGGCGAGGCGCGGGTGGTCGGCGACGATGCGTCCGCGTGCTACCGGCAGCTCGACGAGCTCGGCCTCGTGCGCGAGCTGCGCGAGGTCGTCCGCCGCTTCGACTGGCACTCGCAGGTGACGATCCGCTTCGTCGAGGGCGATGGTGGTGCGGCGTGGAGCCGATCGGCGCGCACGGTGACCGTGCATTCCGGCTACCTGCAGCGCTTCGTCGCCCAGGGCAGGATCGCCGGGTTCTGACGAGCCGGCGCGACGGGCGCGGCCGGTTGCTCGCCAGGCGCCGACGGCGGTGCGATCACTCGCGAACTCGAAGGCGAACGGTGTTGGCATCCGGGGGATGCGTCGTCAGCGAACGACGAGCTGCAGGTTCGCCGGGCCGCCGACGGATGTCGATCCCGAACGCCCGCTGCAGCAACTCCGCCCGAGCAGACCGCCGCCGGCCAAGTCCTCGACTGCCAACACCGGGCGGAACCCGTTTGTGCGCGGCGGCGTGACGCCGCGCCTGTCGTTGGTCCTACCGCGGTGGTGCCGCGGTGCGTTCAACTCTTGACCGCGCCGGAACGGTGCCGCTGTTGCGCAGGCGGTTGCCTGCGCGGTGAGGTTTCCATGTCACGCAACAAGAAAACGATGGGTGGCGCTGCCGCGGTAATGGTGGCGGTCACAGCGGTGTGCGGTAGTTCGGCTCGCGCCCAGCAAGTGTATGGGCCGTGGAGTTACAGCAATGGGTTTGTCGGCGCGCGGATGATCTATGTGTCGCCAGGCGGCGCTGGCCTACAGGATGGCACCACTCCGCAGAACGCGATGCCGACTATCGGTGCTGCGCTGGCGTCGGCAGCGACGACGCAGCCGGCGGCGGTCACGATCAACTGCGCTCCCGGCACCTACAGTCAGGAGACGTTCCCGCTGCAGATGCCGTCGCAACGCATTGCGCTCGAAGCGTATCCGACGAACGGTTCGACGGGGCTCGTAGTTGTCGATGCGCCAGCCAGCGCTTCGACGCCGGCTAGCTTGATCGAAATCAGCAACCTTGTGCAGCTGATTCCTGGCACGCCGTGGTCCGAAGTGCGAGGCATCACGTTCCGCATCGACACGGGGCAAGCGGGGATCCGAATCGCCGCCGCGGGCGATGCTTCCACGACCGAGGGCGGCGAGTTCTACCCATCACAGGTGCTGATCCAAGACTGCACCTTCCTCACGCAGGGCAACAGCAATACCCGCGGTGTGGTTGTTGCGCCGTCGGGCGCGTTCGGCAATCCCCGAGCGAGCGAAGCGCGTATCGTGTCGAGTGTGTTCGATGGTGGCCCTGGCTCACCGGGTTCGATCGCAATCGAAGACGTGCCGAACATGGCGTTTGGCGGCACGATGGCCTCGTCCACACTTGTCCTGGCCAACAAGATCTGCGCCTTCGGGGAGGGTATCGTGACGCTTGCAAACGCCGGGGCGAGCATGCGGCCGCGAATCCAATCCAACATCGTGCAGCAGTGCACGACCGGATTGCGACTCACGAATGTCAATGCGCTGGTGGTGGCCAACACGATCGCCAACGGCAACCTGGCGGGCGGCGGCGCCACAGTGATTCAGGGCGTCGCGATCACCAACGGTGTGCATGAGATCAGCAACAACATCGTGTGGAACCGTCCGCGCGCCGGCAGTCCGGCGGTGGATTTCACCGGCTCCTCGGCAGGCGCGAGCGGCGTCGCCAACACCTACCTGAACCCACCGGTGTTCGAGCAGGTTGCCAACCTCGCGGTTCCGCCGGTGTTCGTCGGATGGAGCGGCAACGGCCAACCAACGACGGGCTGCGTCGACCTGCATTTGGTTGCGACCTCAGCGCTTCGCGGCCTCGGCAATCTGGCAGCGGTTGGCACAGCGGTGGCAGGGTTCCAAGTGGTACCCATGCCGGGCGGTCCGCCCCCGATTCCGGGCACCGTCTGGACGGTACGCCGCGACCTGTCGATTGATGTCGATGACGATCCGCGCATCACGAACAGGACTGGACCGTTGGTCACTGATGTCGGCGCCGATCAGGTGCACTTCATGCGCCTGTCGCCGAGCGCGTCCGGGCTGCCGTTCCCGGTGGATGAATTCGGCAACCTGCTGGCCCAGACTGGCACGCCGACCACCAACAACACGTTCGGCACAACCCTGCTGATGACGGGCGTCCCGGCAAACACGCTGATCGCACCATACCTGGGCTTTGGCTTCTTCGAGCAGAGCAACGGCCTCGACAACGGCATCCTGCATCAGAACCTGGTGCCTGCCAGCGGGAGCCTCCGAGTTGGCCTCTTGAACACCGAGAGCATCGCACTGCCGTTGCTGAACACGACCGCGGGCGGCACGGTGTCGATCCCGTTGTCGCTCGGCACGTGGGGGCCCAACGTCTGCCACGAGGTCGAGGTGTATGTGCAGGCGGTGACGCTCACGGGCTCGCTGCTGAGCACGACGAATCGGCAGCGGATCGAGTTGAACTGGCGCTGACGTGCTGGTTGCGACCGGGCGGCCTGCGACGAGGTGAGACGGCCGCTGGTGCGAGTAGTGCAACCTGTGGCTCTTCGAGAGCCGCCTGACGGCGCGCACGGTGACCGTGCTTTCCGGCTACCTGCAGCGCTTCGTCGCCCAGGGCAGGATCGCCGGGTTCTGACGAGCCGGAGCGGTGAGCGGCCGCGACTTCACCAGGCGCCGATCGTCATCGCCCACGCGTTCGACGCGGACACCGCGGTGAACACGAAGCCGGGGCCGAGCTCGAGCGGGACGACCTGGTGGCGGAACGTTTGCGCCAGCAGCGACGGCGTGCGTGGGATCAACCAGCTCGCCGTCGACACCCCGGCGACCGGCAGGTCCAGCAGCAGCAGGTCCGGACTCACGTGCAGCGTGCAGCCGGGCAGCGCCATCGGCAGCACCGAGGTCAACGGCAGCGTCACGCTGCCGACCCCGAACACGTGGATCGCGAGCGACGCCGCGGGCAGGTTGGTCGCGCGCGCGCGCCAGCTGCCGCCGAGCCACGCTTCGCCGACGATCGTCGAGCTCACCGGGCCGGCGCTGCCGGTGCAGCCGGCACCGGCGGGCTGGCGGCCGGGCGGGCAGTTCGTGCGCAGGCTGGCGAGGCCGCCGGCGACGACGCCGTTCGCGGTCAGGAAGCTGCCGGTGAACAGCACTTCGCCGCGGTCGTCGATCGCGGTGCGGAACACGCCGTGGTTGCGGCTGGTGCCGATGCCGGGCACCACGGTCCAGCCGGTGCCATTCCACCGCGACGGCGATGCGACGAGCTGGCCCAGGTCGTCGGTCGCATCGTGCGTCGCGAGCAGGTCGCCGTTCGGCAGCAGGTCGAGGTCGCGCACGGCGCTCGGCAGGCCGGCACCCATCGGTTGCCAGCTGGTGCCCTCCCAGCGCGCGATGTAGTAGAGGGGCCCGCCGTTGGCGAGGCCGCGACCGCCGGCGACGAGGCTGCCATCGGGCAGCACGCAGAGGGCATCGACCTCGTCGAACGGGGTGCCGGTGTCGAGGCCGTTGCCGAGCGGCAGCCAGCCGCTGCCGTTCCAACGCAGCACCTTCGGGCCTGCTGCGAAGCGCAGGCCGACGACGACTTCCCCGTTCTGCAGCACGGCGAGGGCCGCGACCTGTGCAACGCTCGGCAGCGGGCCGAGCGACTGCCAGCTGGTGCCGTTCCAGCGCTCGACGAACGGGGTGTAGCCGCCGATGTAGATCGCGCCGTCCGGGCCCTCGGCGATGGCCGTGACGACCGTCGCCGACGGGGTGCCCAGCGCCTGCCATTGCTGGCCGTCCCAGCGAATGATGCCTCGGCTGCCCGGGGCCGGGGGAGTGTTGTAGGAGCCGCCGACGAGCAGCTCGCCGGAACGCGTCGCGAGCATGGCGTGCACGTCACCGTCGAGCGGTGTGCCGAGCGCCGACCAGGTGCCGTTCTGGCGCACGGCGACGCCCGCCATCGCCACCGAGCCGATCTGGGTCGCGTAGCCGCCGATCGCGAAGCTGCCGCCGAAGGCAACGGCACCGGCGATGCCGCCGTCCAGGCCCGGGGCCGGGGCGCGCCAGGTCTGGCCGTCGAAGTGACGCATCGTCGGCAGGGCTTGCGAGTAGCTCGGGCCGGCCAGCCACAGTTCGTTGCCGGTCGCCAACAGCGCCGCAGCGGGGCCGAACAAGCGTGGGCCGTTGGCAAGGACCCATTGGGTGCCGTTCCAGCGCTGCAGTTCGCCGAGGCCGGTGAAGGGGTCGAGGCGGTGGGCCAGCAGCGTGCCGTTGGCCTGCTCGACGAACACCTGCCAGGCAATCGGGGATGCGCCGCCGAGTTGGGTCCAGGTGGCCCCGTTCCATCGCTGTGCCTGGTAGCTGCCGGCGAGGTTGTCGCCACCGACGACGACGTCGTCGTTGGCCAGCACCTGCAATGCCGTCGGTACGCGCCCCAGGAAACCGGCGCCGAGCGTGCTCCAGGCACCGTTCCAGCGCGCGATGCCGTTCACCGCGAGGCCGCCCGCGCTGGTGAACGCGCCGGCGATGATCACGTCGCCGTTGCTGCGCACACCGAGGTGCGACACCGGGATCACGTTCGGCGGCGGCACCGGGAACGGCGGCAAGCCGCTGACGCCGCTGCCGAGTGCCGACCATGTGGCGCCGTTCCAGCGGGCGACGTTCGCGGCGGGCGTGCCGCCGGCGGTGGTGAAGCTACCGCCGACGAACAGGTCGCCGTTGCTCGCGAACGCGGCGGCGTGCACGTCGCCGTCGGTGCCGGTGCCGATCGGGCTCCAGGCGGTGCCGTTCCAGCGGGCCAGGCGCGAGACCGCGACGGCGCCCGATTGCGCGAAGCTGCCCGCGGCCACCAGTTCGCCGACCGCCGACACGGCCAGCGCGCGCACCGGTCCGTCGAAGCCGGCGCCGAGCGCCGACCAGGTGCGGGTCGCGGTGTCGAGCATCGCGATGTTCGCGGTCGCCGCGGTGCCCGCATACTGGAACTCGCCGCCGCAGACGATGTGCGGGCCGAGCGGGCCCGAACCATCCGGGTCCCAGGCCACCATCGCGAAGATCGATCCGGTCGGGGACGAGGCCTGGCCGCCGGCGGTCAGCGTGCTGCCGGTCGGGCACTGGGCGATCGCGGGGGCGAGCAGGGCGCAGACGGCGGCGAGGCCACGGAGGGAGCGGGTGTTCATGGTGGCGGCGGGAGGATGGTAGGCCCCCGGGATCGCTCGTGTGCGCAGCGCGGGTCGGTGCGATGCGCAGCGCGGGCATCGGGAGGGCGATCGGTGGGAGCAATCGCCGTGCCCGCGCGCGGCCGTGCCAGTGCCATGGCCAGGCGTGGTGTCGATGTCCCCGGATCGGAACGACAAGCTCGAGCTCGACGAAGTCGGGCCGTTGCGCTCGCGATCCTCACCCGACGACCGCGATCCCGTTCGTGCCACCGGGCCGGGCGCTCCGCAGCTCACACCGGTCGCGGGAACGGCGTCGTCAGCTCGCCGACCAGAGCTCCCAACACGTCGACGAGCTCGCCGTGCAGTCCGCGCGCCGGTGGACGTTCGTGGGCGCCCTGCAGGCAATGGCGGTAGTGGTCGACGCTCTGCGCCGCGATCGCGGTGTCGGTGTAGTGACGTTGGATGCGCCGCCGCGCCGCCTCGCCCATGCGCCCACGCAGCGCCGGATCCTCCAGCAGGCGCTCCAACGCCTCCACCTGCGCCGCCGCGTCGTGCAGGTCCGCCAGCAGGCCGGTATCACCGTCCACGACGAGCTCGGGCATGCCGGCACCCCGCGATGCGACCACGGCGCGCCGCGCCGCCATCGCTTCGAGGCAGGCGTAGGGGCAGCCTTCCCAACGGCTCGGCATCCAGAACACGTCGCAAGCGCGTGCCAGGGCGCGTGCGTCGGCCAGCGGCACCCGGCCGAGGAAGTGCACGCTGCCACGCAGGTCGCGACCGGCGAGCAACGGCTGGAACTGCCTGGTCACGTAGCCGAACAGGTCGTCGCCGGCGAAGACCACGGCGACACGTTGCCGTTCCAGCAGGCGCAGCACGATCGGCGGGCACTGGTCGATGCCCTTGCGCCCTTCCATGCGGCCGCTGAACAGCACCATCGGTACGTCGCGCGGGATGCCATGGCGCTCGCGCACGTCGACGGTCTCGTCGGCGTCGAACAGCGCCAGGTCGATGCCGTTGGCCACCACTTCGATCGGGCGCCGGAAGTCCATCTCGTCGCGGATCTGCGCGGCGGCCCCCGCCGAGCAGGACGTGTGGCCGACCGCTGCCTCGATGGCCATGCGCTCGACCAGGCCGGTGAACACGATGTCCTCGGGCCGCACGTCGTAGTAGCGCATGATCAGCCGCGCCGGCGAGTGGAACTTCACGACCGTCGGGATCGCGCGCAACGGCGCCACCAGGGCCGCCTCGCCGCCACAGTCCGGTGCCTCGATAACGTCGAACGCGTGGCGCTCCGCCAGCCGGTCCACGCCGTGCAGGAACGACCACGCGTTGCCGAGCCGATGGCGTGTCCACCACAGGTGTCGCGCCCCGAGTCCCTCGATGCGCCGCATCTGCGCGTCGTCGGCCCGATAGCGGTGCACGACGACGCCGTCGTGTTCCTCGACGCGCAGGTCGGTCGGCGCATTCGCGCCGGCCAGCACGTGCACGCGGTGGCCGAGCCGGACCAGGGCGCGTGCGTGGTACCAGGTGTAGGTGCCGATCCCGCCGAAGCCGGTCTCGTGCGGGTACTCGAACGACAGCAGCAGGATGTTCACTAGGGCCTTCCCACCATGGCTTCGACGATGCGCCGGCCGACCCCTGGCTCGCCGTACGGATGTCGCCACGCGCCGCGACCGAGCGAACGCTGGGCCCGTGCATGGCGCACGATGGCCTCGGTCGCGAACCCGGACAACACGTTGGCGCCGAGTTCGAGCGTGATGCCGCGCTCGGAGTTGTCGCGCACGGTCACGCAGGGGGTGCCGAGGATGCACGCCTCTTCCTGTACGCAGCCGCTGTCGGTGAGCACGCACTCGGCGGCCGCGATGTGGGCCAGCGCCTCGAACGGACCCATCGGCGTCACCAGTTCGACCGCTCCGGTCGCGCCGCTGCCGATGCCGGCGCGACGCATGGCGTCCGCCGTGCGAGGATGCAGCGGCAGCACCACCGGCACTTCGGTCGCGATCGTCGCCAGGGCCGCGAACACCGAGCGCATGCGCGCCGGGTCGTCGGTGAATTCCTTGCGATGCATGGTCGCGAACAGGAACGGACCGGGGCGCGGCGACACCAGGCGGTCCCCGAACCGGTGCAGCAGGTCGACCGTGGTGTTGCCGACGACGCGCACCTCGCCCCGGCATTCGCGCTGTCCGCGCAGGTAGTCCGCCTCGCGGTCGGTGTAGGCCAGCAGCAGATGCGCGACCGCGTCGACCATGATGCGGTTGCGCTCCTCGTACATCCGAGGATCGAACGCCCGCAGGCCGGCTTCCACGTGCACGATCCGCCGATCCGAGTACATGCCGGCCAGTGCGCCCACCAGCGCCGCCGCGGTGTCGCCGTTGACCAACACGGTGTCGAAGCAATCCTGCCGCAGCCGCTCGCCGACCCAGTCGACCGCGCGTCCGAGCGAGTAGCGGCCGTCCAGCACCGCGTCCGGTCGGTAGCCCAGCTGCTCGAACTGCTCGCCGTGCATGGTCCAGTCGGCGTGCTGGTTCGTGTGCAGCACGCAGTGCCGGACCTGCGCCTCGCGCAGGGCCTCGACGATCGCCCAGTTCTTGATCACCTCGGGGCGCGTGCCGAGCACGATGGCGATGCCGTGCGTCCCGCTCATCGGGCCAGGATCGCGTCGGCGAAGCAGCGCGCCACGCGCTCGTTGCCGCGCTCGTTGAAGTGCACGGGGTCGACGTAGCAGTCGCGATCGAGCCCCGCGAGGCGAACCAACGAGGCCCCGGCGAATTCGCCGACCACGGCCTCGATGCGTGCGTTCAGCGTCGCGCGCCGCTCGGTCGAGGCGCGGGCGAAGTAGACGTGGCCGTCGGCGTGGATCGGCGGGATCTCACCGCACCAGACGGCCTTGTACTTCTTGACGAAGAAGGCGCGCAGGATCTGGCGGTAGTACTCGGCGAACAGATCGGGATCGGAGCCCTCCCCGGCGTCGTTGGTGCCGATCAGCAAACAGGCCTGGCGCGTGTCGGTGACGGTCTCGAGGTCGGTGACCAGCCGGAACCAGAGGTCGCGCGCCGTCGCGCCGTTGGCGCTCGAGTTGATCGTCCGCCATGCGTAGGCCGATTCCGCGGTCAGGATCTGGGCCAGGTGCAGCGGGAAGCACCCGTAGGTCCTGGCGCCGAACGTCTGGCTGTCCCCCACGCAGAGGAGGTTCTGGTAGTTCATCCCGTGTCTGTCCCTCGGCGCGATGGGTCGAGCGGCGGCGTTCCGAGGGGGGCACCATGGCCGATCTGGCGACGATGTCAACTGCCGCGCCACGAGGCCCGATCCGCCTCGGTGCCTCTCATCAACATGAGTTCGCGCCGGGCCGTCCGCCTGTTGCCGATGGCAGCGACCCGTCGCGGGCTCGCGGTGGTGGTGCGGCAGTTGCTACCTCTGTTCGCCACCGCCAGGCAGCCGCTGCCCGCGACCAGTGGTTACGAGGCCACCACACCATGCCACCGATGAGCGCCCTTCCTCTCGCCGCAACGTCGTTGCTCGCCGCCACTGTCGCCGCGCAGAACCCGGCCCTGACGATCTACAACCAGAACTTCGCGGTCGTGCGCGAGCGACTCACTCTCGACCTCGTGCAGGGCGTCAACGACGTCGCCTTCCCCGGCGTCACGACGCAACTCGAGCCCGATTCGGTGGTCCTGCGCGACCCGACGGCACGGGTGCCGTTCACGATCCTCGAGCAGAGCTACCGCGCCGACACCGCATCGCAGCAGGCCTTGCTCCGGATGTTCGAGGGCAAGGAACTGGACTTCCTGGTCGTCAACTACCAGCAGCAGACCGAACGAACCGTGCGCGGCAGGTTGCTCCGTGCCCCGGTGGCCAACGGCTACGGCTCCGTCGTCGAACCGATCGTCGAGGTCGATGGCGTGCTGCGGTTCTCGCTGCCGGGGCAGCCGCTGTTCCCGCCGTTCGGCGCCGACACGATCCTCGCGCCGACCCTCGACTGGCGGCTGCACGCGGGCGCGGCCGCGAAGTTCGACGCCGAGGTCGGCTACGTGACCGGTGGCCTGCGCTGGATCGCGTCCTACAACCTGGTCGCCCCGGAGCACGGGGATCTGGTCGACGTCGTCGGGTGGATCACGATCGAGAACACCTGCGGCAAGACGTTCCGCGACGCGACGATCAAGTTGATGGCCGGCGACGTGAACAAGGTCACCCCGTCCGAAGGTCCGCGCGGTCGGTCGCCGGCCGGGCCGGATGTGGGGGCAGGGGTCGCCTTCGCGCCGCGGCCCCAGGTCACCGAGAAGGCCTTCGACGAGTTCCACCTCTACTCGCTGCCGATGCCGATGACGCTGCACGACCGGCAGCAGAAGCAGGTCGAATTCGTGCGCGCGACGAACGTCGAGGCGCCGGGCTGCTACGTCTACCACGGCGCCTCGTGGTCGCTGCCGGGGTGGAGTCGGGACCAGTACCGGATGCAGCGGGACCTCGGCACCCCGTCGAACCAGAAGGTGTGGGTGATGCGTGCACTCGCGAACACGAAGGCGAACGGTCTCGGCATCCCGCTGCCGGCCGGCCGCACGCGCTTCTACCGCCGCGACGACGCGGACCAACGGCTCGAGTTCGTCGGCGAGAACTCGATCGACCACACCCCCGTGGACGAGCTGCTGCGCATCTACACCGGGGACGCGTTCGACCTCGTCGGCGAGCGCAAGGCCACCGACTTCAAGTCGGCCCCCAACGAGATGGAGGAGGCGTTCGAGATCCGCGTGCGCAACCACAAGGACAAGGCGGTCGAGGTCCGGGTGTTCGAGCGGCTGTGGCGCTGGGGCAATTGGAACGTGATCGAGAAGTCGCACGACTTCGTCCAACTCGATGCCGCCAGCATCGAGTTCCGCGTGCAGGTGCCGGCGAACGGCGAGACGGTCGTCACCTTCCGCGTGTGCTACCGCTGGTGATGGTCCGTCGCCGAGTCGCAGTGGCAGCGAGATGCTGCCGATCCGCAGCTCGGCCGAGCTCATGAGGGCGCGCCAGCCCGTCGCGCCGCACTGCGCTTTGTGAGTAGAAACGGAAACATCGCTCGTCGGCGTTGGCGAGGCGCCTCCGGCCGGGCATCATCGCGCCACATGTCGCGTTCGCTGGCCGTCCTGTTCCTGTTCGCCGCAGGGTGTGTGACCACTCCGACCGGTGTGGACTCCATGGGCCAGCGCATCCGAGTGCGCATCGCGGGCCGCGGACAGGAGCCGAGCATCACGTCGGCGGAGCATCGCATCTTCCTGGTGTTGCGAACGCCGGACGGGCGGACCGTGCCGATGCGCGTGCATTCGCCCCAATACGACGAGAGCGAGGGGCTGTGCGGCTCGATCGGCGTGCGCGCGGAATCGCTGCTGGAAATGTCGGAGTCGACGTTCGCCGAGTCGTTGCACGGCGCGGCGCCACTCGTGCACGACCTGGTGTTGCCACCCGGCCACACGGTGTCGGGTGCGCCGGGGGCGTTCTTCGTCTGTCGCCAGGTCGCCGGCACGAACCGCTTCGTCGCCGACGCGGACCCCGAGATCCGCCTCGGCCAGATCACTGCGGACGGCTCGCGCTACGTCGAGCTGACGCCGGGCCGTGGTGTCGAGGTCACCTACGAGACCGACCCTCCGGGCTGGCCGCCGGTGCTGCATCGTGCGAGCGAGCTGCCCCGATAGAGGACCCCGCGACGCGTCCATTGCGCAGGCCGCCGGCGAGCTCGCGGCGGCCTCCACTCACAGCCCGACGATGCTGCGCTGCCCGTTGCTGGTCAGGAAGTCGCTCGGCCCGAACGAGTACATCTGCGTGAAGTAGGTGAAGCCGATGCCACTGAGCGGGCTCGGGATGCTCACCGAGAACGTCGCGTTGCCCGCGTTGTTCGCGACCGACGCCGCGCTGATCTGGATGTCGGTCAGCGCCACGCAACCGGCCTGCGACCCGAGCGGCGCCAGCGGCCCCGGCAGCGGCAGGCCGGCCCACGTGGTGTTCGAGAAGCCGAGCGCGAACAGCACCGGGCTGTTCGCATACCCGTTGACCGCGTTGTAGCTCACCGTCTGGCCCAGTCGCGGCAGGCTGCTGACCGTCTGCGAGTAGCCGCCGCAGCCGGCACCGAACGGGCTCACGCCGGCCAGGCTGTTGTTCCAGGACATCAGGGCCGCGCGGATCTGCGGGCGCAGCAGGGCCGGGATCGCGTCGGTGTAGATCGCGGTGGCCGCATCCGAATCGACGGTCGCGTCGTTGACGAACGCGCCGAAGCTGTACTCGCGCGGTGTGATCACGTCGTTGACGATGAACGGCAGCGACAGGTAGCCGAACTCGCAGCGCTGGATGGGCGTGGCGAGGCTGGTGATGTTGTAGCTGCCACCCTTGTGGGCGACGTCGGTGAAGGCCCGGAAGCTGGCGAGGGTCACCGACGACAGACCGAGCAGGGCCCCCTCGGTGTTGATGATGCTGGCGATGTTCAGGTCGGTCACGCTGTCGAGCATCAGCTGGTAGAAGAGCGCGCGCTGGTTGCCGAGGTAGCCGTTGGCCACCTGCGAGTGCAGGGTGTGCAGGTCGCGCAGCGTGATGCGGTTGGGGTTGGTGGCCGCCTCGGGGCAGCCCAGGCGGTGGTTGCTCTCCGTGCTGGCCATGCCGAGTGCTGTCGCCGTGTTGTTGATGCTGGTCTCGGTGAAGTAGTTGCGCACGGCCTGCGTGCGGGCGTTGTCGGACTGCTCCATCATCGCTTGCAGCACCGGCTGCAGCTGTTGCGTGAACGGGCCGCTGTCGACCGGGCACGAGCCGGTGTAGGCCGAGTACACCGTCAGCGGGGTCGTCAACGGCAGGCCGAAGCGGACCTGCCGCATCGCGTGCACGTGGTGCAGGACCTTCATCGAGCTGGCCGGCTCGAACTGCGTGTCACCGTTGAGGCTGGCGAGGTTGCTGCCGTTGATCTGCTGCAGCCAGCAGCCGACCTGGCCGTCGGTGCGGTTGCGCATCGCGTTGCCGATGCTGGTCGACAGGGCGTTGCTGTTGTTGATGGCGACCATCGCGTAGCGTCGCGTGGAGCCGACCAGGTAGGACTCGATGTCGATCACGCGCACGCCGTACTGACCCATCCGGTAGGTGACGTCGGCCGCGGTCAGGCCGAACCACCAGTACCAGTTCGCCGGATCAGGATTCCGCACCATGATGCAGTCGTAGTTGCCGTTGTCGCGCCGGTCGAGGTCGTAGAGCTGCGCGTTGTTGGTGTCGATGGAGTTGCTGATCTGCGTCGTGTTGGCATTGAAGTACCACCACCAGGAGCGTGCGTCGGCGCCCGTGTTGCGGATCATCACGCCGCTGTAGTAGGTCGTGCCGCCGACGTCGTAGGAGTCGATGTCCACGAGTCGCGCATTGTTGGTGGCGAGGCTCTGACTCAGGGACGTCGTGTCGGTGTTGAAGTACCACCACCACGCCTTGTTGTTGGCGCCGGTGTTGCTGACCATGATGCAGGCGAAGCGCAGGTTGCCGTTCGTGTCCGTGTACGGCTCCAGATCGATCAGGCGGGCGCTGTTGGTGGTCAGGTTGGTGGAGACCTGGGCCGCGGTGATCCCGGTGTACCACCACCAGTTCTGGGCGTAGTCCCCGGTGTTCTGCACCAGGGTGGCGTCGTAGACCGCGGTGCCGAGCAGCGGGTTCACACCGCGGTAGTGGATGTCGACCAGGCGGAAGCCGGTGTTGATCGTGTTCGTGATCGTGGCCGACGAGACGTTGAGCAGCGTGTGATGGCCGGCCGGGGTCGACAGCTCGCGGGCGTCCTGGCCCGGCAGCAAGGGGGCGAGGGCGAGCAGCGAGACGAGCAGGGAGCGAAACATGGGGGCGAGACTCCGATGCGAAGGGTGTGTCAGGGGGCGGAGGCTGGTCCGAAGCGGGCCTGCCAACCGATCCGTCTCCTGGGGCAGCGAGTCGGGCCGGCGTTTCGTGCGCGCATTTTCGGGCAACCTGGCCGGGCAGCCATGGCGTAGTTGACCTGGCGCTTCCGGTCGCTCGGATGCGGGCCTGCGTTCCAGCCCCGGCGGACCTTGCGACGCGCTGCAGCTGACGGCGGCGCGTCCTGACACCAGGCCGTCCGGGGGCGACTTCGTGCTTCGACCAGTCCGGCTGGTGGCCTTGGAGGCCCGTTGTCGTGGCGGCGAGTCCGAGCTGTTGCCGCCGTTCGCGGCGGGGATCACCAGGTCGCAGTGGCACAATGGGTTGGGGCGACGATTCGGGATTTGCCATCCCGGTGGCGTGATCGAGCACTGACGTCAGGAGATCTCGATGGCCGTGCAATTTGGCTCGGCCACACCGGCAATCACTTCCCTGCGACGCATGCGGGGTGGCGAAAGCGCGACTCGTCTTCCAACTCCAAATCGGAGGCTGTCTTGTCTACTTCCAGGTTCCTTGCATCGCTGGCGACGCCCATCGGGATGGCCTTAGGGTTGTTCGCATCCGGGGCGCATGCCCAGTCTCTCACATACGTAGGCACGCACTCGGGGTCGATCAATGGGCAGCCCCTCGCCGCGACGGTCAACGGCACGGTAGTCAACGGGGTCTTCAGCGCGACCGAGGCATTCTCGAGTCTGCCGGCTGGATTCAGACCGGACAAGGTCACGCACAGTCTTCTGTGTATCTCGTGCATCAATGGAAGCAAGGAGGCGCCATCTGCTCGGAACTTCGCCTCCCTGTTGTCCGGGGCGGGATCGTACACTCACACGAGGACTTACACCTACCCGGGGTTCCCAGGAGCTTCCATCGGAGTGTCGGCCAGCTTTCAGCTTGCCAGCAATACTCTGACCTACTCGGGCGCATGGAGTGGATCCACGGGTGGGATGCCGGATGACGTCGTGAGCATCACCCCGTTCTTCCAGACGATGGTCAATGGTCCGACTCCTGGAACCGTGCTCATCTCGGGGAGCACGACCCTGGTGCGCAGCGGCGGCGCTGTGATACCTGTTCAGTGGACAGGATCGTATGTTTTCTCGCAGCCGATCGTGCTACCGGCCCCGCAAGTTGCTGATCTGACCATGAATTGGACCCAGACTGGAAACACGTTCCAGTTGAGCGGGACCACCGATGTCAGTATCGAATCCTGCGACAGGCCGAGTCGCGCCACTCTGGTCGGATCGGGCGACGACGTGGTGTTCGCGACGCACTATCCTCTGGGATTCACCTTTCCGATGGCCGGGAGCGCCGGGGCCTGGACCCACTGTCGCGTCAGCACGAATGGTTGGATCGCGCTGACCGATGGAGTCAACAGCATCGGCATCCCTGGCAGCACCAACTATGGGACTGTGGCGCAGTTGACCGGAGCCGCCGGCGACGTTCCCCGGATCGCCCCGTACTGGGGTGACCTCAACCTCACCGGGGCCAACGGGTCAGCGGTCTACATCGACAACTCGACCGGGCCCGGCAATTCCTTCAAGGTCAGTTGGGTCAACGCCGTGGATTTCGGCAACACCATCCAGAAGACGTTCACGGCAGAGCTGTTCAGCAATGGTGATGTGCGGTTCGCGTACTCCAAGAGAATGAACGTGAACGCCGGTGGCACGAAGATAGTTGGAATTTCTTGCAGCAACGGAGCTGTTGCTCCTCCCCCCAGCGATCTCATTCCCGGTCCGGCGACCACGGCGGGGGGGATCATCTACGAGACCTTCGGGATCGGAGCGTTCGATTGTGGCGGCGCGTCACTCACCGCCGTGCCGAGCGGCGGCCTGGGGTGGGTCGAGTCCGCCACGTGCCAGGACCCAGGCGCAACGAGCTTGAGCTATGGCACGGGCTGCTATGACATCAGCGACTCCATCTACGAGCGCTTCGCGGATGCTGCGTCTGCCTCTGCTCGCCTGACCGGGCAGTCCCTGGCTCTGACTCCCGTCGGGTCGGAATGGCTCGCATCATGGGGCGGCGGCACCTACATCCCACCGTCCGGAGCTGCGGTGAATGCATTCGCCAGCCCGACGGATGACGGCGAAGTCGTCATCACGCCCTCTGTGCCATGGCCTGCACCCACAGGCCCGCAGGCTACCCTGCGTCTGCACTCGAACGGAATCGTGTCATGGGGTCCTTCTGCGCAGACGTTCCCCGGCACCAGCAGTTTCACGCCCACCCGCGCAGGATTTCTCGGTGCTGCCAACGCCGGTGTCTGGTCGTGGCACGACTACAATGAAGCCGAGGCCGGCAGCGGTCGCATCAAGTACGAAGAAGTCGGCGGAGTCTTGTGCTTCACGTGGCCTGCCGTAGAGAACTTCTCGCAGCCTCCCGGTGCCAACCCGAGCACGATGCAGATCCAGCTCAGCCCCGGAGGCAACATCGTAGTCATCTGGCCCGCAATCGATGCCGACAGCACGAGCGAGTTCGGATCGGCGCACTTGGTAGGCTGGTCGCCTGCAGGACCGTCGGTCGACGCGGGTTCGATCAATCTGTCGACCGGTTTGCCGCTCGTGACGACGCCGGTCAATATGCCGGCGATCCGTCTTTCCGTGTCTCCGCTCCCGATCTCGACGGCCGTGAGCGGGACGTTGTTGACCTACACACTGAGCAATGTTCCCGAGGCCTTTCCGGGGTCTGGTGTGTATGTCGGCGTGACGATCTTGAGCTTGTCGCAAGTGCTTGGGGGCACGGATCT
>JALORC010000138.1 GCA_025459175.1 Planctomycetota bacterium | reverse complement strand
CGGCAGGTCTTCACACGCTTCGTGTCGAGGCTCCGGAGGGGCGATCCCTGCCGGCCCTTTTGGCGCCTCAGTTGCGTCAGTCGCTGCTTCGGCTGAGTCGTCTCGAGGGGGCGAAGGACCTGGCCAGGCGGGGACTACGGGCATTGGCCGGTTTTGCGCGGTCGCTGAAGTTCAAGTACGGCGACATCGAGGTTGGTTACGACGCCGAGCCCGAGCCAGGCCTCGCGGACAACGGCGATTTGGAGCATGACCTGCAGGCCTTGCTCGAGGCTACCGGCGATGCTGCGAAGGTCGCGGGAACGGCTCTGGTGCTGTTCATCGATGAACTCCAGTATGTGGAGGAAGAGCAGCTGGCGGCATTGATCACCGCGCTGCATCGGTGTGCGCAGCGAAGGTTGCCGGTCGGAATGGTCGGGGCCGGGCTGCCGCAGCTGCCGGGCCGGATGGGCAAGGCCAAGTCCTACGCCGAGCGTCTGTTCGACTTCCCGGTCATCGGTCCGCTCTCGCGTGATGCGGCGCAGCTCGCTCTCACCAAGCCTGCCGAGGACAACGACGTCGACTTCACGGCGGCGGCTTGCGAAGAGGTCATCGTGAAGACCGGCGGCTATCCCTACTTCCTGCAGGAGTGGGGCAAGCATGCCTGGAACTGTGCCAGTGGCAATGTCATCACGGCGCTCGACGTGCAAGCCGCCACACAGCTGGCGTTGGCCGCCCTGGACGAGAGCTTCTTCCGCGTGCGCTTCGATCGACTCACCCCCGCCGAGAAGCGCTACTTGCGAGCCATGGCGAGCCTGGGGCCGGGGCCGCATCGATCCGGTGACATCGCTGCGGAGCTCGGCATGAAGGTGACCTCGCTCGCCCCGGCCCGAGCTCAGTTGATCGAGAAAGGCATGGTCTGGAGTCAAAGTCACGGCGAGACCGCGTTCACGGTGCCGCTCTTCGACGAGTTCATGAAGCGCATCATGCCTGGCGATGGCTGGAAGCAGCGGAGCGGCTGAGGCGACTCGATGGCATCGAATCGCGGTCGGCGCTCGGTGCAGCAGCCATCCGCCGCAGTCAGAACAGCAGACGGAACCCGAGCGTCCAGCCGTGGAAGTCCTCACCGAGCATCACGGCGCCGCTGAGGGCGAAGCCATGGCCGTAGGGCAGACGATCGCCGGTGCGGAACAGCAGGCTGCCGCTGAACTGCACGTACTGGTCGACGCCGAACAGCGTCTCCTCGGGGAACGCGCGGTAGGCCGCGCCGAGCTGCCAGTCGACCGGCTGCTCGAACAGATTCATGCCGAGCGGGCCCGTCACGTCGCCGTGCAGCGTGATCAGCTGCGAGCGGGTGACGAAGTCCTGGGCGGGATCGTCCTCCTGGATCGTCTCGGTCCAGCGCACGTCGTAGCGACCGACCACCTCGAGCTTGTGGCTCGGCCCGAGCTGGCGGTGCCAGTCGACGCGCACGGCGCCGCCGTAGCTGAACGCGATCGCATCCCAGTTGAAGGCGATGCCGTCGAACAGCGCGGCAGAGGCGGCTGCGCCCGGGCCGCCGTAGCGAGTGCGGTTCTCGATCCGCGACAGGCCCAGGTCCACCAGCGGCGTCACGCCCAGGTCCTTCGCGACCGGGAACTCGAGGCCACCGCCGAGCAGCGCGCCATAGGTGCGCCACTTGGTGCTGAGTGAGGTCTCCAGGCCCGGCAGCTGGCCGCCGTAGGCGTCGGCCAGGCTCTGCCGCGCCTCGGCCCAGCCGAGGGTGCCTTCGATGTGCAGCTTCGGCCGGTCCTTGCCCCACAGCTCCTGCTTGCTGTGGAACGGCAGCGCGTAGACGGTGATGTCGGTGTCCTCGACGTCGTCGAACGAGTAGCGCGCGCCGCTCAGCTCGAGTTCGTCCGACAACAGCACGAGCCCGACCAGCGATTGCGCGAACTGGATGTCGCGCAGGCTCTGGCGCAGGTCGTCGCGCAAGTCCTCGATGGTCTGGGCAGTGGCCAGCTGGCCGATGGTCGCGGTCGCGAGGGCGCTGGTCAGCAGCCGCCGACAGGCGGGACGACGGAGAAGATCGGCTCTCATCGCGGCAGGCTATGCGCCGGCCGGTCGTTCGTCACGCGCCGGTCGCCGCCGGGGGCGGCACTGTCCCGTCACGGCCTCGCGGTGGCTCCGTCGGTCGCCGACCCGGACTCCTCGGGCGCCGGCGTGTTCGTGAAGCCCTTGCCGACCAGCCGGTCGAAGATCGGGCTCGCCATCAGCGTCGTCACCACCGCCATGATCACCAGCGTCGCGAACAGGCCCGGGCCGATGATGCCGCGCTGCAGGCCGATGTTGATGATGATCAGCTCCATCAGGCCGCGCGCGTTCATCAGGATGCCGATGCCGAGCGCCTCGCGCTGCGGCACCCCGGTGGCGCGCGCCGCGAGCCAGCAGGCGACGCCCTTGCCGGCGACCGCCGCCACCATCACCGCGCCGCAGATCAGCCACAGGAACGGCGTGTTCAGCAGCCCGATCTTCGTGTTCAGGCCCGAGTAGGTGAAGAACAGCGGCAGCAGCAGCGTCACCGTCAGCGGCTGGATGCGCGCGATGGTGTCGCGGGCGACGCTGCGGGGCATCACCGCGCCGGCGACGAAGGCGCCGAACACCGCGTGCAGCCCGATCAGGTCGGTGAACCACGCCCCGAGCGACATCGTCGACAGCGCCACGACGAGGCCGGTGTCGGTCAACGAGCCCTTGTCGAACAGCCACCGCGACAGCCAGTGCAGCAGCGGGCGCACCAGCAGCAGCATCACGAGCACGAACGCCGCCCCGCCGCCGATGTTGGCGGCGGCGTACATCAGGTTGTCGTCGAAGCTCGCCAGCACCAGTGCCAGCAGGCACCACGCGGCGGCGTCGTCGAGCGCGCCGGCGCCGATCGCGACGGTGCCCATGCGGGTGCCGGCGAGGCCCTTGAAGTGGATGATGCGGGCCAGCATCGGGAACGCGGTGATCGACATCGACGCACCGAGGAACAGCACCGCCTCGAACGCGCCGGTGCGTTCGGGGAACAGGTCGGTCCACGTGTGCAGCGCCCAGCCGAGCCCGCCGCCGAGCGCGAACGGGGTCACGATGCCGGCCAGTGACACCGCCAGCGAGCTCTTGAAGTGGCGGCGCACGATGTCGACGCGGAACTCCATGCCGACGACGAACATGTAGAGCGCCAGTCCGAGCTGCGAGGCGGGGAACAGATAGCTCTGCGTGTCGCGGGTCTTCTGGGTCGGGTCCCACGGGAACAGCTGCGCCTGGAGTTCGGGCGCCAGCCAGCCGAACAGCGACGGCCCGAGCAGCACCCCGGCGATCATCTCGGCGACCACCTGCGGCTGGCCGAAGCGGCGCGCGATCAGCCCGACCACGCGGCACGCCAGCAGGATCACCGCGATCTGCAGGAAGAAGTGGACGGCGAGTTGGAGGTTGTTCATCGGCCCGGTCGGCGCGACATCCTACCAGCTCGCCGGCGTGGACCAGTCAGTCGGCGCGCGCGACCGCGAGCACGTCCTCGAGCGTGACGAGCCCCTGCTGCGCCTTCTCGAGCCCGTCCTGCATCAGACGCCGGTAGCCGGCGGCCTTGGCCAGCGCCTCGAGCTCGTGGCCCGGGGCGCGGCGCGAGATCGCCGAACCGAGCTCGGTCGACACGAACAGCACTTCGTGCACCGCGATGCGGCCGCGCTTGCCGCGGTTGCGGCACGCCTGACAGCCCTTGCCGCGGCGGAAGCCCTTGCCCGCGGTGGTGGCGTCGAGGCCGAACTCGGCCAGGATCGGCGCCGGCGGCTGCGCCGGCTCGGCGCATTCCTGGCAGACCCGCGGCACCAGCCGCTGGCCCACGACGCAGCGCAGCGCCGGCCCGAGCAGGTAGGGCACGATGCCCATGTCGACCAGTCGGTGCACCGTCGACAAGGCATCGTTGGTGTGCACCGTGCTCAACACGAGGTGTCCGGTCAGCGCCGCCTGCACGGCGATGTTCGCGGTCTCGGTGTCGCGGATCTCGCCGACCATGACCACGTCCGGGTCCTGGCGCAGGATCGCCCGCAGCGAGTTGGCGAACGTGCGCTCGGCCTTGACGTCGACCTGCACCTGCGTGGTGCCGTGCAGTTCGTATTCGACCGGGTCCTCGACGCTGACCAGGTTGGTGTCGGCCTGGTTGAGTTCCGACATCGCGGTGTAGAGCGTCGTGGTCTTGCCCGAGCCGGTCGGTCCGGTGACCAGCACGATGCCGTTGGGGGCCGTGTAGCCGCGTTGGAACAGCCCGATGTTGTGCGCCGACATCGACAGCGACTTCACGTCGAGCGTGACGCCGCTGCGGTCCAGCACGCGCATCACCGCCTTCTCGCCGAGCACGCTCGGCAGCACCGAGACACGCAGCTCGACCGCGTCGCTGACCGCGATGCGCCCGTCCTGCGGCTTGCGGCTCTCGCCGATGTCCATGTTGGACGCGACCTTGATGCGGGCGACGACCGCACGGTGCAGCCCGGCGGGCAGCGTGTAGAGCGTGTCGAGGTCGCCGTCGACGCGGATGCGGACCCGCAGGCCGTCGCGCTGCGGTTCGACGTGGATGTCGCTGGCCCGCGCTCGCATCGCCTCGTCGATCAGGTGCTCGACCAGCTTCACCACCGCGTCGTCGCCGACCAGCTTGCGCAGCTTCTCGGCGTCGACGGTCTGGCTGTCGATCTCGGACTTCATCAGGCGCTGGATCAGCGCCTCGATGCCGGTCGACCCCTTCTGCACGCGGCCGATCGCGGCGGCGATCGACGCCGGCGTGGCCAGTACGACCTGCACCGACATGCCGGTGACTTCCTGGATCTCGTCGACCGCCAGCAGGTCGAACGGGTTCTTCATCGCCACCGCCAGCACGCCGTCCTCCTCGCTGACGACGACCGCCTGGTGACGGATCGCGGTGTCGAGCGGCAGCCGGTGGCGGAGCTTGGGATCGAGCGTGCGTTCGTCGAGTGCGTGGAACGGCAGGCCGAGCATGTCGGCCCAGATCCGGTAGCCGCGCTCCATCGTGATCATGCCGCGCGAGGCCAGCTTCTCGATCTGGGCGGCCTCGCCGGCGGGGCAGTCCTTGAGCGCGACCTCGAGGAAACGACGATCCTCGTCGAGGCTGACGGCGAGGGCGCCGAGCAGATCGGACCTGGGCGGGCTCATGCCGGCTGCATCGGCAACGAGCACGGCCGGGCGTGAGTGGTGCGAGGGCTCGGGCGAATCCACTCACGTCGGGCGAACTCGGTTGCCGATGGCCGCGACATGATGAAGGCTGCAACCCAGGAGCAGAGGTCGCGGGGGACGAACCGCGGCTTCACGTTGGTGGAAGTGATCGTCGTGCTGTCGGTGGTGCTGCTGCTGACCGGCATCGCGGTGCCGATGCTGAGCAGCTACATGGAGGACGGACGCCGTGCTCGCGCCGAGGCCGAGGCCAAGGTCGTCGGCGCCGCCGTGATGTCGTTCTACAAGGACCTCGGGGTCTACCCGGCCCGCAACAGCGGTGGCACGAACAACTTCGTCTACTCGCTGCTGACCGGTCCGGCGATGCCGACCACGAATCCGTGGAACGCGGGTCACAACTGGATCACCTGGGGCATGGGGGCCGCACGCGGCGACCTGCTCAACAACCATCTGCTGCTGAACCAGCCGCAGGCCACGCCGGCCGCCGCGTATCCGATCACCGGCAGCATGCGTTGGCGCGGTCCGTACCTGAACGGCAGCTCGCCGCTCGATCCGTGGGGCCGCCCGTACGTCATCAACGTGATCTCGGGCTACTTCGCCAACGCGGTCAACTACAAGCGCATGTGGGTGGTCTCGGCGGGCCCGAACGGCCGCTTCGACACCAGCGCGAACGCGACGGCGCTGAACGAACTGGCCGGTGACGACATCGGCGTGATGCTGACGCAGCAGCCGTGATCCGCGCGCGCCGCGGTCTCTCCCCGGAGGCCGCGGGCAGTCTCGTCCACCTCCGACCAGGCAACCCCCAGGTGCCCCCCGATGCGTTTCCGTTCGACGATCCTCGATGACGACGGCTCGACCACCACGACCGTCCTGGAGGCATCCGACGAACAGGCGCTGCACGATCGTCTGCATCGCGAGGGCCGCGCCCTGCTGCGCGTCCGGGCGCTCGACGCCGCCGATGCCGACGAACCGGACGACCTGCCGCTGGCGCCGCGCCGGCTGCTGCTGCTGACCCAGGCCCTGCACGAGGCGCTCGACGCCGGTGTGCCGCTGCTCGGCACATTCGAGGCGATCGTCGAGCAGGAGGATCACGCGGCGACCGCCGACATGCTGGCCGGCATCGGCGAACGCATCGCCGCCGGGCAGATGCTGTCGGACGCGCTGGCGCAGTGCCCGCGCGCGTTCCCACCGCTCTACATCGCGCTGATCCGCGCCGGCGAACAGTCCGGCAGCCTGCCGGAGGTGCTGCAGTCGATCGCCGGCTTCCTCGAATGGCGCATCGAGATCAGCGCCACCATCAAGCAGGCGATGGTCTATCCGCTGGTGGTGGCGGCCGCGGGCTACGCCATGGTGCTGTTCATGACCGCGTTCGTGATCCCGCGGCTGGGCAGCGTGCTGGAGAAGATGGGTGGGGACCTGCCGCGCGCCAGCCTGATGTTGATCGACGTCTCCGGCTTCGTCGCCGCGCACGTCTGGTTGATCCTGCTCGGCTCGATCGCCGCCGCGATCGGCGCCTTCGTGCTGCTGCGCACGCCGACGGTCCAGGGCCTCGCCCTGGCGGCGATGGCGCGCCTGCCGGTGGTGCGCCAGGTCGTCTCGACGATGGCGCTGGCGCAGTTCTGCCGGACCTTCAGCGTGCTGCTGCAGGCGGGGCTGACGATGACTTCGGCGCTCGAGCTCGGCGGGGCCGCGGTGGCGTTGCCGCGGGTTCGCGACGGACTCGACGGCGCGCGCGAACGCATCCTCGGCGGGGCACGGCTCGGCGAGGCGCTGCAGGAACAGGAGGTGCTGCCGCCGGTCGCGCTCAGCATGGTGATGGTCGGTGAGGAAGCCGGGCGGCTGCCGATCACGTTCGAGCGGTTGAGCCGTCTCTACGACCGCGAGGTCAAGGCCGCGGTCAAGCGCGCGCTGGGGTTGCTCGAACCGGTGGTCACGGTGTTGCTCGGGGTGGTCGTCGGTGGTGTCGCCGTGCTGGTCGTCACGACGATCTACTCGGCGATGAAGGGGATCGGACGATGAACTCGCGCACCGTCCGCTCGACCGCTGCGACTGCCGACCAGCGCGGCTTCGCGTTGCTGGTGCTGCTCGGCGTGATCGGGGCGGCGACGATGGCCATCGTGCTGGCGGCGCAGAAGTTCCTGCCGCCGCTCGGCGCCAGGGTGACGACCCAGACCGCCAATCTGACCACGGTGCAGCAGGCCGCCGCGGCCGCGCATCGTCGGACCGGTGCATTCCCGGCCAATCTCGATGCACTCGCCACCGCCAGCGGCCTCGCACCCCGGGGCGCCTGGCGGCGCGACCCGTTCGGCGTGGCGCAGGATCTCGACTACCGGCGCACCGCCGCGGTGATGACGGTGCGCAGTCGCGGGCTCGATCGACGGCTGAACACCGCCGACGACGCGGTGGCCACGGTGCCGGCCGAACGATCGCTGCGGCTGCGGCAGCGCGCCAGGCTGCGGCTGCTGCGCGCGTTGTTGCTGCGCAGTCCGTACCGGCTGCAGCCGACGATGAGCGCGGCCGAGCAGACGGCGATGCGTTCGGCGCTGCGCGACGCGGCCGTGGTGCGACGAGAGTGGCTCACCGCCGACGCCGCTGCGCGGGCGGCCCTGACCGTGCGCCGCAACGACGCGGCGGCGGTGATCGCCGCGCTCACGTCGCTGCATGCCTGTCCGCCGCTGCCGGTCGCGCTGACCGGCGCCGCCGGCCTCGCTTCGCGGATCGGCTCGATCGACACGAAGATGTTCGACGGCAGCGGCCGGCGCCTGGTCGCCGATCCGGTGCTCGGCATGGTGGCGACCGGCAGCGATCGCCGGAGGGGGACCGATGACGACATGTGAACGACGAAGGCCCGCGGCGCGCGGCTTCACGCTGATCGAACTGATGGTCGTACTCGCCGTGCTCGGCCTGATGATCGCCACCGCCGTGCCGTTGGCCGGCGCGGTGGTCGACGCCGATCGACGCCAGGAAGTGCAGCGCGAACTGGCCGAGCTCGGCACCGCCCTGGAGGCGCACTGGTTCGACCGCGCCGCGTTCCCGGCGACGCTGCGCACGGCCGGCTTCTACGGCGTGCACCTGCAACCGGGGGTGCGCGGCACCGCGGTGCAGGACGCGTTCGGAGGCGGCCAGGACTACGTCTACACGATCGACGTCCCGAACGGCATCGCCACCGTGTACAGCCGCGGCGAGAACGGCACCGACGAAGGGGCCACGGCCGAGGAGTTCGTCTTGCAGGTCCACGCCGCGGTGCCGGGACTGCGCCGCACGTGGATGCGGCTGCGGTTGATCGTCGAGCTGCTGGCGGACCACATCGAGTCCGGCGGCTCGGTCGCCGGACCATGGCCGACGCTGCGCGCGGCCATCGGCCTCGCTGCCGACCACGACCGCGACGGCTTCGGCACGGTGTTCGACTGGAACGCCACCACCCACACCCTGACCAGTGCCGGGCCCGATCGGGTGCTCGGCAACGGCGACGACATCACGCTCTGAGACTGCCATGCAAGCATCGACCATCGTCGAGATCGAAGAAGGGTCGCTCGCCGTCGTCACCGGCGCGGCCGACGGCGACCAGCCGCGGGTGCTGCGTTCGGCGCGGGTGCCGCTGCCGGACCTCGGCCGCGAGACGCTCGCCAACGCGCTGCGGGCGCTGCAGGAAGAGGCACTGCAAGGTGTCGACGCGGTGCACGTGGTGCTCGGCGAGCGGCGCATGCAGCACTTCACCAGCCAGTTGCCGCGCACCAGCCCCGGCGACGCGGTGGCCTACGTGGTCCGCGAGGCGCAGCGTTTGTGCGGCATGCAGTCGGCGGCCGACGTGATGGTGTCGACGCGGGTGCTGCGGCGGCTGCCGGGTGGGCGCATGGTGCTCGGCACCACGGCCCTCGCGCGCAGCGTGTTCGAACCGCTGCAGGAGGCCTTCACCGCCGCGGGGATCGCGGTGCTCGGGCTCTACTCGATGGAGTCGCTGCTGGCTCTCGCGGCGAACGCGACCGACGGTCGCGCCACCGCCGTGCTCGAGTGCAATGCCGGCCGGGCGCGGTTCGTGTTGTGCGACGCGCAGAGCCCGGTGCAGGTGCGGCGCTTCCTGATCGGCGGTGCCGGCGAGACCAACCCGGCGGCGCTGGCGACGCAGTTCGCGATGGAGCTGCCGCGCACGTTCGACTGGTTGCGCGAGACCAGGCAACCGCTGCCCTCCTCGTTGTTGCTCGGCACACGCGCCGGCGTCGACGACGACGCCCTGTCGATGCTGCAGACCGACGAGCTGACGCAGGTGGAACGGGCCGGGGTGCCGTTCCGGCTGGCGACCGACTCGCTGCCGATGCCGAGCCTCGGCGTCGGCATGCTGCTCGCCCGCCTCGCGGCGGACGAGCCCGTGCTGTCGTTGACGGAACCACCGCGGCTGCAGCTGCCGTGGACCGGGCAGCGCCTGGTGTCGCTGGCGGCGGCGCTGGCGGTCGGTGCCCTGTGCAGCTGGAGCGCGTTGGTCGACTGCTCCGAGCTGATGCGGACCCAGGTCGTGCGCACCGAACTCGACGGCGAGCTGGCGGAGCTGTCGGCTTCGCTCGCCGCGGAAGGTGTCGAACCGGCGGCGGTCGGGCAGCTCGTCGACGACGTCGAGGGACGGGCCGAGCGGCTGCGCACGGCGCTGTCGACGCGGCGACCGGTCAGCCGGCTGCTGGCCGAGATCAGCAACAGCGCCGGCAAGGAGCTGCACCTCGAGGAGCTGAAGTTCACCAGCACCGAGCGCATCCTGGTGGTCGGAATCGTGCAGGGGCGTTCGCGCCAGGAGGCGCTGGCCTCGATCGCGGCGTTCTCGGAACGGCTCGGCAAGCTGCCGTACCTGGTGCTCGGTGGTGAGGACGAGATCAACGAGGTGGCCCGGCAGCGCAACTGCTACCGCTTCAAGCTCGGCATGACGTGGAGGAACTCGTGAAGCGCGACCGCAAGAAGTCCATGACCTGGCTCGTCGCCGGTCTGGTCCTGCTGCAGGCCTGTGCCGCCGGTGTGGCTCACTTCGCGCGACAGCACGCCGAGGCGACGCTGTTGATCGAGCAGACCAGGGGCCAGGAACTGCAGCGCGAGGTCGAGCGACAGCGCGAGCGGCAGGAGCCGTCGCCGCTGCCGTCGCTCTCGACCTGGGAGCTGCAGCCCGGCCCCGATGTCGCCGCCAACATGCAGTTGCTGCAGCAGCTCGGCGATCGTTCCGGCATCACCGTCGAGGACCTCAAGGTGCTGCCGTCGAACACCCGCGGGCGGCAGACGTTCCTGCTGACCGGTCGCGGTCGGCCGGGACCGACCTGTGCGTTCCTGGCCGCGGCGGAGGGCAATGCGCGCCTCGTGGTGGTCGAGAACGGCCGCGTGATGCCCGGTGGCGACGACGAGGTGTACTTCGAGCTCGGCATCGCCACGTGGCATCAGGGAGGCGGGCGATGAAACGCAAGCAAACCCGCAAGGCGCGTTCGGCGCTGCCCGCTGTCCTGATGTTCGCCGGCAGTGTCGCGGTCGCTGCCGTGTCGCTGTGGCCGCGTGGGCAAGGTGCCGGCCCGGCCGCCAGCGGACCGGCCGATGCCGATCCCGCGGCGCTGGTCGCCGCCGACACGGCGGCGGTCGGGCCCGAGCCGTGGAAGGACCTGTTGGCGGTGCACGGCTCGTGGGACCCCCGCGACGAAGTGCGCTGCGCGTTCACGGTGTTCGAGTTCCCGACCTCGTGGGCGGCGCCGGCGGGCGAGACCGACGCGCCGGTGGGCCGGTGGGTCGGCGACGACCCGCCGCAGCTGCGGCTCGGCGTGGTGATGGTCAGCGAGAACGCGCGCCGCGCGGTGCTCGGTGGGCAGGTGGTCGGCGTCGGGGACAGCGTGCAGCAGGCCAAGGTCACCGGCATCGAACGCGGTCTGGTCACGGTGACGTGGAGTGGACGGCGCCTGACCTACGACCTCGACGGTCCGGTGCCGCGCGAGTTCCGCGCCGAGGTCGCGGCGCGCGCGGCGGAGAAGACGGAGGGTGGTGGGGTTCCGGGTGGCGGCGAGGCCGCCGGGGACGCGGCGAAGTCGGACGAATCGGTGCAGAAGGAGACAGGCAAGTGAATCAGGTATCCCGTTCTCTCTCGCTCGTGGCAGCCATGGTGGCCGCGACCGCTTGTGCGACGCCCGACAGCGCGTCGCCGCCGCGCCTGGACCATCTGGAGGGGGCCGCCGGGCCGACGTTCCAGCCGATGCTCGTGGTGCCGATGCCGCCACTGTCGGTGCGGGCCGGCGCGGGTGCTGCGCCGGGTCGGCCGATGGAGGCGCTGCAGGCGCGCGCCACGCCGCTCGGCGACGTGCTGTTGGCGCTGTTCAAGGACAGCGACATCAACCTGGTCGTCGACCCGGCCGTGCAGGCCACCGAGTGCACGTTCGACATCAAGCGTTCGACGGTCGAGGAGACCTTCGAGGCGTTGCTCGACAGTCTCGACCTCGGCTACGAATGGGATGGCAGCTTCCTGCGCATCCGCGGCCGGGTGCAGGAGACGATCGCCGTCGACCTGATGGATGCCGCGATGGGTGGGCAGGCCGGCATGGGGCAGGGTGCCGGCGGCGGTGGCCAGGGTGGCGGTCAGGGCGGCGGCCAGAACGGCGGCGGTGGCGCCGGCGGCGGCGGCGGTGGCGGCGCGATGCAGGTCAGCTTCTGGGACGAGCTCGAGGAGAGTCTGCCGACGGTGCTCGGCCAGGACGGCACGTTCGTCATCAACCGCACCGCGTCGGCGATCCACGTCGAGGCGCGACCGAGCGCGGTGCGGCGGCTGCGCGAGATCGTCGGTGCGACGATGGGGCGCGCCAACAAGCAGGTGTCGCTCGAGGCGCGCGTGCTCGAGGTGCGGTTGAACGACGAGTACAGCCTCGGCGTCAACTGGTCGCTGCTGCCAGGGCTGTTCAACAGCAACAAGACCGGGCTGGCCGCCGGTGGTGGCGTGGTCTCGCAGACCGCGGCCTCGGGCGGCACCGCGCTGTCGTTCGGCATCCTCGACGGTGGCGACTTCTCGCTGGTGGTGGACGCGTTGCAGAGTCAGGGGCAGGTGCGGGTGCTCAGCAGCCCGCGCGTCTCGACGCTCAACAACCAGTTGGCGAACATCGCGGTGACCGACCAGGTGCCGTTCATCCGCCGCGAGATCGTCACGCAGGAAGGCATCGCCCGCACCGAGTTCAGCGTCGAGTTCGTGCAGACCGGCGTGCTGTTGTCGGTGCGGCCGCTGATCGGCGAGGACGGGCTGCTGTCGGTGTCGATCACGCCGTCGGTGCGCGAGCAGATCGGCACCGTGGTGACGCCCGACGGGTTCGTCACCGTGCCGATCCTCAGCGAGCGGCTCGCGACGACGACGGTGCGGGTCGCCGACGGGCAGGCGATCGCGCTCGGTGGCCTCCGCAGCACGCGCAAGAGTGAGTCGCGGCAGGGCATCCCGTTCCTGATGGACATCCCGTGGCTCGGGCAGGCGTTCTCGAACACGGTGCAGGAGCGCGACGAGGTCGAGCTGATGATCGTGCTGGTGCCGCGCGTGCTCGACGACACCTGGATCAGCGAGGAGGTGCAGCGCGGCGCGCATCGCCTGGTGCAGCTGCGCAGCGGCTTCCAGTGGAACCCGATCCGCCTCGACGGCTATCGGCCCGAGGACTGGTCCGGCGGCTCGCTGCAGGGGGAGGCCCAGGCCGCGGTCGGTCCCGCGGTTCGATTGCCCGATCCGCTGCCGGCGCCGTTGCCGCCCGAGCAGGGCACCACGGTGACGCGCTCCGGCCTCGCCAACCACCTGCTGGTGCGCGCCGATCAGGAACTCGCGAAGGGGGATCCGCAGGCGGCGCTGGCGCTGCTCGAGCGGGCCCTGTTGCTCGACCCGCACCGGCTCGAGGCACTGGTCGGCGCCGGCGTGCTGCACGATCGCCGCGGCGAACGCGCTCGCGCGCGGGTGCTGCTCGATCGCGCCGTCGACCAGGGCAACGACGACGTCGTCGCGCTCAGCGCCCGCGGGGCGCTCGAGCTCGGCGCCGGCTCGCCGTTCGCGGCGAAGCGCTACTTCGAGGCCGCGCACGACAAGAGCAAAACGACCATGACCGCCGCCAATCTCGGCGCGGCGATGCTGGTGCTCGGCGAGGTCGAGGCGGCGCGGGAGCTGCTGCGCAGCGTCGCCGATCCGTCGGCGCCACCGGAGCTGCACGCGAACCTCGCGTTCGCCGAGCTGCAGACCGGCCATGCCGATCTGGCGCGCGAGAGCCTGCGTCGCGCGCTGGCGGCCGGTGCCGATGCACGCAATCCCCGCCTGGTCGCGCTGCAGCGCTTGGTCGCGAACTGACCTGCGGCTCGTTGGTCTACGTCGGCGCGGCATGGCCCCGGGCCTCGGCGTGCGCCGCTGCGGAAGAACCGAAGAAGCCTGTTCCTCTGGCGGCAGCACGAAAACCATCGACGGGATGGCACCGGTGCCGTTGACCTCGCGCAGCTTGATGTTTCTTCGGGTGCGCTCGGTGGCGAACTGCTCGACGCGGTGTTCAGCTGGTCAGTCGTTGATCAGCCGCCGATCGTGAACTCGACGCCATTCGACGTCACCAAGCCCAGCGTGTTCAGGGTCGTGAAGGCCGCGCCCTGCGCGGTCAGGGTCACGCCGATGAAGGCCGGGTTGTTCGGGATCGGGAACAAAAGGGTGGCGGTGGTGCCGGCGACCGGGACCGTCACGGCGCCGAGATCGGCGGTGGTGTATGCCGAGCAACCACCGGCGCCGATGAAGCCGAGGTCGATACCCGGGAGCTGACCCGAACCGAAGAACACGAACGCCAGCGGAACCAGGTTCGGCACGTCCATGACATCGAGCGCGAAGCCCGCGTTGCCGAGGTATGGCAGACCGTTGCCAGCCAGGCTCAGTAGGCGGCTCGCGACGTCGCGGATCGACACCGGGGCCCCCAGCGCAGTCGACAGATCAGTCGGGGGGTAGTTGAAGGAGTTGCCGCCAACCGAGTAGCCGACCAGGTAGGGGTTGCCGGCCGCGGCCAGCGACTGGAACACGATCGTGATGTCGCCGGTGTTGAGGTTCAGCTGGAACTGCACCGTGTCGGGCGCGGTCGTGGTGTGGCTGTAGACACCGTCCCACGTGACGTAAGCGATGCCACCGACTTCCTCGAACTTGACCGCGCCGCTGCCGGGAATGGTGTTGTTGTAGTCGTGCCAGCAGCAGACCGAGGTCTGCGCCCAGCCGAGGAAATCGGCGACGACCGGGAGTCGTGCGTTGCCGATGCCCGTGCCGGCGAGGGAGATGACGCCGTTGCTGCTGACGACGATGCTGGTGGTCGACCCACCGGCAATCGGCATCGGTGCCGACAGCGGCAGGGCCGGGCTGACGACGTCGTCACCTGCGACGATGACCTGTGCCGTGCCCGAGGGCGTGACGTAGACGCCGGGTATGCTGTCCAGCATCAGGTAGCCATCTGGTTGCCGCAACATGGTGATGGTGCGGCCACTCAGATCATTGGTCGCCGCGGGGGTGAAGAACTCGTAGAGCGCGCTGACAGCCCGGTAGCAGCCCCTGCCAAGATCGAACACCGTCACGCATCCGCTCCACGGCGTTGTCGAGTAGGCCCAACCCGGGGTGTTCGGGATCATGTGCAGCGACTTCAGCGGCATGTCGAAGCCGAGCGCGGCGTAGGTCTCGAACAGCGTATTGTTCGGCGT
>JALORC010000137.1 GCA_025459175.1 Planctomycetota bacterium | reverse complement strand
CTGCGCGTTGCGCTTGAGCGCCGCCGCCTCGTCGTTGCGGACCAGCTTCACCTGCTCCTGGAACTTCTGGATCTTGGCGTCGAGCTGGCGCTGCATCTGTTCGAGCTCGACGCGTTCCTTGCCGAGCGCGGCCTGACGGCGACTGATGTCGCTCTCGCGCTCCTCGAGCGCCTGCTCGCGCAGCTCGAGCGCAATGCGCCGCTTCTCGATGTCGGCCATCAGGCCCTGCACGCGCTGCCAGGCCTCGTTGATCTGTTCGGGGGTCAGGCCGGCCGGCATGCCGTCGAAGCGGTAGTACTCGCCGGGCTGGTACTGGCCCTTGCCCTGCAGCGACTGCTGCAGCTTCTGGAAGTCGCCCTCGGGCGAGGCCGGTTCGGTCTTCGGCTTCGGCTTCTCGTGGTGGTCCGGCTTCTTCGGCTCGCTCTCGCCGTGACCGGGGGCCGGGCTCGGTTCGCCGTGCCCTTCCGCCGCCGGCGCCTCGCCGTGACCACCACCGCCGGCCGGCTTCTCGGGCTCGTTCAGCGATCGACCGACCTTCTGGTTGCGCGGTCCCGGGGCCGGTTTGGCCTCGTTGGGCTTCGGCTCCTGTTCGTCGCCCGCGGGCTCGGCGGCGCCGTGCGCCGCATCCTTCGCCGGCGCCTTGCCCTCACCCGCCGGGGCCGCATGCGCATCGGCCGGCGCGTGGCCGTCGTCCTTGCCGTGCGCGGCATCCGCCGCGTGACCGTCGGCACCCGCGGCCGCGTCGCCGTGTGCCCCGGCCTCGCCCTCCGCCGGCGGCGGCGGGGCCGGGAAGAACGAGTTCAGCAGCGGGATGTTCGCGGTGCCTTCGTGGTTGAGCCGCCCGGTGGCGGCGAGACCGCCGACCAGCGAACCGGCGAACAGCACGACGCCCAACACGAGCTTGACGAGCAATCCGATCATCGTGGTTCCTCTCCTTCCGACGCGGCCGCGGCAGCGCGGGCCAGCGAGCTGAGTTCGTCCAATTCGGCCTGTTCGGCCCGCAGCGCGTCCTGTCGCCAGGCCTCACGCTGCTGATCGCGCAGCTTCTGCAGCGTGCGCAGGTCCTTCTGCTTCTGCGTGTAGTCGGCGCGCACGACGTCGAGCCGCTGCTGCGCTTCCTTCAGTTGCTTCTGCAGCCGCCAGTGGTGGCGCCGCAGCCCGTTCTCGAGCGCCTTGGCGAGCTGCCCCACGGCATCCGGCCGGGCCCCCTGCTCGGCGCACTCGCGCAGCCCCTGCGCCGCCGCCGCGAGCTTCTGGTCGATGCCCGCCAGCACGCCCATCGCGGCCGCCAGCTCACGGCGCGAGGCGCGCTCGAACTGGGCGCGCAGTCGCAACAGGGGAGCCAGGCGGAACCGGAACCGACGCATGCGGGCGCTATCGGCCGTGGCATGGGCGGATGCTGAGCCGATGTCGCAGGAGCGGACAGCCGGCGGCCGCCGTACTCAGTTGTACGTGATGGCGATGCGGAGGTCGTTCGCTGGAAAGCTCGCGCGCCACGCTTGGTCTCCTGCTGTCGCGGCTTGGCGAACTGGGCCTGGATCGCCAGCCCAGAGGTTTCGGCGCGAGTCGGCGGCGGTCGCATCCGCTCGCGCTTGGTCGAAGCGACCGGCGGCGACGTTGGCAGCAGCTCTGATCACGTAGTAGCTGGCCTCGCCGTTGCCTTGTGCTTGGCTGAAGTGTTGCCAGTAGTCACAGATCGTGATGGTCAAATCGAACTCGTCGAGGTCGTACGCCATGACCGCGGTCCAGTAGAAGAGTGCCTCCTCGACGTAAGTGAGCGTGTCACCTATCGCAGCCTGCTGCGTAGCACGGCGCAACGCCTCAATCGCAGAAGCGTTCTGCCCCATGTCGCGATAGAGATCGGCCAAGTAGCTAAAGCTCGCGAACGACGGATTGCCCTCGGCCCAGCGGCGCAGTTCCGGTGTAGCCATTGCGCCGTCCCGAAGCGACAGCCGAGCGAGCGCCAAGGCTCTCTCCGCCCACGCCGGCTTCAGCCCACTATCTCGCATCTCGATGCACTTCGCCTCCGCCTCCTCGTGCAGGCCCTGATCGAGAAGGTAGCTGACCTCTCCCTGGTAGTGGTCAGCCAAACCTGGGTACGGCTCCGATGAGGCGGTAGCGACCCGCCGTTCGAACTCCCGTACTGTTGCGGACGCCCCAGCACGCGGCCACTTGGCTTCGATGCGCGCGATGTCGACGGGTACTTCCAGGTAGCCGCCATCGTCGCGTGACGCTTGCCACTGCCAGCGTGGCCTCGGGGTGGCAGCCTCGTGTGACGTGAACCGAATGACGCATGCATGACCGTCGGCATTGGCGTACGTGGATAGCGACCAGACGTAGGGAAGCCAGTCGAGGTGCCATTGCTCGGCGTCTGCCGCCGAGAGGAACGTTGGGACGAGATCGCCGATCACCACCGGGAACAAGCCGTGCGTGCTTCGGTAGCGGTAGAGGGCTTCGACCACCGGTTCGCTCTTCGCTGCCTTCTCGGCGGCAGCCGACAGGTGAGTTCGAGAGTTCGGTATGCCAAGCGCGGTCCAGGCTACGGTGCACGTAACGCATGCAAGCGCGACAGTGCCGCAGGCCATGAGCACCTTGTGACGGAGTTTCATGAAGTCGCGATTAGTGACACTTGCACAAGGAGTCGGCGCCCCACGGCCTTCCACCCCTGGCACCCCAGCCAGGAAGGAAGTGCCCGCTGGCGATCGCAGCACAATACCTTCCCGTCCGCCCGCTGCCGCAGTCCTCGCCGCCGCCGATACCGCGGTTGTTCGGGGGCACCGAGATGTCCGCCGTGGATAGGGTGGGCGGCGGCGCTGGGGAGGTCGGCGGCCGCCGTGCTCAGCCCGCCGGCAGCGGTTCGAGACCGAGCCCCGGCCGATCGAGTGGGCTCAGCACGCCGCGCTCGAGCACGAAACCGCCGGTCGCGAAGTCGCGCGACAGATCGAGGTGGCCGTCGAGGTCGAGATAGCGTGTCGCCGGGCACGCCAGCGCCGCGTGCAGCGCGGCCGCGATCGCGATCCGGCTGTCGTCCATGCAGCCCCACATCAGGCCGATGCCGGCCTGCTGCGCGATCGCCGCGATGTCGCGCGCCGCGGCGATGCCACCGCACTTCACCAGCTTGACGTTGAACAGACCGAACGGGCGCGGCGCCCGGGCCAGTTCGCGCGCATCGGCGGCGTCGTGCAGGCTCTCGTCGGCCATCAGCGTGTCGACCAGCGCCGCCGGCAGCAGGCGCTGCGCAGCGACCAGCTCGGGCGGCAGCGGTTGCTCGATCAGTTCCAGGTCGAGCGCGGTGGTCGCGCGCAGCAGCGCGAGCAGCTGCGGCGGTCGATAGCCGATGTTGCCGTCGACGCGGATCGTGATGCCACGACCGACCCGTTCGCGCAGGCGCGACAGCCGCTCGACGTCGAGCTCGAGGTCCTGGCCGATCTTGACCTTCAACACCGTGAAGCCGCGCCCGAGGTATTCCGCGGCCTCGGTCAGCGTCGCCGCGACGTCGCCGATACCGATCGTCACCGAGGTCGGCAGCTCCCGGTGCACCCGGCCGAGCAGTTCGCACAGCGGCTGGCCGGCGGCTCGAGCCCACAGATCGTGCAGCGCGATGTCGAGCGCCATGCGGGCCCCCGGCGAACGTAGACGGCGCAGCACGTCGTCGAAGCGCTCGGGTGGTGCGACCTCGCGGCCGCGCAGCGCCTCGAGCACCTCGCCCAACTGCGCCGCCGCTTCGGTGTGCGTGTCGCCGTTGACCTCGGGTTCGGGCGTCGCCGCACCGAGGCCGATGTACGGCCCGTCGGTGTCGAGGCGCAGCAGCACCATCGCCGCGGTGTCGGTGGCGTGGTTGGCGACCGCATATGGACGCGAGAGCGGCACGCTCTCGGTGCGCAGCGCGACCGCGGTGATCCTCACCGCCGCTGCTCCTGCAGGTAGGCGCGGATCGCCGGCACCAGCGCGTCGGCGCCCTCGAGCAGCGGGTAGACCGCGGTGAGCCCGGTTGCCCGCTGCAGCTCGGCGCGGGCCCCCTCCCGCCGTTCGGCGGGCAGGTCGTGGTGGTTCAGCGACAGCCCGAGCACGCGCGTCTTGTAGTAGCCAAGCAGCGCGATCTCGTCGGTCACCGGCGGGATCACGTTGCCGAGATGCTCCTGGTCCTCGTAGCAGTGCCGCGCCGGCGCGTGCTGCAGGATCACGCCGCGCGCCTCGCCGGACAGCACCAGTTCCGCGCCGCACGGCCCGGACGGGTTGCGCAGCGCGGACTGGCCCTCGAGAAAGATCACGTCGGGCGACAGCTCGCGGTCGCACTGCACGATCGCGTGTTCGAGTTCGCCGCTGACGAAGTCGTTCGGCGTGCTGTCGAGCACGAAGCCGTGCGGGATGCCCTGCAGCCAGCCGGTCTGGCCGGTGGCGACGATCGCCGGCTGCAGCCCCGCGCGCCGGCACGCATCGGCGAGCACGTGGCAGGTGGTGCGCTTGCCGAGCGCACAGTCGGTGCCGAGCACGGCGATGCGCGGCGCCCGCACCTGGCGGATCGCACCGGTCCAGAAGTGCAGTTCGCGGCGCGGCCGCGGTCGGCGCACGTCGATCAGCTGCACGCCGTGGCGTTGCGCGGCGGCCGCGATCTCCTGGTCGTCGGCGAGGAACTCGTGCAGGCCGTTGACGACGTCGAGGCCGGCCCCGATCGCGGCGAGGATCAGCGGTCGCATCGACGGCGGCAGCACGCCACCGGACGTCGCCACGCCGATCACGAAACAGTCCGGCCGCCGCGGCAGGCCACGCTGCATCGCCGCCAGATCGGCGAAGACCGGGATGCCGCGGTGCTTGCCGTCGAGCAGTTCGCCGGCATCGCGCCCGGCCCCCTGGCGGTCGATCAGCGCCAGCACCTCGAATCGGCTCGGGCCGCGCACGAGGCCGTGCGCGGTCTTCGCGTCGGGAGTCTGGAAGAAGCTGTCGGTGAAGACGACCGCGGTCCTGCGCATCCCGCCAACCATACGGCCCCGGCGAACGCCGAGCGAACCGGGCGGTCGCGCGCTGGCGGGCCGCGTCACGGCGGCGCACACTGGCGACGCCATGCCAACCGCCATCAGCCGGCGCACCTTCGTCCGCCATTCGCTCGCAGCGGCCGCTGCGGCGCCGTTGCCATTGCTCGGTGGCTGTGCCACCACACCGTCGCGGGCCCCGTTCGACCTGCTGCTGCGCGGCGGCACGCTGGTCGACGGCACCGGCGCCCCACCGCGGCGCGCGGACGTCGGGCTGAGCGGCGATCGAATCGTCGCGATCGGCGACCTGACCGCGGCCGCGGCGCCGCGGGTGCTCGACGTGCGCGGGCTCGTGGTGGCCCCCGGTTTCGTCGACGCGCACGCGCACACCGACCTGCGCCGCCAGCCGCGCGCGACCAGCAAGGTGCTGCAGGGCGTGACCACCGACGTGACCGGGCCGGACGGTGGCTCGGCATTCCCCGAGCGACCGGCGAACGGCGCCGACGCCGAGGCTCGCAGCTGCGCGGACTTCGCCGCGTGGCGCGCGCAGCACGGCCCGATCGCGATCGACATCGGCAGCTACCTCGGCCACGGCACGGTGCGCCGGCACGTGCTCGGTCCGGTCGGCCGCCCAGCCACCGCCGACGAACTGCGGGCGATGCAGCAGCTGCTGGCGACCGCGTTCGAACAGGGCGCACTCGGGCTGTCGTCCGGGCTCGAGTACTTCCCCGGCAACATGGCGCCGACCGACGAACTGGTCGCGCTGTGCAAGATCGCCGCCGAGTTCGACCGGCCCTACGTCACCCACATCCGCAACGAGGACGACACCGTGCTCGAGGCCGTCGACGAGGCGATCGCGATCGCGCGCGACTCGGGTGCGTCGCTGCTGATCTCGCACCTGAAGATCGGTGGCCAGCCGAACTGGCCCAAGCTCGAAGCGCTGCTGGCGCGTATCGACGCGGCGCGCGCGGCCGGCATCGACGTCTGGTGCGACGCGTATCCGTACGAGGCGTGGTCGACGAGCCTCGCCACCAACTTCCCGGGCTGGGCCAAGGAGGGCGGGCAGTTCACCAAGCGGCTGCAGGATGCCGCCGAACGCGAGCGCATGCGGGCCGAGACCGAGCAGTCGGTGGCCGCCAACGGCGGCTGGGGCACGCTGATGCTCGCGAACGGGCTCGGCGCCGCCGATCGTGCGCTGCTCGGCCGGCGCATCGACGAGGTCGCGCGCGAACGCGGCCAGCAGCCGTTCGAGCTCGCCTGCGAACTGCTGACGCGCGGCTCGGTGTCGATCCTGGGCTTCGGCATCGCGACCGCCGACATGGATCGCATCCTGCAGCAGCCGTGGTGCCTGGTCGCTTCCGACGGCAGCGGCACGGTGGCGAGCGGCCGCACCGGGCATCCGCGTTCGTTCGGCGCGTTCCCGCGCGCGTTCCGCCGCTACGTGCGCGAGCTGCGCACGCTGTCGCTCGAGGCGATGGTGCACAAGATGACGGCGATGCCGGCGCGGGTGCTGCGGCTGCCCGACCGCGGGGTCATCGAAGCCGGCAAGCTGGCCAGCATGGTGGCGTTCGATCCGGAGCACTTCACCGATCGCGCGACCTGGCTCGAGCCGCAGCGCTATGCCGAAGGGGTGCAGTACCTGGTCGTGAACGGCGTGCTCGCGGTCGATGGCGGGCAGCAGGGCGAGGCGATGGCCGGCCGCGTGCTGGCGCGCACTGCACGCTGACTCAGGCCTGAACCCAGCGAGCCCGGCGCAGCGAGCTGCGGCCCCTTGTCGCCGCGGCGCATTCGAGATTTCGAGTCCATTTCGTCAGACGCGCCGCCGGGCCGGCAATGGGCAGCAAACAGCACCTCTCGCACCCCGCGGAGGTCGACCGCTCGCGCCATCGCCATGACACCCCGATCCTCACTGCTGCGCCCGCTCCCGATCCTGGCCGGCCTCACCGCCGCCCTCTCCGCACAAACGCCGTTGTCCGGAACTCTCGGCGGCACCCTCGCACCCGGCGTCTACCACACCACGACGGACATCAGCATCGCCGTGGGCCAGACGCTGACCCTGCCCGCCGGCGTGATCATCAAGCTCAGCGGTCACACGTTCACCGTCGACGGCACGCTGGTGACAAACGGCACGGCTGCGAACCCGGTGATCTTCACCCACATCCAGGACGACAGCGCCGGCGGGGACACCAACGGCAACGGTGCGAGCACCGGCAGCGCGACCGGCTGGTACGGCATCGTCATGAACGCCACCGCGAGCGGCAGCAGCCTGACGCGCGCCGACATCCGCTACGGCGGCGCCAACTTCGTGTCGAACCTCGAACTGAACGGCTGCAACGCGACCTTCAGCGGCTGCGTCGTGCGCAACAACTTCTCGCACGGCATGGACCTCAACGGCAGTTCGCGGCCGACGGTCACCAACTGCGCGTTCACCGCCAACGGCGGCCTCGCCGTCGCCAACGCGCCGCTCGCCGCGCTGGTCACCTGGAACGGCAACACCGCGACCGGCAACCAGGCCGGCTCCGGCAACTTCGCGCAGATCGTCGACGGCAGCATCACCCAGAACCTGACGCTGGGCCCCGCCAATGCCATCAATGGCGTGCTGGTCACCGATGCCGACCTGGACGTCGCCGCCAACCGCACCTTCACGCTGCAGGCTGGCACGATCGTCAAGTTCCGCAGCGGGCACACCGTCAACGTGGCCGGCACGCTGCGCACCAACGGCATCGCCGGCAGCCCGGTGGTGTTCACCGACTTCGCCGACGACAGTGCCGGCGGTGACACCAACGGCAACGGCGCCAGCATCGGCAGCCCGACCTCCTGGTTCGGCATCGTGTTCGCCTCGACCGCGAGCGGCAGCATCCTGAACCACGCCGATGTGCGTTACGGCGGCGCCAGCTTCGTGTCGAACCTCGAGCTGAACGGCTGCAATGCGACGTTCACCAACTGTGTCGTGCGGAACAACTTCTCGCACGGCATGGACCTCAACGGCAACTCGCGACCGACGGTCACCAATTGCACGTTCACCGACAACGGCAACCTGGCCGTCGCCAACGTGCCGCTCGCGGCGATGGCGAACTGGAACGGCAACGCCGCGACCGGCAATCAGGGCGGGACCGGCAACTACGCGCAGGTCGTCGACGGGGCCATTGCCCAGAACCTGACGCTCGGGCCGGCCAACCTCGTCAACGGCGTGTTGGTCACCGATGCCGACCTGGACATCGCCGCCAACCGAACCTTCACGCTGCAGGCGGGCACGATCGTCAAGTTCCGCAGCGCGCACACCGTCAAAGTGGCCGGCACCTTGCGCACCAACGGCATCGCCGGCAGCCCGGTGGTGTTCACCGACTTCGCCGACGACAGCGCCGGCGGCGACACCAACGGCAACGGCGCCTCCAGCGGCACCTGGACCTCCTGGTTCGGCATCGTGTTCGCCTCGACCGCGAACGGCAGCATCCTGGACCACGCCGACGTGCGCTACGGCGGCGCCAACTTCGTCTCCAACATCGAGCTGAACAGCGCGTCGCCGACGCTGCGGAACTGCGTGATCCGCGACAACTTCTCGCACGGCATGGACCTGAACAGCAACTCGCGGCCCACGGTGACCAACTGCGTGTTCACCAACAACGGTGGTCTGGCGATCGCGAATGCCCCGATCGATGCACTGCCCGGCCTCACCAACAACACCGCGACCGGCAACCAGGGTGGCACCGGCAACTTCCTGCAGGTGACGACCGGCAACGTCGCCAGCTCGCTGCGGATCGGCTCCGCCTCGCAGATCAACGGCGTGATCGTGCTCGATGCCAGCATCGTCGTCGCCCCGGCCGCGACCTTGATCATCGAACAAGGCGTGGCCTGGAAGGTGCGCAGTGCCCAGCTGATCACCGTCAACGGCAGCGCGCAGTGGCTCGGCACCAGCTATGAGCCGATCGTGTTCACCGACTTCGCCGACGACAGTGTCGCCGGCGACAGCAACGGCAACGGGGCGAGTGGCGGCAGCCCGACGTCGTGGTTCGGAGTGACGATCGCGGGTTCGCAGCCGTGCCAGCTCGAGAACGTCGTGGTGCGCTTCGGTGGCGCGAACTTCCAGCCCGGCCTCACCTGCAGCAACCCGCAAGCGAGCCTGCGCGCGGTCCGCGTCGACCGCTGCTTCGGCCGCGGCTTCGTGCTGTCCGGGGCCAGCCTGGCGACCAACCTGGTGGCATGGAGCAATGGCAGCGACGGCTTCCATCTGACCGGCGGCAACTTCAACCTGGTGCACGCCACCGCGGCGAGCAACGGCACCGGCATCCGGCGCGACACGACCTACGCCGGCACGGTCGTCAACTCGATCAGCCGCGGCAACGCGACCAACTTCACGAACTTCCCCGGTGCGCAGGTGTTCTCGAGCTGCGGTTTCAGCGGCGGCACCGGCAACCTCGACGTCGATCCGCAGTTCGTCTCCCAAGCCACGGGCGACCTCCATCTGCTCGCCGGCTCGCCGTGTCTCGGCGCGGCCGACCTCGTCTTCGGCGTGCTCGCGATCAAGGACCACGACGAGAACTCACGCGTCACCGACCACCTGCTGAACGGCATCGCGCTGCCCGACATGGGCGCCTTCGAACGGCAGGTGTGGAGCATGAGCGTGACCGGCACCCCGCGACCGGGCTCCACCATCACGTTCCAGGTCGATGGTCAGCCGGGGCTGTCGTTCTGGGCCTGGGGTGTGCTCGACGGAGTCGCCCCGATCAACCCGTACGGCGTGCTGTTGGTCGGCGACGTGGCCGTGCTGCTGGTGCCGTTCCTGGTGCCGACCGGCACGCCGTTGCCGCTGCCGCTCACCAACGACCCGGCGCTGGTCGGCGCGATCGCCGGCTTCCAGACGCTGACCTTCCCGACCGCCGGCGGCAACTTCGGCAACCTGACCCGGCTCTATCGAGGACTCGTGCGGCCGTAGTCCTCACCGCGCCGCCTGCAGCCGTTGCCATCGGCCCGACCCGTGCGATCCACCTCACTGCGGCCAACCACCTCCGATGTCGACGCCATCCCCCGCACCCACCGGCACCGCGACGATCCCGATCGTGGTGATAGATTGCTCGGGTGAATTCGCTGTCGACGCATGCGAGCCTGCTCGCCCGCCTCTCCCGCGGCGACGACGAGGCGGCCTGGGACGCGTGCTTCGCCCGCTATCGCGACCTGATCCTCGGCGTGGCGCGCCGTCGCGGCTGTGTCGGAGCGGATGCCGAGGACGTGCTGCAGGACGTGTTCGTGGAACTCGGCAAGGCGATGCCTCGCTTCCTCTACGACAGCGAACGCGGCCGCTTCCGCGGCTTCCTGAAGACGATCGCCGGGCGCGTGATCGGCAAGCACCTGCGCCGGCGCGATGCGGTGGCCAACGGCAGCTTGCCGGCGCCGGAAGGCAGTGCCGACCCGGAACTCGAAGCGGCCTGGGAAGCCGAGTGGCGCCAGCATCATCTGCGGCAGGCGATGCTCGTGCTGCGCAACGAGGTCCGAGCCACGGACCTGCGCGCCTTCGAAGCCGTCACGCACGGCCAACGCGACCCACGCACGGTCGCGAGCGAGCTCGGTATCAGCGTCGACTCCGTCTACCAGACGAAGTCGCGCATCATGCGCCGGTTGCGCGAACTGATCGCGGCCCAGGTCGCCGACGAAGGCTGATCGCCGGGGCCACGGCCCCGGTCCCTCCCCCCGCGCCATGAGCGATCCCTGGTTCCTCGACGACGCGCAGCTCGAACTCGAACTGCGGCAGACCGCGCCGATCATGGTGCCGGTCCTCGCCGGTTACACCGAGCTCGGCGAGCTGGCCCGCGGTGGTCAGGGTGTCGTCTACACCGGCCGCCAGTCGACCACGGGCCGGATCGTCGCGATCAAGCTGCTGCCGCCGCTGCCCGCCGGCACCGAGCGCCGTCGCTTCGAACGCGAACTCGAACTGTTGGCGCGCCTGGATCATCCGAACGTGGTCGGCATCCTCGACAGCGGCACCACCGACGACGGTCGCCGGTTCCTGGTCATGGAGCTCGTCGACGGACCGACCATCGATCGTGCACCCGACGTGCAGGCCTGGACCACGAACCAGCGCGATGCGGCGGCGCGCGACCGCGTCGTGGCACTGATGGCGAAGGTCTGCGACGGCGTCGCCAGCGCGCACCGGCGCGGCATCGTGCACCGCGACCTCAAGCCCGGCAACGTCCGCCTCGACCGCGAAGGCACGCCGAAGGTGCTCGACTTCGGCCTCGCCAAGGACCTCGACGGCGGCCGCGACGAACTGACGCGCGGCGACGCCGGCTCCGCCGCGATCTTCCTCGGCTCGCTGCAGTGGTGCAGCCCCGAACAGGCGCGCGGCCAGACCGACGCGATCGACTCGCGCAGCGACGTGTGGTCGCTCGGCATGATGCTCTACCGCACGCTGACCGGCGCGATGCCGTTCCCGACCGCCGCGGGCCTGCATGACGTGCTCGCGGCGATCGTCGAACGAACGCCGGTGCCGATGCGGCAGCACTGCCCACGCATTCCCAGCGACCTCGAGACGATCGTCGCCCACTGCCTCGAGAAGTCCCCCGAGCAGCGCTACCAGAGCGCTTCCGAACTCGGCGCCGAGCTGCGGCGCTACCTCGACGGCGAACCGATCGCGGCGCGACGGCACAGCACGATCTATCTGCTGCGCAAGAGCGCGTCGCGGCACCGCGGCGCGTTCGCGTTCGCGGCCCTGGCGCTGCTGTCGCTGGTCGCCGGCCTGCTGGTGGCGATCGGGCTCTGGCAGCGCGCCGAGGACCGACGCGAATTCGCCGTCACGGCGCAGCGCCGGGCCGAGGCGACGATGGACTTCTTCGCCGAGACCGTCACCGCCGCGTCGCCGAACCGGCTCGGTCCCGAGACCAAGGTCATCGATCTGCTGCGCCGCACCGATGCCGATCTCGCGACCCGACTCGACGACGGCGATGCCCGCTGCTTCCTGCTGATCAAACTCACCGAGGTCTACGCGAGCCTGTCCCAACTGACCGACGCCGAACGCACGGCGACGATGGCGATCGAGGTGGCCACCGCGACCTTCGGTCCCGCAGCCCGGATGACGGCCTTCGCACACGCCAACCGCGCCCAGATCTGGCACCAGCAGGGCCGCTACCGCGAGGTGGTCGAGGCGATGACGCCGTTGGCGCAACTCGCCGAACGTTCCGGATGGACCGAGGATGCCGAGGTCGGCCACGTGTTCATGGTGCTCGGCCTCGGCCGCCTGCGCCTGGGCGACCTGGACGGGGCCGAGCAGGCGTTCGCCATCGCGGCCGCGGCGCCGCCGGTCGACGAAGCCACGCAACAACTGCAGGCCGCGGTCGGCCAGAACCTGGCCTCCATCGCCTACCAGCGCGGCGACCGCGAGGCTGCCGTCGCGCGCATGGAGCAGGTCGTGGCGCTGCGCATCGCGCAAGCGGGGCCCGAGCACTCCGCGACCCTCGACTCGATCGCCAACCTGGCGTTCTATCTCGCCGAGTCGGGAGCTGTCGCCGCCGCCGATGCCAAGGTCGCGGCGATCATCCCGATCGCCGAACGGCGACTGGGACCACGCTCGACGACGACCCTCAATCTGCTCAACAACCGCAGCCAGTTGCTGCATCGCCTCGAGCGGCTCGACGAGGCCATCCCGATCGCCGAACAGTGCCTGGCCGGTCGCACCGAGGTACTGGGTGCGCTGCACCCGCACACGCTGGTGACCCGCAACAACCTGGCGATGATGCATCTGGCGCGCGGCGACGCGCCGACCGCGATCCGCGAGCTCGAAGGGATCCTGGCGGCGCGGGTCGCGAACGGCAACAGCCCGCCGCTGGACCTGCTCGGCATCCGCAACAACATCGCGCGCGCCAGGAACCAGGGCGGCGACGTGGCCGCGGCCATCGACGACATGACCGCGGTGTTGCGCGACACGGAGTCGCAGCTCGGGGCCGATCACTGGCTGGCGCTCGCGTGTCGCGCGACGCTGGGCCGCTGGTTGCACGAGGCCGAGCGCGATGCGGAGGCTCTGCCGCTGCTGCAGCAATCCCTGGCCGAACTGATCCGCACCCGCGGTCGGGAGCACGCCGACACCGGCTCGGTGCGCGCGACGTTGCGGGCCACCCTTCAGGCGCTCGGCCGCAGCGACGAAGCCGCGGCCCTCGAGCCAGCCGTCAAGTAGCAGCCGCGACCAAGGGCGATGCTCAGGGCCCGGCCGTCGTTCCGAGGCCACCGTGCTCGACGATCGCCTTGATGCAACCGCGCGCCCCCGCGGTCGCGAACGCATCGACCAGCTGCTCGGCCGGGAACCGGTGCGTGATCAACCGTTCGCCGATGCGCGCCAGTTCGGGATCCGTCGCCAGCATGCGCAGCGCCGCCGCGAAGTCGCCGCAGCGCGAACTCGAAAGCACGAGGCCGCGGCCGACCACGGCGGCGAGCAGCGCAGAGCCGGCGACCGCGCTGTCCGGGTGCAGCAACACCACACCGCGCGGCCGCACCAAGGCCGGCTCGGCAGCCCCACGCGGCCGCACCGCGGCATCGACGCCCGCCGCCGAGTCGACGACGGCGACATCGGCGCGTGGCAGGCCTTCGGTCGCGGTCGCGTAGTGCGCGACCAGTTGCGCGGCACTGCCGCGCTGCACCTCGGCCCGCGCCGCCAACCATGCGGGCGGCGCCGCGGCCGCCGACCACGCGACGCGGGGCCGCGCGCCGGTGCGCAGCCGATCCCACGGCGCCTGCCCCGTCGGCGGCTCCCGCCTCGGGAACGGCAGCAGCGCGAGTTCGTCGACGACCAGCTCGGTGCCGTATCGCAGCCCGGCGGCCGGCTGCCCGTGCGTCGACTTCAGGTGCACCTCGCGCCGCGCCAGCTGCACCGCGAGCTCCAGCCCGGCGGGGCTGCCGGTGGTGTCGATGACGACATCGAACGCCTCACTCGGCAACGTCGCATCGGCCGCGAGCGCATGCACCTCGGTGGCGCCGAACGTGCGCGCCAGCGGCAGCAGCGCCGGGTCGCGCGCCACCGCCGCGATCGTGAAGTCCGCGCCCCCGCCCCGCCGCTGCTGTCGCACCGCGGCCAGCGCCGCGATCACCAGCATGCCGAGCCGCCGCGGCCCGAGCACGGCGATGCGTTCGCCGTCGCGCGGCGCGACGGTGGCGACCGCGTGCAGCGCCGCCGCGAACGGTTCGACCAGCACCGCGGCGGCATCGGGCACGTTCGCGGGGACTTCGAGACACGCGGCGACCGGCGCCAGGATCCACGGCCCGAACCCACCGGGCAGGTCGTGGATGCCGAGCGTGATGCGTTCCGGGCAGTGCGTCGGCAGCCCGGCGCGACAGAAGGCACAGTCGCCGCCGAGGCCACGCGCATGGTGCGAGGCGTTGATCTCGACCACGTAGCGGCGACCGTCGGCGTCGTGCGCGAGCACTTCGTGGCCGATCACCTGCGGCAGCGGGAACGGCAGGTGGTGGCGCGCGAGATCGGTCGAGCACACGCCGCACTGCCGCACCCGCAGCAGCCGGTAGCCGCCGCCGAGCTGCAGCACCGTGGTGCCGTCACGCGTGATGCGCCAGCCGGAGCGTTCGTCGCCGTCGTAGCGGTAGCGGGCCCGCGCGAACGTGCGGTCGGCGCGGTAGTCCAGCGCTTCGAACTCGATCGTCGTCATCGCCGCAGACAGTAGCCCGCTGCGTGCCATGAATGGCATCGAGCCCGGCCGCGCGCCGGACGACTCGCTCAGAAGCCGATCTGCACCCGCCGCCCTGCGGTCGCGGACAGGCCATTGCCGGCGAGCGACCAGGCCTGCCCGTGATAGCTGGTGCCGAGCAGCCCAGTGGCAGTCGGAATCGGCGTCGGCAGGGCAGCGGCGCCTTGGTTGTTGGCGAGAGTGAACACCACGACGCCGTCGAGTTGC
>JALORC010000005.1 GCA_025459175.1 Planctomycetota bacterium | reverse complement strand
GATCCCGGTGCCGGCGAGTGGGCTCGGCACCTGGTCGGTGGCAGGGCAGTGGTGGGTGCTCGGCAGCGGCGCGGCGTTCCCCGGTGGCGTGACCCAGGCTGTGACCTGGCGCCGATAGCGACCATCCCGTCGATCCGTGGCGCCGAACTGGCCGAGCCGGAGACGATCCCGGTAGGCGCGCTGACGTTGGTGCGGTGCTGAGGTGCTGGCGCCACCTTGACGGCGGGTGGCGTGTTGCCTAGAACTCTCCCCGACTCATCCAGACCAGCTGAGGGCCGGGCCCTGTGACGCTGGGGCAACCACGCTGCGAGCGAAGGTGCCAATGCCCTCGGACCGCGCTCGTGGCGGGATCGAACGATGAGTCCGCGTGCAGTACCACGATCCGGTGCCGCATGCGGACACGCCGCCTGGCGCGCTCCGCGGAGCCGCCGGCGAGGGCCTTGGCACGACGCGCGCCGCGCGGGAGCCACCGGGTGAGTTTGTTCCTCACCGTCCGCTGCTCACCAGTTCGCCTTTTTGGCCATGACCCATCCGTTCCGTTCCGTGTCGTCGCCGCCCGCCGCGGCGACCGTTCCTTCCGCTCCGATCCCCGCTGCCGGCCTGACAGCGAGCGCCGCCGGCCCGTCGCGCGACGCGTTCCACTCGTCCGGCCAGTCGCCGGGCGGTGCGCTCTCGCCGACGCCGCGCACGCTGCACCTGCTCGGCCCGGGCCTGGTCGGGCGCGCGCTGCTGACGAAGCTCGCGGCGCTGCCGGTGCGTGTGGTCGCGATCAGCGATTCGACCGCGACCGTGTTCGATCGCGCGGGCCTGCCGATCGAGGCTCTGCTCGCGCACAAGCGCGCCGGCAGCGCGCTGTCGGTGTGGCCGCGCGCCGAGGCGATCCCGACCGAACTGGCGATCCGCATCGTCGGCGCCGACCTGGTCGTCGACGCGACGCCGACCCGCACCGAGGACACCGAGGCCGCGGTGCGGCGCGGTCGCGCCGCGCTGCAGAACGGCGCCTTCCTCGCGCTGTGCGGCAAGAACGCGGTCGCTGCCAGCCCCGAGTGGTTGTCCGGCCCCGAGCGCGGCCGCGTCGGTGTGCACGCGGTGTTCGGTGGGGCTGGCCAGGCGCTGGTGCGCGAGCTGCCGGAGCTGCGCGCACACTGCGAGGCGCTGGCGCTGGTCGGCAACGCGACCACGACGGTGCTGATCGAGGCGATCGAACGCGGCGCCTCGCTGGCCGATGGCATCGCCACCGCGCAGGCGCGCGGCCTGCTCGAACCCGATCCGACGCTCGACCTCGACGGCAGCGATGCCGCGACCAAGCTGCGCGCGGTGTGGGGCGCTCTGTTCGGCGACCGCCGCACCGAGGTGCCCGCGTTCGATCGCATCGCGCGCCAGGACATCCGCGCGCTCGATGTCGCGCTGGTGCGCGCGCGCGCGGCGCGCGGCGCCACCACCCGCTTGGTCGCGCGCGGCAGCCGCGGTGGCGCCGACTTGCGGGTCGCGTTCGAAGAACTGCCGCTCGGCTCGCCGCTCGCGGCGCCACCGGATCGGGTCGTCTACGGCTACCAACTGCCGGCCGGCTTGCGTGTGCACACCGGGCTGGCGCTCGGCCACGAACGCACCGCGGACGCCCTGCTCGCCGATCTGGCGGTCGCGCTCGGCACGGAGGTGCGCCGATGAGTGCCACCGTGACGTTGCCGCCCGGCGCGGCGTTGTGCCACCTGCCGGCCGGGTTCCGCCTCGTGCGCGGCGGTGAGCTCGCCGGGGCTGCGCTCGCCTACGAACGGCAGGGACCGGTCGACGCGCCGACCGTCGTCGTGCTCGGCGGCATCTCGGCCGGCCGCCACACCAGCGCGCACGCGCAGGTGCCCGGCCGCGGTTGGTGGGACGGCATCGTCGGCCCGGGGGCGGCGATCGACACCGAGCGGTACTCGGTGCTGTCGTTCGACTGGCTCGGTGGGGCCGGCAGCTCGACCGCGCCGGCCGCCGGCGAGGCGTTCCCGTTCGTCGATGCGGCGGATCAGGCGGCGGCGCTGTGGCACCTGTGCGACGCGCTGCGCATCCCGCGACTGCACGCGGTGATCGGCAGCAGCTACGGCGGCATGGTGGCCATGCACGCGGCGGCGCAGGCGCCGTCGCGCGTGGCTCGGCTGTGCTGCCTCGGTGCTTCGCACCGCAGCCACCCGCAGGCGAGTGCGTTCCGCGCCGTGCAGCGTGGCATCGTCGAGCTCGGGCTGCGCAGCGGCACCGCTGGCGAGTCGCTGGCGCTGGCGCGCGCGCTGGCGTTGGCGACCTATCGCACGCCGGGCGAACTGCACGAGCGGTTCGCCGGCGCGGCGACCGTCGGCAGCGACGGTTCGGTGCGGCTGCCGGTGCAGGACTGGCTCGATGCGCGCGGCGCCGACTTCGCCGCGCACTGGACCGCCGAACAGTTCCTGTGCCTGAACCGCTCGATCGATGCGCACCGCATCGAACCGGCGCAGATCGCGGTGCCGACCTGGTTGCTGGCGTTCGTCGGCGACCAGCTGGTGCCGCCGAGCGAGGTTCGCGAGTTGGCGCTGGCCCTGCCGCAGCTGCGCGCGCACCGCGAGCTGCGGTCGCGCTACGGCCACGACGCGTTCTTGAAGGAGCTGCTGCACGTGGGCGCGTTCCTGCGGGAGGTGCTGTCGTGACGCACTCCTGGCAGACCGGGCTGGTGCGCGCCGGCATCGACGCCGATCCGACCCACGGTGCGGTGGCGCCGCCGCTGGTGTTGTCGGCGAACTTCTCGTTCGCCGGCTTCGGCCAGAAGCGCACCTACGACTACACGCGCAGCGGCAACCCGACCCGCGACGAGCTGGCCCATGCGCTGGCGGCTGCCGAGGGTGGGGCCGGTGCGGTGGTGACCGCGACCGGCATGGCCGCGATCACGCTGGTGCTGCACCTGCTGCAGCCCGGCGACCTGCTGGTGCTGCCGCACGACGGTTATGGCGGCACCTGGCGCATCGTCGACGCGCTGGCGCGGAAGGGTCATTTCGAGGTGCTGTTCGTCGATCAACGCGATCCGGCGGCGCTGGCGGCAGCGCTGTCGCGGCGGCCGAAGCTGGTGTGGTCGGAGTCGCCGAGCAACCCGCTGCTGCGGCTGGTCGACCTGCGCGCGTTGGCCGCCGCGTGCCGCAGCGCCGGCGCCCTGCTCGCGGTCGACAACACGTTCTTGTCGCCGGCGCTGCAGAATCCGCTCGAACTCGGTGCCGACCTGGTCGTGCACAGCACGACGAAGTACTGCAACGGCCACAGCGACGTGGTCGGTGGCGCGGTGATCGCGCGGGACCCGGCGCTGCACACGCAGCTCGGCTGGTGGGCGAACGCGCTCGGCATCACCGGCGCGCCGTTCGACAGCTGGCTGACGCTGCGCGGTCTGCGCACGCTGGCGGTGCGCATGCGCCAGCACGAGGCCAACGCGCACTACCTCGCCGAACTGCTGGCCGGTCACCCGGCGGTGCGCGTGGTGCACTATCCGGGGCTGCCGCAGCATCCCGACCACGCGCTGGCCAAGGCGCAGCAGCGCGGCTTCGGCGGCATGCTCAGCTTCGAACTCGCCGATGCCGCGGCGGTCGAACGGTTCGTGCGCGGCCTGCAGTGCTTCACGCTGGCCGAGTCGCTCGGCGGCGTCGAGAGCCTGATCGCGCACCCGGCGACGATGACGCACGCGTCGATGACGCCCGAGGTGCGCGCGCGCGCCGGCATCGGCCCGGGGCTGCTGCGGCTCAGCGTCGGCATCGAGGCGGCGGAGGATCTCGCCGCGGACCTCGTGGCCGCGCTGCAGCGGGTGCAGCGGTCGGTGGCGGTGACGACGGCGGGTGCACAGGCGTTTGCGATCTGACTGCCGCGGCGTTCACCAGCTGCCGATCGTCCACTGCACGGTCGGCGAGGCGGTGACCTGCAACAGCGCACCGGTGCCGTCGAGTTCGCACGGGAACACCTGCACCAGCACGCTGGCACCGAGCAAGCTCAGCGCCGCCGGCACGGGTTCGTCGAGCACGGCGCGCCCTGCCGCCTGGTCGAGCAAACGGAGCACGAGCGGCTGCAGGCCGAGCTGGCAGCCTTGGCCACCTTGCGGCAGCAGCGTGGCGAGCGGGATCGCCGCCGGGGCCGAGCCCAGCGCGGCGAGCGCCAACGAACCGGGGGGCAGTCCGCCCGCGACGGCGCGCGCGGTGCTGCCGAGCCACGGCAACGCAGTGGTCGCGAGCGTGATCGGCCCGGTGCTGCTGGCACAACCGCCGCCGACGGCAGTGGCCGTGGCCGGGCAGCCGCTGGCCAACGTCGCCACGAAGCTCGCGATCTGGCTGCCGATGCGGCGGAAGTTGCCACCGAGCACCACCGCGCCCTCGGCGGTGAGTGCCAGCGCGTCGATGCGTTCGTCGACCCCGGGGATCACCGACCACGTGGCGCCGTCGAAGCGGTACAGCCACTCGGTCGGCACGCCGCTCGCACCGAACTGGCCGGCCGCCAGCAGGTCGCCGCCCGGCAACTGCAGCATCGACAGCACGACACCCGACAGGCCGTTGCCGAGCAGCTGCCAGGCAGTGCCGTTCCACCGCCGGGCATCGGCGAGCAAGGTGCCATCGCGCAGCACCCGCAGCGAAGTCGGTCCGCTTGCGAACGTGGTGCCGAGCTGGCTCCAGTTGGTGCCGTCCCAGCTCGCGACCAGAGCGGCACCGCTGGTGCCGATGCTCACGGTCGCGATCAGGTTCCCGTTGCCGGCGACCGCGAGTCGCCGCGGCCGCCAGCCGGCCGGCACCGGCACCGGTAGCCAGGTGCCGCCGGCGAAGCGCGCCAGCCCGGCGGCCGGACTGGAGCCGACCGTGGTGAAGTCCCCGGTGGCGAACAGATCGCCGTTCGGCCGTTGGGCCAGGTCGCGGATCGGACCGGCCAAACCGAGGCCGAGCGGTGCCATCGTGGTGCCGTTCCAACGCGCGACGGCGGCACACGGCACACCATCCGCGATCGTGAACAGACCACCCAGCAGCAGTTCCCCCGAGGCGAGCGCGAGCAGGGCGGTGACGGTGCCGTTGGTGCCGCTGCCGAGTGGCTGCCAACCGGTGGCGGTGCGTCGGGCGATGTAGTTGGCCGCGGTTCCCTCGATCCGCGTGAAGGCACCGCCGGCGTAGACCTCGCCATCGGCGGTCGTGCCGAGCGTGCCGATCGGTGCATCGGTCCCGGTGTCGAATCCCGACCAGGCGGTGCCGGACCAGCGCGCCAGGTTGCTCGTGGCGGTGGTCCCGGCTCGCGCAAAACTGCCACCGACGAGAGCCATGCCACCCGGCAGCGTGGCCAGCGCGCGCGCCGTGCCGGTGGTGCCGATCGTCGAGCGCAGTCCGTTGCCGAGCGGAGTCCACGCCGATCCGTCCCAGGCCGCGATGCCTTCGGCCGGGACGTTGCCGGCGCTGGTGAACGAGCCACCGGCGAGCAAGCCGTTGGCGGTGGGCAGCAGCGCATGGACCGAAGACAGGAACGACGGCCCCATGCCACCTGCCAGCGGGCTGAAACCGGCGCCGTCCCAGCGCGCGATGCGACTGCACGCGATGCCGCCGGCCTGCTGGAAGTCGCCACCGAGCACGACGCTGCCGTCGGCCAGTTCGAGCGCGCAACGCACCAGGTTCGAAGTGCCGCTGCCGAACGGCAGCCAGACGCTGCCGTCCCAGCGGGCGGTGCAGTTGGCGAGGGTGCCACCGATGCCGGTGAACAGACCGCCGACCAACAGCTGGTCGTTGCTCAACCGCAGCAGGCAGCTGACCCGGGTGTAGAGGGTGCTGCCGGTCACGGTCGTGGTCGGCGTGAACCGGCTCCAGGCGCTGCCGTCGAAACGCGCCAGCTGGGTGGTGGGCTGCCCGGCCAGCGTGGTGAAGCCACCGCCCGCCACCAGGTCGCCGTTGCCGCGCACGGCGAGCGCGAGCACGGGGCCATTCGCGGTCGCCAGCGTCTGCCAGGCGCTGCCGTTCCAGCGAGCCACGAAGCCACTGGGCGGTGCCGAAAGACCTTCGGCGCCACCGGCCGCGATCAGGCTGCCATCGGCCGCCGTCGTCAGCGCATGCACGGTCGCCGCGGCATCGCCGAGTCCGGCACCGAAGCTGGTCCAGACGTTGGTCGCGGGATCGAACGCGGCGACGTTGCGCGCCACCAGGTCGCCCGCGATGGCGAAGCGTCCGCCGCAGACCTGCAGGGCCGGCAGCGGACCCGTTCCATCCGGATCCCAGGCCTGCACGCAATGCACCGCGCCATCGGTGCCCGGCACGCCGCTGCCCGGTTGCCACTGGGGCGCACATTGCGCGATTGCGATCGGCGTGAACGCCAGCAGCGAGAGAGTTCGCATCAGAGGCTCCGGATGATAGTCGACGCAGCCTGTCCGGGGTCGACGGGCCACGACATCGTGCCGTTCGTTCTGGGTTGTTTCACCCCGCCGTCCGTGCGGCGGCGCGGTGGCGGCGGTAGCGTCCGGGGCCGCGCACTTCCATGAACGCCAACGTCCATCCCTCTGCCTCGATCGCTGCGGGTCTCGTGGTGCCGGCATCGGTTCGCATCGGGCCGTACGCCGTGGTCGAGGAAGGCGCGGTGCTCGGCGCCGACTGCATGCTCGGCGCTCACTGCGTGGTGCGATCCGGCTGTGAACTCGGCGCCGGCGTCGTCGTCGACAGCTTCGCGGTGGTCGGTGGCGCGCCGCAGATGCGCGGCCAGGTGCCGGGTGCCGGCCGGGTCGTGATCGGCGCGCGTTCGGTGCTGCGCGAGGGCGTCACCGTGAATCGTCCGACGCAGGCGGCCGGCATCACGCAGGTCGGCGAGGACTGTCTGCTGATGGCCAACAGCCACGTCGGCCACGACTGCGTGGTCGGCAACCAGGTGACGCTGGCCAACAACGTGATGCTGGCCGGCCACGTGCACATCGGCGACGGTTGCTTCATCGGTGGTGGCGCCGGCGTGCACCAGTTCGTGCGGATCGGGCCCGGGGCGATGATCGGCGGCAACGCGTCGATCTCGTACGACGTGCCGCCGTACGTGATCGCCGCCGAACGCAACCAGATCCACGGGCTGAACCTGGTCGGGCTGCGGCGCAGCAAGATGGCGAGTGCGGCGGTCGCGGATCTCAAGCGCTGCTACCACGCGGTGTATGTCGGGCCCGGCGATCTGCGGGCGCGGGTCCATGCGTTGCTGGCGGCGTCGGTGTGCGGCGGCGACGAACCTGGGCAACGCTTCCTGCAGTTCTTCGCCGGCGGCAAGCGCGGCTTCTGCCGGCCGCGGCAGCGGCGGCGCGGTGACACGATGGCGGCGGGTGAGGGCGACTGCGGAACCGGGTGAGGGTGTCAGCGCTCGAGGCTGGGGCACCCGGCATCGATCCGCACGCATGGCGGCGACTTGGCTACACTTGCCGGCTCGTCCCATGGCCTCCAAACCCACCTCGCTACTGCTCCTGACTTTGCTGGCATCCGGCGCCTGTGCCCAGGTCGCCTTCGAATCGCAGGCCCTGCAGCACTTCCCGGCGGACGGTCTGCTGGCCGTGCAGACCTCACTGGCCGACTTCGATGGCGACGGGGACCTCGACGCGATCGTCGCCGGCAGTTCCGGCGGCGGCTCCGTGCAGCGCTTCTACCGCAACGTCGGCGACGCCGTGTTCGCCACGGAACCGAACTGGCCGGACCTTGCCGACGGCGGCCGACACCTGGTGGCCGACATCGATGCCGACGGGGACCCCGATGTCGTGCTGGCCGGACGCATCGTGCGCAACCTCGGCGGCAGCTCGTTCCAGCTGGCGACCATCACCGCGTTCGCGCAGCCGCTGGCCTGCGCCGACTTCACCGGCGACGCCGTCCCGGACCTGTTGGTGCGCGGCTTCAGCAACGAGACGCAGCAGCTGCAGCAGAGCGGCGGCGCGTTCGTCGCTGCCGCGGTGCCGACCACGAACGTGCTGGTGAACCAAGCGGCCGCGCGCGACTTCGATGGCGATGGCGACATCGATCTGCTGCTGGCGGCATCGCCGTACGTGGTGCCGTTCCAACCGCCGTGGCTCGGGCAGCCACGGCTGTGGCGCAACAACGGCGCCGGCCTGTTCAGCGAGCAGTACCTGCCCGGCGCGACCAACGGCACGACCATGAGCCTCGCCGTCGCGGACTTCGATGGTGACGGCGATGCCGACGCGGTGCTGCTGACGCAGGTCGGGTTCATGCTGGCCTGGCAGCTGCGCCGCAATGACGGCAACGGCAACTTGCTGAGCGTGGCCGGCTTGCCCGTCATCGCGTCGCTGTTGCCGTTGGCCGCGCTCGACCTCGACCGCGACGGCGACCAGGACCTGGTCGGCGGCACCAGCTGGTTCGAGAACAACGGTGCCGCGAGCTTCGTCGAGCGCGCGCACGCCCTGGCCAGTCCGCTGGAGTCGGTGCAAGCATCCGGCGACATCGATGGCGACCTCGACAGCGATGTCGTCGTCGGCCTAGGCTCGGCTCCGCGCCTGCTGCTGAACGTCGGTGCGGCCCGGCTGGCCGATGGCAGCCGCACGCCATGGCGCGGCGGTGCTCTGGCCAGCGCGGACTTCGATGGCGACGGCGATCTCGACCTGCTCGGCGTGGAAGCCGGGGTGGCTGGCCGGTTGGGCCGCAACGACGGCACCGGCTGGTTCACGCCGCAGACGTTCCCGTGGCCCAGCGGCCAGGTCGCGGTCGTGCGCACGGGCGACCTGGATGGCGATGCCGACGTCGACGTGCTGGCCCTGATGTCGCCGACCGGACCGCCGCAGCTGCGGTTCTTCCGCAACCTCGGCAACGCGACCTTCGTCGACACCGGACTCACCGCACCGGGCCCGACGCTGCCGAACAACAGCACCGACTTCCGGCTGTTGGATGCCGATGGCGACGGCGACCAGGACGCCGTCGTCGTCGTGCGCGAGGGGGGCGTGCAGCTGTATGCCAACAATGGCGCCGGCGCGTTCGCCCCGGTGCCCGGCGCGTTCCCCGCGTATCTCGGCTGGCTGCGCACGGTCGCCGTCGGCGACCTCGACGGCGACGGCGACCAGGACGTGCTGACCGGCGACGAGAGCTACGGGTCGGCCCCGAGCCAGCTCCGCTACTTCGCCAACAACGGCACCGGCCTGTTCGCCGACGTCACGGCGCAGCGGCTGCAGGCCCCGTTGGCGCTCGCGCGCACCGTCGAACTGGCGGACCTCGATGGCGATGGTGATCGCGATGCCTTCGTCGCTTGTTGGGGGACGCCGAGCTATCCGACCAGCGTGAACCTGCTGCTGCGCAACGACGGCAGCGGCAACCTGTCCTTCCAGCCATCGGCACTGCCGAACACGCTGCCGACGGGTTCGGTGACGCTGCTCGACTTCGATGTCGACGGCAACCTCGATGCCGTCGTCGGCACCTACCAGAACGGCGTGCGGTGGTGGCGCAATCAGGGCACCGGCACCTTCACCGACATCGGCGGTCGGTATCCGCCACCGAGCACGGTGTCGTCGGCGCGGTTCCTGGTCGGCGACTTCGACGACGACCTCGATCCGGATCTGCTGCTCGGCGACGAGCTGCTGTTCAACCAGCGGTGGGCGGCCAGGGTCACGCTGCTCGCGCGCACCGGTCGGCCGCTGCCCTATGGCGTGCAGACGACCACGGCGGCCACCGCGGCGACGCCGTTCTTCAGTCTGGTGTCGGGCCGCACGCCGTTGCCGCCGTTCGGCACTCTGGGGACCGCGCCCGGTACGGCGATCCTGCTGCCCGGCACCGGGCTGGTCGGCGGCAAGGCCCAACTCGTCTATCCGATCCCCGTGGAGCCGGGGCTGATCGGCCTCGAACTGACGCTGCAGACGCTGTTCACCGGGGCGGCGTTGCCGCACCTGTCGCCGGCCGTGCGCGTGCGCTTCGTCGACTGACGCTGGCGTGCGGGTGAACTCGGGTGGTGCGATTCACGGCGCGTCGACCGCCGGCGCCGGCCGTTGCGGCGCCACCGTCGCCACCAGACTGCCGACCAGCACACAGCCGAGCGCGCCGACGAGGTTGTACCAGAGGAACGCGATGTGCATCGTGTTGTGCACCACGGCGACCGACAGCAACCCGCCGATCAAGCCCGCGGAGGCGGCGGTCCCGGACGCGCGGCGGTGGAACAGCGCCAGCAGGAAAACGCCGAGGATGCTGCCGTAGAACCACGAGCCGATCTCGTTGACCTTCTCGAGCAGCGGCCCGTCGCCGAGCGTGATCGCGAAGCCGGTCGCGGCGAGGCCCCAGAACGACATCACGATGCGGCTGGTTCGCACCGCCTGCCGGTCATCGGCGTGCGGCCGCAGCCAGCGCCGGTAGAAGTCGACCATCGACGCCGAGGTCAGCGAACTCAGCGCGCCGGCGGCACTGCTGATCGCGGCGGCGAAGATCGCGGCGATCATCAGCCCGAGCAGGGGCTTCGGCAGTTCGCGGAACAGGTAGTCGGTGAAGATGTAGTTGCCGTCGGCGCGACGGTCGCTGCGCGGTTGCGCCTCGACTCGGGCCTGCTTGCGCGCCTCGGTGGCGGCGATCGTCGCCTGCTGGAACTCGGCGACCGCGCTGTCGTCGCCGGCGGCGACCCGGCGCAGTGACTGCTGGCGCCGTTCGCTGGCGGCGGTGTGCGCGGCAGCGGCCTGGTCGAAGCGGGCCTTGGCCTCGCCGTCGAGCTGTTGCGCGTTGCGCTGCTGGGCCGGATCGAACAGCAGCGGTTCGCGGCCGAGGCCGTGGTGCAGGAACAGCAGGCCACCGAGCACCAGCACCAGCAGCTGCAGCGGTACCTTGGTGAACGCCGACATCAGCAGCGCGCGCCGCGACGCATCGACCGACTTGCTCGACAGCAGGCTCTGCACCTGCACCTGGTCGCAGCCGAAGTAGCTGAGGAACAGGAACAGCGTGCCGAACAGCCCGGTCCACAGGTTGTATTTGTCGGACCAGAACGATGTCGCCGCCGCCGCCTCGGTCAGGGCCGGCGCCAGCGTCCACGCCGGGTTGCTGATCTCCACGGCATTCAGCTTGCCGGCCGCACCGAGGGCGGTGAACACGCCGCCGAGCGACAGTTCGCCGACCGTGTCCCACAGCAGGAAGCCGAGGCAGGCGACGATGCCGATCACGATCAGCACCATCTGCTTGACGTCGGTCCACACCACGCCACCGACCCCGCCCGCGACGGTGTAGCCGGTGGTGACGATGCCGACCACGATCACCATCGGCGTGATCGGGATGCCGGTCATCGTCGAGAACACCAGCGCCGGCGCGTACAGCACCACCGCGAACGCCAGGCACCGCGAGATCAGGAACGTGAAGCTGGTCAGCGTGCGCGTCACCGGCCCGAACCGCCGCTCCAGGTACTCGTACGCGGTCAGGATCGGATGCCGTCGGTACATCGGCACGAACCAGATGCACAGGATCACCATCGCGAACGGCAGCGCGAAGTAGAACTGCACCCACTCGAGACCACCTTCGTAGCCCATGCCGACGCCGCCGATCAGCGTGATCGCCGACAGCTGGGTCGCCATCACCGACAGGCCGGCGGCCCACCACGGGATGTTGCGGCCGGCGGCGAAGAAGCCCTCCATGGTCTTGCTGCCGATCGTGCGGCGCACGCCGTCCCAGATCGTGTAGGCGGTGACCAGCAGGAACACGAGCCAGGCGACCAGCGTCATCGGGCGCTCCCGAGCGGCGTATTGGCGGCGACGGTGAGCCACCACAGCAGCAACATCACGACGATCGCCAGCACGATCGTCGCCGCGTAGGTGCGCGGCCAGCTGCCGAGCGGGGGCCGCGGATCGCCGGCGGGATCCGGCGCGGTGGGTGCGTGCATGCCACCAGCGAACCGCACCGGGGCTCGCCGATCCAGTGCCGCCGCCAGTTCCCGTCGTGGCGATCGGGTGCCGTTCTCCTATGCTCGGCCGCGCCGATGACCGACCCGATCTTCCAGGACCTCAACGACGAACAAGCCGCCGCGGTCGCCCACGGCGAGGGCCCGCTGATGGTGCTGGCCGGCGCCGGCTCCGGCAAGACGCGCGTGGTGACCCGCCGCATCGCCCGGTTGCTGCAGAGCGGCGTGCGCCCGAGCCAGATCCTGGCGATGACGTTCACCAACAAGGCCGCCGGCGAGATGGCGCACCGCGTCGCCGAACTCGGCGGCGGCTACGTGCGGGTGGCGACCTTCCACTCGGCGTGCGCGCGCTTCCTGCGCCAGGACGGCCATCACCTCGGCTTCCCGGCCGACTTCTCGATCTACGACACCCAGGATCGCGACACGCTGATCAAGGAGCTGATGGAGGACCTCAACATCAGCTCGACGCAGGCCAAGCCGTCGCTGCTCGGGCAGTGGATCAGCAAGCTGAAGAACGCGGCGATGACTCCGTCCGACCTCGGCGTTGGCGGCGGCGGCAGTGACATCACCCGCATGGTGGCCCGGATCTGGACCCCGTACCACGAGCGCATGCGCAAGGTGGGGGCGATGGACTTCGACGACCTGCTGGGCCTGTTCCTGCAGATCCTGCGCGAGCAGCCCGAGGTCGCCGAACGCTACCAGCAGCGCTTCCCGTGGCTGTTGGTCGACGAGTTCCAGGACACCAACCGGGTCCAGTACGACCTGTTGAAGCTGCTGTGTCCGCCGCCGGGCAACCTGTGCGTGGTCGGCGACCCGGACCAGTCGATCTACGGCTTCCGCGGCGCCGAGGTGCGCAACATCCTCGAGTTCGAACGCGACTACCCGACCACCACGGTGGTGCGGCTGGAGACCAACTACCGCAGCTCGGCCAACATCCTGCACGCCGCCGAGACCGTGATCGCCAACAACACGATGCGCAAGGACAAGCGGCTGCGCGCGACGCTGCCGGCCGGCGCCCCGCTGCTGCGCTTGAAGGCGGGGGGCTCGAGCGAGGAGGCGTCGACGATCGTCGATCGCATCCGCGAACTCGGCGACACCGGCACGCCGTTCGACCAGATCGCGATCTTCTACCGTGCACACTGGCTGTCGCGCGCGCTCGAGCAGGCGCTGAAGGACAAGGGCGTTCCGTACGAGATCGTCGGTGGCCTGACGTTCTTCGAACGGCGCGAGGTCAAGGACCTGCTCGCCTACCTGCGCGTGCTGGTCAATCCGCTCGACGACGTCAGCATGGGTCGCATCGTCAACGTGCCGCCGCGGGGCCTCGGCAAGGCCGGCATCGAGAAGCTGCGCCAGCTCGCGTTCGAGCAGGGCATGTCGTTGCGCGAGGCGGTCGGCGAGACGGCGCTGCACGGCGAGTTCGGGCCGAAGGCGAGGAAGGGCCTCGCCGAACTGGGCAAGACCCTCGAAGCCGCGCAGCGCGCCGCCGAGATCGGGGCGCATGCGGCACTCAAGGTGATCCTGGCCGGCACCGACTACATCAAGCACGCGACCAGCTTCGGCGACGCCGAGGACAGCACGCGCGAGGAGAACATCGCCGAACTGGTCAGCGACACGGTGCAGTTCGATCGCGCGCCGGCCGCCGAACGACAGCCTGGCGAGGACGACGAGCCGGTGCGCGAAGGGCTGGCCGCCTACCTGCAGCACGTGGCACTGTTGACCTCGGCCGATCGGCAGGGCGAGGGACCGATGGTGCGCATGATGACCGTGCACGCCGCCAAGGGGCTCGAGTTCGACCACGTGTTCGTGGCCGGCCTCGAGGAGGGCACCTTCCCGAGCACGCGCGTCGTCGACGATCCGGAGGGGCTCGAGGAGGAGCGGCGCCTGATGTACGTGGCGCTGACGCGAGCCCGCAAGACGCTGCTGCTGAGTTCGTGCCGCGATCGCATGGTCAACGGCGAGATGCAGTCGTTGAAGCCGTCGCGGTTCCTGAAGGAGATCCCGCCCGATTGCCTGCAGAACTACGCGCCGTCGTGGCGGCGCTACGAGGCCGACGACGAAGGGGCCAACAGCAGCGGTTGGAGCGTGACGCCGGATCCCGAGGCGCTGGCGGCGCTGCGCGCCGGCGCGCGGGTGCGCCACGATCTCTACGGCAACGGTGTGGTGCGGCGTCTGACCGGCATCGGCACCTCGGCGCGCGCCGTGGTGCGCTTCGACGACGGCGTCGAACGCATCTTCGTGCTCGAGTACGCGGGGCTGAAGCTGCTCGAGGACCTGCAGTTTTGAGCGCTCACGACGAACTGCTGGCGGCGTTCACGGCCCTGTTGCAGCGCGTGCAGCGCGAGGCGCCCGAACTGCTGGCCGAGCTGCACCACCGCTTCGAGGTGATCGCCACGGCGGCGCGCGCGCCGTCGGTGACCGCCGCCGACGAACCGTGGCACGGCCTGATCGGCAGCAGCCCGCCGATGCTGGCGCTGCGCGAGCGGATCGAGAAGTTCGCGCCGGCCAACGCGCCGGTGCTGATCACCGGCGAGAGCGGCACCGGCAAGGAACGGGTCGCGCACGCGCTGCACGCGTTGAGCCGCCGCGCCGGCAAACCGTTCGTCGCCGAGAACTGCGCCGCGATCCCCGAGACCTTGCTCGAGTCGGTGTTGTTCGGCCACAAGAAGGGCGCCTTCACCGGCGCGATCAAGGACCACCCGGGCCACTTCCTGTACGCCGACGGCGGCACGATCTTCCTCGACGAGATCGGCGAGATGCGCATGCCGATGCAGAGCAAGCTGCTGCGCACGCTGCAGGAAGGGGAGGTGCGCGCGGTCGGCGACGCGAAGACGCGCAAGGTCGACGTGCGCGTGATCGCCGCCACCAACCAGAACCTCGAGGCCAACGTCAAGGCCGGGCGGTTCCGCGAGGACCTGTACTTCCGGCTCAACGTGCTGCGGCTCGAGCCGGTGCCGCTGCGCGAACGTGGCCACGACATCGTCGTGATGGCGCGGCGCTTCCTCGCCGAGGCGGCGGCGAAGGCCGGCCGCAACCTGGTGCTGTCGCCGGCGTGCGAACAGGCGCTGCTGGCGGCGAAGTGGCCCGGCAACGTGCGGCAGCTGCAGAACGAGATGCAGCGCCTCGCGGCGCTCGCCGACGGACCGCTGGTCGAGCCGGGGGAACTCTCCGCCGACGTGCGCGGCACCTGAGCGCCTGAGCCGCGCGGCGCTGGCGGCGCGCGGCCGTTCCTGCGAGCATGCCGGCGATGTCGGACCTGGTGCTCGCCACGCTGAACGCGAAGTGGATCCACGCCTCGTTCGGCCTGCGCTACCTGCGCGCCAACCTCGGCGACCTGCGCGAGCGCAGCGAGATCCTCGAGTTCGAGATCAGCCAGCGTCCGGTCGACGTCGCCGAGGCGATCCTCGCGCGGCAGCCGCGGCTGGTCGGGCTCGGCGTCTACATCTGGAACGCCGCGCCGATGCTGCAGCTGGTGCGGACCCTGAAGGCGGTCGCGCCGGAGCTGGTGGTGGTGCTCGGTGGCCCCGAGGTCAGTCACGAGACCGAACAGCAGGAGCTCTGCCGGCTCGCCGACCACGTCGTGCGCGGCGAGGCCGACCTCGCGTTCCGCGAGCTGTGCCGGGCGCGGCTGCGCGGCGAGGTGCCGCCGCACACGATCGATGCCGCGCTGCCGCACTTCGGCGAGCTGGTGTTGCCGTACGACGAGTACGACGACCGCGACATCGCGCATCGCATCGTCTACGTCGAGGCTTCGCGCGGCTGCCCGTTCACCTGCGAGTTCTGTCTGTCGGCGCTCGACATCCCGGTGCGCAAGGCCGAACTCGACCCGTTCCTCGCCGCGATGCAGCGCCTGCTCGACCGCGGCGTGCGCCACTTCAAGTTCGTCGATCGCACGTTCAACCTCGGCATCCCGTTCGCGGTCGCGATCCTGCGCTTCTTCCGCGAACGCTGGCAGGACGGCATGTTCCTGCACTTCGAACTGATCCCCGACCGGTTGCCCGAGGCACTGCGCAGCGAGATCGCCGCGTTCCCGGCCGGCGCGCTGCAGTTCGAGGTCGGGGTGCAGACGCTCGACGACTCGACCAGTGCGCGGATCAGCCGGCACCAGGACGTGACGAAGATGGCCGCCAATCTGCAGTGGCTGCGGCAGCAGACGGGTGCGCACGTGCACGCCGACCTGATCGTCGGTCTGCCGGGCGAGGACGAGGCCACGTTCGCGCGCGGCTTCGACCGGCTGTGGGCGATGGGGCCGCACGAGATCCAGGTCGGCATCCTGAAGCGCCTGCGCGGCACGCCGATCGTCCGCCACGACGCCGAGCACGGCATGGTCTACGCGCAGGAACCGCCGTACGAGGTGCTGCGGACCGCGGCGGTGCCGTTCCCGGTCATGCAGCGGATGAAGCGCTTCGCCCGCTACTGGGATCTGGTCGGCAACAGCGGCAACTGGAACGAGAGCCTGGTGCTGGTGCTGGCCGGCGAATCGGCCTACGCGGCGTTCCAGGCCTTCGCCGCATGGGTGCACACGACGACGCGGGTCACCAGCGGCATCGCGCTGCACCGGCTGGCGACGTTGCTGTGGCAGTGGCTGACCGAACATCGAGGCCTGCCAACCGCGGCGGTCGGGGCGGCGCTGGCGGCCGACTACGAGCGCTGCGCGCGCCACGACTGGCCGGAGTTCCTGCGGCCGTTCGTGCAGGGCGGCCGGCGCGAACGCTCGGTGGTGGTCCGCGGCGGCGAACGCCAGGCGCGGCACCGCGGGGACGGGGCCGCGGCGGCGCCGCGGTCGGACGGCTAGCGGCGGTCTCTCAGCCGTCGCCGAGGGCGCGCTGCAGGATCGCGATCGCCTGCCGCATCGCCGCGCGCAGCTGTTCCGACTCGACGCCGGCCGCCGACTGGATCTGGCGCACCGCGGCCATCACCTTGGTTTCGATCGACGCACCGCCGTCGTCGGGTTCGGGCACCCGCTGGCGCCGGCGCGGCTTGTCGGCCGGGGCTTCGGCCGGTTCGACCGCCGCAGGGCGGGCCGGGCTTTCCTTGATCAGGCCGAGCAGCTGTCGGGCCGAGTGCAGCGCACGACCGGCGGTCGCGATGCCGTGCAGTTTTGCCTCGGCGCCGAAGTCGCGCAGGGTCAGCTCCGGGTTGTGCTGCAGCTTGTAGATGCAGAACAACACGCTGTCCCGCTGGCCCGGGTAGCGCCGGCGCAGCGTCGCCAGGATGCCCTCCCAGGAATCGATCGGCGGTTGGCTGATGGCGGAATCGGTCACGGCATTCCTCTCGGTCGTTGGCGTCTGGGCGGATCGCGGGGGCGCAACATGGTGGCGAGCCGGAGCCATGGCGTCAACTCTGCCGTTGGCAGCGGTGTCAGCGGTCGGTCCGGGGAATTTTTCGACTCGGGTTGCCGGTCCCCCGATCGCCGATAGACTGCCGCTACTGCCCTTACCCGTGGCCGCACCGTCGGCCCAGAGGTCCGCCATGTTGCGTCGAGTTGTCACGTCGTTCGTGTGTGCGCTGGCCGCGCTCGTTCTGGCGCGCCCGGCCGCCCCTCAATGATGAAGCGGTTCTTCGGCGCCCAGTTGGTCGCCGGCAGGTGGGGGTGGAGGTGGAGCTCCGGCCAGTGGTGGTGGCGGCGGCGGTGGGCCCAGGGGCCCCGCTCCGTCGGCACCCGCGGCAGGTGGTGGTGGCGCGCGCGGTGGTGGCATCGCGATCGACTTCCGCCGCGGCAAGTCCGCCAAGAAGATGCTCGAGATCGCCTGGGTCTACCCGGTCTGGAAGCCGACCGAGAGCGGTGGTTCCAGCAGCGGGGCCACGTCAGCGGCACAGGCCGAACGGGCGCTCCCGATCGAGCAGGCCTACGAGCTCGTCACCGACGGTGACAAGCGGCCGGTGTTGATCCTGCGCGAGTGCGATCGGTGCAAGGGCACGGACCACGCGTTGCTGAGTCGGTCGCTCGACAACGAGCAGACCGTCCTGCTCACGCATTGGTTCCGCTGCGTCAAGCTGCCGACCAACGTGCTGACCGACAAGCACCCGTTCTACAACCTGTTCAAGCGCGAGAAGGAGGGGGACCGCATTCCCCACCTGTTCTTCGTCGACCCCGATGGCGCCAACAAGCGGGAGTTGCCCGGCGACCAACCGCAGACGGTGCTGTGGGAGACGATGTTCAGCTATCTCGAGCGCTGCTATGCCGAGAGCGCCAAGGCTGCGATCAAGGAACTTCGCCAGCTGTTGAGCCAGTACGACAAGCTCGACGAGGAGGAGAAGAACGTCCGCAATCGCCTCGACAAGGAGATCGAGAAGAACGGCCCCGATTCGCCGAAGGTCAAGAAGCTCGAGGCCGACTTGCTGAAGCTCGCCAAGGACCGTGAGAAGCTCGGTGCCAAGGAGAAGGAGCTGCGCGATCTCGCCCTGAAGGAGATGCCAGCGGTCGGCAAGCCAGTGCCTGCCGGTGCGACCGAACCGGCGAAGCCGGCCGGCGGCTCCTGAGTTCCGGTCGGGCCTCTGGGCCTGCGCCACGCCTGCCGAAACGCCTCGGCGCCGGATCGTGATCCGGCGCCGATCTGCTGTACGGCGCCGATCCGCTCGGCGCGGAGCGGCTGTCTGACACTGCCAACGAGAACCTCGACATGATTCCGATGCTGCGCACGATCGCTGCCGGCTGCCTGCTGTTGGTCGCCGGTCTCGCCCAGGGCGGCGACAAGCCGCCGATCAAGGACGAGGACGAGGTCAGCAAGCTCGGCCCGGTCGACCCCTACACCGGCAACGACGCCGCGCTGATGGCGCAAGCGGGGGTGGTCGCCTACGGCCCGTTCCCGTGGGCGGACTTCCACCGCACCGAGGACATCGACAAGGTGCTCGGCGAGAAGCGCGTGTTGTGGCTCGAGACCGCGCACTTCAAGCTCGGCTGCAACCTTCGTTCGGCCGACTGGCCCGAGCGACCGAACGAACGCAAGGCGCTGCAGGAGGAGATCAAGGCGTTGCGCAAGAAGCTGCCGAAGGTGCCGGAGCGACCGAAGAAGATCGATCCGTGGCTGCGGCTGCATCTCTACGCGCAGCGGTGCGAGCGCGCCTACGGCGAGTTCCAGCAGTTGCTCGGCGTCACCGATGCCGACTTCCCGGCCCGCGGCAAGCTGCCGCGCGAAGGGGCGTATCTGGGCCTGCCGGAGAAGTTCCTGGTGCTGCTGTTCCAGAAGCAGTCCGACATGGTCCGCTACATGGATCGCTTCGCCGGCCGCAAGGACGACACGTCGATGCGGACCTATCACGACAAGACGCACCAGATGCTGTTCACGGTCGCGGCCGAGGGCTTCGAGGGCATCGACGAGCCGGGCCTGCACGGGCACGTCGTGCACGCGATCTGGAACAACCTGCAGAATGGCTACAACGGCTTCTCGTTCCCGCTGCCGCTGTGGCTCGCCGAGGGCATCGCGCACTGCCATGCCCGGCGCATCGAGACCGAGTTCCTGAACGTGCAGATCAAGGACGACGAGGCCATAGCCGAGGACAAGCAGTCCAACTGGCCGGTCAAGGTCCGGCGCCGCGCGCAGCACGAGAAGCTGTGCATCCCGTTCGCCACCATGGCGCAGTGGTCGAAGTGGGAGGACATGGGCTACCACGCGCATGCCCAGGCCTGGTCGCGGGTCGATTTCCTGCTGCAGCTCGACCGGCAGAAGGTCGGCGAACTGTTGCGGCAGCTGAAGGCGGTGCCGCCCGACGGCACCTGGGAAGGGCAGGGGCCGAAGATCCGCGCGCTGGCCGAGAAGCTGGTGTTCGATCTGTTCGAGCTCGACGCGGCGGCCTTCGACCGGAAGTGGCGCGAGTGGGTGTTGAAGACCTACCCGAAGAAGTAGCTTCGCCGCGGATGTCCGTCCCGATCCTGTTGGCGGTGGCCGCCGCGGGCGCCGTCGGCGCCGTGCTGCGTCACCTGTTGGTCGCCTGCCTGCAGGGTGTCTGGCCCGGGCAGCCCTGGCCGATCGCGCTGGTCAACGTCGTCGGTTGCTTCGGCTTCGGCGTGTGCTGGGCGTTCGGAGTGTCGGGCGGGCGCTGGTCGCCGTTGGTGGCCACCGCGGTGCTGGCCGGCTTCTTCGGCGCCTTCACGACCTTCTCGTCGTTCGCGTTCGACGGTCATCGCGCGCTGCTCGAGCAGCGCTACCTGCTGCTGCTCGGCAACGCCGTGCTGCAGAACCTGCTCGGCCTCGCGGCGATGGCCGCTGGCGTGGTCAGCGGCCACTGGCTCGGGCGCGACTGAAGTTGCAGCTCCGGCCCTGCCGCCGGTCCGGTCCGGCTATCATCCCGCTCCGTCCCATGCGCGCCTTGCCGATCCTCAGCGTCGTGTTCGGAGCCGTGGCCGCGCTCGGGCTCGGACTGTTGCTGCTGCAGCCGCCGCGCTCGACCGCGCCGAGCTCGGCTGCGCCCGCCGCGCCGACCGCTGGCGGGATCCCGCAGGGCCATGTCTACACCGCCGTCGCCGAGGAGCCCGACGACATCAATCCGCTGACCGCCAACAGCGAGGTCGCGCGCCGCATGGTGCTCGCCTACACGCACGACGCGCTGCTCGACACCGATCCGCGCACCGGGCAGCTGCGGCCGGCGCTGGCGGCGGCGTACGAGCTGGCGAGCGACGGGCTGTCGTGCACGTTCACGCTGCGGGACCGGGTCGTGTTCGCCGACGGTTCGCAGCTGGACATGGCCGACGTGCTGTTCGGCTGGGAGCTGCACCGCGCCGGCCACCTGCCGCTCGGCTTCGCCGTCGAGGCCTACCGGCGCGTGCGGGCGGTCGACGTGATCGACGCGAACCGCTTCCGGGTGCACTTCGTCGAGCGCAACCATGCCACGCTGCAGGTGGTCGGCACCTCCTGGTTGGTCGCGCAGCGGCGCTTCTTCGTCGAGCGCATCGCCGCCCGTTGCGGGCCCGGCGAGCAGGTTCCGGCCGTCGACTCGGAACGGTTCGCCGGCTTCATGAACCAGATCGACCTCGAGTGCGGGCCGGGCACCGGGCCCTACTGGTTGCGCGACGCCTCGGCGTGGCGCCGCCGTCAGGACCTGCGGTTGGTGCGCCACGAAGCCGCGTGGCGGCGGCAGCTGCGTCCCGGCACCTGGAACTTCGCCGGCATCCGCATGCTGTGGCGCGACCAGAGCGGTGGCACCAACGCCGCGCTGCGCGGCGAGGTCGACGTCGTGTCGCACCCGCAGATCACCGCGCTGTTGGCGGCGCACGCCGAGCTCGCGCAGTCCTACCGTCGGCTCGACTACGACTACGACCAGCTCGGCGTCTACCGGGTGGTCTGGAACTGCCGACGGCCGCCGTTCGACGACGTGCGCGTGCGGCGCGCGCTGGGCATGTTGTTCGACATCGACGCGATCCGGCAGGTGTTCGACGGCCGCGCCAGCCGCGCGTTCGCCCACAGCAAGCCCGGCAAACCCGACTACCCGACCGACCTCGAGCCATTGCCGTTCGATCCGGCGGCGGCGCGGCGGCTGCTGCGCGAGGCCGGCTTCGATCCGCAGCAGGGACGGCCGCTGCGCCTGCAGCTGCTGGCGCTGCACGGCAGCGAGCCGCTGCGTCGAATGCGCGAACTGTTCGCCGCGGCCTGCCAGCAGGCCGGCATCGAGCTCGAGCAGAAGCCGCGCGACATGTCCGTGCTGGTGGCCGAGAAGAAGCAGCGGACCTGGGACGGATTGCTGGTGTTGCAGTACTTCCGGTCCTGGGGCGATCCGGCCGACTACCTGCACGGCGACGGGGTGCACAACGAAGGCGGCTGGCGTTCTGCCGCGGTCGATGCGCTGTTGGGGGCCGCGCGCAGCGAGCTCGACGCCGACCGGCGCGCAGAGGCCTGGCGGCGGGCGCACACGATCGCCTACCAGGAGCAACCCGCGGCGCTGTTGGTGCACCCGATGGCATCGATCCTGCTGCACCAGCGCATCCAGGACGCCGTGGTCGGTCCGCGTGGTCTGTCGCTCGAGACCGCGTGGGTCGCCGCCGAGGCACAGGTGAACGACTAGCCGCTGCAGTCGGCGACCCGCCGCAGCCGAAACCACCGCCGTGGGGTCGATGCCGCCGCGCTGGTTGTCCGGAACGGCCATCGCCGATACGACCGAGCCCCTACGCTGACCGCACCGGCGCGGCCCCTCCCGAACCAGCCCTCATGATTGCTCCTGCCGATCCACGTGTGCTCGAAGCCTGGCCCGCCGAACTGGCCTCGCTGCCGTTCGGCAGCCCGGAGTTCAAGGCCGCCAACGCCCGCCTCGCCGCCGAGGACGAAGCCGCGTGTGCACCTTCGGTGCGCGCGATGCCGACCTGGATCAACCTGACCAGCACCACGGCCTGCAACCTGAAGTGCTTCATGTGCAACCAGTTCCTCGACCCGGACTCACCGAAGGTGATGCTCGACGAGGACGTCTACCAGCGCGTCGTGCGCGAGCTGTACCCGTATGCGCGGACGATGCAGCTGTCGGCGTTCGGCGAGCCGCTGATGACGCCGAAGATGGACCAGAAGCTGGCCGATCTCGAGCGCCACGGCATGAAGCTCGAGATGGTCAGCAACGGCACGCTGATGATGAAGGAGTCGCGCTTCCGCGAGCAACTGCTGCGCACGCTGGAGCTGGTGACGTTCTCGATGGATGGGGCCACGCGCGCGACCTACAACTCGGTCCGCACCGGCGCCGAGTTCGACGAGGTGTTCGCCAACATCAGCCGGTTCGCCGAGCGACGCCTCGAGATGGCCGCGGCCCAGCGGCCGAAGATGAACTTCAACTACATCCTGATGCGCCGCACGGTCGCCGAGGCGCCGAAGTTCGTCGAGATGGTGCACCGGTGGGGCGGCGACCAGATCGTGTTCAACCACCTGGTGACGTTCCACCCGAGTCTGTTGGGTGAGTCGTTGAACTACTGCCGGGCCTACGCCAACGAGTGGCAGGATCGCACCCGCGAGGTCGCCAAGGCCCTCGGGGTGAAGATCTCGATCCCGCCGAACTTCACCGATGCCGACAGTCCGCCGGCGACCGCGGTCGAGCGTCCGGCCGCGGCCACACCGGCCCCGGCGCCGAAGGCGCCTGCGCGCCCGTGCGGGCCGCCGCCGATCAAGTGCTGGTTCCTGTGGCAGCGCGTCTACATCGCGCCGTTCGGCGATGTCGTGCCGTGCTGTCTCGCCGGCATGCCGGCGTTCGGCAACATGCAGAAGACGTCGTTCTACGACGTCTGGAACGGCGAGACCTACCGCAACTATCGGCAGCACGTGTTCACCGAGCGGCCGCTCGGCAAGTGCCGCTCCTGCTACCTGATCTATCCGAACGCTGAGCTGGCCGGCGCCGACGGCTTCGAGTACTGAGCCGTCGGCGCCGCGCCGCCGTCCGGGCCGAGCGGCAGCAGCGAGCTGAAGATCTGCTGCACCTGGTCGAGCAGTGGCGCGCCTTCCGGCGGCACCCCGCACACTTGCGCGAGCCGGAAGTCGTGCAGCGCGGCGAGCGACTGCGCGAGCTCGTCGACGATGGTCGCGGCGAGGCGGTCCATCGACCGGCGGCCGGGTTGCAGCCAGGCGGCATGGAGCTGCTGCTTGGCACGGAGGACGAGCAGTTCGGTGGTGGTGGCGACGATGCTGTTCGCTGCGGGCATGGGCCTCGTATCGAGCGACCCGTGCAGGGTCGTTAGCCAGCGACCGCGGGTAGTCCCCTAGCGAGAAACCCGCATTGAGCACGGCCTCGGGCCTTGTTGCGAGACATCGATCTTGGCGACCGATCCGCCGATCTGCCCGTCAGGTCGGGCGTTCGGCGACAGACAGCAGGCCATCGCAGCGCCAGCCGATCGTCAACAGCCACGTGTGCGCCTCGGTGACCGGGCGAACGACGGCTTCGAGGCCGCGCACGACGATCGTCTCGCGAAAGCCGTCGAACCAAGGCGCCGAGGTGTAGGTCTCGATCGCCTGCGGCACCGCCACCATGCGTTCTTCGGCCGCATGGTGGTGCGCATTGCCCAACACGTAGCGCAGCGCGTCAGCTCGGCGCCGACCAAGCGGCGCGCGTCGCCGACGTGCTGGCGAAGGGGGCGAACGTGTTGAACGCCCATGTGGCGACGCTGGCCGACTCGCTGGCCCAGACCGGCCCGGTGGCGCGGCAGTTCCGGGGTGTCGCTCGAAGACACCGTGGCGGCGCTGGCGAAGCTCGCCGACAACGGGCTGGCCGCGAACATCGCCGGCACCGGGCTGCAGCGGGTGCTGATCCAGCTGCGAACCCCGACCGAGGAGGCGCAGAGCGCGCGGCCAAGACCGCGCTGGTCGCCTTCCATGCCCTCGCCCGCGCCAACCCGTTCGTGCAGATCGCCACGGGTGTCGGCGCCGCGGTGAGTGCCCTGATCGCCTTCAACTCGACGACTTCCAGCTTCCTGGCGAACCAGGAGAAGCAGCGGGATCTCGCCGCCGATGTGAACGCGCTCTACGAGCGGCAGGCGAAGCTGCTGGCGGATGTGGCTGGCCGCGGCAGCCAGTTCGCGACGGTCAAGGGCCCGCAGGAGCAGTTCGCGGAGGCCTTCGCCGAGCTGCAAAAGCTCGGACTCGAACTGGAGAAGCTCCGCGGTCAGAAGATCGACGCGAACCTGCTGCTGGATACGAAGGCGCTGGTGGGGTCGTCGACCGCGATCGAGGGCGTCCGCGAGGCCGTGCTGTCCATCGGTGCGGCCTTCGATGCTGCAGGCCAGTCGTCCAAAGCGACGATCGACTCCCTGAAGAGTGTCCAGGGCTCCAACCTGGGCGCCGGCCTGCGCGGCATCTTCTTTCCCGATGATGTGCGCGAAGAGCGCGGTGCGCAGGCGTTCGCGAATCGGATCGAGCAACTGCGGACGTTCCTTCGGCCGTTCGGCATCGAGCTGGACGAGAACCGCCGCGCATTCGTGGACTACGAGAAGGCGCTGCAGATCGTCAGCCAAGCGTTCGCGGACCTGGAGAAGCGGGCAGGCGACGCCGGGGTGGCGCTCGGCAAGACCGGTGCCAGCAGCACCGCCGAGCTGAGCAGCGCGGTCAAGGCGCTGGTCGCCGAGCGAGAGAAGGAGCTGCGGATCTCGCTGCTCACCGGCGCCGAGCGCGAGAAGGCCTTGCTGGTGGCCGAAGCAGAGAAGCGCGCCGGGCAGGGGCTCAACGACCTGGAGAAGCAGCGCCTCAGCGCGCTGGCGCAGGCGATCGTCGACACGCAGAAGCTGCTGGAGGCGCAGCGCAAGCAGGCGAACGAGGCGGAGAAGGCGGCCCAGGTCCAGCGCGACCTGCCGCAGAACCTGGCGGAGTTGCAGAAGCGCTACCAGGACCAGCTGCAGCTGGCGCAGGCAACCGGCGTCGAGCGCGAGCTGATCCGGGCCGAGATCGAGGCCGAGAACGACGCGAAGGAGATCGGGCTCGACCTGTCCAGCAAGGAGTTCGCGCAGCTTCGCGAGCTGGCAATCGAGCGTGCGCGGCTGACCTCTGAGGAGCGAGGCCAGCGCCGAAGCGAACGCACCGACCGCCGGCGCGACGAGGCGTTCCGCGACCTGGAGGCGCAGGAGGAGCTGCTGAAGCGCGTCGGCGCCGAGCGGGAGAAGTATCGGCTGCAGATCGAGGCCGAGAACGAGGCGCGGCAGGCCGGGCTGTCTATCGGCTCGGCCGAGTTCCAGGACTACGTCAGGCGCCGGGTCGCGGTGCAGCGGTTTGCGGAGGAGAGCGAGCGGCTGGTGGGGCTGTTCGTCTCGTTCGGCGAGGCGGGTAGCAGCGCGCTCGAGCGGCTGATCATCGACATGGAGCGCGGCCGCGACGTGGCGAAGGCGTGCTGGCAGGACCTGCAGCGGCTCGCGCTGCGGCAGACGGCGGGCGCTTCGACGCAGCAGCTGTTCGCGTTGGCGGGGCAGTCGCTGGCTGGTCTGTTCGCTCCGGGGCCGACCGCGCCGCAGTCCGGTCCGAACTCGCCGACGGGGCGGGCTGGGCTGGTCAACCAGAGCAGCATCAACGGCGGCAAGAACTACCTGAGTGGCGGGTTCATGACCGGCGGGGTCATACCGGCGATGTCCGGCCAGGTCGTCGACGAGTTCTGGTTCCTGCGCCGCGGCAATCGCACCTACTCGTTAGCCGAGGGCGGCAAGTCGACGCCGGAGGCCATCGTGCCGCTCGAGCGCATGCAGGACGGGCGGCTCGGCGTGGCGAGCGGTGGCGGCGGCGGCGGAACCACGATCAACATGGCGTTTCCGGGTGTGCGGACGGCGCGGGATGCGCGGGCGATGCGGGCGACGATAGGGCAGCAGGTGCGCCAGCTGAGGGGTGCCGACCGGCGGGGGTGGCGGGGGCTGCGGCCGGCTGGGCAGTGACGACGAGCTCGGCCCCCGTGTCCAGGCGGCGTCGGCCCGAGTGCATCCTCTTGATGAAGAGTACGGTTGGTTCCTGCCATCGAGGGTTGTAGGCTTGCGACGGAGGACCAACGTGCAGCCGACCTATTCCTGGCAGCAGGCAAGATCGAACGAGAATCTCCAGGCCGCGTGCGCCCTTCGCGCGAAGCATCCCAATGCGTCCGCAAGTCGCTACTACTACGCGATTTACCATGTTTCGTGGTTCATCCTGGCTAGGGCCGGCAAGTCCCCGACGGACTACGTGGAGAGGTTGGAAGAGTATGAGTCCTGGCCCCACAAGTGGTTGAAACTGAACGCGAGGACGGTCGTTCAGCACATCCCTGGGCCAGCAGCAGTCCAGAAGTTCTCCAGGCAAGTCGATGAGCTGCTGAAGAAGTTCTATACCTACCGCATCAATGCAGACTATCTGGCAGCTGGTGTGAAGCCGCAGGCCCTGGCGGTAGACGCCGTGGCGCTGGAGCGACTCATCCCAGACCTATTCTCGGCTTGCTCATGAACCCAAAGCTAGCTGACTTTCCGCTGGAGCTGGAGCGTGCGTTTCCAGGTCTAGGCGTCATCGCCTACTGGACACACGTGACTGACCCCGACGACGGCACCAAACTTGATGTGCTCAGGGTCCTTGGAGTTCCCGAGAACTCAGTAGTAGCCGTCGATAGATGGGCTTACGATCGGGCGTATGAGCTCTTCGATCTAGACTGGAGCTTCTTGATCGATGTGCGAGGTGTCGAGGACGTTCAGGCCGGAGCTTGCTACGCCGATGAGTATCGTCGGCGGGGATTCGCGAAGAGGCTGCGAGAGTTCGGTGAGCGAGTTGCTTTCCAGTATGTCCAAACGGTTCAGGCCGGCTGTCAGCATCTGGCGAGAGCCCAAGCTCGGTTCGATTGGCCTAGCTGCGACCTCGGGAGTCGCGGGGCAGCTACTGCATTAGGCTATGCCCTTGACATCCAATCTCTGCTGACATCGCTCCCGCTGGTTGGAAGCGATCGGCTTTTCGGCGACTGGGTCCATTCTACACTGCCAAGTGCTGCCAACACCCACTACAGTCTAGCAGCATGAGCGCCAGCGGCAGGCCGACAGTCGGAATGGAGATCCTGGGCATTCGCATGTTCACCTGCGAGTTTGCCTTCGAGCCGGAGGCGGATGTTGCCAAGGCGCTTGCTGAGCAAGCATCGCTGCCGAGCGACTCACTGGCCATTGCGGATACCGCCGTGGAGGTCGTTGAGGCAAAGACTCCGGAGACTCCTACCGGGATCGCGCATGTCGCGATCGTGGTTAAGGCGACTGGTCGATTAGGTAGCGTGAAAACTTGGGGTCTCCTGGTTGGATACCAAGGCGTGTTTCGGTTGAGCGACGGAGCCGAAATTGGCATGCACGACGTTCTCAACATACATGGGCCTGCTCAGCTGTATTCGTTCGCAAGAGAGCTGGTCGCGGACCTGACACGAAGAGCTGACATCCGCATCGGGCCGACAGCAGGTCCGTATTTCATCCCCCCATGGAACTTTAGGGCGCGTGCGTAGGTGATAAGCGGACCTTCGGCGAGTTCGCCGCCGTCCCCCAATCGATTGCTATGTTCGTGCAAGATGGGCACAATCATGCACCAATGCCTGACCGCGGGCTCGCAGGAGCGTAGACTCCACCCGCCCCGACCTCGAGCTTGCATTCGTACAGTTCGCGTGCCAACGATCGAGCAGTGGCGAGGGGACTTGCTTCTCCGCTGAGATTTTGTGCGAATAGCGCAGCTAACACTCGGCGCTCGCCTACCGGTTTCCTGCTTTTCGCGCCATCACCTTGATGATCTCGGCGAGTTCGTTTTCCAGCACGATGGCTATCGCCTTCATTGCGAGCTGCTGCTGAGGCGACAGGTCCGACCGCTCCATTTTGCGGCGGATTGACTTGGCGACACCGGAAGCCAAGTGTGCCGCATCAGCTCGCCCTAGATCACAGCCAATGAATCGAGCCTCTAGGAGTCGATTGCCTGACTTGCTGAAGGCGGTTTCGAGACGCAGCTGGTCGATGGCGCCGCTCAGCTGAACATCGGTGGTGAGTTGGCTTGCCTCCGTTGCAGCCAATTCTCCGTAAGCGAACTGGATCTTCAACAATTTCTCCTCGCTCGAATACTCAATCTCCATCGAGTGAGGCAGATCAGCCCATCGGACGAAGTAGCCCCCGTCGCTGTCAGAGCCGAGTGTGTGCGGGCCCTGCGCCATGCGCAGGGACTTTTGGGTGATCGGGCGTCCAGTAAGTGTCATGGGCGTACCCCGCATAGGTCAAATAGGCGGTGTAGCACCATCCGTGGCGCAACATTCGCGATCGCCTCGATGCGCGCGCGGCGATCGTCGTGGATGCTCTTCGGGGCTGGTGTCAGGTCGTCCAACTTGGTGGTCTTGTCCGGGTGGCTTTCGGGAAGCAAGTTCAGAGCATCGTCTGTATCGACCGAAAGGACGCCGTAGCGGTGGTTGCTGAAGGTGAGGGGAATGGCGAGAATGTAGCTGGGATTGCGTCGTGTTGCTGGCTGTTCTGCCGCAGCTTCGATGAACGGCTTTCCGACGCACATCTGTGTCTCGTATTCCGGAGAACCGATCGACGCGCATCGCTCGATGAGACCGACGTTTCGCTGAAAAGCCAGCCCACTGACCCCCTCGCACTTGTCGTGCTTGTTCGCGATCACCCTCAGCTTTCTTGAACCCGCAACTGGGATGCCATCTGATCTGAACGTAGGGATAAGTTCCCACTCTCCTTCCTTGACTCTTCTCGGTAGCAAGATGGAGAGCCGGCTCTGTGTGCCAGGTAGCTGGGTCTTGTGGATGACCGTCAGGACCTTCCGGATGCTCTGGCAGATACGGTCGAGCTCCGTGCCGGACTGTGCCACCTCGCGCTTCTTTCGCGACTTCTCGGCGATGTCGCAGGTTAATATGTGGACGGCGCTAACGGCCAGCGCTGCAGGCCAGTAGGGCTGAAGGGTGCTGCTCGTTAAGACGGGGGCCCCTAGGGCTGCGCTCGAGAACCACTTGGAGGTTGGATGCTGGAGCCAACCCGGAAGCCACTGATCGAGTCCGATATTCAGTGGCTTAACCGTTTCCTCATCGCGGCTGGCTAGGGCCGCTTCGATTACCTTGCCCGCATCGAGGTCCAAGCGCAGGCAGGTTACATGCCGCGTCCTCCGAGCGCAATCAACGCCCCGACTTTCTCGGTGCCGTATCTGGGGTCTGGGGTTTGGCGGCGTTGCCCCTTGCAGAGTCGTGCCGGCAGCGGCTTGAGCCTAAGCTCCTTTCCTTTCGTTGGGTGGGTGAACGATGGTGGCCGTAGCGAACCCGCTCTCACCGTCTCATCGGGTCGCTGTGCTGGTGCTCGATGGCCACCAGCTGGGATCCCGTCCTCCTGCCCCCGGGCTATGCCTACGGTTTTACCGGAGGGCCCGCGTTCGACACCCGAATCACCGAGACCGACGGTGGCGGGGAGTTCCGGGTCCAGACGCTCGAGGAGCCGAAGTGGCGCTGGCAGGCTCTGCGGAAGAACTTCTCGGCGGACGCCGACGTCGACGGCCTGATCGACTGGTTCCTGGCGCGCCGCGGCCCGCTCTACGGCTTCCTGTTCCTCGACCCGCGCGACTTCTCGACCGCCGCCGACAAGGTCTCTCCCCCGACCGAACTCGACCAGATCATCGGCTTCGGCGACGGCACCCGCACCCGGTTCCGCCTGCGTAAGCAGTACCGCGACCCGGGCGGCATGACCGCGCGCGACTTCCCGCGCCGCGTCGTCCCGCTGCTCGGCACCGCGACCCCGGAGATGGGGCGCATCTTCGACCTCGACCCCGGCACCAACATCGCCCCTCAGGCGGCCGCCGGCGGCGTCTACGACTCGGGCGCGACCTTCCTCCCACTGTCGCAGGAGGTCGTCCTCTCCTCGCCCCCGGGCGTCGGCGTGGCCGTCACCTGGGGCGGCTACCACGTCGCCCCGGTGCGCTTCGACAACGTCGAGGGCGGCATCGAGGCGACGATCACCGGGTTCCTCACCGACGAGGCGCCCTTCGAACTGGTCTCGCTGCCGTTCGACGATCCCGTGCCCCTGATCGCCGGCGGCTCGCCCTACGGCCACGAGGTCCTGCCGACGATCGGCTCGTGCGAGCTGTCGGGCCGCAAAGGCTTCCTGAAGGAGTGCACCACCGCGGGCGCGGTCACCGGCTACCTCGACGACCTCGCCAACTACCCGACCGGCGGCCCGCACATGCGGATCGTCAACCTCGGCGCGGTGCAGTCGATCACCGTCCGCGACGCCGTCGGCAACCTGGTCGGCACCATCGGCCCGCTCGGCCGCGCCGACCTGTTCGTGAAAGAGGACGCGGCGGGCAACCGCACGCCGGTGCTGTTCGGATGACCACCGACCGCGAGCTCGCGTTCTTCGGCGGCTGGACGCGCCGCACCATCGCCGGCGGCGACCTGCCGTGGGGCGACCCGCGCAACCGCGTGCAGGAGGTCGTTCCGTCGGCGCCGTCGGGCCTGATCGTGCCGCCCGACTCGCCGCTGCTGCAGCGCGGCGTCCCGTTCTACGTCGTCAACACCGGCACCGACTTCTGCATCGTGAAGCGCCCCAACGGCTCGACCATCCTCGCCGTCGGCGCCGGCACGGTGGCGCTGATCACCCAGGGATCGGACTGGTTCGGGTGGTCGATCGGCTCGCCGCAGTTCGGCTCGGTCACCCCGGCGCTGTCGCTGCAGGTCGACCTGACGCAGAACGAGGCCAACGTCGACCTGCTCGCGAAGTGCGTCGCCCAGGGCTACGACGGCACGCAGCCGGTCGCCGTGCTGTGCACGGTGCGCTCGGGCGTGGCGATCGGCACCGCCGCGCAGGTGCGGCGCGCGCTGACCTCCGGTCTCACGATCGGCTCGATCGGCTGGGCCGCCGGCTCCTACTGGACGCTGGTCGTCGAGCCGAACGCCATCGTCGGCGGCTGGGGCGGCGCCGGTGGCCGCGGCGGCGTCCCGGGCACCGGTGCCGCGGCCGGAGGTGGTCGGCGGGAAAATCGCGTGGTCGCCCAAGATGCCGCGTCATCGATTTTCACGCCCTGCGCGGCACGCTGGCGGCCGAGCTCGGCATGCCGCCCCGGCTCCTGCAGGAGCACATGCGGCACAGCGACGTGCGGCTGACCATGCAGGTCTACGCACAGGTCCGTTCGCCGGCCATGCGCGCCGCGATCGACCAACTACCAGTCACGCGGCCAGTGCCGGCGCCAGGAAAATCCGGGCCGGCATTGACCGCAACTGACCGCGATAGGCCGGGAGAGGCGGCCACTCAGAGGAGTGGATCGTGAGGAACCAGACCGCTTTAGGCCGGAACCGGCCGCCATCGGCCGCGCTGCAGGGCTCCGGAAGGTGGTGGAGAGTAAGGGAGTCGAACCCATGACCTCGACAATGCCATTGTCGCGCTCTACCAACTGAGCTAACTCCCCGTTCCGGAGCCGTCTGCAGTCCTGCGCTCGCTGACTCGGAGGCGCCTACGGGAACCGCACCGGAGTGCGATCACCTCGTCGCCACCGCGCCGTCGCGCGAAGGGGAGCGAGGATGCTAGCGACCGCGCGAGCAAGTTCAAGCACCTTCTACGGTGCTCGTGCGCGCGCCAAAACCTTCCGCCGTCAGCGACTGGTGGTGGCGCGGAACCTCCGGTAGTGTCGGCTCCACGCCGACGATCGGACAGGTCTCGGTCAGCGTGTTGGAGCCGGAACGACCGGCCTCGCTGATCGCGGTCGCGGCGACTGATGTGCGACCGCAGCAAGGTCGCATGAGGCGCAACATGGTGAAGCAGAGTTCATTCTTCCAGCGGTTGAAGGATCGGTTCGGCTCCGGCTCAGGCATCCGGGTGGAGGCCGGCCCGACGCCGCCGCCGGCCACGCCGCCGCGGCCGCCGCTCGGAGCGCGTGGGGGCGCCTCCGCCCCGAACGGGCCGCCGGCCAAGCCGCCAGCGACGCCGCCGGCCGCCGCAGCCCCGGGTCAGGCGCCGGCGCCGGCACCGAAGCCGGTGCCGATCCCGCGCGTCGAACCCGAGCGCACGCCGCCGCCGGTCCGCGAGCTCGCCACCGACTTCGCGCCGGCCGAAGCCCGCTCGACGCGCAAGCTGTCGGATCGCGAGGAGGCGATGCTGGCGCTCGGCACGCACTTCCAAGAACTCAACGCGCTGTTGCGCGGCTCGCAGGCGCGCACCGACGACCAGCTGAACCAGATCGTCGCTGCCACCGGCGCGTTGACGGCGTTGCCGGCCCTCGGCCAGCAGCAGCTCGAGACGCTGCGGGCGCTGTCGACCCAGATGGAGCGGCAGAACGCGCTCGGCGAGCAGCTGGCGACGACGATGACCAAGCTGCCGAACCTGATGCAGAGCGTCGAGGCGGCGCTGGCCCGGGCGGCGGCCACCGACGAGCGTACCGCGGCGACCGTGCGCGAGTTCCAGTCGACGATGGACCGCATCCATCTGGCGATGGGGCAGATGGTCCAGCACGGCGAACAGCACGTGAAGACCGCGCAGCAGCTGGCGACGAAGCGCGACGGCGAGATGAAGGACCTCGCGTCGGGCATCGAGCAGGCGCAGCAGCGTGCGGTCGGCGAGCTGACGCGCGCCACCGAGGCGAGCCTGCAGTCGCTGCGCCGCACGCACGAGGACCAGAGCAACCGCCTGCAGCGCGTGGTGCAGGAGCACGCTGGCTGGAATCGCGCCGTGCTGGTCGGCATCGGCGTGATCGTGCTCGGCATCGGCGCGCTGATCGTGCTGCAGCTCGTCAAGTGAACGAGCGGTCCGCGGCAGGGCCGGTGCGGCGGCTGTGGCTGGTGCGCCACGGCGAGACCGAAGGCCAGTCGTCGATCCGCTTCCACGGCCGCAACGACGTCCGGCTCAGCGACGTCGGCCGGGCGCAGATTCGCGCGCTGCGGCCGCTGCTGCAGCACGTGCCGTTCGTGCGCATCGTGCACTCGCCGCTGCAGCGCGCGGCGGAGTCGGCGGCGATCCTGGCGGCCGAGTGCGGTCTCGGCGATCGCGCGCGGCACGCCGATGAACGCCTGCGCGAGATCTCGTTCGGCGCCTGCGAAGGCATGACCCATGCGGAGATCGAGGTCGCGTTCCCGGGCTTCTGGGACCGGCACCGGCAAGGCCTCGTCGATCGCTTCCCGGACGGCGAGCCGCGGCCCGAGTTCGCGGCGCGGGTCGCCGCGGCGATGCACGAACTGGCGGCGGCCGACTGGAGCGGCGACCTGCTGGTGGTGTCGCACCGCGGCACCGTGCGGCACGCGCTGCGGGCGCTGTTGGCGGTGCCCGCGCACGCACCCGACGAGTTCGGCGTCGAGCTGGCGAGCGTCAGCATCGTGCGTTCGGCCGGGGCCGGCTGGCAGCTCGAGGCGCTCGGCCGGTTGCCGTAGCCGGCGCGCTCTTCCCTCGGCGCACCCGATCCGCGATCCTGCTGCGCTCCGATGATCCATCCGACGCCGCGCCTGCGCTTCGCCCCGTCCCCGACCGGTCCGCTGCACCTCGGTGGGGCGCGCACGGCGATGTACAACTGGGCCGCCGCGCGGGCGATGGGCGGCACGTTCCTGCTGCGCATCGAGGACACCGACCAGGCGCGCAGCACCGATGCGTCGCTGCAGATCATCCTGGCCGGCCTGCGCTGGCTCGGCATCGACTGGGACGAGGGGCCCGAGCGCGGTGGCGCGTTCGGTCCGTACTTCCAGATGCAGCGGCTCGACCAGTACCGGGCGACCGCCGAGCGCCTGCTCGCCGATGGCCACGCGTACCTCTGCTACTGCACGCCGGACGAGATCGAGGCCGGGCGCAAGGAGCTCGAGGCGCAGAAGGCCGGGTTCGCCGGCTACAACCGCCGCTGCCGGACGCTGTCGCCGGCCCAGCGCACCGCGTTCGAGGCCGAAGGGCGCAAGCCCAACGTGCGCTTCAAGATGCCCGAGGCCCGCGTGATGAACGTGCACGACCTCGTGCGCGGCGACGTCGAGGTCAACACCAAGGAACTCGACGACTGGGTCATGCTGCGGCCCGACGGCGTGCCGCTCTACAACTTCGCGTGCGTCGTCGACGACATCGGCATGAAGATCACGCACGTCGTGCGCGGCGAGGAGCACTTCCTGAACGGCATCAAGCAGCGCCTCTTGTTCGAGGCGCTCGGCGCCGAGTGCCCGCTCTACGCGCACATCCCGCTGATCCTCAACAAGGACGGCAAGAAGCTCAGCAAGCGCGACGCCGACACCAACATGCTGGACTACCGCGACAAGGGCTTCCTGCCCGAGGCGGTGTTCAACTACATCGCGCTGCTCGGCTGGAGCTTCTCCGGCGATCGCGACGTGTTCACGCGCGACGAGATGGTCGCGGCGTTCAAGATCGAGGACATCGGCAAGTCGGGCAGCAAGTTCGACGAGGAGAAGCTGCGCTGGATGTGCGGCGAGTACGTGCGGCGCTGGACGCCGGCCGAGTTGCTGCAGCGCGCCGAGCCATGGCTCGGCAACGTGCCGTCCGCGGCGTTCGTGAGCCACGCGAGCTGGTTGTGCAACGTCGTCGCCTGCTACCAGGAGCGCATCGCGCTGCTGTCCGAGCTCGGGCCCAAGCTCGGCTGGCTGCTGGCGCCGCCGGCGATGGACGAGGCCGCCCAGAAGAACCTGCAGAAGGAGCCGGCCGGCAAATCGTGGTTGCTGGCCTACGCCGACCACCTGGCGGCGAGCAACCTGCCGCCGAGCTGGCCACAGGACCGCCAGGGCGTCGACGACGCCGTGATCCTGCCGAGCAAGAAGGATGCACCGGAGCCCGTGTGTGCGTTCTGGACCCCGGCGGCGATCGAACGCGACTGCCGCGCCTTCGTCGAGCGGCTCGGCATCAAGTTCGGCAGCTTCGTGCACCCGGTGCGCGCGGCGCTGACCGGCACCGACAAGGGGCCGGGGCTGTTCGACGTGTTGTTCCTGCTCGGCAAGGATGCCTGCGTGAGTCGGTTGCGGGCCGCGGCGAGCGGCGGCGCCTGATCAGCGTGGGGGCCGGATCGGCAGCCCCGCGCGATCGCCGTCGATGCCGAGTTCGATCGCGCGCAGCAGGGCGCGCTGACGGTCCGGATCGGTCTCGACCATCGCCTGCCGCGTCAACCAGTCCCAACGCGTCACCGGCACCAGGCTCGCGAACAGCGCAGCCGCTAACCACGCGACGGTGACGGCGCGCCACCTCGTCTGCGCCGACGACGGCGGCCCCGGCCGCAGCCACAGGAACGTCAGCAGGAAGCCGGTGCAGAGGCCACCGATGTGGCAGGTGTTGCTGATGAACGGCAGCAGATAGCCGATCGCGAGATTCAGCACGATCGTGCCGAGCAGCCGGCGCGGGCCTTCGTGATCGAGGAACGCGAGCAGGTGCCGCCCCGAACGCATGTTGATCGCGACCGCGGCGCCGAGCATGCCGAACAGCGCGCCGGAGCCACCGACCACCGGCTGGCGCGGGTCGTACAACAGGCAGGTGCCGAGTCCACCGCCGATCGCCGTCAGCAGATACAGGGCGAGGAACCGCACGCTGCCGAGGCTGCGTTCGAGCGCCGGCCCGAGGCCGACCAGCATCGACAGGTTGAACAGCAGGTGCAGCGCGCTGCCGTGCAGGAACGCGTAGCTGCACAGCCGCCACGGTTCGCCGCCGGCGCACTGCAGGCCGGTCAGGGCGCCGAAGCGATCGAGCCGGGCGGCGAACTCGTCGGCGTCGAACGGGTCGCAGATGACCAGCAGCGTGCCGTAGGCGATCGCGATCACCAGCGTGACCGGCATCTCGTCGAGCTTGCGCAGCAGGTCGCTCACGAGCGGCCTCCGCGGCCCCAGAGCCGCACCCGCGCCAGCGCGCGGAACCATTGCTCCTCGGCGGTGGCGGCGCGCGTCGGCTGCTGCGCCGCGGTGCGCAGCGCGGCGATCGCCGCCGGACGGTCGCCGGCGCGTTGCAGCGCCTCGGCGAGCCACAGATGGCTGCGCGCGCCGCCGCCGTGGTGGCGCTGGTGCCGCTGCAGCAGTTCGAGGCCGGCCGGCTCGCCGCGCAGGAACCGCGCGCGACCTTGCAGCAGCAGCGCTTCGCCGAACGCATGGCCGGGGTCGAGCGCCTCGGCGCGTTCGCAGGCCGCCGCCGCCGCCGCATGGTCGCCGGCGGCGAACCGGACCGTGCCGAGCAGGTGCCACGCCGAGGCGCTGTCGCCGTCGAGTTCGAGCGCCCGCTGCACGTGCACCGCGGCCAGCTCGGCCTGGTCGCGATGCCACGCGAGCCGCGCGACCGTGAGGTGCCGCGCCGCCGACTCGAAGCCGGCCAGCTCGGCCTGGGCCTTGCGCAGCGGGGCTGCATCGGTGCCGAGGCGCCGCCACGTGCGCTGCCAGCGCAGCCGCAGCCACGCCGGCACCGGTGGGAACAGCACGCACGCGAGCGCGCCGATTCCGGCGGTCCACAGCGCCGCGGTCCAGGCGCCGCTCTGCACCGCTCGCGCCAGCCAGACCGCGGCCACCGGGTCGCGCTGGTGCACGAGCCACAACACCAACGGCCAGCACGCCAGCAGCCAGGCCAGGGCCAACGGCAGCGCCGGCACGATGCGCCGCAGCGGCGGGGGAGCGGGGGGCACGATCAGGCCTCGGCGCGCACGAACGTGCCGCGGTCCTTGTCCTTGACCACCCCGGGGAACCGCAGCACCTGGTTGTGCATCGCCACGTAGACCCCGGCCGGCATCACCTGCACCGCCAGCAGCGCCTCGGTGAGGTTCTGCAGCGCGTCGGTGTTGCGCATCACGTACGGACGCATCGCACCGGTCAGCACGATCGGCACCCGCAGGCCGCCGAGCAGCGTGGTGATGCGTTCGCCGGACAGCGCCAGCCGGTCGGTGCCGTGCACGATCACCACGCCGTCGTGCGCCTCGGCCATCGAGCCGGCGGTGCGCGCGATCAGGTCGTGGTCCTGCGGCGTCATCTGCAGGCTGTCCTTGTTCATCAGCGGGATGCGCACGATCTCGATGCCCTGCAGCTGCAGGCTCGCCAGCATCACGTCGAGCACGCTGGTGCGGTTGTCGAGCACACCCTGCAGCTCGTCGTAGGTCTTCTCGATCGTGCCGCCGGTGGAGATCAGGGCGATGCGCTTCTTGCTCGTCATCCCGGGCGAGCATCGCACAGCCGGTCCGCCGGCGCCATTGCGGGCCGCGAACGTGAGACCGGGGCCGCTTCCTGCTACAACCGCACGCCGTGCTGTATCGCCCCCTCGGTTCGTCCGGTCTGCAGGTCTCGGTGCTCGGGCTCGGCTCGTGGTTGACCATCGGCAACGCCATCGACGAAGGCTCGGCCGAGCGCCTCTGCGCCCACGCCCATGCCAACGGCGTCAACCTGTTCGACACCGCCGATGTCTACAACGACGGCGAGGGCGAACGCGCGCTCGGCCGGGCGATCCGCGGGCTGCGGCGCAGCAGCCTGGTGCTGGCGACGAAGTGCTTCTTCCCGTTCGGCGACGGTCCGAACGACCGCGGTCTGTCGCGCAAGCACATCCACGAGTCGGTGCGCGGCTCGCTGCAGCGGCTGGGCACCGACTACATCGACCTCTACCAGTGCCATCGCTTCGATCCGGCGGTGCCGGTGCTCGAGACGGCGATGGCGATGGACGACCTGATCCGGCGCGGGCTCGTGCTCTACTGGGGCACCAGCCAGTGGCCGGCCGAACGCATCGCCGAGGTCGTCGAGCTGTGCCGCCGCGAACGGCTGCACCGGCCGATCAGCAACCAGCCGCTCTACAACCTCTACGACCGCGGCATCGAGGCCACGATCCTGCCGACCAGCGCCCGCTACGGACTCGGTCAGCTGGTCTATTCGCCGCTCGCGCAGGGCGTGCTGACCGGCAAGTACGTGCCGGGCCAGCCGCAGCCCGCGGGTTCGCGCGCCGTCGATCCGCGCAGCAACCAGTTCGTCGGCCGCTACCTGACCGAGCCGCGGCTGCAGCAGGCCCAGCAACTGGTCGCGCTGGCCGGGCGGCTCGGGACCACCGCGCTGCAGCTGGCGCTCGCATTCTGTTTGCGGGACGCGCGCGTGAGCTCGGTGCTGGTGGGCGCTCGCGACAGCGGCCAGCTCGACCAGAGTCTCGCGGCGGCCGGCGCGACCCTCGCGCCCGATACTGTGTCGGCCCTCGATCGCCTGTTCCCCGCATGATCGCCCCGATGTTGCTGCGTCTGCCCGATGCCACGGCCCTGCGGCAGATGTTCCACCTCCGCTACGGGCCGAAGGACAAGCTCGGCTGGGGGCCGAAGCTGCGACTGGGTTACGGCTACTACACCCCGGACGACCGCTACGAGGCCACCGTCGCCGGCCTGGTGGTGCCCGGCACCAACTGGCTCGACGTCGGGTGCGGCCGCGAGCTGTTCCCGAACAATCTCGGCCTCGCCGAGACGCTGAGCAAGCGCTGCGCGCGGCTGGTCGGCATCGATCCGGATCCGACGCTGCAGGAGAATCCCTGGGTGCACGAGAAGGTGCCCGGCTTCATCGACGGCTACGACGGCAAGGCGGCGTTCGACCTGGTCACGCTGCGCATGGTCGCCGAACACATCGCCGACCCGATGGCGTGCGTGAACGCGGTGCAGCGCGCGCTGCGTCCGGGTGGGCTCGCGGTGGTGTTCACGGTGTTCGGCGGTTCGCCGATGCCGCTGCTGACGCGGCTCGCCCCGATGGGCCTGCGCCACGTCGTGAAGTCGTGGCTGTGGGGCACGCAGCCGAAGGACACCTTCCCGACCTGCTTCAGGATGAACACGCGCGGCGCGCTGCAGCGGCAGTTCGCGGCGGTCGGCATGAGCGAGGCCGCGTTCCAGCGGCTCGACGACTGCCGCACCTTCGCGCGCTTCCGCTGGGCCAGCGAGATGGAGCTGCGCACGATGCGGGTCTGCCGCGCACTCGGGCTGCCCTATCCCGAGCACTGCCTGCTCGGCGTCTATCGCAAGGGCTGAGCGCGCCGCGGGCGGTGGACCCAGCCACTCAGCGCCGACGGCGTGTCGCTCAGCGCCGCCGGCGCGGCACTTCGCGCGGGACCTCGCGCGCCTGCTCCCGCGGCTCGCGCGGCGGCGGCAGTTCGCGCAGCAGGATGTCGACGCGGCCGTTCTGGCTGGTCATGCGCTCGATCTCGAACAGGCCGGTCGCTTCGACCAGGCTGCTGAGCTTGCCGTAGCCGTAGCTGCGCGAGTCGAAGTCGGGCTGCTGCGACATGATCTTCGCGCCGACCGCGCCGAGGTTGGCCCAGCCGTCGTCGTCCTCGCTGGCTTCGACCGCCCAACGCAGCAGGTCGGTCAGCTTGCGGTCGAGCTTCAGCTCGTTGGCGCTCTTCTTCGGCTCGTTCTCCCGCTCCGGCGCCGCGCCGCGCAGGATGTCGGTGTGGATGAAGCGGTCGCAGGCGGTCACGAACGCGCGCGGCGTCTTGCGTTCGCCGAAGCCGATCACCATCAGGCCCTCCTCGCGGATGCGCGACGCCAGCCGCGTGAAGTCGCTGTCGCTGCTGACCAGGCAGAAGCCGTCGAGCTTGCTGCGGAACAGCAGGTCCATCGCGTCGATGATCAGCGCGCTGTCGGTGGCGTTCTTGCCGACCGTGTAGCGGAACTGCTGGATCGGCTGGATCGCGTGCTCGAGCAGCTGCTCCTTCCACGACTTCAGGTTCGGCAGCGTCCAGTCGCCGTAGATGCGCTTGACCATCGCGACGCCGTAGTTGGCGACTTCGGCCAACAGGCCCTCGAGGGCTTGCGCGGAGACGTTGTCGGCGTCGATGAGCACGGCGAAGCGCCGCGGCGGCGAGGTCGGTTCCATGGCGCGCCACGGTAGCGGGTGCGGTGCCGCGACCGGCACACGTTCTGGCCGACCGGCGCGGAAGCGGGCGCAGGCCGGGCCCGGCTGCGCACTCGGCACCTCTGGACTTCCTGGCGTCGCGGGCGCAGTCTTGCGCCGCGCCACCGACCGCGTCCGGGCGCCGATTCGCAGCGATGAAGTTCGTCGATTACTACACCACGCTCGGCGTGAGCCGTTCGGCCAGCGCCGAGGAGATCAAACGCAGCTACCGCAAGCTGGCCAAGGAATGGCATCCCGACCGCCATCCGCCGCACAAGCGCAAGGAGGTCGAGGAGAAGTTCAAGGCCATCTCGGAGGCCAACGAAGTGCTCAGCGACCCCGAGAAGCGCAAGCGCTACGACGCCCTCGGCGAGCACTGGCGGCACGGCCAGGACTTCCAAGGGCAGCCGGGCGGCGGTGGCCGCACCGTCAGCCCCGAGGAGTTCGCGCGCATGTTCGGCGGCGCCGGGGCCGGTGCGGCGGGCGGCGGCGGCTTCTCGGACTTCTTCGCGCAGATGTTCGGCGACATGTTCGCCGGCGGCCGGGCCGGCGGCCCGCAGCCGCGCGGCGGTCGACCCCAGGCCGGGGCTGGCCACGGTGAGGACGCCGAGGCCGAGATCGAACTGAAGGTCGGCGAAGCGCTGCTCGGCGGCAAACGACCGTTCGTGCTGGCGGTGCGGGTGCCGTGCGAGACCTGCGGCGGCAGTGGCCAGCTCGGCATGCGCGCCTGCCCGGCCTGTGGTGGGCTCGGCAGCGCGCGGCGCGAGAAGAGCATCGAACTGTCGATCCCGAAGGACGTGCGCGATGGCCAGGTGCTGCGCCTGCGCGGCCTCGGGGAACCGGGCCCGGGTGGGGCGGGGGACCTGCTGCTGACCCTGCGCCTGGTCGGCGACGACGTCTACCGCCTGCGCGACGACGATGTCGAGGCCGACGTGGTGGTGGCGCCGTGGGAACTGCTCGAGGGCACCAAGATCGAGGTCGCGGTGCCCGGCGGCAACGCCGTGGCCCGGCTGCCGGCGGGCACGCGCGCGGGACAGAAGCTGCGCCTGCGCGGCCAGGGGCTCGCGCGCAGCGACGGCACCCGCGGCGATCTGCTGCTGGTGGTGCGGCTCGGCCTGCCGGAGTCGCTGACCGAGGCCGAACAGGCCTTGCTGCGGCAGTTGGGGCAGACGGCCGGTCCGGTGCGCGGCGGCGCGGCCAAGTAGTTCGGCGTCGTGGTCCGGGCAAAACGCCCGCGCGCAGGGCGGGAGGATTGCCGCGTCGGCATGGCGCACTGGAACCCCGATGCCATCGGGAATTGTTTGGAGTTTGTGGAAAAATCCGGTCGTCGTGCTGGGACATCGGTCATACAAGTCCTCATGGCTGGAAGTTGGCGCGAACGGGTGCTCGATCGACTGGCGGCGGCCAGCCCGGTGAGGGTCTGGACGCTCGCGATCACCACCATCCTGGTCGTCGGCGCGGCGGACTGGTTCGGTGGCGCCGAAGTCGCCCTCAGCCTCGTCTACCTGCTGCCGATCGCGATGGTGTCCTGGAGCCAGGGCCACACCGCCGCCGTGGTGGCCGCCTGGCTCGCGGCCGGCGCCTGGCTGCTGGTGGACCTGCACTCGCACTGGGACGAGATGGTCACCGCGTTCGAGATCATCAACGGCCTCGTGCTGCTGACGGTGTTCCATCTGTTCGGCCAGCTGCTGGCGACGCTGCGCGACCGCCTCGACCGGGAATGGCGCCACGGCCACACCGACGCGCTGACCGGCCTGCACAACCGCCGGGCGTTCTGGAGCGCCTGCGGCCGCGAGCTCGAACGATGCCGCCGCTTCGGTGAGCCGTTCACGATCGCCTATCTCGACGTCGACCGCTTCAAGGGCGTCAATGACCGGCATGGCCACGCCGCCGGCGACCAGCTGCTGCTGACGATCGCGGCCGCGCTCGGCGAGGACCTGCGCCAGCTCGACATGGTGGCGCGGCTCGGCGGCGACGAGTTCGCGCTGCTGCTGCCGGGCACGCACGCGTTCGGCGCCAAGAAGGCGCTGGAGCGCCTGCGCGAGCGGCTGCAGGCGGCCGACTGGCGGCGCCGCTTCGACGTCGATTTCAGTCTCGGCTGTCTGACCGTCGAGTGGGCGCCGGCCGAGGTCGACACCGTGATCCAGCGCGCCGACCAGCTGATGTACGAGATCAAGCGCGCCGGCAGCGGCGGGCTCCGCCACGAGGTGCTGCGCGGACCGATCGTCGAACGCCCGGCGCCGCCGCGCGGCAGCCGCCCGGTGCGCTCGGCCTGAAGCCGCCGCCGCCAACCGCGACGTCGCTTGCGGCCGGCGCGCCGATCCGCCAGCATCCGGCGATGGCCCTGCTGACGCTCAAGGACGCCCACGTGACGATCGGCGACCGCCACCTGCTGCAGGGGGTGTCGCTGGTGGTCGGCGAAGGCGAACGCATCGGCCTGCTCGGCGCGAACGGGTGCGGCAAGTCGACCTTGCTGCGGATCCTGGCCGGTGACCTGCTCGCCGACGCCGGCGATCGCGCGATGCGCCGCGAGCTGCGGATCGGCTACCTGCCCCAGGAGCCGGTGCTGCCGCCCGACGCGACCGTGCACGAAGCGGTGGTGGCCGGGCTGGTCGGCCGCGACACGGTGCTGGCCGCGCTCGAGGCCTTGCACGCGCAGCTCGCCGAGGAACAGCCGCCGGAGCGGTTGGACAAGCTGCTGCGCGACCAGGAACGGCTCGAGGCCCGGCTCGCCGAGCTCGGTGGCCACGACGTCGACCATCGCGCCGATGCGCTGCTCGAGGCGCTCGGCATGGATCGGCCGCAGGCGCGCTGCCGCGACCTGTCGGGCGGCGAGAAGCGCCGCACCGCGCTGGCGCGACTGCTGTTGTCGGGGCCGGAGCTGCTGCTGCTCGACGAGCCGACCAACCATCTCGATGCCCAGGTCACCGACTGGCTCGAGACGTTCCTGCTCGACAGCGACCTGCCGCTGGTCGTCATCACGCACGATCGCTACTTCCTCGATCGGCTGTGCACGCGCATCGTCGAGTTCGATCGCGGGCAGCTGTTCGAGTACGACGGCGGCTACCGCAGCTACCTGGTGCAGCGCGCCGATCGGCTCGAACGCGAGGCGAAGCACGAGAGCGCGCGCCTGAACACGCTGCGCCGCGAGACCGAATGGGTCAAGCGCGGCCCGCCGGCGCGCACCACGAAGGCCAAGGCCCGCATCGATCGCCACAGCGCGCTGGTCGCCGCCGCACCGCCGCCGCAGGCCAGCGAGCTCGAGTTCGCGATCCCCGAGGGGCCGCGGCTCGGCGACTTCGTGCTGCGGCTGCGCGGCACCGGCAAGAGCTACGGCGCGCGCACGATCCTGTCGCCGTTCGACCTCGACCTCGGCCCCGGCCAGCGGCTGGGCATCGTCGGTCGCAACGGCGTCGGCAAGACCACGCTGCTGAAGCTGTGCCTCGGCGAGCTCGCGCCCGATCGCGGCAGCGTCGCGATCGGCCCGACCGTGAAGTTCGCCGGCATCGACCAGACCCGCAGCGAACTCGACCCCGAGAAGACCGTGCTGCAGGAGGTCGCCGCCGGCAACGACTATGTGGTGGTGGCCGGCCGCGGGGTGCGGGTCGAGACCTTCCTCGAGCAGTTCCTGTTCCCGGGCGCGATGAAGCAGGCCCGCATCGGTTCGTTGTCGGGCGGGGAACGCAATCGCGTGCTGCTCGCCAAACTGCTGTGCGCGGGCGGCAACGTGCTGGTGCTCGACGAGCCGACCAACGACCTCGACCTCGCGTCGCTGCGCGCGCTCGAGGATGCGCTGCTGGCGTTCCCGGGTGCGTCGATCGTGGTCAGCCACGACCGCTGGTTCCTCGATCGCATCGCGACCCGCATCGTGCATCTCGACGGCACCGGCGCGGCGCGGGTGCACGAAGGCGATCTGTCGCTGTTGCTCGAACGGCTGACCACCGAGCAGCGCGAACGCGACGAAGCCGCGGCCCGGGCCGCGGCGGCGGCGCGGCAGAAGGCCGCCGCCGCGGCGCCGAAGCCCGCGGCGGGCAAGCCGAAGAAGCTGAGCTCGCGCGAACAGCAGGAGCTCGCCGGCCTGCCGGCGCAGATCGAGGCCGCCGAACGCGAGCTGGCCGCGGTCGATCAGGGCCTGCTCGACCCGACTGTCTACACGGCGGCGGGGCGCACCCGGTTCGACGAACTCACCAAGCAACGCCAGCAGCTGCCGCCGCGCATCGCGCAGCTCTACGCGCGCTGGGAAGAGCTCGAGGCGATCGCCGAGCAGCAGCGCGCCAGCTGAGGTCGGTCGCGCCGGGGCCGATCAGGCCCGGGTCACTGCGGCACGACCGGCGGCGTGAACTTCTGGTTGCCACTCAGCGCTTCGAGGAACGCGACCAGCTGATCGATCTCGGCGTCCGTCAGGCCGCGATCGGCGAGCAGCGGGTCCTTGTTCGGGTTGGCGAGGCCACCGCCGGCCATCAGCTTCACGGCCTCCTTCAGCGTGGCGACACTGCCATCGTGGAAGTACGGGCCCGTCTTCGCGACGTCGCGCAGCGTCGGCGTCTTGAACTGGCCCTTCTTGGCCGGGTCGTCGAACGCGTTCTTCGCGGCGGCGCCGACATCCGGGTTCTCGGCGCTCATGCCGATGCCGACGTTGTGGAACAGCTTGTTGGTGAACAGCGGCGGCGTGTGGCAGATCACGCAACCGGCCTTGCCCTGGAACAGGTCCATGCCGGCCTTGGCGTCGGCCGACAGCGCGTCCTTCTGGCCGGCCTGGAAGCGATCGTAGGCGGAGTCGCCGCTGCGCAGCGTGCGCAGGAACGAGGCCAGCGCCTGCACGATCGTGGTCTCGCTGGGCGGCGCGCCGAACGCGTCCTGGAACGCCTTCGTGTAGGCGGGCACCGCGGCCAGCCGCGCCGCGACTTCCTCGGGCTTGGCACCGAGCTGCGCCTTCCATGCCGCGCCGACGTTGCCCTCGAGGGACTTCGCGCGCCCGTCCCAGTACAGGCGATCGAGGTAGCCCACGTTGTGCATGGTCGGCGAGTTGCGCGTGTTGCTCTTGCCGTCGTCCTTGACCGACAGCGCCTTGCCGTCGGTGAACGCCTGCTCGGGGTAGTGGCAGCCGTTGCAGCCCATCTTGCCGCTGCCCGACAACCGCGGATCGAAGAACAGCTGCTTGCCGAGCGCTGCCTTGGCCGCGGTCAGCGGATTGTCGGCGCTGGTCACCAGGGCCGCGGCTTCGAGGCCGCGCGGTGGCACCAGCGGGTCGTCGACGGTCGCGGCCTTGGCCGGATCGGACGAACAGGAGGTCAGGAACGACAGGGACAGCGACAGCGGCAGCAGGATGCGCATGGGGGCCTCGACGGCGGGGGATGGGCGGCCATTGGAGCTGGCCCGAGCATCCCGCGCCAGCGCCCTCTTCGCCGCCGGCACCGCTGCCGATGCGATCAGCGCAGCCGGCGCAGCTGGCGCAGCACGCGCAGGTAGCGGCGGTCGCGCGTCATCTCGTAGGCGAGCTGGGCATCGGTCATCAGGTCGGCCTGCACCGGGCCACGGTTGACCCCGACCACCGGGTCGAAGCCACTGCCATCGGCCCTCGCCGGTCCGCTGGCCTCGACGGCACGCGCATCGCGGCGCGCGCTCGCCTCGAGCACGCGGATCTCGCGCCCCTTGGCGGCCGCCTGCTGCGCCAGTTCGCGGTCGCGATTCTGGCTGGCGAGGCGTTCGGCGCCGTCGCGCTCGGCCTTGGTGATCGCGTCGAGCGACAGCCCGTCCTTCTCGACCTTGAACACGCTCTTCTTCGGCAGCAGCAGTTCCCCGCCGACGACGCGCAGGTGGTAGCCCTCGTCGTTCTCGGCCAGCAGCACACCTTCGATGATCTCGGGCGACCCGACGCTGTTCTGTTGGGCCGCAGGATCGGACAACCAGAACTTGTCGGCCTTCGCCGGCAGCGCGAACAGGGCCGCGCACACGCACACGGGGAGGAATCGCATGCAGGCAATCTAGCACGCACAAGGCCAGGCGGCCGGCTCGAGGCCGAGCTGGCCGGTGGACGCCGGCGCAAGTGCCGGTGAGACTGGCCGCACGCATGCGCGCCCTCGTCGCCGTCTTTCTCGCCGCCACCCTCGCGGCCCAGTCCGGACCCGGTCCGCAGGCCCTGTTCGACGGGCGCACGCTGGAGGGCTGGCGCGGCGACCCGGCGATCTGGAAGGTGCAGGACGGCTGCATCGTCGGCAGTTCGGTCGGCGTCGAGTTGAAGCACAACACGTTCCTGGTGCTCGACGGCAAGCAGCCGGCCGACTTCGAGTTCGTGGTGCAGGTGCAGCTCGAAGGGGACAACAACAGCGGCATCCAGTACCGCAGTCGCGAGCTGCCCGGCACGCCGTTCAAGGTCGGTGGTCCGCAGTGTGATCTGCATCCGTCGCCCGACTACGTGGCTATGCTCTACGACGAACAGGGGGCCGGCATCATGGCCCAGCACGGCCAGCTGCGGCGGTGGGCCGACGACGGCATCACCACGCTCGGCACCATCGCGACCCCGCGCGACGTCGATCTGCGGCAGTGGCACCAGCTGCGCATCGTCGCGATGGGTTCGTTGGTCTGGCACGAACTCGACGACGTGCCGGTGACCGCGTGGCTCGACCAGCGCACCGCGCCAAAACGCGAAGGCGTGCTGGCGCTGCAGGCGCACGGTGGCGCCCCGATGACGGTGCGGTTCCGGTCGCCGCTGCTGCGCACCTGGTCCGACGAGGCGGCGATGCGGAAGGACGTGCCGGTGCCGCCCGCGATCGTCGGTCTGCTGGCGCAGGCGGTGGCACAGCGCGTCAGCAAGCTCGAAGCCGCCGCGAAGGGCAAGGTCGGTGGTGCGGTGCCGAAGTGGATCTGGGACGCGGCGCCGGCCGACGACGAGGAGCTGTTCTTCCGCCACGTGTTGTCGCTGCCGAAGGCACCCGAACGCGCCGAGCTGATCGTCAGCGCCGACAACCACTGCCGCGTCTACGTGAACGGCGAGCGGCTCGGCAACAGCGACGAGTGGGAGTCGCTGCTGCGGCTCGATGCGAAGAAGGCGCTGCGCGCCGGTGACAACGTGATCGCGGTGCACGCGTGGAACGACGGCGGTCCGGCCGGGCTGCTGCTGCGGCTCGAGGGCAAGCACGCGGACGGCAGCTTCGAGCTGGTCAGCGATGCGAGCTGGCAGGTCGGCGATGATGATCCGGACGGTTGGGATCAGCCCGGGTTCGCCGCCGAGGGCTGGGCCGCGGCGAAGGAACTCGGCGAGCTCGGGGCCCGCTCGGTGCCGTGGAGCGGCACGCACGGCGCGGATGCGCTGGGTGTCGCGGTCGATCCGTTCCAGCCGCAGGTCGCGACCGTGGCTGCGCACGTGACGTATCCGGTGCCGGTGCCCGGGGCGCCGCTGCCGCCGCGCGTGGCCGACGCGGCGCCGCAGTTCCGCACCGCGTGGGCCGAGCCGGTGCTGCAGCTGCTGTCGGTGCCGCGTGGGCTCGGTTCGTGGGTGTCGCTGTGCAGCGATCCACAGGGTCGGCTGTACGCGGGTGCGCAGGGTGGTGGGCTGTATCGGGTCACGCCGGCCGACGCGGTCGGTGGCACCAGCACGATCGAGCGGGTGCCGGTCGAGGTCGGTGGTCCACACGGGCTGCTGTGGTTTCGTGATGCGCTCTACGTGGTGCAGAACGAGCGGGATCCCGGCCTGTATCGCCTGACCGACGGCGATGGCGACGGCATGCTCGACCGGAAGGAGCTGCTGCAGGCGCTCGATGGTCGTGGCGAGCACGGCCCGCACTCGGTGCTGGTTGCACCCGGTGGGGAGCGTCTGCTGATCGTCGCCGGCAATCACACCAAACTGCCGAAGCTGGCGAGCAGTCGCGTGCCGTTGAACTTCGCCGAGGATCGATTGCTGCCCCGGCTCGACGATCCGCACAAGTATTGGGAAGGCCACTCGCCGCCCGGTGGTTGGGTCTGCCTGTGTGATGCCGATGGCAAGAACTGGGAGCTCATCACGTGTGGGTTCCGCAATCCGTACGACGCGGCGGTGCTGCCTAACGGCGAGGTGGTCGTCTACGACGCCGACATGGAGTGGGACCTCGGCATGCCGTGGTACCGCCCGACGCGGTTGCTGAAGGTCATCAGCGGCGTCGACTATGGCTGGCGCATCGGCAGTGCGAAGTGGCCGACCGACTATCCGGATGCGCCGAGGGCGGAAGCGGACATCGGGCCGGGCTCGCCGACCGGGATGGCGGTGCAGCGGCAGTATGCGGGCAAGTTCGACTATGCGCTTGCGCTCGATTGGACCTTCGGCGTCGCCTACAAGAACGAGCGGCCGTGGTTGTGGGGGGCACCACTGCCACTGTGCGATGCGGCGGTCGTCGATGGGGCGACCTATCTGGTGACCGGCGGGCGCGGCCTGCCGTCGACGTTGCTGCGCGTGCCGGAGGGACACGACAAGAGACTCACCCGGATCGACGTGTTCCCGCAGCCACCGATGAAGCTGTCGGACCAGGCATCCGTCGGCAGTTGGAAAGAGCTGGCGCTCGCGACAGACAACGATCTGAATGTTCCGGGCGAGGAGCACGAAGCCCGCGCCGCGCTCGAGCGCCAACCCGTCGCCTCGTGGCGCGAACAGGCGCTCGCCGTCGATCCCACCCAACCGCAGCTTGCGGTGCAGGGCTTGCTCGCGCTCGCGCGCCAGGGCAGCCCGGCCGATCTGCAGCCGATCCTCGACGCGCTCGGCAAGCTGCCGTTCGCCGCGCTGAAGCCCCTCGACCGCATCGGCTGGCTGCGCGTGCATTCGCTGGCACTACTGCGCCAGGGTCCCGCGAGCGCCGAACAACGCGCCGCACTCACCGCGCGCCTGCTGCCGCTGTTCCCGCAGGGCGACGAACGGCAGGACCAGGACCTCGCCGAACTGCTCGCCTACCTGCAGGCCCCGGGCTTCGTCGACAAGGCGATCGCGCAGCTCGAGCCGCTGCGGCCATCGCCGGTGCCGCCGTGGGCCGAGATCGCGACCCGCGGCGACGTCTACGGCGAGCAATACGGCGGCGTGATCACGGCGATGGCCAAGTCGATGCCGCCGATCGGTCAGCTCGCGATCGCCGACGCGCTGCGCATCGTGAAGACCGGCTGGACGCTCGACCAGCGGCGCCGCTACTTCCGCTTCCTGCAGCAAGCGCGCCAGCAGAAGGGTGGCGCCAGCTACGACGGCTTCTTGAAGCGCATGCTCGACGCCGCGTGGGAAGCCTGCAGCGAGACCGAACGGCGCGAGCTCGAAGCCGACTTCACGGCCGCGCGCGCCGACGCGCCGAAGTTCCAGGCCACGGCGCCGCAGGGCCCTGGCAAGGACTGGCAGCTGGCGGACATCGACGCCGTGCTGCAGCCGGGGCTCGCCGCTGCCGACGTGACGCGCGGTCGCAACCTGTTCCACGCGGCGAGCTGTGCCGCCTGCCACTACTTCGCCGGCGAAGGTGGCGGTCGCGGCCCGGACCTGACCAGCCTCGGCACCAAGTTCGACGCGCGCTCGATCCTCGAGGCGATCGTGGCGCCGAGCGCCGTGGTCAGCGATCAATACACTGGCCAGGTGCTGACGCTGAACGACGGGCGGCAACGCTTCGGCGCGGTCAGCAAGGGCTTCTTCGGCGACAGCGAGGTCTACGAGCTGATGGCGGCCGAGCCCGACAGCCTGCTCGAACGCTTCCCGGTCGACAAGGTCGCCAAGGTCGAGAAGTCGCCGCTGTCGCCGATGCCGGCCGACCTCGTCGACCGGCTGTCGGCGGCCGAACTGCGCGACCTGCTGGCGTTCCTGCTGTCGCGCGGCGCGGGCAAGTAGCGCTCGCGGTTGGCGCCGGATCGCGCCGCAGATTTCGACCGCCGGGCGCCGGCGCGGCAATGTGAGCGTGTGACCTCGGAGCCGCCAGAACTCGACGCGCTGCTGGTGCACGCCGCCTGGCTGCACCGGCTGGCCGTGCAGTTGTGCCACGACCAGCACGCGGCGGCCGATGCGGCGCAGGACACGCTGTTGGCCGCGACCACCTCGCTGCCGCGCCGCGCCGACAACCTGCGCGGTTACCTGGCGGCCACCCTGCGCAACCTGCTGCACCTGCAGGCGCGCCGGCAGCGGCGGCGGCTGGCGCGGGAGGCGGTCCGTGCCGCCACCGGACCAGCGTTGGCAGCGTCGTCGGCCGAGCTGGCGGCGCGCGCCGAGATGTGCCAGTTGCTCGGCCGGTGCGTGCTCGAACTGCCGGAGCCGCAGCGTTCGTGTGTGCTGATGCACTACTTCGAGGACGTGTCGGTGGCGACCGTGGCCGCGCGCTGTGGCCTCAGCGAGGACGCGGTGCGCGGCCAGCTGCGGCGCGCCCGCGACACGCTGCGCGGCAGGCTGACCAGTGGCCAGGACCGGCCCGCCGCGCGTGCGTTCGCGGCGCTGACTCTCTCCGTTCCGGCCGCGACCACCGCTGCCGCGCTTGCCATGACGATGCCGATCAAGTTCGTTGCCGTGGCTGCGGTCGCTGCCGTGGCGCTGTTGTGGTTGGCGCCGTGGACTCGCGCCGACGCGTCCCGGCCGCCGCTCGGGGCCGAGGACCGTGCCGTGGTCGCGCGCAGCGAAGTATCGGTCGCCCCGACCGCGGCTGAAGACGACGACGCGACCGCGCCCGGCGCGGCGCAGCGGGTCGCGTTGGCGACGACGGGGGCCGTGCACGTGCGCGTGTTGTGGTCCGATGGCAGTCCCGGCAGTGGGCTGCGGCTCATCGTCTATCCCGACGTCGACGAAATCGGCGACGAGCGCGAAGTCGTCACCGATGCTGCCGGTGAGGCCGTGCTGTCGGAGCTGCCGTGCGCCAGCGGGCAGCTGCGAGTCAACGGGCGGCAGGGTGCCCAGTTCACGACCGTCGCCGGCAAGACCACCGAGGTGCTGGTGCAGATGCAGCCCGGCGTGACCGTGCACGGTCGCGTCGTCGACGAACGCGATCTGCCGGTGCCGACGGCGCGCATCTGGTTGTCGCGCTGGTGTGACGCCGCAGAAGGCCAGGAGGTCGGGCCGGTCGCGACCGACGGCACGTTCGTACTGCGCGACGTGCAGACGAACGGCAGCGACGGCTACTACCTCGCCGCCTTCGCACCCGGTCGCCGCGTGTCGACGGTGCAGGCGATCCTGGGCCCGTATGGCAGTAGCCAGGAGGTGCGCATCGAACTGTGCGAGCCCGGGGTCTCGCTGATCGGCAATGTGCGACGAGCCGATGGCTCACCCGCGGCGGGCCAGCGGGTTCTGGTCGGCCTGCGGGACAGCAAGCCGTTCGGGCGGGAATCGGTGTGGCGGGGTTTCCGCCCGCCGCTCGACACCCGGTGCGATGCGCGTGGCATGTTCCGCGCCGACGGCCTGCCGCCCGGCGCGATCGTGCCGGTCTGGTTGCACGGTCATGACAACGCACCTGGTCTCCATCGGGTGTCGTTGCCAGAACGTGGTGAGCTCGTTTGCGATTTCACGGTGACCACCGGTGCCACGGTGCACGGCAGGGTGACGAACGACCAGGGCGCACCGGTGGCCGACGTGATCGTGTTCGCACGCGCCGACTCGCTGTTCGAACCGAAACCGAAGCATGGCCCCGCGACCGAGCCGGAGTTCGCGACCAGGATCGCCAATACCGATGCGGACGGTCGCTACCGGCTGAGGCACGTGGCTCCCGGCCCGGTGACGCTGCACGCGAAGGTCTACCAGCCGCCACGCACGGCCGAGTCCAGGTTGTTGCTTGCCGATGGCGAGGTCGCTGTGTGGGATGCGCTGCTGACTGCCGGCGAGCTGATCCGCGGCCGTGTCGTCGATGATAGTGGGCAGCCGTTGGTCGGTTGGACGGTGCGGGGTGATGGCGAGATCCAGGGCCTGTCGCGCTCCGTCACCACCGTGGCCGATGGCGCGTTCGCCCTCTCGGACTGTGGTGACGAGGCCTGGCAGGTGCGGGTGTTTCCCGATCAGGACGCCAACCAGTTCCGACCGGCGCGCTGCGTGCCCGGCGTGCGTGCAGGTGGGGACGAGTTGCGGATCGTCATCCCCGAGGCCGCGATCCCGTGTGCGACGATCACCGGCCGCGTGCTGCTCGCGGACGATGCACCTGCGCTCGGCGCCCGGCTGCTGCTGTGGCACGAGACGTCGGACTTGATCGAATGGCTGCCAGGCAGCTGCTATGGCTCGTTCCGCAGAGGCCCGCTGCCGCCGGGAGTCTGGCGGGTTTGCGCCGAATATGAGGGGCGGCGTTCGCCGTGGACCGATCGAATCGTCCTGCGCGCGGGGACCACGGATCTCGGCGCCCTGCGCATCGGACCCGTCGGCGGCGTGCAGTTCACCGTGCGGGATGCTCAGGGCGCAGTGCTCGATGGGGTCGACTGCATCGTCCATGAGGCCATCGAAGGCCACGACCTCGTCGCCGCCGCCGGGCACGCGCGCGGTGGTGCGCTGCAGCTCGACCACCTGCGGCCCGGCAGCTACCGCGTGCGCACGCGGCATGCGGCACTGCCGCGCATCGACGTGCCGTTCACGGTGCGCGCCGGCACGGTCGCGCCGGTCGCGGTGACGATCCCAGCCAGCATCCCGTGTGTGTTGGTGACCAGGCCAGGGCCGCGCGGTGGTCTGCAGCAGTTCCGGTTCGTCTGGACCCGCGACGGTGGCACACCGGCCGATGACGACGAGTGGATCCGTGCGGGGGACGAGCAACGCTTGCCGCGCCATCTGCTGCCCGGGAACTACGCGCTGCGGATCGTGGCCATCGACGGCATGAGCCGGGAGAACCACTTCACGATCGGCCCGACTGACGCCCCGGGCACAGAGGTGGTGATCGCGCTGCCGTGAACCGCGGGCAGCGACGCGAGTCCTGCGGGTGGAAGGGACCTCGCCTACTGCGGTACCCGCAGGTGCACCGCGCGATCGTCGGTCAGTTCGAGCCGCTTAGCGCCGCTGCTGCCGTGGGCGACCACGACGGCCACCGCGCCGGCCGGCAACGCCAGCACCGGCGCGTCGCCGTCGACGCCGAGCCAGGCCGGCCCGTCGGCGGTGCGGGCCGGCTGCAGCGCACCATCCGCCAGTTCGAAGTGGATCGTCGCCGGCTGCGACCGCGCACTGCCGATCAGCTGCAGCCAGCGCGGCCCATCGTCATCGAGTTCGATGCGCAGCGCGGCGTCGCCGAGCGCTTCGACCGGTAGCAGCTGGCGCAGCGCACCACCGATGCGGACCTGCAACCACGCTCCGCGCCGCGGCACGGCCGCCAGCGTGAACGTGCCGTCGGCGGCGCACGGCACCGCCGCGGTGCTCTCCATCATCGTGCCGCCGCCCTTGGTCACGTGCGTGACGTAGCCGACCTCGACGCTGGCATCGGCCGCCGGGGCGCCGCTCTGCAGCACCGTGCCGGTCACCGCGGTGCGCAAGTCCGCCGGCAATCGCAGCACCAGATCGCCGCTGCCGGGTGCATGTGGCGCGGACACGGCGCGCGCGCCGTTGCGCGGGTCGATCGCGACCACGCGGTACGGCCGTTCGGCGAGGCCGGTCAGCGTGAAGCTGCCGTCGGCACCGGCCTGCACGCCGCGGTTCCAGCCGCCACCGTGACCTTCGACCGGCGTGAACGTGATGTCGAGCAGCGTCGGATCGAGCAAGCCGACCAACGCTCCGGGCAGTGGGGCGCCGTCGCTGCCGAGCACGAGGCCGCGCAGCGGCGCGGCGTTCGCTTCGAGCACGAACAGCAGGTCCTGCGTGCCGGCATCGGCGGCCGTGGCGATCGCGCCGAAGTGGTCGCGCTGCAATGGCGCGAAGCCCGGCTTGACGATCGTCATCGCGTACTGCGGTTCGGCTTCGTCGGCCGTGACCTCGAACCGACCGTCGTTCGCGGTGCGGGTGCTCTGGCGCCCGAACCAGACGTTGGCGTCCGGGATCGGCCGGCCGCTGCGATCGACGACGGTGCCGAGGATCTGCTTGCGGTCGCGTTCCGGGCGCCGCAGCAACACCAGATCGAGCTGTTGGTTCGGCGCCATGCCGACCCCCTGGAACGCGCGCGCGTAGCCATCGGCGCGCGCCTGCAGCAGGCCACCGGCCAGCGCGCGGCGGACCAGGTAGCGGCCGTGGTCGTCGCTGCGCACCTCGATTGCCCCGGGCAGCGGGCTGCCACCGTCGTCGGGACAGATCGCGAGCACGAACGCGTCCGCGATCGGCTTGCCGTCCAGGTCGCGCACGGTGCCCTCGACGCGGGCCGCCGGGCCGACCCGCCATGGCGCACCGTCGCTGCGGCCGGCCTGCAACAACACGTAGCGCGGATCGCCGACCGCGATCGCCGCGTCGTCGGGCTGCAGCGGTGGCGCGAAGCGGAAGCTGCCGTCGTCACCACTGATGGTCTCGCGCGCGGGCAGCGGCGTGCCGAGGATCTCGGCGCGCCATTCGTCGGCGGCGGTGAACTGTGCGAACCACTGCGCCGCGTAGCCGGGATCGTCGCGCAGGCGTTGTTCTTCGGCGGCGTCGATGCGGCGGCTGCCTTCGGGGCCGGAGATCCAGCCGCGGTCGCCGCCCTGCCAGCGCACGGTGGTGGCCGAGGTGGCGCGCATCACGACGCCAGCGAGCGGCTTGCCCTGGCGGTCGGCGACGACGCGCGGCGGCCGGGTGAGCGCAGCACCGCCGTCGATGGCGGCGGTGCGCAGCGGCGGGCCATCGGCGACGCCGGTTGGCGATCGCTCGGCGCCCGACGGCAGCGAGCCGGTGGTGGCCGCTGCGGTCGACAGCGACTGGCGCGCGACGAGGCCCGCATCGGCGGGCGGCCAGGAGATCCAGAGGCCGAGGCCGAACACGGCGACGGCTGCGAGTGCGAGCAGTTTCTTCATGGCGAGGCTTCCCGCGATGCCCACGGTCGCCGCCGTGGTCCCCGTCGCCGCTGCCGTGTTCGGCAGCGGTCGCTGCGCCAGCACCAGCACGGCCGGCAGCCAACGCTCGCGGCCACCGCGGTCGCGGTCGAGCCGTTCGCGCAGTTGCTGCAGGGCCCGCTGCAACCGCGAGCGCACCGTGTTGACCGGGCTGCCGGTCCGCTGCGCGATCCCTTCGACCTCGAGGTGCTCGAAGAATCGCAGCACCACCGTCGCGCGATACGGCTCGTCGAGCGCCAGCACGGCGTCGACGAGTTCGCGGTGGGTGTGCAGCCGTTCGGTCAGCGCCGCCGGCGACGGGGCCGGTTCCGGCGGGGTGGCCGCCGCGGTCTCGTGCCGGGTTCGCCGCTGGTCGGTGCGCCGCAGTCGCTGCAGCTTGCGCCGCAGCAGCGTGGCGAGGAACGAACGCGGGCTCTGCAGCGTCGACGGGGGGTGGGCCAGCACGTCGAGCCAGGTCGCCTGCACGGCGTCGTCGGCAGTGGCCGGATCGCGCACGAGGGCGCGGGCCAGGGCCGTGACCCAGTCCGACTGGGCCAGCAGGGTGTCGAGCGTGCGGGAGGGTTCCGTGGTCATCGCTGCCACCGGGTGCCCGCTCGCCCGCGCGATGATGCAGCGACGGCGAGAAAATCCGTTCGGCAGCCGGGTCGCCCTCGCGGGCGGGCCGGTTCAGAACGCGGTCGACATGCCGAACGACAGGATCAGCTCGCTGGTATCGCCGTCGTTGCGCTCTTCGAGGTTGTCGCCGAGCAGCAGCCACTGCAGGCCGAGCTCGCCGTTCCACGGACCCATGCGACGCGGCAGGAAGCTCAGCGGCGAACTCAGCACCGCACCGACCGACAGGTAGCCGAAGAACTCGTCGTTGCCGCCGCCCTGGTCCTCGTAGTAGTCGCTGAGGCTCAGCCCGACCGTCACCGGCAGGGTCAGCTTCAGGTCGAACGGACCGTTCTGGCCGAGCCCGAACTGGGGCGCCACGCCGAGCTCGGCGTAGATGCCGACGTGCTCGCCGTTGTCGCGCTGGCCGTCGAGCTCGAACGCCACCGTGACGTGCGGGCGCAGGCCGCTGTCGATCGACTCGACCAGCAGCTGGCGGTCGTCGTAGCCGAGCGTGAACGAGAGCTCCTCGACCGTGGTGCGGAAGCCGCGGCGGCGCACCGGGTCGAAGGTGCCGTTCGGGCTGGTGTAGGCGGTGTAGCGGGTGCCGAGCGTGGTGCGTTCGCCGAGGCCGGCCTCGAGGTCGACGTAGAAGTCGCTCTCGTACCAGATGCCGTCGGTGCTGCCGGTGGGGCCGCTGTGCAGGCTGTTCCACAGGCCGAACGTCAGGTCCAGGTGGCGCAGCGACTCATCGCCGTCGACCAGCGCGTAGCCGAGCTCGGCCCACGGCTGGGCGATGATGCCCTGGTTCTCCTGCTGCATGCCGCGGAAGAAGTACTGCGACGTGAAGTCGATGCCGAAGGCGCCCTGCACCGTGCGCTCGGGCGGCGTGGTCGAAGGCGTGCCTTCGGGGCCTTGGGCCAGGACCAGGGACGGGAGGAACAGCGCGATGGCGCAGGGGAATCGCATGGTGGTATCGGGGCCGCACGGCCGTGCGGCGGGGCGGGGATGCTAGCCCGCCCGCTCCCTGCCGCCATCCCGAACCGTCGCGAACCGGCTGCCGCCGCGTCCTCGGCCGCGCCGTTCAGCGCGTGATGCGGAACGTGCCGATCGCCGACACCAGCCGCTCGGACGTCTCGCCGAGCACCTTGCTCAGCTTCAGCGTGGTCTGCGCCGACGCCTGCGTCTCCTTGGCGATCTCGGACACCGCCAACATGCCCTGCAGCGTCTGCTCGGCCACCGGCACCTGGTCGCGGGCGACCCGGTTCATGTCGGAGATCAGCTCCGAGGTCTGCGTCGACTCGTGCTGGATCTTCTGCAGCACCTGGCCCGATTCGGTCACCGATTCGGCGTGGTGCTCGACCGCGCGGGTCTGCTCCTCGATCGCCGCCACCGACTCGCTGGTCTCGGCCTGGATGCTGGTGATCAGGTTGCGGATGTCCTGGGTCGCCATCGACGTGCGTTCGGCGAGCTTGCGCACTTCTTCGGCGACGACGCTGAAGCCGCGGCCGTGCTCACCGGCGCGCGCCGCTTCGATCGCGGCGTTGAGCGCCAGCATGTTGGTCTGCTCGGAGATCTTGGCGATCGTGCCGACGATGCCGGTGATCTCCATGCTGCGGTCGCCGAGGCTCTTGATCTTCTTCGCACCGGCCTGCACGTTCGCGCGCAGCGTCTCCATCTCCTCGGCGATCTTCTGCACCATCTCGGCGCCGCTGAACGCGGACTCCTGGGTGCGCGACGCGGCGGTCACCGCGGTCTTGGCGTTGTCGCTGACCTGCGTGATGTTGCCGCGGATCTGCTGCACGGCATTGGTCGCACTCTCGAGCTTCTGCGCCTGCTCGGTGGCGCCGTGGGCCATGCTCTCGGCGGTCTCGCCGACCTTCTGGCCGGCGTTCTGCGTCTCCTCGATGGTCTTGATCAGGGTGCCGAGCACCTCGGTCCAGTTGTCCATCCTCTGGTTCAAGGCGTCGGCGACGTTGCCGAGGGCGCCCTCGGTGACCTTGGCGCGACCGGTCAGGTCGCCGTCGGCGCAGTTGGCGACGAACGTCAGCAGGTCCATGATGTTGGCGTTGAGCAGCTGGTTCTCGGTCTCGGCCTGCGAACGCAGGTTCTCGGCTTCCTTGATCTTGCCGGTCAGCTCGGTGGAGACCTGGAAGTAGAACGACAGCAGCACGTAGAGGATCAGGCCGACGGCGAGCAGGCCGGTGGCGAGACCGGTGGTCTGCGCAGCCGTGTACTTGCTGACGCGAGCCTGGATCAAGCCGTCGAGCTGTGGACCGACGTCGTCGTGCAGCTTCTGCACGCTGTCGATCGCGGCGGTGGTGCGGTTGCACAGCTCGCCGGGCGTCAGCGTCGCCGCTTCGGTGCCGAGCGCCTGGCCCTCGACCATCGTCAGGTAGCCGTTGACGTCGTTCAGCGCGGCGTCGACGGTGATGCCGATCGCGGGCCGCAGGTTGCCGGCCGGGTTGTTGGCGAACGCGGTGTCGAAGTTGGTCTTCAGGTCGGCGGTGAACGTGCGGGCGCGGGCGACCTGCGCTGCCAGCACCAGGCGATCGGCCTCGGTCAGGCGACCCGCTTCGATGCGGGTGATCGCCAGATGGCCGATGTTGACCACGGTCTCGGTCAGGCTGGCCAGACGCCCGGTGTAGGCGTCCATCAGGTAGTAGCTGTCGAGATCCGGGTCGAGGATCAGGTTCGAGAAGTTGCCGACGTAGTTCAGGATGAAGTCGTTGGTGGTCGTCACCAACTGGGCCAGCACCTGGTCGGTGGTGGCGTTGCTGCTGCCGCTGCCGGTGTCGGCGGCCTCGTAGGCCTGCAGCTGTTCGAGCAGCTCCTTCATCCTCGCCACGGTCTTCTGCTCACCGTTCTGGTCGGCGATGGCCGGGCCGAGCTTCTTGGTCACCTTCTCGAGCCGGCTGGCGATCTCACGCATGCGACTGCGCTGCGCCTGCACGTCGGCGGAATAGCCGCCTTCGCCGCGGCCCTGCGCCGCCAGCATCACCCGCTGACGCGAGCTCTGCTGCAGCAGCTCGCGCGCCGGCACGATGTTCTCGACACCGTAGGACTCCTTCTGGTTGAAGGTGATGCTGTCCTGCGAGCCGCTCCATTGCAGGTACTGCAGGTAGAGCAGCGGGGCGAGCAGCACGACACCGACCAGGGTGAACAGGCGGCCGTAACTGAGCCGCTGCATCAAGGCGAGAACGGGTGAGCAGAGCGACTTTAGTTTCATCTTCGTGATTCGAGGACCGCGTGCCGATCCCTCCGGGCTCGCTGATCGTCGTGCGGCGCGCCGGGTCTTTAGGCGAACTCCCGCGGGCACTAGGACCCAGAGCCCGGAACGCCGTCGGTGGCCGCGGCCGCCGGGGCCGTCCATCGTTGCACCGCCTGCCGCAGCACCGGCAGGCGCACCGGCTTGGCCAGGAAGTCGTTCATGCCCGCATCGAAGCAGGCCTGTCGATCGGCGGGCAGCACATTGGCCGTCAGGGCGACGATCGGCAGCTCGCGATAGGCGTCGCCGAGTTCGCGGATCGCCCGCGCGGCACCGAAGCCGTCGAGCTCGGGCATCTGGCAGTCCATCAGCACCAGCCGGAAGTCCTGGGTCTGCACCAACTGCAGCGCCTCGCGGCCGTCGACGGCGAACACCACCTGGCAGCCGAGGCGGTGCAGCATGCCGCCGATCACGGTTCGGTTGATCTCGTTGTCGTCGGCGATGAGGACCCGGATCCGTTCCTTGACCGGGTCGGCAGCCACGATCGCGGCCGGCGTCGTGGTGGGCGCCGCGGCCGGCTCGATCGGTGCCGCCATCGGCCGCGGACCGGCCGTCAGTTCACCGAGTGCCGCCAGCAACGCGCTGTTGGTCAACGGGCGGCGCAACCAGCGCACGGTCGCCGACTCGGGCGGCAGCAGCGGATGGGAATCGGGTCCGCCGATCAAGGCGATCGCCGGCGGCGGCAGCGACGCATCCTGCTGCAGGGCGTCGAGCAGGATCCGAGCCTCGCTGCCGAGCGCCTCGGCATCCAGCAGCGCCAGCGTGAACGGGTGCCCGGTGACGGCTGCTCGCCGCAGCGACGCCACCGCGGCCGTCGCGGTGTCGGCGATGTCGATGCCGACCATCGTCGGCATCAACTGCAGGGTCAGCAGCTGCAGGTTGGTCTCGTTGCTGTCGACCAGCAGGATCGCGTGGCTGCTGAGGTCGAGGGCCGGCCCGTCGTCGTCCGTCTCGGCGGCGACCTTCGGCAGCAGCAGCTCGAACATGAAGGTCGAGCCGAACCCGACCGTGCTGTTCACCTCGATGCGGCCGCCCATCAGTTCGACCAGCCTGGCACTGATCGCCAGGCCCAGGCCGGTGCCGCCGAACCGGCGCGTGGTCGATGCATCGGCTTGCGCGAACGGCATGAACAGCCGACGGATCGCCTCCTGGCTGATGCCGATGCCGGTGTCACGGATCGAGATGCTGACCACCTGGGCGCGTTCGTCCTCGGCCAGCACGTCGACCCCGACCACGATCTCGCCCTTGAGCGTGAACTTGGTCGCGTTGCCGAGCAGGTTGAGCACCACCTGCCGGATCCGCGCCGCGTCGCCGAGATGGATGGGACCCAGGCGCGGATCGATGAAGGTCATCAGTTCGAGGCCCTTCTGCTCGGCGTTGCCGTGCAGCAGGGTCGCGCAGTCCTGGATGCAGCGGGCGAGCGAGAACGGCAGTTGCTCGAGCTCCTGCTTGCCGGCCTCGATCTTCGACAGGTCGAGGATGTCGTTGAGGACCGTCAGCAGCGCCTCGGCCGAGTCGTGGATGGTGTTGGCCATCGACTTCTGCTCCCCGGCCAGCGGCGTGTCGAGCAGCAGTTCGGCGACCCCGAGGATGCCGTTCATCGGGGTGCGGATCTCGTGGCTCATGTTGGCCAGGAACAGCGCCTTGGACGCCGCCGCGGCATCCGCCTCGTGGCGGGCCTGTTCGATCTCGCGGATCTGGCCGTGCACCGCGATGCGGAAGCGCTGCACCGTGATCGCGTTCCAGCTCACGTAGAGACTGGTCGGGATCACCATCGCCGCGCACAGCACGGGACTCAGGCCGTGATAGACGGCGATCGCCAGCAACACCGCCAGCAGCGTGATGCCGCCGCCGATCGCCGCCGCCAGCAGGCTGCGGTCGAACACCTCCGCCGCCGGTGCGTGGGGGGGCTTCTGCTGGTCATGCTGCATCGCTTCGACCGCTATCGGCCGCCCCCCGGGGCCCAGGTGAAATCGGCTGCTTTCCAGGGTTGCTCCCGGGGGGCCAAGTGCTGATTCGGTCAAGGGCCGGCCGCAGCGCGGACGAAACATCGGTGCGAGCAGGAAATGGGCATCAACTATCTGGTCTGTCGACGGGCGGGGACTCGCGTCCTCGTGGCAGCGAACGAAGTGCACGGCGTGCGCGAGCTGGTCGTGCACCAGCCGCCGCCGGACGCGCCGGACTGGATCGCCGGCATCGCGATCACCGAGGTCGCGGCGGTGGTGGTCGCGGCGGTCGACGATCGATGCGCGCCTTCGACCGAGCCGCAGCGGGTGGTCGTGCTGCGAACGTCGACGGAAGCCGGTGCCGCACGGTGCGGGCTGCTGGTCGACGAAGTGGTGGAACTGCGCGAACTCGACGCGGGCGCACCGGCGGCCGCGGCGGGCGCTCGCGACTGGTTGCGGCAACGCCCCGAGGGTTGCCTCGTCGACGTCGCGGCCCTGACGGCGGCCATGCTGGCGGGAGGGCCTGCATGAGCCGACGCATCGCGCTGCTGCAGGACGGCATGGAACGCGAGGCGGTGCACGCCGTGCAGCAGGCGTGCGCGGCCGACGGCCACGAGGTCGTCGATGCACACGCCGACCAGCCGGCATGCATCGTCGCCGGACTGCCGCCCGGGGAACGAACGGTGCCGGCCGGTGCCGTCGAATGCCTCGCGGCAGCGCCGGCGGCGACGCCGCTGGTGCTGTTGTGCCAGGAGCAGCTGGTGCGCGGCCACGTGGTGCTCGAGGCCGGCCGCATCCATCTGTTCGCGCCACCCCACGACAGCCAGAGCCTGCAGCATCGCCTGCAGCACGTGATCGCGGGGCGGCCACCGGCCACCGCGGACCGGGTTCCGTTCCGCGCCGATCTGTCGCGCGCGGTCGAGCGCTGGTCGGCCGACTACTGGTGCTGTGTGCTCAGCGCCGCCCCGGCCCCGGGACCGGACGAGGTCGGCAAGCTGTTGCTGGTCGAGAAGCGGCCCGACGGTTGCTTCGCGGTGTTCCCGACCGAGTCGATCCGCCGGCAGCCCACGCCGCTGATCGACCTGCTGGAGCGCCTGCTGCTCGGCGACGACCGCTCGATGTGCCAGTGGCTGGCCGATCTCGGCGGCAAGGGCGCGGTGATCGCCCACGACACCGAGGCCCGCGAACTGGTCGTCGATCTGCCGCCGGAGGACGAGTGCGCCGCGTGGCTGTTGTCGTCGCAGCGGCTGCCGAACGTGAGTCAACTGCCGGCCGGTCGCCCGACCTGCCTGCCGGCCCATCCGGGGGACATCCTGCTGGTCGCGGTCGGCAACGATGCCGTGCAGCTGCTCGATGCCGACACCATGCGCGGCATCGTGCGCGCCGGTGGCGTCGCGGGGGCCCGCGAACTGCAGCAGCGGTTCGGGGCGATGGGCAGCACGAACGCCATCCTGATGCTGGAGGCGAGGACGTGAGCAAGGTGCAACGGGTCCTGGTCTGTGACGACAGCTTGACCATCCGTCGGCTGTGTTCGATGGTCGCCACCAACCTCGGCATCACCCTCGACCTCGCCGTGAACGCGGCCGAAGGGGTGAGCAAGGCCCGGCAGAGCCGGCCCGATCTGCTGCTGCTCGACTACGTGCTGCCGGACGGCAAGGGCCAGGACGTGCTCGACCAGCTGGCGCAGAACGAAGCGACCGCCGGCATCCCGGTGGTGATGATGTCGGCCAAGGGCGAGTCGCTGGTGGGCCTGCTCGGCAACCGTGCCGCCGTGGTCGGCTTCCTCAACAAGCCGTTCAAGCCGCAGGACCTCGAGCAGCTGCTGCGTTCGCACGCGGCGCGCCCGAGTGCCGGGGCCGCGGTCCGCCACGCGGCGCCGGCGGCCGACGCGCCGTCGGTGGCGCCGTCGCTGCTGACGCAGGCCGAGGGTCTGCTGCAGAAGATCGACGACCAGGCGCTGGCGAAGCTGGTGTTCAAGGTGCTGCGCGCCGAACTCGGTCGCATGGCCGAATGGCTCACCGGTGCGGGCCTGCCGGCCGATGTCGGCGAACTGGCGCGGCGGCTGATCAAGCCGAGCGTCGTGCGCGATCTGCGGCACGAACTCGAACAGGCCTGCCCGACCCGCAGCCGGGCCGCCAAGGGGCTGTTCGATCTCTGTCGCGGCTCGGTGGCCGAGCGGGTGCCCGGATTCAGCAGCCGTGTGGTCGGTACGCCGTTGCGCGACCAGGAACGGGGTCTGCTCGGTCTGGTCGACGGCACCCGCACGATCGGCGACATCGAACACGAACTGCAGTGGACGCCGGCCGAGGTGGCCAACGTGCTCGACTCGGTCGCCGGTCTCGGCCTGTTGCGGCTGCGCACCGGGCTGTGCGGCGGCAGTCGACCCGGCACGCTGTGGCTGGTCGACGACCTGCCGGGCGAGTTCGCCACCGATCTGGCGCAGCATCTCGGTCGCTACGGCCGGCGTTGGACCATCGTGCGCATGCGCGCCGGCGAGGCCGCCGACGAAGCGCAGCGCAGCACGCCCGACGGCATCCTGGTGCGTTGCACCGGCCCCGACCAGGTGGCGGCGCTGCGGGCGATCCCGAACTTCGATCGCCTGCCGATCACGGCGATCTACGACGACAGTCTGATGGCGGCGGATGCACTGCTGGGAGCCGGGGCCGATCAAGCCCTGCCGCTGCCGGTGCGCACCGGCGCCATCGATTCCTTCCTGGGCAGCATGAGTTCCACCGCACGCGGTGGTGTTTGACGCAGACGAGAGAACCGAACATGGCAACCATCCTCATCATCGATGACACCGAGACCGATCGTCAGCTGGCCGCACAGGTGGTGCGGTCGATGGGCAACGAGGTCTTCTTCGCCACCAACGGCGAGGAGGGGCTCGCGCGCGCCAAGGAGGTCAAGCCGGACCTGATCCTGCTCGACGTGGTGATGCCCAAGCAGGACGGGTTCGCCACCTGCCGCGCGCTGAAGAAGGAGACCACGACGGCCGAGATCCCGGTGGTGCTGATCACCAGCAAGGGCGCCGAGACCGACAAGTTCTGGGGCAAGCGCCAGGGTGCCGCGGCCTATCTCGTGAAGCCCTACGGGCCCGAGGCGCTGCGCACCGTGATCACGGACCTGGTCTGAGCCGCGGGAGTTCCACATGAGCCACGACGATTCGGTCTGGAGCGAAGGCGGCGGTTCCGGCCCGGCATCCCACCACTCGGTGGTCGGTGCCGGCAGCCGTGCCGACCGCGGTTCGGCCACGGTCGGCCCACGTTCGGCCACGGGCTCGCGCCCGGCCACCGGCGGGGCCGCGCTGCGGCAGGTCGACGCCGACCTGTGCCTGTGCACGTTCCGCATCGGCGGGCAGCTGTTCGGTCTGGACGTCGGCGCCGTCGGCGAGGTGTTCCAGGTCGAACGCGTGGTGCGGGTGCCGCTGGCGCCGCCCGGGGTGCTCGGGTTGACCAATCTGCGCGGCGCCGCGATCGCGGTGGTGGACCTGGCCGCGGTGCTGGGTCTGCAGGTCGGTGAGAACGTGGCGCCGGTCGACGGCCGGGGCCCGGCGCTGGTGCTGCGTCTGCAGGGGCTGCGCTGCTGCGCCAACATCGACGTCGTCGAGTCGGTCGCGCCGGTCCGCAGCGGTGCGATCGCCGAGTCCGACGCGGTCGGTGAGCACCCGGCGATCGCCGGGTTCCTGCCGCTCGCCGACGGTCGTGTGGTCAGCGTGCTGGACGTCGAGGTGCTGACCGAGCACGTGCAGCGCCTGCGGCTGCGGCAGGCAGCGGAGACCGGGGGCGCGCCGGGGGGCGGCGAGCCGTAGCAGTCGGGCACGGACCCGGAGGTCCGTCGGAGAGCTTTGCCCGGTGAGGGTCTAGTTCGGGAAGTCAGGAGCAACCGTGGACACATTCGATCTCAACACGATCCGTGAGGCCTTCGAGGCCGATGTCACCCGCTACGTCGAACTGGCGCGGAGCGCTGCACGGCGCTGTCTGGCGGCGATGCCGAGCGAAGTGGCTCGGGAGTCGATCGCCACGGCGCTGCACGCGCAGCTCGCGGCGGGTCGCGATCGCGGCGATGCCGACTGGCGGCTGCTGCTGGGTGCGGTCGAGACGACACTCTGCCACGAGCAGCTGACGCGCCGCATCCTGCAGCACATCGAGCAGGCTTGCTCGGTCACCGTCCGACTGTTGGCGATGGAACTGGCCGGTCGCCGCGACGAGGCGCTGCGCGAAGGGGCGGCCCAGGCGGAGGCCACCGGCGCGTTGCTGACCGAGGCCCGCGAGATCCTGACGACCGGGGCGCGGAACCCGAGCCAGCGCCCGGCCACGACCGCGGTGCCGCTCGCGGCGTTCGATGCGGGCGCGCTGTTGGCGCGGCTGAGCGAGCAGCTCGCGGTCGCGGTGACCGACGACGGCGAGCTGCAGGAGATCGAGCACTGCTACCACTCGATCCGCGGTTCGAGCGGCATGGTGGCGCTGCGGAACCTCGCCGAGTGCGCCAACCGGATCGAACAGCTGGCGACCCTGGGCCGGGAGGTCGCGGCGGCCGAGACCGCGGAGCTGCAGACGATCGCGACGGTGACGGCGCGGTTGGCAGCCGCGGCGGCGGCGGCGGCGCAGCAGGCCCGTACGGCGCCACCGGCGGTCGATGCCGATGCGTTCTCGAGCCTGGACTTCGACGCGCCGTCGGTGGCGCGGCCCCCCGAGGGCGGCAGTCTGTCGGCGCTCGAGACCGCGATGCAGTTCGGGGACGACCTGGGTGGCAAGGTCCCGCCGGCGCGGCCCGAGGCCGCGGATTTCGGCGCCGACCTGTTCGACTCCCCGTCGCTGGCGGAACCGGCCGCGGTCGACGCCGCCGATGCGGCGCCGGCGTTCGACTTCGAGCCCGCTCCCGCCGCCGCCGGCGACCACGCGCACGGCGCCGCGGATCCGCTCCCGGACCCGAAGGCGACGCCGTCGGTGGAAGGGGTCGATGCCGAGTTGCTGGAGATCTTCCTCGAGGAGGCCCGGCAGTGCCTCGGCGATCTGCGGCGTTCGTTCGGGCGACTCGCTGCCGATGTCACCGACGGCACCGCCTGGCTGGACCTGTCGCGCCATTTCCATCTGTTGAAGGGCTCCGCCGGCACCGTCGGCGTCACCACGCTCGCGGCGCTCGCCGCGGAACTCGAACAGCGCGCCGAGGCGTACGGGGAACGCAAGCGGCGGGCGACCACCGCGGACCTCGCGGCGATCCGTCGCGACACCAGCGCGATGCTGGCCGCGTGCCAGCTGCAGCTCGACGAGCCGGCGGCGACGCCGGAGGAACCGACCGTGGCCGAGGCCGGTCTCGCCGAGGTGTTCACCGAGGAGGCCCGCGGCATCCTGGTCGAGATCGACGCCGTCGTGGCCCGACAGCCGGCCAACCGTGGGTTCGACGAGCAGGATCGGGCGCAGGTGGCGAAGCTGTTGCATCGCCTGAAGGGCTCGGCGTTGTTGCAAGGCAGCGAGGCGATCGGTCGCCGCGCCGCGCAACTGCACGAGGGGTGCGAGGACGGCCCGATGACGGCCGCGGCGACCGCGGCGCTGCTGGCCGGGCTCGCCGAGCTGCGCCCGCTGCTCGGCCTCGAGCCGGCGGCGAAGGCGAGCTCGAAGCAGCGACTGGAGACGGCGGTCTCGATCGAGGTCGAGCCGGTGATCTGGGAGGCGTTCGAGATCGAGGCCCAGGAGTTCGTCGAGCAGCTCGATCGCATCGCGCTCGAACTCGAGGGCGCCGAACAGCCGCGGCGGCGACTGGAGGACGCGTACCGCTGCCTGCACACGCTGAAGGGCGCCTGCAACACCGTCGGGCTGTCGCCGACCGGGGCGATGCTGCACGAGCTCGAGAACTACTTCGAGTTCCTGCAGCGGCACGAGGTGCTGCCGCCGCTGGCCGGCATCGTGCGGCTGATGCTCGAGGCACTCGACGCCTGCAAGCACAACCTGAAACAGGCGAAGAGCGGCAAGGTCACCGACTGTTCCGGCCAGATCCGGGCGCGCATCGAGGCGATGCGCCAGGATCCGATGGCGGCGGGCAGCGAGGCGCCGGGCAAGGTGCGCAGCGTCGCCGTGTCGAAGCCGAGCCGCATCGCGTCCGAGAGCGCCGATCCGGAAGCGGCCGGGCGCGTGATGCTGCGCGTCTCCACCGAGCGGCTCGACCGGCTGATGGACCTGATCGGCGAACTGGTCGTGCACCGTTCGCAGCAGCGCACCACGGTCGGGGCGCTGAACCGGCTGCAGAAGGCGCTGAAGAAGAGCCGGCAGCGGCTGTTCCAAACCATCGACCGGTTCCGCGAGCAGTACGAGTGGAACGGTCTGGTCGGCAAGCGCAAGGGCAAGGCCAAGGGCAAGAGCACGGGCCACGGCAGACCCCAGCCAGCCGTCGACGGCGCCGCGGGCCCGGCGGGCCCGACGGGGACCGGGCCGATGGTGCCGCGTCCGACCGCTCGCGCCGGCGATCTCGGCTTCTCGGAACTCGAGCTCGATCACTACGAGGACATCAACATCCTGGCCCGCAGTCTGGAGGAGGTCGACAGCGACATCGCGACGATCCAGGCCCAGATCGATGCCGAGATGGACGGCTTCCACGCCGCCTCGGACGGGTTCGGGGCGCTGATCTCGAGCCTGCAGAACGAGATCACCGAGGCCCGCATGGTGCCGCTCGACCAGCTGTTCCTGCGCCTGCGGCGGCCGATCCACGACGCCGCCGAGCGCCTGGGCAAGGACGTGCGGGTGGTCACCACCGGCGACGACGTCACGCTCGACAAGTCGATCATCGACCAGCTCTACGTGCCGCTGCTGCACCTGGTGCGCAACGCGGTCGCGCACGGCATCGAGGCCGGCGCCGATCGGCGCGCGGCCGGCAAGGAGATCGGTGGCACCATCCACCTGAGTGCGCGGCAGGAGTCGGGCCAGATCGTGCTCGAGGTGCGCGACGACGGGCGCGGGCTCGATCTCGCGGCCTTGCACCGGGTCGGGGTCGAACGCGGCCTGCTGGCTCCGGAGACCCCGGTCGACGATCCGCGCGTGCGCGAGCTGATCTTCGTCAGCGGGCTGTCGACCAAGCGCACCGCCGACGCGGTGTCCGGGCGCGGCATCGGCTGCGACGTCGTGCGCCGCGCGATCGAGCACCTCAGCGGCGTCATCGACGTGGTCACCGAGGCCGGCCGCGGCACCACGTTCCGCATCACGATGCCGTTGACGCTGGCGATCTACCGCGCCCTGCTGGTGCGGCACGCCGGGCTGACCTTCGCGCTGCCGATCAGCTTCTCCGAACGCATCCTGGTCGCCGACGAGGCCGAGCTGTTCGAGTCGTCGGGCGGCCAGCGGCTGCGGCTGGACGGCAAGTTCCTCGAGGTCCGCGATCTGTCGCGCCTGCTCGGGCTGCCGGTCGAGGCCGAACGCGGTCGGTTGACCGTCGTGTTGCGGCTCGGTCCGGACCGCATCGCGGTGACCATCGACGAGGTGCTCGGTCAGGACGAGATCGTCGTGAAGAGCCTCGGCGACGTGCTCACCGGTCACCAGATGTTCTCCGGTGTCACCGTCGACGGCGAAGGCAACCTGATCCTGATCCTCGACGTGGCCGGCCTGTTCAGCACCACCGAGCGCGGTGGGCTCGGCCGGCGCGGCCTGGAGGCCGGCAACGAAGCGGTGCCGAGCCGGGAGCAGGCCGCCGCGGCGACCAGCCGCCGGGCCCGGGTGCTCTACGCCGACGACTCGTTGTCGGTGCGCAAGGCGGCCGAGAAGTTCCTCGGCGACATCGGCGCCGACGTCGTGCTCGCGGTCGACGGCATGGACGCGCTGGACAAGCTGCGGGCCGGCGCGTTCGACATGGTCTTCACCGACCTCGAGATGCCGCGCATGCACGGCTTCGAGCTGCTGCGCGAGATGCGCTACGTGCCGACCTTCAAGGACATCCCGGTGGTCGTCGTCACCAGCCGCTCCGGTGACAAGCACCGGCTGCAGGCCGAGAAGCTGGGCTGCAACGGCTACCTCGCGAAGCCGTTCACGCCGGCGGCGCTGAAGGAACAGATCGTGCGGCTGTGCGGGGCGCAGGCCGGGCCGCAGGGGCTGGTGGTCGATCGCCAGGAGCTCGCGCGATGAGCGTCGCCACCGGCGTGCACTGGAACCGGGTCGGCACCTTGCGCGACAAGGTCGCCCTGGTCCGTTGCCACGACTGGGTGCTCGGCTTCGAGGCCCGGCACGTGCGGCAGGTCGGTTTCGCCGACTGCATCGAGGACCTGGTCGCGGACCTCGATCCCGCGTTGCCGGCCCATGGTGGCCGCGGCCGCATCGGCGACTCCGCGTGTTCGGTGTGGGATCTCGGCGTGCTGCTCGGGCAGGGTGCGCAGTCGCGCGCCGTGATCGCGTTGGAGCGACCGGGCGGCCTGGTCGCGTTCCGCTGTGACGAGATCCTCGCCGTCGACGCCGTGCCCGCCGAGCACCGGCGGCCGCTGCCGGCGGGCCTGTCGGTCGGGCGGCCGGGGTTGTTCAAGGAGGCGATCGTGCAGGGCGACGACCCGGTCACGCAGCGCCTCGGCTACGTGTTGCGCGCCTCGGCGTTGTTGCGCCGGGGTGAGGTCGTCCGGGTCCATCGCGACTGGAGCAAGGTGGCCGAACAGGGCTGATCCCGTGGCACGAGGCTGATCCCATGGAGCAGAGCGGCGGCAGGAATCCGATCGGTGGTTCCATCCTCGTGGTCGATGCCGACCCCGCGGATCGTCGCTTCGTCGAACTCGGCATGGGCAAGACCGGCCGCTACCAGGTCGAGAGCGCGTCGTCGGCCGAGGCGGCGCTCGAGCTGCTGCGCGGCCACGTCGTCGACCTGATGCTGACCGAGGTCGAACTCGGCGACAGCGACGCGTTCCAGCTGATGAAACGCATCCGCGCGCGACCCGGTGGCAAGGAGCTGCCGGTGATCTTCCTGACCAAGAACAAGCGCGGCTCGGTGCTGGCGGCGGCGCTGCAGGCCGGGGCCGTCGACTTCATCGCCAAGCCGTTCCAGTTGACCGAGCTGCTGGCCCGGTGCGACGCGGTGATCGGTCGGCAGCGCGAGCGCCGCATGGACGCGGTGACGCGCAGCTACAGCCTGGCGGGGGACCTCGGCACCGTGGCGTTCGCCGACCTGATCCACCTGCTCGAGATCGGCAACCGCGACGGCCAGCTGTTCTTCACCACCGAGCACGGTGCGGGCGAGATCAAGCTGCAGAAAGGGCGCGTGTTCGACGCCTCGTTCGGCAGCGTGCAGGGCGAGAACGCGTTCTACGCGCTGATGCGCGAGGAGCGCGGTCGGTTCGAGTTCCAGCCCGGCACCATCCCGCCGCGGGCGGTGCGGACCATCACGCTGCCGACCACGTCGCTGCTGATGGAGGGGGCGCGACAACTCGACATGCATCGCCGCGACAGCGCCGAGCCGGTCCGGGCGGCGGCCGCGGCCCCCGGGCGGCCCGGCGCCGCGGTCGGCGAGGTGTGCCTGCTGCCGACCCCGGACGACGAAGAGCTGCCGCTGTTGCCGCGGCCGGTGGCGCCGACGCCCGATCTGGTGGTCGACCTGCGCACGATCCTCGCCGATCCGTTCTCGCTCGGCGCGATCCGCTTCTGCAACCGCGCTCAGCTGATCGAACTGCTGACCGGCCCGGATGCCGCACAACGGTGCCTCGGCATCCTGGTCGCGCCGACGTTGGCCGGCGTGTCCCTGTTCGCCGGCATGGCGGCGCCGCTCGGTGAGGTGGACATCGCCAGCGCCCTGGAGTGGGACCAGCGGGTGCTGCTGTTCTCGGTCGATGGCACCAACGGGGCGGCGCTCGATCTGGTGCTGCTCGACAGCGCGTTCCCGGCGATGGTGCTCGACGACCTGCGGCGCGGCGCTTCGTTCGTCTGCTATGCGCCGCCGCAGGGTGACCACCTCGGCCTGCCGCACCATGCGCTCGGCGAGCTGGTGACGCTGCTCGGCCGGCTGCGCCCCGACGTGTTGAGCGCGTTCGGCAATGCCACCATCGGCGCCTGCCTCGACCAGCTGCAGCGGGCGGCCGGCATCGCCCCGCGGGTGCTGGTCGAACACCGCGCCATCGAGGACCCCGCCACCGACTTCCGACAGCACCTGATCTCGGTACTGGAACTGTGGGGCGGCAACGAGGAGTCGGCCAGATGAGTGCGAACCGGCGTGCAGACGGGAGCGAGAACGTGAACGCGGACCAGGACCGGAGCGGGGCCCGCCTCGACTGTGCGTTCCCCGGTTGGGAGCCGAGTCGGCAGCCGTGGTTGCGGGAGTTGCCGCACCGGTTGTTCCTGCCGACCGATGCGCGCGTGCACGGCGAGGTGACGATCGTCGACCACCATGCCGAGGGCCAGGACCGCCGACGGGACCGCGTCGAGGCGGCACCGCGGCGCAACGACGGCATGCTCGAGGTCGGTTCGATCGTCGACAAATACCGGATCGAGGAGGTGCTCGGCCACGGCGCCTTCGCCACCGTCTACCGCGCGACCCACCTGATCCTGCAGAAGCAGGTGGCGCTGAAGATCCTGCACCGGCACCTGCTGAAGAAGGACCCGCGCTTCGTCGACCTGCTGTGCGAGGAGTCGCGGCACACGGCGCAGCTCGATCACCCCAACGTGGTGCGGGTGTTCGACGTCACGCGCGCCGCCGAGGCCACCTACATCGTGCTGGAGTGGGTCGACGGCGAGTCGTTGAGCAAGCACGTGCGGCGCCGCGGCATGCTGTCCGCCGCCGCGACCGTGCGCGTGGCCCGCGACGTCTGCGCCGGGCTCGAGGCGGCGCTGGGACGCGGTCTGGTGCACCGCGACATCAAGCCCTCGAACGTGCTGTTGCTGCGGGACGGCAGGGCCAAGATCATCGACCTCGGCCTCGCGCGGCACGACGTGACGCGCAGCGCGCTGGGCCGCGACGCGGTGGTCGGCACGCCGGGCTACATGGCGCCGGAACAGGCGACGGCGGCGCAGTCGGTCGACTGCCGCGCCGACATCTACTCGCTCGGGGCGACGCTCTACTTCGCGCGCACCGGCCGACTGCCGTTCCGCATCAAGACCGTCGAGGAGGTGCGGCGGCTCGGGCCCGCGGATCGCCCGCGGCCGTTGCAGGAACTGGCGCCCGACACGCCGCCGCCGCTGGCCGAGCTGATCGGGGCGATGCTGTGCCACGCGGTCGCCGACCGGCCGAAGAGCTACGCCGAGCTGCGGCGCCGGCTCGACGCGGTCGGAGTGTTGCAGCCGGCGTGAGCGGCGGCCGCTTCAGGTGCGGCGCCAGTCGATCGGCGCCGGTTCGGGCCGGAAGTCGTTGCCGACCGACTTCAGCACGCGCAGCTGCGGCGAGGTGCCGCTGTTGCCCTGTTCGAAGTAGACGTGCAGCACGTTGTCGAACGCGACCAGGTACGACGACGGATCGAAGTCGGTGCGGCCGCGATTGGCGCCCGGCGGCACCATGTCGACCAGGAACGGCGTGATGCCCTGGTAGCGCAGCATGTCGAGCATCGCGGCGATCAGGAACCGCTGCTCGGTGATCAGCGGGAAGCGATCCTGCAGCCGGAAGATGTTGTCGAAGGCCAGGCGTTCGACCGGCCGCGGTTCGCCGTCGGCGTGGCCGCCCTGACAGAGGCGGATCAGGTCCCAGGTGAACTTGCCCGGGGCGATGAACTCCGGGTGCAGGTAGACGACGCGGAAGTCGGGTGCGAACCGGCCGTCCGGTCCGAGGCACGGCGCCAGCACCGGCTCGCGTTGGCAGATGCGGCGCAATGCGTCGCGATCCTCGCGCGTCGACACGAACAGCGTGCGTTCGCCGCGCCGCAGCCCGGCGGCGAGGAAGCGCAGGGCGAGGAACGTGGCGCGGGTGCCGGGCTCGGCGAGCAGCACGGTCGAGCTGCGCATCGCCGGGCCGCTCTTGTGCAGGAACGCGGCGTCGATGTCGGGGTGACCCATCTCGATCGGGGTGTCGCCGCGCGGTGGCACCGTGAACTCCGCCTGGTCGCGGGCCATCGACAGCTGGGCCGCGACCGACGGGTAGACGTGGATGCCGGGCCCGCGCTCGTTGCGGGCGCCGAGATAGACATCGCGTTTGACGCCGCGGCCGGCGATCGAGAAGTGGTGCACGCCGCGGTAGTAGTACTGGTGCCGCGCCTTGCTGATCTCGAGCGCGCGCGCCTTGAAGTCGGTCGCCTCCTCGCGGAACGACAGGTGCAGCATCAGGTCGGTCGAGAACTCCTCCGCCGACGGCAGCCGCAGGTCGCGTGGATGCGCCTCTTCCATGACGAAGATGCCGTGGATCTGGTTCTCGAGCAGCCGCCGCCGGGTCTCCAGCAGGGCCGCGCGCTTCTCGAAGTACTCGAGGTCGGTCAGCAGCAGCCCGACGTTGTCGATGACCACCAGCCGCACCGGCGCGGCCAGACGGTGGTTCTCGATCTCGGCCAGGATCCAGTCGATGTCGACGGTGGTGCCGCGCGCGCTCTTCTGCTGCAGCGCCGCCGGCCGCGCCTGGGTCAGCACCAGCTGGCTCTGGCCACGTTCGGTGTGGGCCGTCAGCACCAGCTTGTTCGGCACCTCGCGCGGCTGCACCTCGATGCGCGCCGTGGTCCGGAACCAGTCGAAGTCGAAGCCGAGCTTCTTGTGGATGCTGTCGGGGGTGTGTTCGACGGAGTAGTAGAGGAAGGTGCTGCCAGCGCCGGCGTCGAGCCAGGCGCGCACGACCATTTCGAGGGCCAGCAGCGTCTTGCCGGTGCCGGGGCCGCCGGCGAGGCAGACGAACGCGGCGGTGTCGTCGGGGTAGCGGATGCCGCCGCCGAGGATGCCGTCGAGGCCGTCGATGCCCGTCTTCAGGATGGCGAAGCTCACGGCGACAAAGTACTGGTGCCGGTGCGGCGAGGCCACGATGGAACCGTGCTCCTGCGTGCTGCAAGATGCGCACGTGCTGCCCGAACCGACCGATTTCTGCCGGCTGTGGCTGTTCCGTCACCCCGAGCTGGATGCCACCGCGGCGCAGCGCGCGGTCGGCGACGGTCCGGCCGAACTGAGTCGCCGCGGCCGGGCGCAGGTGCTGCGCTGGCTCGAGCTGTGCAAGCCGCTGGCGATCACCGAGGTGTGGAGCAGTCCGCAGCCGCAGTGCCTCGGACCGGCGCGCGGCCTCGCCGAGGCGCAGCAGAAGGAGGCGGTCGCCGAGCCGCGGCTGCGCGACCAGAACCTCGGGCGCTGGCAGGGCCGCGAGTGGGCCGAGGTGATGCAGCAGGAGGACGGCGCCGTGCGCACGTTCTTCAGCGAGTTCGGCGACGCGCGCGCACCGGGCGGCGAGAGCCTCGGCGACGCCGTCGAACGCATGCTCGGCTGGTGGACCGAGCGCATGAAGGGCGCGCTCGGCAAGACGCTGGTGGTGGTGCTGCCCGGCACGCTGCTCGGCGGATTCGCGGCGGCGATGCTCGGCATGCGGCTGTCGCGCAGCGTCACGCTCGGGCTGCCGATGGGTGGAATCGGCGCGCTGGACGTGTTCCAGAACGGCTCGCGGGTGGCGTGCTGGAATGCGGACGCGCTGCGCGAGTGAGCCGGGCCAAGGCCCGGCTCGTGGCCACCGGGCGGTCCGGATCGGACCGCGGCGCTAGTCGGCCTTCGGCATCTTGCAGCCGGCGGGCGCGTCGCTGGTGCCGCACTTCGGCGTGCAGCCGCCGCCTTCCGCCTTCTTCGCGTCGGCCTGATACGAACTGCCGCGGTAGTCGGTCTGGTAGAAGCCGCTGCCCTTGAAGATGACGCCGGCGCCGGCGCCGATCAGCCGTTCGAGCTTGGCCTTCTTGCAGGCCGGGCACTGCTGCAGCGGCGCGGCCGACATGCTCTGGAACTCTTCGAACCGGTGGCCGCAGGCGGCGCAGGCGTAGTCGTAGGTAGGCATCGCGGATCGGGTGGTTCAGGACTTGGGGGCGGGACCGGCGACGACGACGCGGCTGTGCCGCACGACCTTGTCGCCGATCATGTAGCCGGTTTGCAGCACGCGCAGGATCTGGCCTTCGTGGACGCCCGCGGCCGGCTCGGCGGCGACCGCTTCGTGTCGCAGCGGGTCGAAGGTCTGGCCTTCGGCGCGGATCTCCTGCAGGCCGTGCCGCTCGAGCGCGCTGGTCAACAGGACCCGCGTCATGCGCACGCCTTCGATCAGCGCCTTCGGGTCGGTGCCACCCGAATCGAACGCGCTGAGCGCCATGCCGAACGTGTCCAGCGCCGGCAGCAGCTCCTGGGTCAGCCCTTCGAGCACGCGCCGCTTCTGGTCGTCCATCTCCTGCCGCTGGCGACGGCGCACGTTGGCGGCGTCGGCCAGCTGGCGCTGCAGCTGCAGTTCGAGCTGGTCGCGCTCGTCGCGCAGCCGCACCAGTTCTTGTTCGTGACTCGGGATCTCCACGGTCGGCTCCTTGTCCTGTCGGGTGTCAGGGGACGAAGGCCGGTTGCTGCCCTGGTCGTCGGTGTCGGTGTCGTTCACGGGATGTTGCTCCGAGTGCTCAGGAGAAGATGTCCTTGACCTTCTCGAAAATGGTCTTCTTGCCGCCCTTCTTGCCCTTCTTGCCGTCGAGTTCGTCGAACTTGCGCAGCAGTTCCTCCTGCTCGTCGGTGACCTTCTTGGGCACGTCGATCTGGATCTGCACGACGAGACTGCCGCGGCCGTAGCCGTCCGGTCGGGGCAGGCCGTGGTTGCGAACGCGCAGTTTTTCGCCCGGCTGGGTGCCGGCCGGGATCTTCATCGCCACCGTCTCGCCGGTGATGGTGGGGATCTCGATCTCGTCGCCCATCACCGCCTGACGGAACGTGATGCGCGATTGCATCAACAGGTCGTCGCCGTAGCGGGTGTAGACATCGTGTTCCTTGACGTGCAGCACGACGATCAGGTCGCCGGGCGGACCACCGCCGTCGCCGGGCTCGCCCTGGCCGGCGATGCGCTCGGTGTGGCCGGTCTCGATGCCGGCCGGGATCGTCAGGTTCAGCGGCACCGCCTTCGGCACCGCGCCGCGGCCGCTGCACTTCGGGCACGGATCGTCGATCGACTCGCCCTGGCCCATGCAGTCGGGGCAGGCCTGCCGCAGCTGGAAGAAGCCCTGGTTGCGGATCACCTGGCCGTGGCCCTTGCAGGTGCGGCACTTGGTCTTCTTGGTGCCGGGACGCGCGCCGCTGCCGCTGCAGTTCGTGCACGGCTCGGGTCGCTTGATCTCGAGCGTGCGCTTGACGCCGCTGGCGACCTCCTCGAGCGTCAGCTCCAGGTCGACCTTCAGGCTCTGCCCGCGCCGACCGCGGCGGCTACCGCCGCCGCCGCCGAAGAACTGTTCGAAGAAGCCGCCGCCGCCGCCGCCGCCGAACATGTCGCTGAACGCCGCGAACACGTCCTCGGCGTTCTGGAAGCCCTGGCCGCCCTGCGGGCCGTCGACGCCGGCGTGGCCGAACTGGTCGTAGCGCTGCCGCTTCTGCGCATCGCTGAGCACGGCGTAGGCTTCGGCCGCGTCCTTGAAGCGCCGCTCGGCCTCGGCGTTGCCCGGATTCCGGTCCGGGTGGTTCTCGAGCGCCAGCTTGCGGTAGGCCTTCTTGATCGTGTCGTCGTCGGCCTTCTTGTCGACGCCGAGCACTTCGTAGTAATCGCGCTTCTGGGCCATGTCAGCACTGCGCCGTCAAGGGAACCGAACCGCCGATGCCAAGGCGGGATGGTGGTATCGGCCGCCGCGGCCGAGAGCGTGAGGAAGATCCGAGGTGGCGGGGCCCACTCGCTTCGCGAGCGACGAGACTGGCCCCGCATGCGACGTGATTCGCCCCGCGAGCGAAGCGAGCCTTCCGTCGAAGGCGGCCGTCCGGTTGCGTGAACTCGCCATCGTTGGTTCTCGGCGCCTTCGGCGGGAATCACCGAGCTGAGGGCAGCGGCTGTGCCGCTGCCGTCAGCTCGTGCTCCCTTCGACCGCCTTCTTCTCGTCGGCGATCGAGGTGACCATCGTGTTGGTGGTCAGCATCAGCCCGGCGATGCTGGCCGCGTTCTGCAGCGCGCAGCGCACGACCTTGGTCGGGTCGACGATGCCGGCCTTGAACATGTCGACCCATTCGCCGGTCAACGCGTTGAAGCCCTCGTTGGGCTTCTTGGCCATCGCCTCGTCGACGACCACCGAGCCGTCCTCGCCGGCGTTCTCGGCGATCTGCCGCATCGGCGCCTCGCAGGCGCGGCGCACGATCTCGACGCCGAACTGCTGGTCGCCCTTCACCTTCATGCTGTCGAGCACCTTGCTGGCGCGCAGCAGGGCCACGCCGCCGCCCGGCACGATGCCCTCTTCGACGGCCGCGCGGGTCGCGTTGAGCGCGTCCTCGATGCGCTGCTTGGTCTGCTTCATGTCGGCTTCGGTCATCGCGCCGGCGCGCAGGATCGCGACGCCGCCGGTCAACTTGGCGAGCCGCTCCTGCAGCTTCTCGCGGTCGTAGTCCGAGGTCGTCTTCTCGATCTGGTTGCGGATGCTGTCGGCGCGCGCGGTGATGTCGGCCTTCTTGCCGCCGCCACCGACGATCGTCGTCGCGTCCTTGCTGATCCGGATCTTCGCCGCCGTGCCGAGCTGCTCCAGCGTGACGTTCTCGAGCTTGATGCCGAGGTCCTCGCTGATGCACTGACCGCCGGTCAGCGTGGCGATGTCCTGCAGCATGGCCTTGCGGCGGTCGCCGAAGCCCGGCGCCTTGACCGCGCACACGTTGAGCACGCCCTTCAGGCGGTTCACGACCAGCGCCGCCAGCGCCTCGGACTCGACGTCCTCGGCGATGATGATCAGCGCCTTGCCCGACCGCGAGGTCTGCTCGAGCAGCGGGATCATCTCGCGCACGTTCGAGATCTTCTTCTCGTGCACGAGGATCAGCGCGTTCTCGAACGACGCCTCCATGGTCTTCGGGTCGGTGATGAAGTACGGCGAGATGTAGCCCTTGTCGAACTGCATGCCGTCGACGTGCTCGAGCTCGGTGGTGGCACTCTTGCCCTCCTCGACCGTGACCACGCCTTCCTTGCCGACCTTCATCATCGCGTCGGCCAGCAGGTTGCCGATCGCCATGTCGTTGTTGGCCGAGATCGAACCGACCTGCGCGATCTCGTCGCGGCTCTTGTTGTCGACCTTCTTGGCCATGCCGGCGAGCTGCTCGGTGACCGCGGCCACCGCCGCGTCGATGCCGGCGCGCAGGTGGTTGGGGTCGACGCCCGAGGTCAGGTAGCGCTGGCCGGTGGTCAGGATCGCCTCGGCGAGCACGGTCGCCGTCGTGGTGCCGTCACCGGCGACGTCGTTGGTCTTGCTGGCGACCTCGCGCACGAGCTTGGCGCCCATGTTCTCGAACGGGTCCTCGAGCTCGACTTCCTTGGCGACGGTGACGCCGTCCTTGGTGACCTGCGGGCCGCCGAACGACTTCTCGATGATGACGTTCTTGCCGGCCGGGCCGAGGGTGACCTTGACCGCGCGCGCGAGCTTCTGGACGCCGCTGACGGCCTTACGGCGCGCCTGGTCGTCGTACATGATCTGCTTGCCCATCGGATCAGCCCTCCACCTTGGCGAGGATCTCGCTCTCACGCAGGATCTTCAGGTCCTCGCCGCCGACCTTGACGTCGCTGCCGGCGTACTTGCCGAACAGCACGATGTCGCCCTTCTTGACGTCGAGGGCGAGACGCTTGCCGTCCTTGCCGAACTTGCCGTCACCGACCGCGGTGACCTTGCCGCGCTGCGGCTTCTCCTTGGCGGTGTCGGGCAGCAGGATGCCGCCGGCGGTCTTCTCTTCGGCGTCGAGAACCTTCAGCACGACGCGGTCTTCGAGGGGTCGCAGGGAAGTCATGGGTATCTACTCCGGATGAATGTGTGTGGGGGGAATGTTCGGGGTGCAGGTGCGGGCGCCGAGGCGCCCGCGCGGGGTCACATCTCGCCGTGCTCGCCGTGGTGCTCGTCGTCCTTCTTGGCGTCGGTGATCAGGCAGTCCGTGGTCAGCAGCAGGGTCGCGATCGAGACCGCGTTCTGCAGCGCGCTGCGGGTCACCTTGGTCGGGTCGACGATGCCGAACTCGATCATGTCGCCGTACTCGCGGGTCAACGCGTTGAAGCCGAACGTGTTCGACTTGTTGGCCATCACCTTGCGGGCGACGACGGCGCCGTCGACGCTGCCGTTCTCGGCGATCTGACGCACCGGGCGCTGCACCACGGCCTTCATCAGGTCGACGCCGAAGCGGGCGTCCCCGGTGAGCTCGAGCTTGTCGAGCACCCGGCCGGCCTTCAGCAGCGCGGTGCCGCCGCCCGGCAGGATGCCTTCGGCGATCGCGGCGCGGGTCGCGTGCATGGCGTCCTCGACCAGCGCCTTGCGCTCCTTCATCTCGGTCTCGGTGTGGGCACCGACGCGGATCTCGGCGATGCCGCCGGTCAGCTTGGCGAGCCGCTCCTGCAGCTTCTCCTTGTCGTAGTCCGACGTGGTGGCGTCGATCTCGCGGCGGATCTGGTCGGCGCGCGCCTTGATGTCGGCGGTCTTGCCCTTGCCCTCGACGATGGTGCAGTTGTCGCCGTCGATCAGCACCTTCTTGGCTGTACCGAGCTGGCGCAGCTGCACCTTCTCGAGGTCGAGGCCGAGATCCTTGAAGATCGCCTCGCCGCCGCACAGGATCGCGATGTCCTGCAGCATGGCCTTGCGGCGGTCGCCGTAGCCCGGCGCCTTGACCGCGCAGACCTTCAGCACGCCGCGCAGCTTGTTGACCACCAGGGTCGCCAGCGCCTCGCCCTCGATGTCCTCGGCGATGATCAGCAGCGGCTTGTTGCTCTCCTTGAGCTTCTCGAGCAACGGCAGCAGCGGCCGGATGTTCGACAGCTTGTCCTCGTGCACCAGGACCAGGCAGTCGCGCAGGTCGACCGTCATGTCCTCGTTGTTGGTGACGAAGTGCGGCGACAGGTAGCCGCGATCGAACTGCATGCCCTCGACGACCTTGACCTCGGTCTCCAGGCCCTTGCCCTCCTCGACCGTGATCACGCCGTTCTCGCCGACCTTCTTCATCGCGTCGGACAGGATCTTGCCGACCTCGGCGTCGTTGTTGCCGGAGATCGACGCGACCTGGGCGATGGCTTTGTAGTCGTTGCCGGGGACCGGCTTGGCCATCTTCTTCAGTTCGGCGACCAGGGCCTCGGTGGCGGCCTTGATGCCCTTGATCAGCTCGGCGTGGTTGGCGCCGGCGGTCAGGTACTTCATGCCTTCTTCGGCGATCGCGTGTGCCAGCAGCGTCGCCGTCGTGGTGCCGTCACCGGCCGCATCGGACGTCTTGCTGGCGGCCTCGCGGACGAGCTTGGCGCCGAGGTTCTCGTAGCGATCCTCGAGCTCGATCTCGTCGGCGACGGTGACGCCGTCCTTGGTGACCGTGGGACCGCCCCAACCTTTGTCGAGCACGGCGTTGCGGCCGCGCGGGCCCAGGGTGGAGACAACGGCCTTCGCCAACTTGGCAACGCCATTCAGCACGGCTTGCCGGGCGTCGTTTTCGAATACGAGTTGTTTGACCATCACAACCTCGGGGAGGATTCTGGATACTTCGGTGGGGGTGGCAGCAGGCCACCTCGTCGAGGTGGCAAAGCCGTGCCGGTTGACCGTTGGGGTCGACCGGCGGGATGGGCGCGCCGCAAAGCAAACGTGGTGCCGACCGTGTGGCAGCGTTCCGACCGGTTCCGAGCATGGTGTGCAACGCATGATGAATCAAAGACTTGCGGGTCGTCTGCCGACGATGTTCGGAGCCGCCGCCAGGCTCGGCTGGTGCCAGAATGACAGCGGCATGCCGTCGGGGCGGAGTTGGGCGCGTCAATATGGCATGGTCGCGCTCGCGGTCGTCGTCGGGTGGCTCGGTCCGCTCGGGGCGCAGGAGCCGTCGTTCGAGATCGCGCTGCGCGACGGCAGCGTGGTGATCGGCAGCGAACTGCGCGGCGATGCCGAGCGCGGCTTCGTGGTGCGCACCGCGCGCGGCCCGCGCCCGCTGCCGCTCGCCTCGGTGCTGTCGCTCGCCGGCGTGCCCGCGGCCGTGCCGGCGCTGCCGACCGTGCACCTGCAGGGCGGCACCATGCTGTGCGGCGCGATCGTCGGCGGCGATGCCGGCGGCAACCGCCTCGACGTGTTGTCGCCGGTGCTCGGCCGCCAGACGGTGCCGGTCGATCGCCTGGTGGCGGTCGGCGCGGCCGGGGTGCAGGCGCCGCTGTCGTTGCGCGTGCCCGACGGCATCGACGAGGCGCTGCTGGTGCGCGCGGCGATCGGCTTCGACGTCATCGCCGGCACCCTGCACCAGTTCGGCGACCGCGGCCTGCGGTTCCAGCCCGATGGTGGTGAGGTGCGCTGGTACGCGGCGAACGAGTTCATCGCGCTGCGCCTGCGCGGGGCGATCGCGCCGGAGGTGCCCTCGTCGCTGCTGCTGGTGACCCGGCTCGGCGAACGGCTCGCGGTGAGCAAGCCGCGCGCACTCGCCGAGGGGCTCGTGGTGCAGCTCGAAGGTGGCGTCGATGCGACCGTGCGCTGGCCGGACCTCGCGGCGCTGGTTTGGCTCGGCGAGACCGTGTTCGCCGCCGATCTCGAGCCGAGCGAGGTCGTCGAGAGCGGCCGCGACGGCGAGGTCGTGATGCCGTGGCAGCGCGATCGTTCGGTGCTGGGGGCGCCGCTGGTCAGTGGCGGGCGCACCCACGGCAAGGGTCTCGGCGTGCACGCGCAGAGCCGCCTCGTGTTCCGCGTGCCGGCGGGCTGCGCGCAGTTCTGGACCCGGGTCGGCTTCGACGACAGTGCGTCGTCGCTGCCGTTGCTGCCGCAAGCGGCGGTGCGCATCGTCATCGACGGCAAGGTGGTGTTCCAGGAGCAGGCGTTGCGGGCCGGGGCGGCGCCGCTGGATCCCGGGCCGCTGGCGGTGGTGCCGGGCGGCACGGTCGCGCTCGAAGTCGAATGCGGCGCTGGCCTCGACCTCGGCGATCGCGTCGACTGGCTGTCGCCGGTGTTCTTGCCCGCAGGTGCGCGCAAACCATGATCGCAGCGCTCGGCGCGGCGCTGCTGCTGGCGGCAGTCGGCCTGCTGGCCGTGCGCACGGCGCCGGCCGCCGCGCGCTGGTCGATGTGGTGCCTGCTGCTCGCGATCGGCGCGCTCGCGCTGCGCGATCCGGCGGTCGGTTTCGACCGACGCGAACGCGCCGCGCTCGCGGTCGCCACCGTCGCCGATGCGGCGGCGCTGCGCACGCGCCTGCTGCAGGCGGCGGCGGCGGTCGGCCCACCGGCGGTCGAGCTGGCGGTGCACTGGCGCGAGTCTTTGTCGGCGCTGGACCCGGCACCGGGGCCGTTCGCCCGGCTGGGGGCGGCGGCGGCGCTGCCGACGCCGATGCCGTTCGCACCGGCGGCGCTGCAGCTGCTGGCGCTGGCACCGGCCGCGGTCGATCGGCCGCTGGCGCTGCAGCTCGCGGCGGTGCCGGTCGCGGTGCCGTGGCCGGCGGTGCTGCGGCTGCGCGTTGCTGGCGACGTCGTCGCCGAAGAACGTCTGCAGCTCGGGCCATCGACCGCGGTGCTGACGGCGTATGTGCCGAGTCGCGCCGGCGTGCACGAAGTCGAACTGGTGGCCGAGCTCGATGGTCGGCGGCTGTCGGCGCTCGGCGAACTGCCGGTCGGGCCAGCGCCGGAGGTGCTGCTGCTCGAGCCGTCGGGGCTCGCCGCGGCGGCACTGAAGGCGCAGGGTCTTGCCGTGGTCAGCGCCGCGTCCCCGCCCGACGACTGGCGGCGCTATGCGGCGGTCGTGATCGGCCAGCCGCTGCCGGTCGCGGCGCAACAGGAACTGCTCGCGGCGGTCATCGACGGCACCGGCGCGTTCGTGCTGGCGCCGGCGTTCGACGCGCCCGGTGCGCCGATGCGGGCGCTGTTGCCGCTGCGACCGTTGCCGCCGGTCGCGGGGCCCGAGGCCGGCCCCGGCAACGGACGGGCGCCGGCGCGACCGAACGCCGAGCCGAGCACGCCGCCGCCGCCGCCTCCACCTTCGACCACCCCACCGCGCGGCGACACCGAGGGCGCTGGCCGGGTCGCGCCCGAGCCGATCGAGGTCGACAAGCGGTCGATCGCGATGGTGCTGGTGGTCGACCGTTCCGGCAGCATGGGCAACCTGGTCGGCGGTACCGGCTACACCAAGATGAGCTATGCGAAGACGAGTGCGCTGCAGACCGCACGCGCGCTCGGGCCCGGCGACCTGGTGGGCCTGGTCACGTTCGGCAACAAGGACGCCGGCCGCGTCGAGTTGCCGCTGACGGATGCGACGGCGACCGCGGCGGTGCGGGCCGGCATCGAAGCGCTGAAGCACGCCACCGAGCAGACGTTCCTGCTCAGCGGGCTGCGGCTGGCTCACGACCGGCTGCGCGCCTGTGCCGCCGCGGTCAAGCACGTGGTGGTGATCAGCGACGGCGAGTTCTTCACCAGCGAGCGGATTGCGTTGCAGGACGAGGCGCTGGCGATGCGCGGCGATCGCATCAGCCTGTCGGTGATCTCGATCGTCGACGCGTCGACGGATCCGGCCTTCAAGACCCTGGCCGAGGAACTGACCCGCGACGGCGGCGGCACCTTCCTGCCGACCAGCGACCCGAGCCTGGTGCCGACGTTCGTCACCGCCGAGGTGACGCGCGCGTTGCAGCGCGTCGGCCGCAAGCCGCGGCCTGGCGATGGTGGCCCGGCGCAGTCGGCACCACCCGCCCCCGAAGCGCCACCGCCACCGCCGCCGCCACCGCCAGCGCCCGAACCTGCGCCGGAGGTCCCGCCGCCGCAGGCGATCGTGGTGCGCGCGCTCACGCCATCGCGGTTGTTGCTGCCGACGCCGTCGGCGTGGCCGACGTTGGGCGCGGCGGTGGCCGGCGAGGCTCCGCTCGATGCCCAGGTGTTGTTGATCGCCGGCGAAGAAGGCTGGCCGCTGCTCGCCTTCGGCAACCGCGGGCTCGGCCGCGTCGGCGCGTTCGCCGCCGACCTGTGTGGACCGGACGGCGCCGAGTTCCGCCGCGAGGCCGCGTTCTCGGCCCGGTTGGCGCAATGGGTGCAGACCCTGTTGCCGGCGCTGCCGGCCGAGGCGCCGCGCTCGCTGTTGCAGCAGGTGACGGTGACGCCGCCAGCACCTTGGCCGGCCGAACGCGCGGCGCTGGCGGCGATGGCGGGCACCGAGCCGGTGCCGGTGGACGCGCTGCCGCAACCCGGCCCGCAGCTGGTGCGGCACGAGCACAGCCTCGTGCCGGCCGGCGCGCAGTGGTTGCTGCTCGGGCTGGTGGGCGTCGCCGCGGCCGAACGGTGGCTGCGGTTGCGGGCGCTGCGGCGCGGCGAGAGTCCGTGATCGCCGGCGCGGCCGCCACGTAGCGCTGGCCGGTTCCGCACCTACGATCGCGCCACCCATGCCAGACTCCGCACCGGCACCGCTCCCCGACCCTGTTCCCGCTGCCGCCGCCCGGCAGGCGGCCGCGCGCTACTGGCGGCGCGTGGTCGCGCTCACCGGCGCGCTGTTGCTGGTGTGGGCGGCGCTCGGCCTCGGCGCCGGGGTCTGGTTCGCGGCCGCGCTGGCGCCGTATCGACTCGGTGGCTTCCCGCTCGGTTTCTGGTTCGCGCAGCAGGGCGCGATCCTCGGCTTCGTGCTGTTGATCCTGGTCTACGCGCTGGCGATGGCGGCGTTCGATCGCGCCCATCGCCGCGAACTGTTGCGCGCCGCGGCGGCGGAGGCGCGGCGATGAGCGTGCAGGCGTGGACGTTCCTGCTGGTCGGACTCAGCTTCGGTCTCTATCTCTACATCGCCTTCCGCGCCCGGGTCGCCGACACCCAGGGCTTCTATGTCGCCGGCCGCGGCGTGCCGGCGATCTGCAACGGCATGGCGACCGCGGCCGACTGGATGTCGGCGGCGTCGTTCCTGTCGATGGCGGGTTCGATCTCGTTGCTCGGCTACGCCGGCGGCGTCTACCTGATGGGGTGGACCGGCGGCTTCGTGCTGCTGGCGCTGCTGCTGGCGCCGTACCTGCGCAAGTTCGGCCACTTCACGGTGCCGGACTTCGTCGGCGACCGCTTCGAGTCGGGCACCGCGCGGCTGGTGGCGCTGTCGTGCGCGCTGTGCATCAGCTTCCTGTACGTCGCCGGCCAGATGCGCGGCGTCGGCATCGTGTTCGCGCGCTTCCTCGAGATCGACGTCGACATCGGCATCGTGATCGGCATGGCGCTGGTGTTCGTCTACGCGACGCTCGGCGGCATGAAGGGCATCACCTGGACGCAGATCGCGCAGTACTGGGTGCTGATCCTCGCCTACGTGATCCCGGTGGTCGCGATCAGCTGGCAGCTGACCGGCGAGCCGGTGCCGCAGGTCGGCATGGGCAGCGCGGTCGGCGAGCCGCCGGTGCCGCTGCTCGACCGCCTCGACCAGCTGCACCGCGACCTCGGCTTCGCCAGCTACACCGAACCGTTCACCGGCGCCTGGGACCGCGTCAACGTGTTCTGCACCACGCTGGCCCTGATGGTCGGCACCGCCGGCCTGCCGCACGTGATCGTGCGCTTCTACACGGTGAAGAACGTGCAGGCGGCGCGCTGGTCGGGCTTCTGGGCGCTGTTCTTCATCGCGCTGCTCTACCTGTCGGCGCCGGCGACCGCCGCGTTCGCGCGCTACTACGTGATCCAGAGCCTGCACGGCAAGACCGCGGCCGAGCTGCCGCCGTGGTACCACACCTGGCAGCGCACCGGGCTGGTGGTCTGGCTCGACGACGGCGACGGCAAGCTGGCCTACCACGGCCCCGAGCTGGCCGATCGGAACGAGCTGTTCCGGATCGGCGCGCTGACGGCCAGCGAGTTCGGGGCGATCACCGCCTCCCACGCCGAGTGGCTGGCCAGCGGGCGGCAGCAGGGGCAGGACGGTCGCGCGGTGCTGACCGCGAAGAGGCTCGCCGGGCCCGATGCCGACATCCTGGTGCTGGCGGTGCCGGAGATGGCGCAGCTGGCGGCCTGGATCATCGCGCTGGTCGCCGCCGGTGGGCTCGCTGCCGCGCTGTCGACCGCGTCGGGCCTGCTGCTGGTGATCAGCAGCAGCATCGCGCACGACCTCTACTACCGGATGCTGCGGCCTCAGGCGACCGAGGCGCAGCGGCTGCAGCTGTCGCGGTTGACGATCGGGGTCGCGGTCGTGATCGCCGGCGTGTTCGGCATCTTCCCGCCGGGCTTCGTCGCCGAGACGGTCGCGTTCGCGTTCGGTCTCGCCGCGTCGTCGTTCTTCCCGGTGCTGGTGCTCGGCATCTTCAGCCGACGCATCAGCGCGGTGCCGGCGATCGCCGGCATGCTGGCCGGCATCGGCTTCACCGCCACCTACATCATCGGCACCGTCTACCTCGGCTGGTCGCGCTGGTGCTTCGGCATCGGCCCGCAGGGCATCGGTGCGGTGGGCATGGTGGTGCACTTCGTGGTCGCGCTCGGCCTGCAGCCGTTCTGCCGGCCGCCGAGTGCCGCTGCGGTGGCGATGGTGGCGCGCATGCGCGAACCGGAGTCGCTCGAACCGCAGTCGCCGGATGTCGCTGGGCCCGTTCCGAACGCGCACTGAGCCGTCGGAGGCGCGCCGCCGCCGGCGCCGAACCGCCGGTCTCAGGGCATTCCCCTAACGGTTCTCCAGTCCTCGGCCGGGCCGGACCGATGCAGCGGCGACTCGCCAACGCCACGCCGCTCCATGTCCTCGTCCCTGTCCTCCGATCGACCCGCCCCGGGCGGGCGGCCCGCTGCCCGCATCGGGCGCCTGGTGCCGGTGACCGGCATCACGCCGCGCCCGCACCCGGATCGTGGTCAGCTGATGCAGTTCCTCGACGAACTGCGGCTGCCGCTGGCGGCGGTGCAGACGATGCTCGAGGTCGCCGAGATGCCGGACCTGCCGGAGTCGGTGCAGCTGGCGCTGTGCGCGGCCGCGAGCCACAACGACAGCCTGCTGGAGCTGGTCGCCGACTACGCCGAACTGGGTCGGCTCGAGGCGGATCTGGTGACGCCGGTGGCGCAGCGGGTGGCGTTGCCGGCGTGGCTCGAGGGCCAGCTGCAGGCGCAGCAGCCGACGGCCACGTGGCTCGGGCTCGAACTGCGCCTGCAACACCGCAGCTTCCTGCCGAGCCAGGTCGAGTTCGATGCGCCGCTGCTGGCGCGGGCGCTCGATGCGGTGCTGCACGTGGCGATGCACCGCGCGCTGCCGGGCCCGCTCGACGTGCGGGTCAGCTACCTGCACGGTCGCGGCCTGCCCGGGCCATCGCGCCTGCGCATCGACATCGGCACACGCGGCGGTGGTTACACCGAGGTCGAGCAGGGGTACGCGTGCGCGCCGTTCGCGGTGCGCGACGGCGCCTGCCGGCCATTGCTCGGACTGACGATCGCGCAGCGGCTGTGCACGTTGCTGCAAGGGGAACTGCGGGTCGAGAGCCCCGGGCTGTCGGCCTGCAACTACCGGCTCGAGGTCGCGGCCCTGCCGACCATCGATGCGCGGTGGGTGGATCCGCTGGCGCCGCACCGCCGCAGCCTCGGTCCGGTCAGTCCGGGCCGGGTGCTGTTCGTCGGTCGCAGCCAGGACACCCGCATCCTGTGCAGTCCGCCGCTGCAGCGAGCCGGCTATGCGATCGCGGCGGTCGACAGTGAGGACCAGATCGCGGAAGTGATCCTCGACGAAGTGCGCCGCTGGAGCGCGATCGTCGTCGATCCATCGTGCTCCGTCGAGGTGATCGGCGGTCTGGTCGAGCGGCTGCGCGGCTACGGCTTCGTCGGCAAGGTGGTGGCGGTGCAGGGCGCCGATGCGACGACGCTGCAGCCGGTCGCCGTCGACGCGGTGCTGCACACGCCGGTGCGCGGGGCGGAGTTGCTGGACCTGCTGACTGCCGACGAGAACGAACCGGATCGCTACCCGGCGCCGAACGCCTGAGCGACGGCCGCGTCAGTCGTCGACGCCGAACGTCAGCACGGTCTCGGAGCGGAACGTCTCGCCGGGCGCCAGCAGCGTGCTCGGGAACAGCGGCTGGTGCACGCTGTCCGGGAAGTGCTGCGTCTCGAGGCACACCGCCGAGCGCCGCGCATAGCTCTTGCCCTGCTTGCCGGTCTGGCCGTGCAGGAAGTTGCCGCTGTAGACCTGCAGGCCGGGCTCGGTGGTGGCGATGCGCAGTGTGCGGCCGCTGGCCTTGTGAACGAGCTTCGCCGCCGGCTTCATGCCGCTGCCGCGCAGCACGTAATTGTGGTCGTAGCCCTGCGCCGGCGTCTCCTGCAGCTGGTCGATGCGCAGGCCGATCGGCTGCGGTGACGTGAAGTCGAGCGGGGTGCCGACCACGTCCACCAGTTTGCCGGTCGGGATCAGCGTCGCATCGGTCGCGGTGAACTGATCGGCCTCGACCTGCAGCACGTGGTCGAGCACGGTGTGCGAACCGTGGCCGCCGAGGTTCCAGTAGGCGTGGTTGGTCAGGTTGATCGGCGTGCGCTTGTCGGTGGTCGCCTGGTAGCGGATCGACAGCTGTGGCGGCGTCGTCGCCAGCAGCTGGTAGGTGACCTGCACCTCGAGGTTGCCGGGATAGCCTTCCTCGCCGTCGCGGCTCAGGTACGAGAACCGCACGCCGGGCGCGCCGCCCTCGTCGAGCACCTCGCCGTCCCAGTGCACCTTGTCGAAGCTGCGCGGGCCGCCGCCGTGCAGGTGGTTGGGGCCGTTGTTCTTCGCCAGCACGTAGGTGTAGCCGTCGAGGGTGAACTCGGCGCCGGCGATGCGATTGCAGACGCGGCCGGTGGTGCAGCCGAAGTACTGGTTGTCGGGCGACTGGTAGCCCTTCACGTCCTCGAAGCCGAGCACGATGTCGGCCGGGAAGCCGGCGCGGTCGGGGGTGCGCACGGCGACCAGCGTGGCGCCGAGATCACACACGTCGATCTCGAGGCCGGGCACGCGCAGCGTCCACAGCATGGCGGTGCGGCCGTCCTGTTGGGTGCCGAACCAGCGGGAGGAGACGGACAGATAGGGTTGGTCGGCCATCGAGGAACAGGCGGTCAGCGACAAGGCCGCAGCGAGGGCGAGCTTCATGGTGACGAGGCTAGCGGTCGCGTTCGAGGCAGGCCAGCGACAGACTCGATGACCGTTCACCGGTCACCGCCCCTGCGCGCCACGGACCGGTTCGCGGTTCACTTCGATGCAGCGCACGATCAGCGCCGTGGTCCGGTCGCCTTCGACGGCAATCGCGAGGGCCGCCTGGTTCGGCTGCAACCGGAACACCGCCGCCATCACCTCCTGCGTCGGCGCCCGCAACACGTCGGTCTTCGGCAGCCGGCGCACCAGCTCGACCGCGACCGCGACCTCCTCGTCGCCGACCGGCACCAGTTCGCCACTCACTCGCATCGCCGGCCGCGCGTCGACCGCCGCTCTGGCCACCACGTCGACCGAGAACGGGGACAACGGCGTGGCCATGATCTCGGGCACGTTCTGCAGCGTGCCTTTGTTCCTGGTGGCCTCGCGCAGCAGCTTCACCACCGCGGCATCGTCGATCGGCGTGGCGGGCCCCGGCTGCAGGCACAGCTCGGTCGCCGTGGTCGTCGGCAGTGTCACCAGCGAGCATTGCAAGCGCGTTCGCACGATCGCCGGCTTGGCTACCTGTTCGACCACCTGTCGCAGGGTCGCCAGGCTGTCGGCATCGGTGCGAGCGATCACGACCTCGCCGCGCGAGGGGCTGTGACCGAGCTGCAGGACGAACTCCGGTCGCTCCGCCGCATCGACCAGCAGCCGTCGCAGCAATCGCTCGAGGCGGCGGGCCGGACGGTCGCTGTCGCGCGTGGGTTCGCTCGCGGCTGGCGCGAGAACCTCGTAGTGCTCCAGGTTCGGGCACGGAAAAACCCGCGTCATGACAGGCTTTGCCTCGACCTTCTGCTGCGCCGCGAGGCCGGCCAGGCAGCTGCAGAGAACGCTGAGCAGCGGAGCACTTCGCATGGGCGAGAGAATAGCCCGTTGTTCCCCGACCGGGCGGACTCGAGCTGGAGATGCGGCCTCGGTGCCGCTCCTCACATGCTGCGTTCGAGGCAGGCCATCGACTCCACCAGCGCGGTCTGCGGGAACATGTCGAACGGCACCACCGCCTTGGTCACGAACCCCGCCGCCGCCAGCGCCCGCAGGTCCTCGTGCAGCGCCTGCGGCTCGCACGACACGTACGCCAACCGTTCGGGACGCAGCTGCGCCAGCTCGCCGATGACCTCCGGCCCGAGCCCCGACCGCGGCGGGTCCATCGCCACCAGCTGCGGCCGCGGCAGCTGGCCCTGCCGGCACGCGCGCAGCCAGCCGGCGACGTCGCCGCAGCGGAACGTCGTGTTGCCGATCTGGTTGGCCAGCGCCGACGCGCGCGCGTCGTCGAGCGCATGTCCGTTCAGCTCGATGCCGAACGCACTGCGCGCCCGCTTGGCCAGCGGCAGCGTCAGCAAGCCGGTGCCGCAGTAGAGATCGGCGACGTCGTCGGTCGCACGCGGCTGCAGCCAGTCGAGCACGTGTTCGATCAGCTGCTCGGCCATGCGCGGCGAGGTCTGGAAGAACACCGTCGGCGAGATCCGGAAGCGCAGGCCGGCCAGCGGTTCCTCGATGTACGAACGCCCGCTGAGGTGGCGCGTGTCGGGCCCGAGCAGGCGGGCCGGTTCGCCGTCGTTGTGATTGACGCTGATCGACGTCGCGCCGGCGCGGTGCAGTTCGGGGAGCAGGTCCTCGAGGCCCGGGATCTCGGGCGCGGTGGCGACCAGGATCAGGTGCGCGTCGCCGATCGTCGAGGTGCGGACCAGCACCGAACGCAGCAGTTCGCGCGGTGCGAACCACGGATCCCACGCGCGGTGACCCAGCGTGTCGAGCAGTTCGATCGTGCGCTGCACGAGGTCCCACGCCAGCGGATCGCTGGCCGGGCAGTCGTGCACGGCGACCAGATCGGGGCTGCGGGCGCGATGCAGGCCACCCTGCAGCCGACCGCGCGCATCGTGCAGCAGGTGCACGACGACCTTGTGGCGTTCGCCGTACGGGCTCGCCGCCGGCACGGTGGTGGCGACCGGCACGGTGGCCTCGCCGAGCGCGTGGTCGATCGTGCGCTGCAGCCGCGCCTGCTTGTCGAGCAGCTGGGCCGGGTAGCTCTGGTGCTGGCGATGGCAGCCGCCGCAGGCGAGGAAGTGCGGGCAGCGCGGTTCGACCCGGTCGGGGCTCCGGGTCACCAGTTTGATCAGCTCGCCGCGGCCGAACTTGCGCGCCGCCGAGGTGATCTCGACGGTGGCGCGTTCACCGGGCAGCGTGCCGGGCACGAACACGATGTAGTCGTCGACGCGGCCGAGGCCATCGGGGCCGGCGCCGAGGCCGTCGAACGGGATGGTCAGTTGATCGCCCTTCTCGACGGGGATCTCGCGGGGGCGCTGGCGGGGCATCGGGGCGCGCAGCTTACGGGCTCGGGTGGGGGCGGCGCTCGCGGGATTCCGCGGCGCGGCTCGGGTCGCGATGCCGGCCACCGTCGGTTCGACCACCGGGAAGGGAATCCTGGTCGCCCCGTCACGCCGCCGCCGTCGCGGGGCTCCACCCGCGGGGCCGTTCCGGCCTCGCCTCCGCGGTTGCCACCGCTCTCCCGAACCGGCCATGAAGCACTTCCTCCTCTCCGTTCTCGCTGCCACTGCAGCCATCCTGCCCGCCCAGGACGATCGCGATCGTCAGACCCCGACGGGCACCTTCTGGGCCCCGGGCCAGACGACGGCCGATCTGACCACCCTCGTCAACGACGGCTGGCGCTTCACCGATCTCGAGATCGAGACGACGTCACCATGGCGCCTGACGGTCGCCGCGGTGCCGAACAGCGGCACCTATGCGAAGGCCTGGTGGTACGCGATCGGCGTCACCGCTGCCCAGTTGACCACGACGATCAACACCAACAATGCGCGCATCGTCGACATCGAGACCTATGACGACGCCGGCACGATCCGCTACGTGGCGATCCTGGTCAGCAACACCGGAGCCGATGCCAAGGCGTGGTGGTGGTACGGCAACCAGACCTCGACGCAGGTGGTCGCCAACGTCAACGCCAACGGCGGGCGGCTCACCAGCTTCGACCGCTACAGCACCGGTGGCGTCGATCGCTTCACCACGGTGATGATCAGCAACACCGGCGCCGACCAGCGCAGCTGGTCCTACTTCTTCGGCGCCTCCGCGGCGTCGATCGGGCAGAACGTGCAGCAGCAGGGCAACCGCGTCTACGGCCTCGAGCGGGTCGGCACCGACAGCTACGACGTGATCCTGATCGCCGGCCTGGGCTTCGGCTGGTGGCAGTACTACGACCAGACCTCGGCGCAGGTGACCGAGGCGCTGCAGCAGAACCTCGCCCGCATCGTCGACATCGAGCGGCACTTCACGCTGAGCGGCACCCGCTACAACGTGGTGATGGTGGACAACGCCAACAGCCTCGAGCGCACCGCGCGGCAGGCGTTCTACACCGCGCCCGCGCCGAGCCTCGGTGACCACGGCTTCTGGCTGAAGGAGATCAACGGCCCGGTGCTGGCCCAGATGCGGCCGGACACGGTGTTCGAGCCCGCCAGCACGATGAAAACCGTCTACCACGCGTATGCGATGCGCCGCGTGCACATGGGGCTGTCGAGCCTGGGCACGCAGATCAACAAGCCCACCAGCTGCGGCGTGCCCGGCAGCAACCAGTCGGTGCAGACGACGCTGCGCCAGATGATGCAGTGGTCGGACAACTACTCGACGCTGGCGATCAGCAACCACTATGGCATCGCCAACATCAACTCGATGGCGGACTCGATCGGCATGGCGAGCACCAACATCAACTACACGATCGGTTGCGAGGGGCCCCTCCCGGAGAGCCAGCTGACGCTGCGCGACATCGCCACGCTGCACGAGACGGTCGCCAACGGCTACCTCGGCAGCCAGCGGCAGACGTTCTACGACCTGATGGCGAACGGCCCCGTCGACGGCCTGCCGTTCCCGACCTGGGGCAATGACACGCTGGATGCGCGCATCGATGCCGAAGCCCTCGTGCTCGGGCTGCCGAACGCCGTGCGCGACGCGTTCAAGCAGGAACTGCTGCTGGCCTACAAGCCGGGTGGCATCGGCTGGACCGTGCCGGGGCCGATGACCTTCTACTTCGCCGAAGCCGGCTATGCGTCGGTGCCGTTCAAGAACGCCGCCGGCGTCATCACGCCGAAGGAATACACGTACGGGGTGTTCAACTACCTGTTCACGGGCTCGGCCAACGAGTTCGCCGGGCGCGAGGCGATGTGCCTCGCCGAACTCGAGCTGGTGTGGAGCCGCGTGAAGCCGGCGCTGGCCACGTGGGACAATTACGTCGCCGGTTCGATCGTGGCGCTGTCCGGTGCGGGTTGCGCGGGCAGCAACGGCACGCCCCAGCACCAGACGACCGGCACGCCGGAGATCGGCCAGACGGTGCGCTACAACCTCACCAACGCGCCGAACGGCACGATCCGTCTGTGCATGTTCGGCTTCGACAACGTCAGCTGGAACGGCGCGCCGCTGCCGCTGAACCTCGCCGTGGTCGGTGCCTCGGGCTGCCAGCTGCGCATCAATGCGGTGATCCTGGACGCGGGGATCACGACCGCCTTCGGCACGTCGCACGAGCTGGTGGCGTTCCCGAACGACACGGCGCTGATCGGGCAGCGGTTGTTCTCGCAGTATCTGGTCTCGGACCCGGCCGCGAACGCGTTCGGCTTCACGATCAGCAACGCGCTGCGCACGACGCTCGGCGGCTGGCTGTAGGGCGCGCCTGGTCGTGCGGGCCCGGGAGCCTGCTGGCACGGCTGGCGGGTTGCCGGGTCTGCCCGGATTGCCGAGATCGCCTCGCCGTGCCTATGATCCCGTGACACGGTGAGTCTTTCGGCGGCGCCACGCGCTGCGGCTCGATCGTGCCGGAAGCCCGCCAGCGCCGCGAAGGATCCCGATGCCTGAGCTCGTCTCGTCCGCCTCCACGCTGCCCTCGGATCGCCGGTCGACGGTTCGACCCCGTGCCTTGCTGCTGGCTGGCGTGATGGCGGCGGTGGCCGCGGCGCTGCCGGCGCAGGTGCCGCCGGGGCTGCAGTTCGCGGAGCTGGGCAAGCGGCATCTGCCTCTGGACGCAGAAGCTTCCCGGGCGGTTGCCCATGGCGACGTGGACGGCGACGGCGACCTCGATCTGGTGGTCGGAAACTATGGATTCGGCCCCTTGGGTGCGGAGCGGCTCTATCTGAACGACGGCACGGGTGCCTTCGTGGATGCCACGGCGGGTCGGATGCCGGTCGTGTTCGATGCCACCTGCGCTGTGGCCCTCGGGGATGTGGATGGGGACGGCGATCTCGACCTCGTGACCGGGAACCGTGGGGGGCAGAACCGGCTCTACCTGAACAACGGCACGGGCACGTTCACGGACGCCACCGCGGGCCGGATGCCGGTGGATCTGGACCGGACCATGGCAGTCGAGCTCGCCGACTTCGACGGTGATGGCGACCTGGATCTAGCGACCGCGAACCTCGTGCAGCAGAACCGGCTCTATCTGAACAACGGCACGGGCACGTTCACGGATGCCACCACGGGCCGGATGCCGGTCGCTGCCTACTACAGCACCGCGCTCGATGCCGGTGATGTCGACGGGGATGGTGACCTCGACCTGGTGGTCGGGTGCGGGGACTACGGGCACCGCACCCGGCTGTATCTGAACATCGGTGCCGGCAGGTTCACGGATGCGTCCGCGACCAGGATGCCGTTCCTCGTTGCCTACACGGCGTCGGTGCGGTTGGGCGACGTCGATGGCGACGGGGATCTTGATCTGGTGGTCGGGAACGGCGGGCAGGACCGGCTGTGTCTCAACAACGGCGCGGGCACGTTCACGGATGTCACCTCGAGCCGGCTGCCGGCGATCAACGACAACACCAGATCCGTGGCGCTCGGCGACGTCGACGGCGACGGTGACCTCGACCTGGTGGTCGGGAACTTCAGGGAGCAGGACCGGCTGTATCTCAACAACGGCGGGGGGACGTTCGCGGATGCCACGGCGAGCCGGTTGCCGCCGGGCGCCGACGCAACCTGGGCGGTGGCGCTCGGCGACGTCGACGGTGATGGCGACCTGGATCTGGCGAACGGAAACGACGGATCGAACCGGTTGTTTCTCAACAGCGGGACGGGCGTGTTCACGGCGGGCGTGACGAGTCGGACCCCCAGGGATGCGGTTGGCAACTTCAGCGATACGGTTGCCTTCGGTGATGTCGATGGTGACGGCGACCTCGACCTGCTGATGGGCAAGTTCGAACAGGACCTGCTCCATGTCAACGACGGGACGGGGCGGTTCGAGGATGCCACCGGGGGGCAGATGCCGGTGGACAGCGACTGGACCTGGTCGCTGGCTCTCGGCGACGTGGATGGTGACGGCGACCTCGACCTGGTCACCGGGAACAACGGCCAGAACCGGCTCTACCTCAACAACGGGGCGGGCGGATTCACGGATGCCACCGCAGGCCGGATGCCGACGTCGATCGACAACACCAGGTCGGTGGCGTTCGGCGATGTCGATGGTGACGGCGACCTCGACCTGGTGAGCGGCAACTCCGGACAGCAGAGCCGGCTCTACCGGAACAATGGCACGGGCACGTTCACGGATGTCACCGCGGGCCACATGCCGGTGCGTGCCGACTACTCGAATGCGGTGGCGTTCGGCGACGTCGACGGCGACGGCGACCTCGACCTCGTGATCGGCAATGGCTCGTACAATCCGTTTCCGCAGCGGACCCTTCTCTACCTGAACGACGGCACCGGGAGCTTTGCAGAGGCCAGCGTCGGTCAGATGCCGACGTTGCCCGATTACACGGAGTGGGTGATGCCCGGTGACGTCGACGGTGACGGCGACCTCGACCTGGTCCTTGGCAACCGCCCGAGGCACGTGCGGATCTTCCTGAACGATGGTGCGGGCACGTTCTCGGACGGCACCGCTGGCAGGATGCCGGTGGTCAACGATCCGACCATCACCCGGCCGGCACTGGTGGACGTCGATGGCGACGGGGACCTCGATCTCGTTACGAGGCGTCTCTATCTCAACAACGGTGCGGGCACCTTCTCGGATGTGACGGCGACCCGGATACCCGGTGACAACGGAGCGGTTGCGTCGGTGGCGATGGGTGACGTCGACGGCGACGGCGATCCCGACATGGCGATCCGGGCCGGGCTACGCAGCGTGCTCTACCTGAACCTCCAGCGTCAGCTGGACGCGCCGTATCTGCTGCGCAGTGGCCGCGCCTACAAGCTCGACGTGCACGCGCGCTACGGCCCGCCGAGCCAGTTCGACGTCGCGGTGCCGTTCCTGTCGACGACGCGGCTCGGCATTCCGGTGCCGCCCTTCGGCGTCCTCGGCATCGACCCGATGGTGTCGCTGCCGCCGGTCGTGATCCCGACGCTCACGGGCACCGGCACGGTGACCTGGCTGGTGCCGAACACTCCGGCGTTCGCCGGCATCGAGATCTTCGCGCAGGCCGCGATCCTGCACGTGCCGCTCGAGCTGCGGCTCGGCAACGTGACGGCGGATGTGCTGATCCGGTGACCCCTCTGCAATGACCATCACCGAACCGTCCGAGCCGTCGCCGTTCCGCTACCTGCACTCGGCGAACTTCCCGGCCCTGCTCGAACAGCTCGGCAGCTCGCTCGCCGTCACCACGTACCAGGCCGGCAAGCTGATGCTGGTGCGCTCGGCGAGTGGGGCGCTGTCGACGCTGCTGCGCTCGTTCGAGAAGCCGATGGGGCTCGCCCTCGCCTCGGATCGCGAACGGCTGGTGGTCGGCACGCGGCGCATGGTCTGGACGCTGCGTGCGGCGCCCGAGATCGCGCCGCAGCTCGAGCCCGTGGGCCGGCACGACGCCTGCTTCGTGCCGCGCGCCGCGCACGTCACCGGCGACATCCAGGGCCACGAGCTCGCGCTGGTCGGCGGCCGCACGTGGATCGTCAACACGGCGTTCTCGTGTCTGTGCACGCTCGACGACGAGCGCTTCACGTTCGTGCCGCAGTGGAAGCCGAGGTTCATCGACCGGCTCGCCGGCGAGGACCGCTGCCACCTCAACGGGCTCGCGGTCGAGGACGGCAAGGTCGCCTACGTGACGGCGATGGGGGAGACCAACACCGCCCAGGGCTGGCGCGAGCACAAGACCGACGGTGGCGTCGTTCTCGACGTCGACAGCGGCGAAGTGGTGACCCGCGGGCTGTGCATGCCACACTCGCCGCGCGTCCACGATCGCCAACTGTTCGTGCTCGACTCGGGCCGCGGGCTCCTGTGCACCATCGACGAACGCAGCGGCCGGCGCACCACGGTCGCGGCACTGCCGGGCTACGCGCGCGGGCTCGCGTTCGCCGGCCGGATCGCGTTCGTCGGGCTGTCGAAGATCCGCGAGAAGGATCTGTTCGGTGGTCTGCCGATCGCCGCGTCGCACGGCGAGGAGCAGCGCAAGTGCGGCGTCGCCGCCGTCGACCTGCGCTCGGGGCAGGTGATCGCGTTCCTGTGGTTCGAGGCGGGGTGCACCGAGATCTTCGATCTGCAGGTGCTGCCCGGCATGCGCTGGCCGACGGTGGTCGGGTTCCAGGACGAGACGCTGGACGGGATCATGGTGGCGCCGCGCGCCGCGTGGCTGCCGGACCCGAAGTTGCCGGTGGTCAAGCCGTAGCGCGAGGTGGGGCAGCTCCTCGATCGCTGCTGCTGTTCGGGTCACTCGCGCGACAAGAACGGACTCGGACGACCGTAGCCGCAGATGGCCAGTTCGTCCCTCGCGCGCGTACACGCAACGTAGAGAAGGCACCTCTCCTGCTGCAAGGCTGCACTGCGCGCGGTCGGATCATCGCTGGCCAGGGCGGCGGCGAGCGGCACGACCCCCTCGCTGACGTTCGCGAGCAGCACGTTCTGGAACTCGAGTCCCTTCATGCGGTGCATGGTGGCGAGGCGAACGCCGGGGCCAGCCGCCTCCTTGTCTCCCTCGAGGATCACGGACGCGATGCCGTGCTGCGACAGGATCGGCTGGTAGCGCGACTTCAGAGGCTGACCGATCCGCGTGGCGACACAGATGTTCTCCGGCAGCGTTCCCGCGGCGATCCAGCTCCGGAGCTTCTGCACCACGAACTCCGCTTCCTGGGATTCCTTGCCGAAGATCGTGATCTCCGGCTCGATGCCGGTGCGCAACGACGTGTAGCCGCGCAAGGTGTCGCTCCCGCCGTCGAGGTCGTCGATGGGCACGCCGTGCAGGATCGCGATGCCGCGACGTGCGATGTGGTCCGTGGTGCGATAGTTGAGCTTCAGCTTTCGCGACCGGCCGCGCACGTCGATGCCGCACTGGGACATGACGACCGGCTGTCCATAGATGCGCTGGTGCCCGTCGCCGACCAGGAACAGGTCGTCGGGCCCGCGCGGGGCCAGCGCACGCAGCAGGCGCAGCTCGCTGGCGGTGAAATCCTGGGCCTCATCGGCACAGACGGCTTGGAAGGGTGGCTTGCCGACCTTCTTCTCGAGGAGCAGGCGCGCCTCGCGGACCACATCCTGCCACTCGAGCCGCCGGTCGCGTTCGAGACTCTGCCGGTAGCGGGCGAAGACGTCCCAGGCCAGGGCTCGTTGGCGGCGGTCGAGCCGGACGCCACGCCCGGTGCGTCGGGCTGTCAGATACGAGTCCCGGTCGAGGATCTCCTGGGCCAGCACGATCCGATCCCACTCCTCGAGGAAGAACGTCCTCGGCAGCGAGCTCTCGCCGATCTCATCGATGGCGAGGTCCATGCGTTCTTGCCGCTCTCGCGCCTCCGTGAGTGGTGTGTAGCGGACCTGATTGCGCGTCAGGAACTGCATCGCCCACGCGTGCAGGTTCGTCACCTCGATACGACGCAGCTCATTGCTGCCCTCGCCGCACAAGGTCCGCAGGTTGTCCAGCAGGTCGGCCGCGAGGTTGCGCGTGAAGGTGGTGACGAGCAGCTTCTCGCCTTCCTGGAGCTTGCTCGCCAGATGACGCGCTCGATGCATCAGCACGACCGTCTTGCCGGTGCCGGCACCGCCGAGGACCCGCACCGGCCCGTTGGCCTGCATCGTGGCGAGTCGCTGCTGCGTCGGGTGCAAGAACACGCGCCACTGGGCGAGTGGCTGGTTCAGCACCGCCGTGAGATCGCGATCGCCCTGTACGACCAGGAACTGACGCTGACTCGCCGGTTCGGCAAGGGCCGCTGCAAAGTCCTCGACATCGACCTTCGGCTTGCGGGTTGCCGCTCGCTCGACCTCGGTCAGTGCCTCCTCGAGGCCCATGCCCATCGCGAGGCCGTAGAGCACTTCGGCGGCATCCTCCGGAAGATGGGGTCGGAGCGAGTCGAGGTCCGCGTCGTTCGCGAGGCAGCGCACCGAGGGCAGCAAGGGCAGCGGCACGCCGGCGAGCAGCAGTGCCTCGTCGTCGTGTGCGGCGAACAGGCCCGTGCGAGTATCGCGTGACACGGCCCGTGGCCGTCGCTCCTCTCGGGGCGGAGCAACTGGATCGGGCGGCTTCGAGGGAGCCGTCTCGACCTCGAACAGCTGGAAGACGCCGGAGGCCGGGTTGACCTCGAAGCGCTTGTTGCGGACCCAGCGGTACGCCTCGTCGTGGTGGTCGACCCAGACACACAGGTAGACATCGCCGCGTGGGGGATGCACCACGATCGCGCGATACGCCTGGTCGATGCGCACACTGCGCACCTTGTCGTCGGCGGCCTGGATGCGCTCGAAGTGGATGCCTGGGTTGGTCGGGTCCTGTTGGAACTTCTCGGTGAACTCGCGGACCTTCTTCTGGATGCCGACGGGCAGTCGTGAGTAGGCGGTGAGGAACTCGCGGGACAGGGCGACGCGTGGCTTCAGGGTCATGGGGCGAGCGCCTCCAGCAAGGCGTCGAAGTTGCACGGTGCGATCCTCCAGCCGGCCGCCTCGAAGGCGCCGCGGTCCTGCTCCTGCGTGCCGACCAGCACGGCAAGGCGTACGTGAGGCCAGGCCATTTCGGCCATGCCTTGCACGGCATCACCCTGCATCAGTTCGAACCCTGGGACGGGAGCTGCGATGCCGCGTGCGACCAGTCGTCGGGCGATATCCCGGGCTTCTGGGTCCAAGATGAGCTCGAAGTCGCTATCCGCTGGCGGCCCCTCGGCGGCACGCAACTCTAGCTGCATCGGGACCGCTGGGACGGCGGTCTGGTCCACGGCCTGCTCGAGAGTCTCGGAGGTGAGCACCCGACACCCTGGGTGGAACTGCAATAAGTTCCAGGCCTGCAAGAACGCTCGCCAGGACGGCTCGAAGTCCTCCGCGCTCCGCGCGTCCGCTTCGTCGAACAGGCGCAGGGTGAGCCGAGCAGCATGGAAGTCGCCGCGCACGATGGCCGCCGTCTCGCAGTGGCCGAGCACGGCGAGCCAGGACGCCGCATGCCAGCGGGCGAGCTGCGTCCCGCCGGTTTCGACGTGGTCGGGGGATGCCTGGAACCGTTGGTGCGACTCCAGCAGTTGGCGGCGCAGCTCGGCGACGGACGTTGGCGCGAGGCAGCGTGCCGATGCGAGCCAAGCGATGACGCAAGCTTCGGCAGCAAGTTGCCACCCGGTCCGATCTGGCCGGCCGAGGTAGTCGACCAACATCGACATGGCCGGGCGTTCGCCGAGGTCGCGAGGCAGGGACACACCCAGCTTCTGCCAGGTGGCCCCGAGCCGCTTGCCATCGAGGTCCCGGAACAGCACGGGTGCCGAGGAGCGCGCTTCCCGATCGCGGAACTCGGCGACGTCCTTCCAGGTCACCGACCAGAAGATGTAGCTGCCGGACGCGAGCACCGCACCACGCTTGTTGACGTCGTCCCCGATGCGACCCTCGAGTGCCGCCGGCAGGGCGTGGTACTCGAAGCCGTCGCAGAACACGGCGACGGGGAGGATCGACGGATCCCCACTCGCGGGCTTGAACAAGAAGTCGGGACTGCAGCCGACCGTGACTCCGTGGCGCAGGCCGAGGTTCTGTTGGGGGTGGATCTCCCAGCCTTTGCCATTCACCTGAATCGTCCAGAAGAGTTCGCCGCCGCGAACGCCCTCGGTCCATGGCCAGTTCTCGTGCTCGGCTCGGGCCTTCAGCTCGCGCACGAAGAATCTCTCCAGCTCGCTCTCCAGGCGGGTGTCGAGCCGCACATCGGACAGGCTGTGCTCAGCCTTGATTTCTGGCCAGGCCTTCAGGATCCCCTGCAGCATCTCCCTCGCCTCGCGATTGCTGAGCTGGTCGAGGTGCCGCTGCTGCTGGTAGGCGTAGAGGCACTGGTAGCAGCCATCGCCCGGCGGAGTTCGTCGCTGGCACACGCAGTCTTCGAGGGCGCGCAGTGCGAGTTCGAGCACATCGCGGAAGTGGTCGCCATGCCACAGCTCGGACAGGTACCCGGTGCCTCCTGGCACGGTGTCGAACACCACCAGGAAGCGACGCCGTCCCTCACCGGCAAGGGGCTCGTCGTGGATGCGGATCTGCAGGTGCCTTGGATCCCCCGAGAATCGACGACGGAACCCGAGTTCGAGGGCGGCGCGGAACGACCACAGGCGGCGCTCCTGGTCGATCTCGGCGACCGGCAGCAACACCCGGATTGCCTCGGACTCGATCTCACGGAACAGGAACACCGTTTCCAAGCTCTCGGTCGAGGCACCGGCGCGTCGACCCGAGCGTTTGCCGAGGCACCAGGGCGTGTGCTCGACCTCGGTCCGCTCCGGTTCGCGCACGCGCCCGCAGTCGACGCAGGCCACGAAACCATCCTGCACGATGCGTCGCCCGGCGACCTCGAGTCCCGCGGTGCCACTGCCGCCGCCGGCAAGGTTGCCGAAGTTTATCTCGCGCAGCGGCAGCCGCTTCAGCAGTTCGATGCCGAACGGCAGGCTCTGGATCACCTTGGCGTGGCCGTGCACATGTTCCCGGCTCACATCGATGAGATCCTCGACCTGGTAGTGGGCCTGCTCCCGCTCGTCGCTCTCGTCGCTGCTCGCGGCGGCCAGTTCGGTCTCCAGCGTCCGTACGCGCTGGAACTTCAGCAGCAGGCGGCGCTGGCCGGCGTCCTGCCAGCGGGGGTCGTTGCAGCGTGGGCACGCCGTGGCGATGGGGGCCCCGTCGATGATGATCTCGGCGTGGTGGCAGGCGGCGCACAGTCGCCAGGGTGCGTAGAGCTTGTTGGCGCGGGTGCCGAGGTCGAGCTCCTTGATCACCAGTTTGTGGCCCTCGGCGTAGAACGTGTTGCCCGGGGCGAACTCGTGGATCGCCGCCGACGACGGCCGCATGTACTCGTGGGCGGTGTACTGGCGTTTGCCGTCCTCGTCCTTGCCATCGCCCTGCAGCACCGCCCGGAAGTGCACGCCGGGCTCCGGGAACGCGTAGTTCGGCAGCACACCGGCATCGGTGAGCACGTTGAGCGGGTACTTGTCACCGAGTTCGCGGATCAGTCGGCCGACCATGCGCTCGCTGTCCTCGAGCTGGCGCTTCTCCGCCTCGGGATCGTCGAATTGCTCGGGATCCTGTTCGATCCGCGTGAGCCGATCCTTGATGCGCCGCAGCTGCAGCTGGTGCTCCGCCTTCTCCTCCTGCACCCGGTCGAACGCACCGCGCACGATGTCGTCGACGTTGCGGCTGCCAGCGAACTCGCGCAGCCGCACCTGGTTGTCGGCGCTGACCTCGCGCCCGAACACGCCGAGGAACTGTTCGACCAGGGCCCCTTCGTTCTGCCGGTAGAAGGCGAGGAACCGGCCCGGGAACTTCGCGGCGCCGTCCGGGGACAGCAGCAGCGAGGCCTTGCGGGGGATCTGGGGCAGCTCGGTCTCCTGCCTCGCCCAGGCATCCATGGCGAAGGCCACGATCTGCCGCTTCAGCATTTCCGGCGCGTCGAGGAAGCACCCCGGCGGCAGCACCCGGCCCCGCATCATCTGCAGTGGGTCGGCCTGGAAGTACAGGTCGTGTGGACGTTCGAGCGCCATGGTCAGGCACAGCGCATTGCCGGTCTTGCGGCCGGCGCGGCCGATGCGCTGCAGGTAGCTCGCCGTGGTCGGCGGCACCGAGCACAGCACCGTGGCCGACAGGTCGCCGATGTCGACGCCCATTTCGAGGGTCGGTGTGCAGACGAACAGGTTCGGTGCGTCGGGTCGCGTCGGGGCCTTGAACTCGTCCTCGATGTGCTCCCGCATCTCTCTAGCCAGCAGGCCGGTGTGCTCCTGGGCGAAGATGCGTTCGACCATGCCCGACCGGTAGCGGCGGCCGTAGTAGCTCTCGCGGCGTTCGGCTGCCAGCCGCAGCTGGCCGCGGCAGCGGTAGCGCAGGCAGGCCTTGCCGAGCCACTGGTCCGCCTGATGCGCCGGCACGATTTCCTCGTCCTGGCAATGGGTGCAGCCGAGTGCCGCGACCTGCCGCGTCAGCGTCAGTTGGTCCCGTCGCAGTCCATACGCCCGCGTTCCGACGGTGTTGCCGTGCGCCTGCAGCACGCCATGTTCGACCAGTCGCTGCAGCGCGCGCCGGTAGAGCTCGCGGATGCCGCGATCCTTGCTGTCGAGCCCGAGGCTCCTGGTGGCCCAATCGCGATGCCAGGTGCGCTTGTCCGCCGCCGCGGCAATGCTCGGGAAGACGCTGCGCCCCTCGGGCGGCGCTTCGCTGAGGAAGCGCGGCAACCGGCTGTGGCTGCCGAACGGCGACAGCAGCGGCTGCTTCTTGCGGGTCAGCAAGAACCACTCGCCCTGCTTCTCGGCGTATCGCTCGAGCAGGGGATGGGAGATGCCGCCCTGCACCCGCAGCCGCAGCAGCATGCCGGCGAGGAAGTGCCGGACCTGCTCCGGGCTGGCCACCGCGGGTCGCTCCAGCAGATCGCCTTCGGCCAGTTCGAGAGCGAGGATCGCGGCGACCTTCTCGAGTCGATCGAAGTCGAGCACGGCGGTCGAGCACAGCGTGCGTTCGAGCGTGCGGCCGACGCGGGCGGTGTGGCCGTACTCCATCGCGACTTCCCACGACAGCCGCTGTTCGAGCACAAAGAGCAACTCGTCGGTGACGCGGCCGCCGGACTCGACGAACTCCGCATACTCGCCGAGGTCGCGCAGGTCGGCGGGCCACAAGGTGGCGACCGCCTTGGCTGGGGAGCCCTGCTGCTGCTGCAACCAGCCCAGCAGCCGATCCGGGAAGCCGACCAGGGGCAGGTCGCCCGCGGCCTGCTCCAACACCCCTTGGATGGCGGTGCGCAGGTTGAAGCGGTAGGTGCGCGCGCCGAAGAACGCGGCGCGGTGCGAGGCATCCTGCACCGAGTCGGTGAAGGCCAGCAGCTTCTTGTCGAGGTTGTAGCCGGACTGGAACAGGTGGCTGATCGCGACGCTCAGCAGGCTCGGGGCGCGCGAGCCGAGCAGCGACAGCCCGGAGGCGCCGTCGGCGGCGCAGTCGGGGCAGCGGCTCAGGAAACGCGACTTCTGCTGGTCCGAGCAGTCCCTGCCGATCCGCACCGGGATGCAGCCATCCGGAGCCGGGGTGTCCGGCGCGTGCGCGTGCAGGGCCATGCGGTCGATCTGCAGCGACTCGACGAACAACTCGTCGATGGTGCCATGGCCCCTGGCGACGAAGCGGCACGTCCGCTCGGCATGCAGCCAGGCGCGGCCGATGTCGGACAGGTCGGTCTGCAGCAGGTTCTCGGACTCGCGTTGGTAGCTCGCCCAACCCGCGGTGCCGCAGCTGCGGCAGTACGCGATCGGCAGCCAGCGGCCTTCGGCGGGGATCCGGTCGCTCGCCCAGGCGAACTGCAGCTCGCCGGACACGCGCTGCACGAGGTGGCGCAGTTCGCGCAGCCAGAGCTGGACCTGGACGGTGAGGAACGGTTCGAGGTGCGGCTTGCCATCGCGCTCGACGGCCGTGCGCGCGTAGGAGACGAGGCCGAGGAAGGAGTCGAGCAGATGGGCGCGGTGCGCAGGCGCGCAGGCCCGCCAGCCGTCCTCGTGTACTTCGAGCCAGGCATCCAGCTCGGGGAAGCTGCGCAACCGTTTGTCGAGCGCGCGCAGGATCTGCCGCAGAAAGCCATGCCGGCGCAGCGCGCTGCCGACGGCCTGGGGGCTCGGTTCCGGCAGGTCCGGCAGCCAGAGGCGGACCTGCTTGTGCACCCACTCCTCGAGGCTCGTCGAGAGCTTGCCGTCGAGTTCGGGGCTTGGAGCCGGCAGCTGGTAGTCGGCGACGTCGCTGCCGAGCACCTCGACCATCTCGCAGCGATCCTCGGTGACGACGCACTCGGGCACGAACTCGGCACCGAAGACCTTGCTCGCGAACTCGACGAGGGCCTGGATGCTCGCCTCCTGGTCGACGCCGCCGATCGTCGCCGAGGTGCCCACCGGGCAGATCGCGCCCTTCGGCGCATCGAGCCGCGCGCGCAGTCGGCGGATCAGGCACGCGACGTCACTGCCTTGCGCACCGTCGTAGGTGTGCAGTTCGTCGAGCACGAGGTAGCGCAGGGTCTCGGGGCCGTTGTGTTCCCACAGGCCCCGGTCGTCCGGGCGCATCAGCAGGAAGTCGAGCATCCGGTAGTTGGTCAGCAGGATGTCCGGCGGGGAACGGCGCAGGACCGCGCGCTGGTCGACGAGGTGGTCGCGCGAGGCGGCGCCGTGCTGGCCTTCGCCGCCGATGAAGAGGCCGGCGGTGACCTGGCCCTTGAGCCGCGGGTCGTCCCAGATGGTCTGGGCGAGGCGCCGGGCCTGGTCGGAGGCCAGGGCGTTCATCGGGTAGAGCAGGATCGCCTTGATGCCTCGGGTGCCGCGTCGCTGGTAGCAGTGGTCCAGGACGGGGTAGAGGAAGCACTCGGTCTTGCCGGAGCCGGTGCCGGTGGTCACCAGGGTCGGCTGCGGGCTGTGGCCGGATCGTGTGGTGAGTCGCTCGAACGCGCGGAGCTGGTGGCGGTAGGGGGTGAAGGCGGGGGCGATCTCGAGGGGGACTGTGGTGTGCTGGTCGGCCTTGCGGAAGGGCAGGCGGACGTCGAGGTAGGGGCCGCGGAACAGGCCGTCGGCGGAGTCGAGGAAGGTGAAGAGGGCGTCGGCGAAGCGGTCGTCGGCGAGCGCGAAGGTCGTGCTCAGGTAGTCGAGCACGGTCTCGCGGGTCTGGCGGGCGACGATGGTGGGGATCATCGGCGTTGGCCCCGGTCAGGAGTGGTGGTCCGGTTCCGGAGCCAGGCGTTCCAGGCGTTCGATCCAGCCGGCGAAATGCGGGCAGGCACGTCGGATCGGGTCCAGGCCGATGCGCCCGACGATCGCCGGGCCATCGACCTGCTTGCTGTAGCCGGCGACCACCTTCAGGATGCGCTTGCTCGGCGCGGTCTCCTTGCCGTCGTCGACGTCTTCCGGTGGCACCTTGGCATGGCGTCGCAACTGCGCCGCGATGGCCTGCGTGTCCTCGTCGGGAAAGTGGGACGCCACTGCCTCCAGATCGGTGAACAGCAGGGCTTCGAACTCGTGCACCTGGATGTACGGGACGAAGCGCTGGTTGTTCACCTTCTGGCGCATGGCCGTCTCGATGCGCATGGCCCGCTGGCTGCCGGCTTCGCCAGCTCTCGGCGTGTGCGCCGGGTAGTCGGCAGGCAGCGCATAGAGATCGAGCATGGTGGTGACGAAATGGTCCTTGCCCTGGTCGAGGACTCGCGAGATCACCTCGCGCAGGGGCTGGAACTTCACGACTCCACCGCCCGGCGTCATCAGCTGGCCCTTCGGGAACACGCGCAGTGTCCGCAGATGCGGGCCGAGCACCTGCGCCACGAAGCGCTGTTCGGTCGGGCCTTCGCAGAGCACGGTCAGGGTGACGGACCTCACTGCGGCCCTCCGCCCGTCACGTTCATGTCGAACAGCTGGCCGAGGTCGTACTGCTCCAGCCACGACTTCAGGTGGTCGGGTCGGAGGCGCTGGAACGTCGACTCGCCGTGTCCGGTGCCGTCCTCGTCGCGGCTGGCGACGATCACGTCCGCGGGCGAGAACGAGGCCAGCAGTTTCGGCGACTGGGTGGCGACGATGACCTGTCGCTTCTGCGACACGGCCAGGATCAGGCTCGCGATCAGCGAGATCGCGCTCGGGTGCAGGCCGAGCTCGGGTTCGTCGATGACGAGGACATCCGGCAGCAGCTCCTCCGGTTGCAGCAGTGCGGTGATCAGCGCGATGGCGCGCAGAGAGCCATCGCTGAACTGGTGCGGTCCGAACTCGTAGTCAGGGCTGCGGTCGCGCCAACGCAACTGGATCTTGCTGGCGTTGTGCCGTTGTGGCGCCAGTTCGAAGTCCTCGAAGTAGGGGACGGCCAGGCGGATGGTGGCGACGATGCGTTGGTAGTGCGCGGCATGCTCCTGTCGCAGCATGAACAGGAACGAGGCGAGGTTGCCACCGGTGCTCAGCAGCAGGTTGGTGCGATCGACATCCTGCGACAGTCGGATCGGCGCGGTCGGCGAGGTGTCGTGGAAGTGGTAGACCTGGACTCGCTTCAGGCGTTCGAGGAACACCCGCGCGACCTTGCGGCCGGTGCTGGCTGCCGCGGTGGCGGCGAGTTGGGTGAGCTCTGTCTCGGCGCCTCCGGTGTCGAGGACCTTGGTGAAGGGCTTGTCCTTGCCCTCGGTGTGGAAGGCGACCTGTTCGCGAGCGAACAGGAACCGGTCGGGGGCCGCGTGGGCGAGGGTGAAGGCGTATTCACTGCGGTTGGCCTCGCCCTGGAAGTGAAGTTCGGCTTCGAGCGTGGGGGTGCGCTTCGGGCCGTAGTGCAGGATCGAGGATGCATCGCCCTGGCGCGAGGTGTAGAGGCGGAGGCTGCCGGTGACGAGGTAGCTGAGCAGGTGGAACAGGCCGATGAGGTTCGACTTGCCCGAGCCGTTGGCGCCGATCAGGATGTTGAGTTGCGCGAGGGGGAGGTCGAGGTCACGGATCGAGCGGAAGCCACGGACGCGGATGCGGCTCAGGCGTTCGAGCGGCTTCTTCTCGGGGCGAGGCCGGGATGATGTGGTCACGGATGGGAGCGGTTGGGGTGCGCTGCAGCACGGTAGGGGACGAGGGGTGGTCGTCGAGGTGCGGATCGCGGAACAAGCAGGCGGCGGTGGTCGATGTGCCGGTGGCTTCGCGCGGTTTGTTGGGTGGGCGCTGCGGCAACGGTCGGGAGCGTCGGTCCTGCCGCCAGGAAGCTATTGGCGGAGGGTTGCATCACGCGCCTTGTCCCGCTCTTCGAGGTGGTCACAAGGCGTTTCATGAAAGCGGCTTGCGGCGATCAGGCAGGGGCATGAACGTCCGATTCGGCCAGGGGAGATGTCATTGCCCCGCCGCTTTCGGGAAGTGGTTCGAATTGCGCAGGAAGTCGACGAGACGGGTCTCGGTGGCCTTCATGGGGGATGCAGAGGATCGGCGGTTTGCTCGTGTGGTCAGGCTCGCGGTGCGACGATGACGTGGCCTTCGCCCCATTGCGGCACGCGCGCTCGCGGCTTCAGACCCTCGATCCTGACTCGTTCCCCGCGAGCGACGAGCATGTTCTTGACGTCCTGTTCCGCGATCAGCGGGTGCTGCATTGCAGCGACTGCAAGGTCCTCGAACTTGATGCGTGCTCCTGGTTGCAGCAACCCGTCCACAGTGGCCTGAGCCTTGGCGAGGTAGCGCGAACGGAGCTCGTCGTCGAACGCCGAGGCCAAGGCCTCTGCGCCGAACGAGAACTCTCGTTGGCCGCCGCTCGCCTTCTTTCGCTTTGCCGCGAGCGCCGTGGCGCGCATGGCCTGTTGTTTCGGCAGCGTGGCGCGCTCCATCTCGCGGAACACGCGCAACCCCTCGTCACTGCGCGTGCCGTAGACGAGGTGGTATTGGGCGCGATCCTCCTTTGCACGCAATACGATCGTGCTGACCACGTGGGTGAAGCCACCAGCTTCCTTCAGGCGTGAACAGTATTTGGTGACGATCGCTTCTTGGCGATCGAGTCCATCGAGCCCCTTCCAGGTGGAGCCGAAGTCCGGCGACCCGAACAGATCCTCGAACGTGCGAGCCGTCTCGCGTCGCGGTGTGTCGATCCACTCGTTGATCGAGTTCAGCATGAAGTTGACGAGGACCTCGCCACGTGGCACGCGTAGCAGCGGCGTGATCGCCTTCATGCCGTAACCGACCCAGCCACAGGGGTCGATGAATCCGAAACTGAACGGTCGTTTTCCGACCGTGGCGAACTTGACGGCCGTCTGGATGACGTTCTCGAACTCGTCCTGCAGTACGAGCGTTTCGATGTCTGTGTACTGGGCCAGCGACTCGCGCAGTGCAGTTGCGCCGTTCGATCGCTCGACGAACATCGCGCGTATCGACGTCCGTGGACGGCCGAGATTGGCGAGCTGATCTCGCGTCGCTCGCAGCACCCGGAGGGCTACGTGTGGCGAGGTGTCGACGAGGTCGGTCGTCTGGCTCTTCCAGGGACCAGCGAAGCCGTCGATGTAGTTCAAGGTAACGCCTTCCCAGCCGACCTTGTAGGTGAGCTTCTGCAGGTAGCCCTGGAGGATGCAGTGCTTGGCATACGCCTGCTCTCTCCCCACGTAGTTCTCACGTTTCGGCTCCATGGACATGCACGATCTCCTTCTCGAGGATGGACCTTCGCCTCTTCCGCTCCTCGATCGTTGGGACCGGGAGTTGTGGTCGAGGTGGTAGCCCATCCCACGTGCGCCCGTCAAGCACACGGCCATGCTTGCCCTTCTGGACCCCGCCCCACTGCTTGAAGAAGAACGGGACGTCCGCGTCGAGGCACTGGCGCTGGATGGAGGTCACCCACTCGGGGTGCATGGGTCTGGCGCCGGGGCCGCTCTCGCCCCCGACAATGACCCAGTCGATGCCGTCGAGGTCCAGTTCGCCGAGACCCTCTAGCAGGGGTTCGATCGACAGAAAGCGGACGGCGGCCGGAGTGTCGCGGAGGAGCTCGATGCGAGGTAGGCCATGCTTCTTGTTCTCGACGCTGACGCCAAGCCAGATGTGCTTTCCTGGGGGAGCGTGGCGAGCGGCGGTGAGCACGTCGCGCATGCGGTCGGCGCGCTTGGTGAGGACCTGGTAGACGTGCCAGTCAGCGGTGTGCATCACCGCGAACACGCTGGCGATGTAGGTGTCGGGCACGCGCGCGTGGAACAGGTCGCTCATCGAGTTGACGAAGATCGTTCTCGAGTGCGCGTAGAGGAGGGGGTCGACCAGTTTGTCGGGGACGAGGCGGAGGTCGAATCCGTGCTCGTAGGGGTGGTTTGGGATGCCGCGCCAGCGTTCGGCGAAGGTGGCGGCGTAGCAGTGCTTGCAGCCGGGGCTGATCTTCGTGCAGCCGCGCACTGGGTTCCATGTGGCGTCGGTCCACTCGATCTTGCTACGGTCACTCATGGGGTGGAGTCCGAAGGAAGTGGTGCGAATCCAGCAGTGGTGTGGAAGTGGGATTGGTCACTGCAGTTGCGTGACGGCCTGCTGAGAACTGGGCTAGGCGCTCGTGGACAAACGGATACTGCCTAGCGCGAGTTGTGAATGATGAGTAGTGGTCTTTGCCGATGACCCGATGCTGGGCCGCTTCGAGAACGAGGGCCATGGAATCAACGATCGCGACCAGTGAGCGCATGATGCCGTCGCCGTCGATGCTGGGGTCGAGGAACGTGTCGATCGAGTCGTAGTTGGCTTTGAGGCGTTTCCGGTAAAGCAGGCTCAAGATCGTGGTGGGTCCGAGTGCTCGCGAGACGGCGTCCCAATCTGCTTTCGAGAAGCTGGTCTTGGCCTTGCCGGAAGTCGTCTTGAGCTTGTGATCCGGCTTCTTCGCATTGAGCTGCTTCTTCCTTGTTGCTCGAAGGAATCCCGCAATTTCGTCTTCGGAAGGGGTTGTCAGCAGATCCTGGAAACTCCGGATGGAACCGCTGGAGACCGTGACGTTGGATAGCTTGATTGCGTTCATGCCACCGTCGGCATGGCAACTCAGCTCCGGCGGGAATCGTCCCTCTCGCACAAGCTCCCCGAACTTCTTCAGGACAGTAGCGTGCGAGCGCTCCGTTGCTCCATGCGCGTGGAAGAAGGCCAGCACTTGGCAGAAGACCGCGTAGTAAGCCTGCGCGAACGCCCACTGTAGGGCAAACCGCTTACCGTCCTCGTCGAGTTCCAGTTGGGCACGTAGGACGCGCTCGGTGTTCCAAGCGTTCCTGATCCATCGTTCCACTTCAGCGAGTTCGCAGTGCTTCGCCCTTTTGAATCGCAAAGGCTGGGCAAGCCACGATGGAATCGATGCCGTGAGCTTCTTGCGTTCAAGGCGCTGGGCAAGCGCAAGGAACTGGGCAGCTGTGGTTTGTGCCGCGAAGAAAAGGTCCTCCGATTCTTCGATTGGGCTCGCGGTGAAGTTCAGGTTGCCCATGGTGGCGCTCAGGTTCCGAGTGAGTCCCACGCCGTCGCGTAGTCGGCTTCGCGGGAGTGACGTGTCCAGGGGGTGGGGTAGATGCGTTGCTTGCGAGGTTCGAGGCCGGGGTCGGTATAGCGGAGGCCGACGAGGGGGATGAGGCGGCCTTCGGGGTGGTCGTGGGAGGACCAGCGGACTTCGGTGGTGGCCGTCAGGTCGGCGACGGTGCAGCGTTCGGAGACCTGGAGGACGGCGGCGTCGCGGGGGGTGAGCTTGATTCGCTTGCTGAGCAGGTCGGCGGTGTCGGGGGCGCCGGGGTGGTACTCGCGGTGGATGTCGAAGCCGGCCTGCTCTTGCAGCAGCTTGGCGAGGGCGACGAGGCTGACGCAGTCGTGACCGTTGCGGGTGGTGGCGGTGGGGACGATGCGGCCGTGCTGATCGTAGAGGTTGTCCCGCTCGTACTGCTGCAGGACGGGGAATTGGATGCGGTAGATGGTCAGCAGTTCCTGCAGGGACATGCCGAGAGCCTTCGATGCGAGAACGTCGATGGCCACGATGGCTTGGCGTTGAGCAAAGTCACTGCGAAGCGCCACGTCTGCCTGCCAGGTCTTGCGTGATGCGTAGCGGTGCAAGCGGCGATCCGCCGACGCCCATCCGTGCGGCTGGGACGTGACCGTCGGGAACGCGTTCCAGAAGTCAGCGAAGTGCAGGGTCTGGCAGCTCAGGCGCAGCATCAAGAGACGCGCAGCGTCGGCGACCTTCGGCATCGGAAACTGCGCCAGCAGGTCGTCCCGGCAGTCTCCCTTGCCCGTCGACTTGACGAAGTAGTCGAGGGGCAAGGAGCTCGTCATGCACAAGAGGTCGAGCACCATCTGGGGCTCCGCAGTGCAAGAGAGGACTCCATCGATGTGTGCCGCGCGAGGCGGGATCAGGCTCGGAACCAGCGTGCGCTCGCCGGTCGGGGCGACTTTGCGGCGGTTGACGTGGCGGAAGTAGTCGGTGACCGGCTTGCCGTTCCACTCCGGCGTTCGGGACCGGTAGGTCGCGGCGTCGCAGGCGGGGACGTAGTTGGTGCGGGGCAGGTAGTCGGGTGGAATCGATTCCAGGTCGATCGACGAGTAGTCCTGGTTGTGGCTGCAGCCTTC
>JALORC010000004.1 GCA_025459175.1 Planctomycetota bacterium | reverse complement strand
CTTCCGCGAACGCATCACGGTCAAGGGCATCGAGGCGATCGTGCGACCGGTGACCGACGCGCGCACCTGGTTGCTCACCGAGGGCTGGTTGCGGCACGGACGGCTCAGCGTGCACGAGGTCCCTGTCACCGCGTAATGGTCTCCACCGGGACCAATCCATCGCCCTCCGGACCCCGCGACTGCACCGCCCGCCCCGATCCCCGCTACGCTGCGCACCTCCCTGCCCGGCGCCCGCGCGCCCACCACCCCGTCCCGCCTCGTCCCATGCGCACCATGCCCGCACTCCCGCTGCGCCACCTCCTCACCACCCTCGCCGCCGCCACCGCCGCCGCACAGAGCCCGCTGCTGCTCCCCGTGCCCAACCCACCCGCCGCCGCGATCGCGTGGGACAGCAGCGAACGCACCATCAACCCGACCGTCGTGCGCAGCACGTTCGTGCAGGTCGACACCAGCGTGCTCGCCGATCTGCGCACCGACGGCACCCGACCGCTCACCACGTTCACCATCGACGTCTTCGGCCGCCGCGCGACCGTCGCGATCCAGGGCGTCTCGACGATGCTGAACCACCGCGTGCTGCGCGGTGACGCCGACCTCGGCAGCGCCGACTTCTCACTGACCATCGCCGCCGACGGCACCACCGTCGCCTCGCTCGACTACGGCGATCGCCAGTTCGCGATCGCGCCCACCGGCGTCGCGGGCGTGCACGTGTTGCAGGAGATCGATCCGAGCCGGCTCGGCCAGAACGGCGTCTGCGGCGTCGACCACACCCATGCCGTGGCCGCGCCGGTGACGACCACGCCGAGCTTCGCCGCCGGCGTCAACAGCGACTGCAACCTGACCACGATCGACCTGCTGATCTGCTACACGCCGCTGGCGCGGCAGAACGCGGGCGGCACCGCCGCGATCGAGACCGTGCTCGTCAACGCCGTGGCGCAGGCCAACGACGCCCATCGGCTCTCGGGTGCAGCGGTCGAGTTCCGCCTCGTGCACACCCACGAGACCAACTACACCGAAGTCGGCACCAACGCCGACCTGGCCGCGTTCCGCTCGACCACCGACGGCGTGATGGACGAAGTGCACGCGCTGCGCGACACCTACGGCGCCGACCTGATGCACCTCGTCACCGACGGTCCGGCCTCGTTCTGCGGCGTCGGCTACCTGATGACGTCGCTGTCGCCCGGCTTCGCCTCGTCGGCGTTCGCGCTGACGCGCCGCACCTGCATCTCCAACCGCACGCTCTCGCACGAGTGCGGGCACAATCTCGGCTGCCACCACGACATCGCCAACGCCGGCACCGCGATCTATCCGTATGCCTACGGCTATCGCACCCCCGACAACGCGTGGCGCACGATCATGGCCTACGCGCCCGGCACGCGAATCAACCGCTGGTCGAGCCCGGCCGTCAACTGGCAGGGTCAGGCAATGGGCACGGCCGGTGCCGCCGACAACGTGCTGACGCTGACCAACACGACCACCACCGCGGCCGCGTTCCGACCGACCACGACCCTGCGCTGGTGCGATCTCGCGGGTGGCATCGCCGGCACCGCCGGCGTGCCGGTGCTCGCGGGCCAGGGCACCATCGATCAGACCCAACCGATCGAACTGCGCATCCGCGACTTCGCCCCCAACGCGGTCGGCCTGCTCGTCATCGGCGCCAGCGCGATCAACGTGCCGATCTTCGGCGGCACCCTGGTGCCGGCGATCGATGTCACCTTGCCGCTGGTCGGCACCACGACCGAACTGGTCGAGAACTGCGCCTGGCTGGCGACGCAGCTTCCCGGCTTCCAGGCGTGGTTCCAGGCCGCGTTCCTCGACCTCGGTGCCGTCCAGGGTTTCGCCGCCAGCGACGCCGTCTTGGTGACGGTGCCGTGAGCCGACGACCCTGGTGCGGCAGGTCGACCTCGCCGATGGTCACCCGAATCGCCACCGTGGCCCTGCTGTGCCTGCCGGCGTGCAGCGCGCCGGCCGACTTCCAATACGTCGAGACCGATCCGTTGCCCGGCGCCGATCTGCCGACCCGGCTGGCACACGTGTCCCAACTCGACCTGCTGGCGGACACCACCGGCGACCACGAGCGCTGTTCGTGCGCCGCGGCGCTGACCGGCTACCTGCTGCTCGGCGGATCGTTTGCCGACGTTGCCGCCAAGTTCGGCATCGGCCCCGAACTGACCTTCGCCAACGTGCACCGCGTGCAGGAAGCGCTGCTGCGCGCGGCCAACGTCGACGGCGAGGCAAACGGCGTGCTCGGCAGCGTGGTGCCCGAGTACGACGGCGACGATCGGCTCACCGGCTGGCACCTCAACGACAAGGACGAGTTCCACCACGTGCTCGCGGCGCTCGATCTCACCGCCGAGCCGCTGCTCGGCCCTACGCGCGCGACGCGGAGCGATCGCCGCGCCGCGCTCGCCGCGGCGCTGGCGGCCGGCGAACCTACCGTGTTCGTGTTCGGCTGCCACGGCGGTGCGGCCGACGGCGCGATCGCGCCGCCCGATGCCACCCACGACGCCAATCACTACGCGCTCGCCTATGTCGCCGGCGGTCGCAGCTGGCTGTTCGACTCGTTCCGCCGCCCGGGGATGCTGGCGCGTCGGGAGCTGAGCGCCGACGAGAGGAACGCATACCTGGCCAACAACCCGATCACGCCGTACTGGCTGCGGCGGTCGCGCGGCGGTCGGTGATCGTGAACAGCTGACCACCGCGACGCCGTGAAGTGGACCGTGTCGTGGCCCGGCCGTGACCGCGATCGGCGAGACGCCATAATGCGCCGGTGCAAGACGACTGGCGCACGACCTCGTGGATCCTCGACCAGATGGTCGACGGCGACGACGCGGCCTGGCGCCAGTTCGTCGAACGCTTCCGCGAACCGCTGCGCCGCCTGGCGCGCCGCACCGGTCTCGACGACGGCGAGGCCGAGGATGCCGCGCAACAGACGTTGCTGGTGTTCCACGACGGGCTGCGGCGCGGCACCTACGACCGCGATCGCGGCCGCCTGTCGGCGTGGTTGTTCGGCATCGCCCGCCACGAGATCCGGCGCGCCGGCCAGCGCCAGCACCGCCGCACCGCTCTCGGCCTCGCCGGCGGCGAGCCGTGGCCGAGCGAAGCCGAGGCCGCGGAGGCCGAACGCGACTGGCACCGCGACTGGCAGGAACAGGTGTTGGCGCTGGCGATGGCGCGCGTGCGCCGCGAAGTGCAGCCGAACACCTGGGCGGCGTTCGAACGTGTGCAGCTGCACGGCGAGGAGCCGGCCGCGGTGGCCGCCGCGCTCGGCATCAGCCGCAATGCCGTGTTCGTCGCCAAGCATCGCGTGCTGAGCCGACTCCGGGCGATCGAAGCCGAACTCACCGAGGTGCGGCGCGAGGAGCACGAGCCATGAGCGAGTGCCCCGATCTCGAAGCGCTCGAGCGCTGGTGCGCACACGGCGAGGATGCGGCGCTGGCCGCACACGTGGATCGCTGCGCCGACTGCCGCGCCCTGGCCGACGAGTTGCGCGCCAACCTCGCCGCGACCGCGCGCTGGGGCCAGCTGCCGCCCGCCGACGACGAAGCCTCACCGCCCACGATCCCCGGCCTGCGCCTGCAAGACTGCATCGCCAGCGGCGGCCAGGGCACCGTCTGGCGCGGCGTGCAGCTCGCCACCGGCCGCGCCGTGGCGGTGAAGACCATCCGTCGCGCGGCGGATGCCGCGGCGCGCGCGCGCTTCGCCCGCGAAGCCCGGCTCGGCGCCTCGCTGCGGCATGCCAATCTGGTCAGCGTGCTCGATGCCGGCGCCACCGGCGACGGTGTGTTGTACCTGGTCATGGAATACGTCGACGGCGAGACGCTCGAGGCGGCGCGCCAACGCGCCGCACCATCGCTCGACGATGCCCTGGCCTGCTTCCTCGCGATCACCGACGGCGTGCGCTTCGCCCATCAGCACGGTGTGCTGCACCGCGACCTGAAGCCCGGCAACCTGCTGCGCACCGCCGACGGCTCGGTGCGCATCCTCGACTTCGGCCTCGCCAAGGCGCTCGCGGCGGTGCAGCCCGATCCGCACGCCACCCTCGACGGCACCTTCGTCGGCACGCTCGCCTGCGCCGCGCCCGAGCAGCTGCGCGCGGACGGCACGGCGGGCGACGTGCGCACCGACCTGTTCCAGCTCGGCGTCGTGTTCTACCGCTACCTGACCGGCGGCTGGCCGCACCCGCCCGAAGCCGATCCGCGCGCGATGCTGGCGCGGCGGCTGCACGACGCACCGGCGCGGCCCTCGCGCGCGTGCCCGGATCTGCCGAACGACCTCGACACCGTCGTGCTGCGGTTGTTGGCGCCCGAGCCGGAACGCCGCTACGCGACCGCGCACGAGCTGTGGACCGACCTCGAACGCTGCCGCAGCGGCCTGCCGATCCTCGCCCGCGCCGACGAGATCCAGGTCCGCATCGCCCGGCTGCTGCGGCGCTATCGCACCGCCGCGATCGCCGCCGCCGTGGTCGTGATCGGGCTCGGCGCCGCGACGTGGCTGGTGCTCGGCTACGCGGAGCGGGCCGAGGCCGATCGCCGCACGATCGCCCGCGAGTACGAACGCGCCGAGGAAGCGCTCGGCATCCTGCAGCGCGCGATGGACGCGTTCGAGGCCGGGCCCGCGGGGCCGAAGACGCCGATGGTCGACTTCCTCGACCGCGTGGTCACCGAACTCGAACAGCGTCCGAGCGCCGATCCGCGGGCCCGCGCCGACCTGCTGCTGCGCGCAGCCGATCTCTACAGCCGCATCGCCGATCCTGCGCGTGCGGCACCGTTCGTCGCCCGCGCCCGCGCCGTGCTGCACGCCGCCGGCGACGTCGATCGCACCATCGACCTCGACCTGCGCGGTCGCGAACTGCGGCTGCTGGCATCGGCAGCGCAACCGGGTCCCGAGCTGCCGGGAGCACTGCGCGCGCATCGCGATGCGGTCGCCAAGCATCACGGTGAAGGTGCCGCGGCGACCTTGCAGCTCGACGTACTGCTGACGATCGCGGGCTCGGGATCGGACGCCGCGCAGTCGCTGCAACGCCTGCGCGCGATCGCGCCGCGCATCGCGGCGCTGCCCGCGGGTCCCGAACGCGAGCGGGTGCAGGGCCAGCACGACTTCGTGGCGGTGATGATCGCGGCCAGCGCCGGCGCCCATGCCGAGGCCCTGCAGCGCGGTCGCGAACTGTTGCAGCAGCCGGTCGGGGAGAGTTATGCCGATCGCGTGCGACGGTTCGCGATCCTGCAGGTGGTCGCCCCGGCGGCCTTGCAGACCGGCGAACTCGAACTCGCCGACACACTCACTGCCGAGCTGGTCGCTCGCGCCGAGGACGTAGCGCTGCCCGACGATCCGCGCCGTGCCGAGGCGGCGTTCGTGCGCGGTCTGTGCCTGCTGCGCCTGAATCGCACCGAGCCGGCGAACCAGCACCTGCGCGACTACGTGGCCGCGGTCGACCGCGGCATGGCACCCGATCCGCACAAGCTGGCGGTGGCCTGCGTTCAGCTCGGCTGCCAGGCGCGGCTCGATGCCGATCAACCGGCCGCGGTCGAATGGCTGACTCGCGCCCGCGGCGGCATCCCGGATCCGGCGCGCGCCGACGAACTCACCACGGTGGAGCTGATGCTGGCCGATTCGCTGCTGCAGTTGCAGCGGCGCGACGAGGCCCTGCCGCTGCTGCATGCAGCGAGGGCCCGCGTCGTGGCACGTCACGGCGAGGGGCACGCCACCGTGCGGGAGATCGATGCCATGCTGGCGCGCGCCCGCTGACCGCGACGCCGCCGCGCGGGCCGATCGTTCACTGGATCTCGAGCAGCAGGGCGTTGGTCGCGGCGATGCCGTTGATGCCCGACGGGTCGAGGCTGAACACCTGCAGCACCGTGAAGTTGTTGGCGATGCTGAACGAGAACTGGCCGAACCACGAACCGGCGCCCGGCAGCCCGGGTACACCGCCGTTGGGCACCGCGAACAGCGAGAACGGCTGCGCCATTTCGACGTAGACCGTGGGCCCGAACACGCTGTTCGGGACCAGCGCCTGCTCGCCGACCATCAGGAACAGCGGGCTGCCCCCCAGCAGACCACCCGCCAACGCCGTCAGCGGTGCATCGCAACCGGCGCTGGTGCCGAACAGCAGTGGCACGATGTCGCCGGAAGCGGGACTGCCGATGCCGATCCGCTGCAGCGTCGCGGCGCACAGCAGCTCGATCCGCATCACCTGGGGGACGAAGTTGGTCGGTGGGGCCGACGGCACCAGGTTGTCCGCCGCGCTGACGAACACCAGCTGCCGTCCGTTCCACGACACCGCCGGCAGCAGCGACTGGCCGTTGCCGTCGAATCCGTCGGTACGCGATGCCACCAGCACCTCGCCGGTGTCGATGTCGGCCACGTAGACCTGCGCGAAGCTGAAGCTCGGTGCCGCCGGATCGAGCAGTGCGACCCGCGTCGCGAACACCACCCGCCGCGTGTTGTCGATGAACCGCGGCGGCACGAAGTCGTTGCTGGCGTCGCTGACCGCCGGCGCCCCGAACGGCGAGACGGCCAGGAAGCGCGTGGTGCCCAGCACCCGATCGCGCACCAGGAACGGGGGTCCCAGCGGCGGCAGCGACGGCGTCTGCGCGAGATCGGGCGAGAACGACGAGAACACGACGAAGCGGCCGTCGGCCGAGATCGACCCAGGGCGCTGGCTGTTGGCCGCACCCTGCACGCCGCCGGTGCCGACCGAGACCCGTTCGGTCACCCCGGTGACCATGTCGCGCAGGAACAGGTCAGCGCGCGCGTTGGTGTCGCCGGGCACCAGGTCCGTGTGCAGCGACGAGTAGCAGACGAAGCGCCCGTCCGCCGAGATGTTGCCGGTGCCGAAGTGCGCGGTGCGCGGCGTGCCATCGGTGGCGACGATGACGTTCTGGAGGCCGCCGGTCAGCCGATCGAGGCGATACAGCGACAAGCCGATCGTGTTGCCGCCCGGCAGGTCGGTGGCGTCGGACAAGAACGTCGCGTAGCGACCGTCGGCCGAGATGCCCAGCGCGGTGCACTGCGTCCCGTTGGCGAAGCCGCCCGCCGCGTTGCGCGTCAGTACCTCGAGCGCGCCGGTCACGGTGTCGCGCACGAACACCTGCTCCTCGGGCGATGTCAGGGTCGGGTGGTTGGCAGCCAGCCCGTGGAACTGCACGAAACGGCCATCGGCGGACATGTGCAATGGCTCGGCGTTGCTGATCCCGTTGCCTAGTCCGATGCCCACCACCGAGATCTGGCCGGTCTGCAGGTCGCGCAGGTAGATGTCTTCGCGGTTCGGGACCGGCGTACCGACCCCGACGTTCGTCGCGGTGGTCGTGAACACCAACCGGCGGCCGTCGTCGGAGATGCGAGTGTGGGTCGCCGCCCGGTCGAGGCTGGCACCGGAGACCGTGGTCGCCACCCGTTCGATCGGGGTCGCGAACAGTTGCTGCGCCGGCAGCGAGGCGGGGAGCGCGGCGATCGTGGCGAACGCGGCGATGACAAGGGATCGAGTCGGCATGGGTATCTGGCTCCGGCCAGCACCCGTTGCGGGACCGGCCACCGCCAGGTTGCAGGCTCGCGGCGGCGTCTTTCAGGCAACCGGGAAATCCGCGGCCTGCCGGGACCACCGACCGGGCGGTAGGCTCCCGCCGCATGCTCCGCTGCGCCGTGCCGTTGTTGTTCCTGCCCACGCTGCTGTGCGCCCAGCAGCAGCCGGATCCTTTCCGCTACGTGCCCGACAACACGCTCGCCGTGCTGCGCATGCAGGGCGGCAAGGCGATGCACCGCAGCTTCGAGGCCACCTCGATCGGCAAGGTGTTCGCCGAGCCGGCCGTTCGCGCTGCCTTCCAGGAGCTCTGGCGCGCCTTGCCCGACGAGCTCGACCTCGATGCCGCCGACCTGCAGCGCGCCGAACCGCTGTTGCAGGCCATCGGCGACTTCGAGGGCGAGCTGGTGGCCGCCGTGGCGCTGCGGCCGCGCCTCGAGGAACCCGACTCGGAGCTGCCGTTCGACGTCACCGTGTCGCTGCAGTTGCTCGGCAGCGAGGAACAGCGCGCTGCCCTCGATCGCGCGCTGGCCGCGCTGATGGACGGTGGTGGCACCGAGCTCCGCATCGACGGGGAGCCGATCCGCGTCCACGGCAGCGGCCGCGCGAAGTTCAGTGAACCGCTGCAGCGCGACGGTGCCACGGTGCTGTTCTTCTGCACCGACCCCGAGTCGGGCATCGCCAGCTGCCTCGCCCCGCGCACCGCGGCCTTCGTGCCCGCACCGGCGCTGACCGGCGCGGCGTTCGGAATGCAGATCGAAGCGGGCAGCGGCATCGACCTGGTGCTGGCCGCGGCCGCGGTCATCGGCGAAGGGCCCGCGCAGGAGCTGGAGACGATGCTGCGCCTCGGTGGCCTGCCGTCGATGCATCAGGCCACCTACACGCTGCGCCCCGAGGGCAAGTGGATCGCGCAGGACGTCGAGCTGTCGTTCCGCGACGGCAACCGCGGCGTGCTCGGCGCGTTCCTGCCGAGCCGGGTCGGCCCGTCCCGCCTGCTCGCGCTGCTGCCAGCCGACGCCAAGACCTGGAACACGTGGCGGTTCGACGCCGAGCAGCTGCATCGCTGCTACGTCGACGCCATGGCGCAGTACGCCGACCAACTGCCGATGTCGCGCGAGGAGCTGGAGGCCGAGTTCACCAAGGCGACCAAGCTGCGCCTGCACGAGGACCTGCTGGCGCTGCTCGGCGACGAGTGGCTGCGCATCGACGACCTGCGCGCCGCGATGGACATCGATGCCCCGGAGGTCGACGAACGGCTCGAGAAGGTCGACGAACGGCTCGGCAACAGCGTGTTCGCGATCGGCCTGCGCGACGGGGCCACGCTGGCGAAGAACGTCGAGAAGATGCTGCGCGCGCGCGGCCTGCACGCGGCGCGCAAGAGCGAGGAGTACGGCGACACCAAGGTCTACCGGCTGACCCTGCTGGGCTCGTTCCCGCTCGAGTACGCGTTCGCCGGCGACCTGCTGGTGATCGGGCTCGGCCACGGCGAGGGCACCCGCACCAACCTGCGCCGCGTGCTGGATGCCCAGGCCCGCCAGGCCAAGGAACCGCGCCCCGCGGAGCTGCCGGCGGCGTTCGCGGCGCGGATGGAGGGCTGGCCCGGCGATGCCCACGCGTTCGACGCGACGTCGATGCTCGAGGCACTGGACGGTCTGAACGAACTGCGCACCAACCTGACCGACATGCTCGCCGGCGAAGGGCTCGATCCCGAGGACATGGGGATCATGTTCCACGTGCTGCAGCTCAGCGAAGCGATCCGGCCCGCGATCGCGCGCCACGGCGGCGATGTCGGGGTCACGGCCTGGTGGTTCCACCAGGACCGCCTGGTGACGCGTTCGCGCTGGTGAGCGGGCCATGTTGCCCGGCGACAGGTGACCCGGTCGGCCCCAATGGGGTGCCGGCTTTCTGCATTCGGTCCAGGTGCCGTTGGAACATCCAGATGCACCCCGATTCGGCCGCGCCGATGCCGATGCGCAAACGGTCCCCGGATCCCGGGGCAACTCCTCGAGGCCATGGCGCGTGCATCGGGGCGGCCGCTGGTGCGACCGCAGTGCCGGTTGGTCCCCTGGGCAGACCGGGGGCCAGGTGGATTCGCTCCTTGCGCGAACAGAGGGATGGTTGGCGTCGCTCACCCGGCTCCGCCACAGGCCGGCGGCGCGCCCGATGGTCGGGCGACTGATCCCAACCGTCCCGAACATGAAGATGCTCTCCCTGTTGTTCGCCAGCGCGACCCTGCTGGCCCAAGCTCCGCAAGGCGAACTCCCACTCGGGCCCGGCGGCGACATCGGCCAATGGCCCATGCCACCAGAAGCACCCGACAACGCGTCGGCCACGACCCCGTACGCCCCGCCAGCGAGCGAAACCACACCTCCGATCAAGCCGGTGCCAGAGCACCTGCGTTCCGTCATTGCCGATGGACGCCTGGACCAGGTGCTGTTCGACGTGCCGGAGGCCGACGGCCCGCTGTGGGCGCTCGGCACCAACTACAAGGCGAGCTTCGGGTCCGACCGATGGACCTTCATCGCCAAGCCGGCGACGACGGCGGCAGCGGCGCAGCCGCTGACGTTCCGCCTGGTCCACGCCCGCGTCGGCGGGCAGGCCCTCGAACTGGTCGAGGATCGGCCGGTGCGGCGCGACGGCAACCGGGTACGTCTCGATCGTGGCGTGCTGGTCGAATCGCTCGACCTGGAGCTGATGCACCTCGAGCAGACCTTCACGTTCACCACACTGCCGCAGCGCGACGAACTGACGCTGCAGATCGCCTTGCGCACGGAGTTGGCCGCCCAGCAGGTCGGTACCGGGCTGCGCTTCTTCGGCGCCGCGACCGACATCAACTACAGCGGCGCGATCGCCATCGACGCCGAAGGCAATCGTATCGAAGCGCCGACGCGGCTCATCGATGGCCACATCGAGATCCGGGTGCCGGCGCCGTTCGTCGCCACCGCGCGACTGCCGCTGATCATCGATCCCCTGATCGCCTCTGGCACCGTCGTCACCGGCAGTGTCGACGTGGGCAATCCGGACGTGGTCTGGGCCCCGGCCACCAACAGCTGGCATGTCTGCTATCAGCAGACGTTCGCGGCGAATGACTGGGACTGCTACGTGCGGCGGATGTCGGACACCTTCACCGCGATCGGATCGGCGACAGCGGTCGACTTCACCAGCGCTTCCTGGTTCCGGCCGCGCATCGCGCACCTGACGAACCACGACCGCTCGATGGTCGTGGTCGAGGAGCGCACCGGAACCAACCCGGCACGGATCCGCGGCCGCATCGTCGACGGCCTCGGCGCCATCGCCACCAGCCAATTCAGCGTCGCCACGGCCACCGTGGACAACCTGGTGCCGGACATCGGCGGTGATGCCGCCCCGATCACCTCGTACTTCACCGTGGTCTGGGCCAATGAGCTCACCACCAACAACCACGACATCCAGTTGCGTCAGGTCACCCACCTGGGCGCCCTTCGTGGCACCTCTGCCACGTCCGTGCTGGCAACCGCGGCCAACGAGACGAATCCGTCGATCTCGAAGTCGTGTGGCGTCGGGACGCTGCCACGCCACGCCGTCGTCTACCAACAGCTGAGCGGCAGCAACTGGAACATCCTGGGCTCGCTGTTCACCCGGGACGGCGTGTTGCTCACCGTCGGTGGCAGCAACAGCTTCCCGATCGACACCACGTCGGCGCAGCACACGTTCCCCAGCGTGAGCTCTCCGACGCGGCTGCCTCCCAACGGCCCACGGCGGTTCTTGTGCACCTACGACAGCCTCGGCAGCAGCTTCGATGAAACCGGGATGACCGGATTCTCGGCTACCGGAGTCGTGCTCGTCAGGGGCACCGTGGCCCCCCTTTCTTGGTTGTCCCTGGGTCCGATCCGCTTCAGCTCGGTCGACTGCGATGGCATGCGCTTCGCCGTGGGATTCAACTCGGGCAGCGGCTTGAACATCTCACGCATCGCAACGGTGTCGATCGGAAATGGCGAGTTGCTCCCGACGGATGTCCATATCATGGGTTACCTCGACCCGCCCTTCGCGTTGCAGGTTGCCTCGAAATACTCCTCTACCGGCATCCAGGACCCGACCTACGCAGTCGTCTACGATGTCGACACGAGCACCGCGCTGAGGATCGGAGGCGCTCGCTACAATGCCTCGCCTTATGGCGGGCTGCTGACTCGCCAGACATCCTGCGGCGGCGGGGTCACGATCAGCGGCGTGGGCGATCCGCTGCCTGGCACCGTGACCGTGTTCAGCTTGACTGCGAGCGCCCCGATCGCCGGGATCTCGGTCGGCAACGCGAACAACGCCACGATCCCGGGCTGCAACTGCATCCTCGGCGTCGATCCGTTCCTGACCACGATCGGCACCATTCTGCTCGTCCCGATCCCGGACGACCTCACCATTCTCGGCACGAGGCTCTCCTTCCAGGGTTTCATGCTCGGCGCGCCAGGAACCTCGTGCCTCGGCAACATCCATCTGAGCGACACCATCGACATGGTGGTGCGCTGACGCCGGGCTCGATCCCGACGCAATGGAATCATGTTCGACGTGCTGCAGCTCAGGTGAGCGGCGCGCGCGTCAGAACTGGCCCTTGACGACCTGCAGCGCGTTGGTGCTCGACAACGCCGTGATGTCGGCGGCGGGCGACAGTTCGAGCGCCACGACCTGCTGGTGGAAGACGAAGCCGACGAAGTTCACCGAGCTGTGGATCGGCACCGACAGCGCGACGGTGCCGGCCACCGGCAGGTGCAGCTCGAGCACGTCGGGCGCCGCCGTCAGCAGGCAGCCCGGCAGCCCCTGCGGCAGCACCGCGGCGAGCGGCACGGCGACCGAGGTCGAGCCCAACACATGCACCGCCAGCGATACGGATGACAGCCCGCTCGCGACCGAGGTGAACGTGGTGCCGAGCCACGGCAGCGATGTCGCAGTCAACACATTGGTGCCGCCGCTCCCCGCGCAGCCCGCACCGGTGACCGTCGCCGTGGCCGGACACGTGGTGGTCAGTCTCGCCAGGTTCGGGGACTGCAATGGCCCCGCGGTGCCGAACTGCCCGCCGACCAGCAGCTCGCCGCTCCTCGTATGCTGCAGCGCGAACACACTGTTGTTGCAGCCGCCACCGAGGTTCGACCAGGTGGAGCCGCGCAGTCGCGCGATGTTGCTGACGGGCTGCCCGGCGATGCCGAGGAACTGACCGCCGACCACGAGATCGCCGCCGGGTAGTGGCCACAGCGCGTTGACGCTCAGCCCATTGACGTCGCCGAGGGCCGACCAGGCGCTGCCGTCCCAGCGCGCGAGACGGCTCGCGCTGACACCACCGGCCAGCGTGAAGGTGCCACCCGCCGCGAGGTCCCCGTTCGGCAGACGCGCAAACGCGGTGACACGGTCATTCATGCCGGTGCCGAACGGCTGCCACGCGACACCGTCCCAGCGTCCGATTCTGCGTACGGCGCCCATCGAGCCGTCCTGACCGAACGAACCGCCGACGACCAGATCGCCGTTCGGCAGCACCAGCAGGGCGGCGACGGCGACCGGAAAGGAACCCGTCAGCCCCGATCCCAGCGCCGACCAGCTCGAACCGTCCCAGCGCGCGATGCTCTGGCTGAAGAGCCCGCCGGCGAACGCGAACGCGCCACCGGCGACCACGTCGCCGTTCGGCAACACCGCGAGCGCCGACACGCTGGCCGACGGACCGGTGATGCCGCCGCCGAGCGGGAACCAGGCCGAGCCGTCCCATCGCGCGATGCTGTTGGCTGCGGTGCCGCCGATGCTCGCGAAGCGACCGGCCGCGATCACAGAGCCATCGGCGAGCACGGCCAGCGCGAACACATCCGCGCCGAAGGACGGCACCGGCGTGCTCTCGCCGATCGTCGTCCATCGGCCGCCGCTCCGTCGCATCACCTTGGCGCCGGACGCCACCACCACATCCCCACCAGGCAGTGACACCATCGCGGTCACCGCGCTGGTGGGACTGACCCCGGCCGCGCCGGCGAGGCCGGTCCAGCTGCTGCCGTTCCAGCGGGCGACGTGGGAAAGGCCGCCGCCGATCGGCGGCGGCAGCAAGCCGGCGACGACCACGTCGCCAGAGGGCAGCGCCAGCACCCCGTTGACCTCACCCTGGAGTGCGAACTGCGTGCCGATCGTCGCCCAGGCCGACCCGTTCCAGCGCGCCACCGGGGTCCCGCTGCCCGACGGGGGCGACCCGACCGCGATCAGCCCGCCGTTCGGCAGCGGCGCGAACGCCTTGACCAACGACAGGTTCGGCGGCCCGTAGCCGGACCCCATCGCCTCCCACGTCGCGCCGTTCCAGCGCGCGATGCTGGTGCTCGATCCGGTCAGATAGAGCACACCTCCCCCGACGACGAGGTCGCCGTTGGACATCGTCGCGAGCGCCCGGACGCTGGAGAACGTCGGCGGGGCGCCGACCGTGCCGAGGGTGGACCAGCTGGTTCCGTTCCAGCGCGCGAGGTTGGGAACGGCAACCCCGCCGGCTGTCTGCAGAAAACCGCCGGCAACGACGTCGCCATTGGCAAGGGTCGTCAGCGCGGCGACGCCAAGGCCCGTCAGCGAGCTGTTGGCGGTCCAGCTGCTGCCGTTCCAGCTCAGGAGCATGGCGGTCGGCGGCGTGCCGACCGAGCCACCGGCGAGGATCTCACCGTTGGGCCGGACCGTGATCGCACTCACCGGGCCGGGGCAGCCGGCACCGAACACCGACCAGGCCGTGCCGTTCCAGCGCGCGATGCGGTTGGCGGGCACACCGCCGGCAGCGAAGAAGTTGCCGCCGACCACCAGGTCGCCGTTGGCCAGCGTCGTCAGCGCGAAGACGGCGCCGCTGACGCCCCCGCCGAGCGCCGCCCATTGCTGCGTCGCCGGATCGAAGGTCGCGAGGTTCTGCACCTGCAGATTGCCGGCCCGCGTGAACTCGCCGCCGAAGACCCAGACCTCACTCGAGGGCCCGCTGCCGTCCGGATCCCAGCGCACGACGGCGTGCGTCACACCATTGGTGCCGGCCAAGGCCAACTCGGATTGCCACACGTTCGCGCATTGCGCGACCGCGGTGCCGGCCGACAACACTGCGAAGAAGACAAAGCCAGCGATCGATGCGAGGTTCGCCATGGAGCGTGAAGAGGGAAGTTCCCCGGCCTGGCAGCGAGCAACTGGCATGCCCTGTCCCAGGGCACCGGCGCTGCCCGTGGAACCATAGCGGATTCGCCACTGGCCGTCGGATCATCGACGGCAACCGCGGTCGCCGCGCCGTCGATCGTCGGTGCGCCGTGGCGCGCGACACCAACACCCCACCCACCGGCCGCGTATGGTGCGCACCCGCATGCGCCTCGTCTCCGCCGCCGTCTGCGCGCTGGCCTCCCTCGCCAGCGCCCAGGATCCCGCCCCCGCCCCCGCTTCGACCCCGCCCCCGGCCTTCGACCTCGGCCTGCTCGCCGACCTGAAGGCCCGCAGCATCGGCCCGGCGGTCTGTGGCGGCCGCATCGGCGCCGTCGCCGGCGTGCCCGGCGATCCCACCATCGTCTGGGTCGGTGCCGCCAGCGGCGGCGTCTGGAAGTCGACCGACGGCGGCGTGCGCTTCACGCCGGTGTTCGACGACCAGAACGTGACTTCGATCGGCGCCATCGCCATCGACCCGCGCAGCCCCGACGTGGTCTGGGTCGGCACCGGCGAAGGCAATCCGCGCAACTCCGCCAGCGTCGGCCGCGGCATCTATCGCACCCGCGACGGCGGCCGCAGCTGGCAACACCTCGGTCTCGCCAAGACCGAACACATCCACCGCATCGTGCTGCACCCGCAGCGCCCCGACACCGCGTGGGTCGCCGCACTCGGCACGACCTGGGGCGAGAACGACGAACGCGGCGTCTGGAAGACCACCGACGGCGGCACCACCTGGCAGCCGGTGCTGCAGGTCGATGCGCGCACCGGCTGCGCCGATCTGGTGCTCGACCCACGCAACCCCGAGAAACTGTTCGCGGCGATGTGGGAACACCGGCGCTGGCCGTGGTTCTTCACGTCGGGCGGCCCGGGCAGCGGCCTGCACCGTTCGCTCGACGGCGGCAGCACGTGGACGCGGCTCGGTGAGGACGACGGCCTGCCGGCCGGCGAACTCGGCCGCATGGGCCTCGCGATCGCCGACAGCGACCCGCGCGTCGTCTACGCGCTGGTCGAGGCGAAGAAGAACGTGCTGCTGCGCAGCGACGACGGCGGCTTCTCGTTCCGCAGCGTGAACAAGAGCGAGGACATCGCGCCGCGTCCGTTCTACTTCGGCGACATCCGCGTCGATCCGCACGACGCCAACCGCGTCTACAACCTGCACGTCGTCGTCGACGTGTCGACCGACGGCGGCCGCACCTTCTCGACGCTGATCGGTTGGGACGCCGCGCACCCGGATCACCACGCGCTGTGGATCGATCCACAGGAGCCGCGCCGCATGCTGCTCGGCAACGACGGCGGCGTCTCGACCAGCCTCGACCGCGGCGGCTCGTGGCGCTTCTGCGCCAATCTGCCGCTGGCGCAGTTCTATCACGTGGCCGTCGACATGGACGTGCCCTACCACGTCTACGGCGGCCTGCAGGACAACGGCAGCTGGCGCGGCCCGTCGACGGTGTGGGAGAACGGCGGCATCCGCAACCAGCACTGGCAGGAGGTGTGTTTCGGCGACGGCTTCGCCACCGTGCCCGATCCACAGGACAGCCGACAGGGCTACGCGATGAGCCAGGGCGGGTCGCTGGTCCGCTACGACCTGCGCACCGGCCAGCAGAAGGGCATCCGGCCGCCTGCCCCCGAGGGCACCGAGCTGCGCTTCCACTGGAACGCGGCGATCGCGCTCGATCCGTTCGCGCCGGGCACCATCTACTACGGCAGCCAGTTCGTGCACAAGAGCACCGACCGCGGTGAGAGCTGGGACGTGATCTCGCCGGACCTGACCACCAACAACCCGGCGTGGCAGAAGCAGCACGAGAGCGGTGGCCTGACGCTCGACGTCACCGCCGCCGAGAACCACTGCACGATCCTGTCGATCGCACCGAGCCCCGTGCAGCAGGGTGTGCTCTGGGTCGGCACCGACGACGGCTGCGTGCAGGTGACGCAGGACGGCGGCCGCAGCTGGAGCAGCGTCGAACAGCGCATTCCCGGCCTGCCGCGGCACACCTGGTGCCCGCACCTCGAGGCGAGCAAGTTCGACGCCGGCACCGCGTTCGCCGTGTTCGACGGCCACCGCAACGTCGACTGGACGCCGTACGTCTACGTGACGCGCGACTTCGGCAAGACCTGGGTGTCGCTGGCGACGCCGGCGATCGACGGTTACTGCCTCGTCATCGAACAGGACCCGGTGCAGAAGGACCTGCTGTGGCTCGGCACCGAGTTCGGCCTCTACGTGTCGCTCGACGGCGGCAAGCAGTGGCAGCGCTGGTCGCACGGTGTGCCGGCCTGCTCGGCGATGGCGATCACGACGCATCCGCGCGATCACGACCTGATCGTCGCCACGCACGGCCGGTCGATGTTCGTGCTCGACGACATCTCGCCGCTCCGCACGCTGACGCCCGAACTGCTGCAGCAGCCGCTGCACGTGTTCGCGGTGCAGCCGGCGATCCAGCATGAGACGGCGCAGTCGCCGGGCGCGCGCTTCCCCGGCCAGGGCGAGTTCCGCGGCAGTACGCGAGAGCGTGGTGTGATGCTGCACGTGATCACCAACGGCGACGGACTGCAGCACCCCGACGCCAAGGTCGAGAAGGCGCGGCAGCGGGCGAAGGCCGACGCGGCGAAGACCGCGCCGCCGCCGGCCGAGCCGAAGCCACCCGAGACCGCGGCAGCCGCGGGCGCCGAGGCGAGCAAGCCCGCGACGCCGCCCGAGGAGCCCAAGGACAAGGTCACGATCGAGGTGCGCGATGCCGCCGGCGCGCTGGTGCGCATGTTCCGCGAGGACGTGAACCAGGGCTGCAATCGGCTGTTCTGGCGCTTCGAACGCGACGGCGGCCCTGGTCCCGGCCGCGAGCTGCAGGAAGAACCCGAACTGCCGCCACCCGGTCGCGAAGTGCTGCCCGGCGACTACACCCTGACCGTGCGCTTCCGCGGCGAGAGCAAGACGGTGCCGGTGACGGTGCTGGCCGATCCGCGGCTGACGATCCCGCTCGCCGATCGCGCCGCGAAGGACGGGCTGCGCGAACAGCGCGAACGACACCAGGCCACGCTGCATCGTGCGACCCAGCGCCTCGCGCGCAGCAAGAAGGAGATCGACGTCGTCGAGCAGCGCCTCGCCGTCGAGCCGAAACCGAAGCCCGGCGCCACCGACCCCGACCAGGCCGTGCGCGACGCGCTGACCGCGGTCCGCAAGGCGGTCACCGAGCTCGACGAGCGGCTGTGGGGCAAGAAGGTCGAACAGGGCATCGCCCGCGACGACGACGGACTGCTGGCGCGCATCGGCACCCAGCTGCGCGTCAGCGGCACCGACGACGCTCCCAACCGCACCGAGCTCGAGGCGATGGCGCGCGCGGCGAAGCTGGTGCCAGAGGTGACGGCCGCCGTCGACGCGTTCGTCAGCGGTCCGTTGACCGCGTTCCGCGACGCGGTGGCCAAGAGCCGGTTGTCGCTGGTGCCGACGGTCGAGCCGGTCCGCGCCGACAAGTGAGGCGAACGGCCGGCGGCAACGGCGATTCGGCATTGCCGACGGCGACGACAGGACGGCAGCTACGACGAAGGCCGTAGGGGAAGTCACTGCGGATTGGTCTCTACAGGGATAGCGGTAGGGCTCGATACAGGGTCTCGCACCTTGGAAGAGCTGCTGAATCTCGCCCTCGCCGCCCACCTGGACCTCGCCGCGTTCGCCGCCGCGGCCGGGGCCGGGCTGTGGTTGCTGCGTCGCTACGGGCGGCGCCTGGGTCTGCACGGCATGCCGCTGCGAACGGTCACGCTGCTGGCCTCGGGGCTGGTCGTGGTCGGCGTGCTGGCCGCGTTGCGCAGCGACACCATCGAACGCGAACGCATGCAGGCGATGATCGGCGGCTTCGCGCCGACCTATGCGATCGCCTCGAGTCAGGCCGGCTACGACCGGATCCGGCTGGACACGCCACCGGACGACCCGACCTACCTGCGTCTCGTCGAGCAACAGAAGCAGTGGCTGCAGGTCAACCACCATGCCCACGACATCTACACGTTCCACCGCCGACCCGACGGCGCCGTCGTGCTGGTGGTCGATTCGGAGACCGACTACGACCGCAACGGCCGCTACGACGGCGAACGCGAGCAGCGCACCGACATCGGCGAGCGATACGAACCGTCGGCGACCGGCAAGCACCTGATCGAACGTTGCTTCGCCGGCGAGGAGACCTTCGACGGCGACATCTATGCAGATCGCTGGGGCGTCTGGGTCAGTGCCTACTCACCGATCCGCGGCGCGAACGGCGAGGTGCTCGCCGTGCTCGGTGTCGACTACGACGCCCGCAACTGGCTGCGCGCCATCCTCGGCCAGCGCATCAGCTCCCTGAGCCTGTTCGCGTTGTTGTTGACGCTGGTCGGCGGCGGCACCGTGCTGGTGCAGATGCACCGCGACAACAGTGCCCGCGAGCTGCTGGCGCTGCACAACGGCGAGCTCGAGGCGGCCAACGAGGAACTGCGGCAGGCCAACGAGCGGGCGCTGGCGGCGAGCCGCACGAAGACGCAGTTCCTGGCCAACATGAGCCATGAGCTGCGCACGCCGTTGACCGCGATCCTGGGCTTCGCCGAGGTGCTGCTCGAGCCGGAACTGGAGCCCGGCGAACGGCTGCAGCACGCCGGCACGATCCGGCGCAGCGGCCAGCACCTGCTGACGATCCTGTCCGACATCCTCGACCTCGCCAAGACCGAGGCCGGCGTCGTCGACCTGCACCCGGCGCCGTGCTCGCCGCGGCAGATCGGCGCCGATCTGCTGTCGCTGCTGTCGGCGCTGGCGCGCGGCAAGGGTCTCGAGCTGCGCATCGACATCGATGCCGGCGTGCCCGAACGCGTCACCACCGATCCGGACCGCCTGCGCCAGATCCTGGTCAACCTGATCGGCAACGCGATCAAGTTCACCGAGCGCGGCCACGTGGTGCTGCGGGTGCGCCGGGTCGAGGCGATGCTGCACTTCGCCGTCGTCGACACCGGCAACGGCATCTCGCCGAGTCAGCAGCAGCGCCTGTTCCAGCCGTTCAGCCAGCTCGACGACAGCGCCGCTCGCCGCCACGGCGGCACCGGGCTCGGCCTCGTGATCTCGCGCCGCTTCGCCACCATGCTCGGCGGCGATCTGGTCGTCGACAGCGAGCCGGGCCGCGGCTCGACGTTCTTGCTGACGCTGCCGTGCCAGGTTGCGGTCGCCGGTGAAGAACGGGCCACCACCGCCGAGGACAGCGCGACCACCGGCACGATCCCGACCTTGCGCGGTCGTGTGCTGCTGGTCGAGGACGGTCCCGACAACCAGCGCCTGATCGGTCACCTGCTGCGCCGCGCCGGCCTCGAGGTCGAGATCGCGGCCAACGGCCGCATGGCCGTCGACCGGCTCGGTGGGAACGCGCTCGACGAGCCGCGGATCGACCTGGTGCTGATGGACATGCAGATGCCGGAACTCGACGGCTACGAGGCGACGCGGCATCTGCGCGCGACCGGCCTGCGCACGCCGATCGTCGCCCTGACTGCCCATGCGACCGTGCACGACCGCGAGGTGTGCATCGCGGCCGGCTGCGACGACTACCTGACCAAGCCGATCGACCGCCGTCGCCTCGACGCCGCGCTGCGGCAATGGTTGCCGACCGCGAGGGCCTTGGAGCCCGCACCGCCGGCGCGATAAGTTCGCGCGGATGCGTCACCGCTGCGCCGTGCTGGGGTCGTTGCTGTTGCTCGCCGACGCGTACGCGCAGACCGGCACCGAACTCGGCGACCGCGAGACGAAGCTGCACGCGACGGCCGGCCAGACGCTGCTCGCGTTCGCGCGCAGCGCCGAGGGCAACAAGATGTTCGCGCGCGCCAAGACCTGCTACGAGGCACTGCTGCGCGACTACGATCCGGACCACAAGCCCGCGGCGGCCGCGCTGGCGGCTCCCGGACGCGAGTGGACCGACCAGGGCACGCCGGCCCAACAGCGCACGGTCGAACAGGCGTGGTCGGTGGTGTGCAAGAAGCTGGCGCCGCTGCATCGTGAACTCGGCCTCGCGATGGTCGCCGCCGACGATCTCGTGCGCGGCCCGCACCATCTGCAACTGTGCCTCGCCTACGACCCGGCCGACCGCGCCGCGCACGAGGCACTCGGTCACGAGAGCTTCCGCGGCGTGCACGGCACCCACGAGCAGATCGCGTTCTGCAAACGCTTCGAGGCGATCGAGCAGAAGGGCAAGGAACTCGCCGCGGCGACCTACGAACCGGCCGCGCTGCCGGTCGACCAGGCGCCGATCGAGTTCCGCAACGCGAGGCTCGCGGTCCAAGGTGCCCGGACCCGGCAGTGGAAGGTCTGGACCACGTCGGCGGCGGCCGAGACGGCCAGCAATGCCGCGCAATGGGCCGAACGCGCCCAGGACCTGCTCGACTTCGTGCTCTGCGGCGGGCCGCAGCGACGCGCCGCCCGCATCGACGGCAAACCGGTGGCCTGGGTCGGACTGCTGCGCAGCGACGCCGAGTGGCAGGCGTTCTTCACCGGCAACCCCGAACTGATGCAGAAGCTGAAGCTCACGGCGCCTCCGGGCGGCGAGTCGTTCCGCTTCGAGTCGAGCCAGGGCCCGGCCGAGGTGTTCCGGCACCCGGAGTCGCTGGACGCCGACCACATCATCGCCCACGTCGCGATGTGGGGCTTCGCGAACCAGCACAACGAAGGGCTCGGACAGGGCCTCGTGCACGCGATGACGACGCTGCTGGTCGGCACCACGCTGACGTGGTTCGGCGAGGAGCCGAAGACCCGCGCCGGCAACCAGAAGCCGGTGGCGCGCGACGAGAAGGCGTGGGACCAGCGACTGCGCGAGGAGATCCGCGCCGGCAAGGACTGGCCGCTGGTGCAGGTGCCGCGCGAGAAGCTGTCGAGCTATCGCGAGGTCGTGCGGGTCAAGTCGTGGAGCTTCGTGCGGTGGCTGATGGCGCGGTATCCGGACACCTGGACCCGCGCGCTGCAGGCGATCGTGACCGCGCAGAATCCGATGCCGGAACAGATCGAGCAGGTGTTCCAGCAGGAGTTCGGGCTGCCGCTGCCGCAGATCGAGGCGGAATGGCGCGAGTGGGCGCGCGGCGAATCGGCGCTGGCGAAGGCGACGCGCAGCGGCGGCTGACAGCGACGGCGCGATGCCATGCGGCTGTCGCGCGCGGGGCGGAAAAGCGGGTCGGAACCTGTGCGCTTCGGGGCGTTCCTTCCGCTCGATTCGGGGCCTTTGTAAGCCCCCCATGAAGAAACTACTGCTGCTGTCCTCGGCGGCCATCGCCGCCGGTGTTCCGGCCCAGAGCCCCTCCCGTTCCCCCGATCATCCGCTGCCACCGACGGTATCGGTCGCGACCACGAGTCCGACGCCGCCGCTGCTGCCGCGCGAACCACTGCCGACCACGGCGACGCGCGCCGCGGTCACCGCGGTGGCACCGACGGTGCGCCCACGCGGCAATGCCAGCGCCCCGGCCATGGCGCGCGAGCTGCCTGAGGTCGTGCTGTTCGACCGGCCGACCGCCGGCGAACTGTGGGCGCTCGGCCGCGACTGGAAGGCCAGCTTCGACGGCCGCGGCTTCACGTTCATCCCGTTCTTCGGCAGTGACGCACCGCGCAACTTCCCGCTGCGTGTCGAGCTCGCGACCGCGACCGTCGGCGGTGAGGTGCTCGACCTGCTGCCCGGTACGCCACGACGCGACGGCGACATCGTGCGGACCGAGCGCGGCACGCTGGTCGAGACCGTCGCCACCGGGGTGCGCGCGATCGAGCAGTCGTTCGTGTTCACGCAGTTGCCGAATCGCGGTGCGATCGAGGTCGACATCACGTTGACGAGCGAACTCGCGGCGCGCGTCGACGGCGACGGACTCCGCTTCGCCAACGAACTCGGCTCGGTCTCGTATCGCAAGGCGATGGCGCTCGACGCCGACGGCAACACGCTGCCGCTCCCGATCCGCTGGGACGGGGACTCGGCGCAGATCACGATCCCGGCCGAGTTCGTCGCGCGCGCGACGCTGCCGCTGGTTCTCGACCCGATCCTCGACACCAACAGCTTCATCGCCCCGGGCGTGACGCAGCTGCAGCGTGAACCTGACGTGGCGACCCTGCAGGCGCCCGATCGATCGCTGGTGGTCTGGCAGCGCCAATGGAGCGCGACCGACCAGGACTGCTTCGCGGAGGTACTCGACGAGTCGCTCAACTACGTGGCGCCGGCGCCGATCAGCATCGACTTCACCGGCTTCAACTGGGTCGGTCCCCGCGCCGCCAGCAGCGCCAACGCGCGCAACTTCCTGGTCGTGGCCCAGATCGACGACCAGGGCGGCAACACGTGGATCGGCGGCCGGCTGGTCGACGATGTCGGCGGCATCACGGCGGTGATCGACATCGAACGCGGCGGCGTCATCGGTCTGCCGGGCAACAACTTCCGCCCTGACGTCGGCGGCGACCCGATCCTCAGCACAGCCTCGTACTACGGCGTGGTCTGGGAGCACGAGACCGCGCCCGGCAACCGCGACATCCACTACAAGCTCGTGAGGCAGGACGGCACGACGCTGACCTTCAACCCGAGCGTGTTGGCGAACCTGCCCCAGACGGAGACCTTCCCGTCGATCTCGAAGAGCACGCGCGGCTTCGACTGGCAGATCGCCTACCAGCGGCAGTGGCCGACCGCGCCGTTCGACCAGGACATCTGGTGGGCGCTGGTCGGTTGGGCCGGTGGCATCACGGTGTCGCCACTGCAGATCGCCGGCAGCACCGCCGACGAACTGCGCCCGTCGGTGAGCTCCGCGGTGGAGCCGAGCAGTCCGCCCGGCTCGCGCTACGGCATGGTCGCCTACGAGCTGCGGGCCGGTGGGCAGAGCGACATCCTCGGCAACGTCCTGGACTGGTCGGGCATCTCGCAAGGGTCGATCAACCTGAGCCAGACCGAGGCCCTCGGCCTGTTCCAGGCGCGCGACCAGATCCTGCCCGAGGTCGACTCCGACGGGGCCCGGTTCGCGATCGGCTACAGCGAGTTCAACGGCAGCGACTACGACACCTATCTCAGCACGCTGGCCTTCCTGCCCGGCAACCCGACGCTGCGCATCGACGAGCAGCGCGTGCAGACCGCTGGCACGGTCGGCAGCGACGACCTCTGGACCCGCATGGCCGCCTACTCGGGCAGCGCCGCCGTCCCCGACGCGCGCTACGTGGTGGCCGGCGCCGCCATCGGCGCCAACGACATCCGGGTCGACGTCTACGGTGGCTACACGCCGGGCGGACTCTTCAGCTTCTTCACCACACAGTGCGGAACGCTGACGATCACGCCGAGCGGCACGCCGGCGATCGGCCAGACGATCTCGTTCACGGTGAACACCCCCCTGCCGTCGGGCACCGTGTTCGGCACGCCGGGCCTGCTGCCGCTGAACGTGCTCGGCTGCAACTGCGTGCTCGGGGTCGTGAACGGCGTCGTGCTCGGCAGCCCGTTGTCGGTGCCGATCCCGAGCGATCCGACGCTGGTCGGCAGCATCTGGTCGGTGCAGGGCTTCGGCTTCAGCGGCGCCAACTGCCTCGGCTTCCTCGACCTGTCAGACACCGTCGACTTCACGGTGCGGTGAGGCCACGCGCGCGGCCGCTCAGCGCCGCGCGCGGGTGCTGACCTTCGCCTTGGCCTTCGCAGCCTTGCGCTCGCCGGCGCCGACCTTGCCGGCGCCGACCTTGCCGCGCGGCCGATCGAGGTGCTGCTGCAGCACCATCGCCACGCACGCGGTCAGCTTCTTGCCCATCGGGATGTGCAAGAACTCGTTCGGCCCGTGCGCATTGCTCTGCGGGCCGAGCACGCCGGTGATCATGAACTGCGCATCGGGGAACTTCTCGCCGAGCATGCCCATGAACGGGATCGTGCCGCCCTCGCCCATGTAGACGCAGGGCTTGCCGAACATCGTCTTCGACGCCACCGAACACGCGTCCTCGAGCCAGCCGGCCAGCGGCGGCGCGTCCCAGCCGGTGCTCTGCTTCTCGGCCGAGAACGTGATCTTCGCGCCCGACGGCGGGTTCTCGGTCATCACCTTCCTGAGGTGCTGCAGGCACGCCTTCGCATCGGCGCTCGGCGGGATGCGCAGCGACAGCTTGAAGGTCGTGTACGGCCGCAGCACGTTGCCGGCCTTGTCGACGTTCGGGATGCCGTCCTGGCCGATCACCTCGACGAACGGGCGCCAGGTACGATTGAGCACCAGTTCCTGCAGCTCCTTCGCCATCGGCTTGGTGCCCTTCTGCCACGGGAAGCGCTGCCACATCGACTGGCCGAGCACTTTGCCGCAGAGCTTCGCCTGCTCCTGGCGTTGCTTCGGGATCGCGACCTGGAACTGCTTCGGCAGGATGCGCCCCGTCGCGCTGTCCTCGAGCCGCTCCAGCAGCTGGCGGAACACGCGGAACGAGCTCGGCACCACACCGCTCGCGTCGCCGCTGTGCACACCCTCGGTCAGCACGTCGATGCGCACGTCGCCGCCGACCAGGCCGCGCAGCGACGTCGTGCACCACAGCTGGTCGTAGTTGCCGCAGCCGCTGTCGAGGCAGACGACGAGGCTCGGCGTGCCGATGCGCGCCTTCAGCGCGTCGATGTAGAACGGCAGGTCGTAGCTGCCGCTCTCCTCGCACGCCTCGATCAGCACCACGCAGCGCGCGTGGTTGCCGCCGGCCTCGCGCAGCGCGCGGATCGCGGTCAGCGACGCGTAGGCGGCGTAGCCGTCGTCGGCGCCACCGCGGCCGTAGAGCTTGTCGCCCTTCAGCACCGGCTGCCACGGCCCGAGCCCGTCGAACCAACCGGTCATCTCCGGCTGCTTGTCGAGATGGCCGTAGAGCAGCACGGTGTCATCGCCCTCGCCCGGGATCTCCATGAAGATCACCGGCGTGCGCCCCGGCAGCTGCACCACTTCGACGGTGAGCCCTTCGATCGGCTGCGCCTTGCACCAGCCGGCGATCAGCTCGACCGCCTTCTGCATGTGCCCCGCCTGCGCCCAGTCCTTGTCGAACGCGGGCGATTTGTTGGGGATGCGGATGTAGTCGGTCAGTTGCGGGACGATGTCCTGGTCCCAGACCTGGCCGACGAACGAGGTGAGCGTGCGCGATTCCATGGCGCCCGGATGCGAACCGACGTGGGGCCCGCACTCAAGCGCGGCGGCTCGGTTCCGTCGGCGCACTGTGCCGGCTGCGGCCCAACCCGGTGAACAGACCGTCGCGCGCGAAGCCGGCGAACCAGTCGCCGACCGGCTCCCCGGCCCGCGCCACCGCCAGCGCCTCGGCCAGCGGCGCCCCGCGGCACAACCGCTGCAGCACGCCGAACTGCACCCGCGACAACCGCTGCCGCCAGACCCGGTCCTCGCGCCGATGCACCACCAACCAGCTGCGTTCGGCGGCGGGCACGACCAGTTCGCCGCCGTCCTTCCAGTTTTGGTAGCAACGATCGACCGGGAACCGGAACGTCAGCAGCTGCAGCGACGGATTGGCGCACAGGCGTGCGCGGTCCCAGCGCGCGGGCGGCACCGCGGCGATCGCCGCCGGCGTCATCGCCGTGAACTCCGGGGCGTCGAACGCGAGGCACAGCGCCAGTTCGAGTTCGGCGAGCTCGGTGACGAACGCACGCTTCGGCAATCGACGACGCGTGCGCACGAAGGCCGGGAAGTGGCGGCCGAGGCGGTTGAGGTTGGGGTGGCGACTCGGGTACGCGGCGAGATAGGCGGCGACCAGGTCGCGAAAGCCCGCCTCGCCGAGCAGCTGGCGCACCGCCGCGTAGTCGCCTTCGAGCACTTCGACGAGGCGCGCCAGGTAGCCGCCGTTGTAGATGTCCAGCATGCCGGCCGCGTCCAGCCGCGGATTGGCGGCGATCACGGCGTCGACCTTCGCCGGTGGCACGATCCGCGCGAGCGGGCCACTGTGCAGCGCGTCGGCGGCGGTGCCGCGGTGCTCGACCACGCCGGCGAACCACTGTTGCAGACGGCGCAACGAACGAGCCGTCACCGGCGACCTCCGGCCGAGGCGGGCGCGCGACGATGGCGCAACGCCTTCCTCGCCTCCGCGTGCACGGTCGCGAAATCAGGGATGGAGCCGTCCCACTCGAGCAGCGTCGAGCGGCCGCCGCTGAGCCGGTGCGCGAGCGCGTAGAGCTGCCAGACCTCCTTGCAGACCGGGCGGTCGTGGGTGTCGAGTCGATGCGTCGCGTGCACCGTGTGACCGGCGAGATGGAAGTAGACGACGTGATCCCACGGCACCGCGCGCAGGTAGGCCTCGGCGTCGAAACCGTGGTTCTCGGCGCACACGAACACGTTGTTGACGTCCATCAGCAAGCCGCATCCGGTCGCCGCGGTGAGCTCCTGCAGGAACTGCGGCTCGGTGAAGTCCGCGTCGGCGAACTGCAGGTAGGTGCTCGGGTTCTCCAGCACCAGCGGCTGCTCGAGCAGGTCCTGCACGGCCCGCACCCGCTGCACGAGATGGCGCAGCGTGGCCTTGGTGTACGGAATCGGCAGCAGATCGTGCAGGTGCTTGCCGTCGACGCCGGTCCAGCACAGGTGGTCGCTGATCCAGCGCGCGCCGCAGCGCTGCTGCAGCGCCTTCAGCGCCTTCAGGTAGGCGCGGTCGAGTGGATCGGTGCTGCCGATGTTCATCGACACGCCGTGCATCACGACCGGGTAGTGCGCGCCGATCTCATCGAGCACGTGCAGCGGTCGACCGCCGGTGTGCAGGTAGTTCTCGGACAGGATCTCGAGCCAGTCGACGGCCGGGCGCTCGCCGAGCAGCGTCGCGTAGTGCGGGGTGCGCAGACCGACCCCGATGCCGAGATCGGTGCCGACGAGATCGACGAGGGAGTGCATGCGGGAACGGGCGCGCGCACGCGCCCGATGGCTCCGAGCTTGACGAGTCTCAGTGCTTGACCGGGACCGCGCAACCGCCCTTGCCCTTGCAGCTGTTCTTGCCGGCGCAACCGTTGTTGCCCGACTTGCAGCCGCCCTGGCCCTTGCACGCGTTGTGGGTCTTGCACGCGTGGTGCGCCGCGGTCGCGCAACCGCCATGACCCTTGCAGCTGTTCTTGCCGGCGCAGCCGTTGTCGCCGGACTTGCAGGCGCCTTGGCCCTTGCAGGCGTTCATGCCCTTGCAGGCATGCTTGTCCATCGACGCCTCCATCGCGGCGGCCGAGGAGCAGGAGGTCAGAGAGGTCGAGACGGAGCCGAGCAACAAACCGGCGACCGCGGCCGACACGAGCGTGGAACGAGTCTTCTTCATGCGAGGCCGCTGATACGTCGCTCGCCCCGCGCAGGTCCGAGCCGTCGCGAATTCCGCGGCCACCGCGCCGCGAGCCGCGTCAGCGCGGCAACAGACCGGGCATCGCCTCGGCGAGCCCGGGCGCCGGCTTCGGCTGCGTCGACACCGAGGCTTCGCTGCCGTCGACCGCCGGCTCCAGCTGCACCGACGACGGCGCGATCCGCGCCAACGTGAAGCGCGCGCGGGTGAACAGCTCGGACGCCTGCGGCGTGGCCCGGCGGCTGTTGAACTGCTCGACGGAGATGGTGTTCTCGTCGACGGAACCACCGGCGAGACCGACCTCCTCGACGATGCCACCCTGCGCCGACAGATCGACGCTGGCGCCGTAGATGACGGTGCGGCCGTCGGCCCGGTTGAAGTACCACCGCAGCGGCACGCCGACGACGGCTTCGAGATCCTGCCGACTGACGCTGAACCCGTTGATGCGCTCGACCTGGTCGACGCCGATGACGATGCGCGTGCCGTTCAGCGGCGGCAGCGCCGCCGGATCGTTGGACTCGAGCACGGTGGCGGCGCGGATCTCCCACGTGCCGATCATCTGGATCGTCGTGCGCCCGGTGCCGCTCGGCACCTGCGCCGGCACGCTCGGCGTGCCCCCTCCCCCGCCACCGCAGGCGACCAATCCCAGACAGAACGAAGACACGAAGAACCCGCGCGAACGGGACGAACGGAAAGACTGCGTCATGAGGTGCAGAACCGAGGCTGACCGACTTCGGAGCCCGAACAGGCTAGCGACTTGCCACCTCGTCGCTCAAGCCGGAGATACCCTGAGGCCAACCTCGGGTGCGGATTCACTACGAAGGGGCTGAGGAGGGCGGTCGCGATTCCGCGAGATCCTCGGCAGGTCCGATCCGGGCCGACTGGGCCGAGGGCGCCCCGCGGAGCGGCCGGTGGAACCGGCGGTCAGGTCGCCAGTACGCGGCGCCACTCTGCGGCCTGGACCTCTGCATGCTGCGCAAGCTCGTGGGCGATCATGGCCATCTGACCATGGGTCTCGCGACCGAAAGTCGGCGACGCCACGACCTGTGGGATCTCGGACTCGTCCTCGACCAGGCCGAGTTCGTCTCGCCGGCAATACAGCGGCGTCCCCCGCAGCAGCAGCAACGGGAAGGCGCGCACCGCGGTCGCGTTCTCCTGCGCGAAGTCAACGCTGCGGCGGAACGAGTCGAGCGTCTGGTTGGGCAGTCCGTAGATGAGCGTGATCTCGACGAAGGCGCCGGCCTCGCGCAGCCCGGCGAACACCTCGCGGCACTTGCCGAGGTTGTTGTTCCGCAGGATCACCTCCATCTCCTCCCGGTGGATGGTCTGGAGCCCGAACTCCAGTTTGCAGCGATGGGCGAGCGACAGCCGCAGGAAGTCCTCGACTCCGGTGAAGGTCTCGGGCCGCAACTGCATCGCCAGCCGCCCCCGGTAGCCGTGGCGATCCAGGGCCACGAGGGGTGAGAGCCAGTCGCGGGGATCACTGTTGAAGATGGGGTCCTGAATGGCGATTTCCTCGGTAGCCGACCCGGCCAGCATCTCGCTCTCGAGCTCGATGCGTCTGCGGGCGAGGCGGTGCATGCCGTCGATACCGCCCGGCCACTGGCAGAACGCACAGCGGTACAGGCAGCCGCGTTGCGTCTCCCAGCGCTGGAAGCCACCCAGCGGCAACAGGCCGGACACGATGGGCGACTCCAAGAGCCCGTAGTCGACCTTGGCGAAGGTCACGGTGTGGTCCCGGCCCGCGTAGCTGACACCGGGGATCGCGCCATCCGGACCGCTGCCGCAAACGAGGTTCGCCAGCGCATCTTCGCCGTAGCCACGAATGAAGATATCGGCATGCGGGTAGTCGCGGTCGACACCAGCCCCGGCGTAGGTGATCTGCGGACCGCCGAGAACGATGGCGCCACGGAACCCACGCCGCCGCAGCTCGGGAAGGAGCCACTGCACAACGGGTTCGTTCCACACGTAGCAGCCGACGCCGAGCATCGGGTCGCCGCGACCGAGTTCGTCCATCAGGGCTTCCGCGAGCGCCCCGCGGTCGGCCCCAGGTGTGTTGACCGCCCAGGTGACCGATGCCACGTCGATGTCGCGATCGCGGGTCAGCCGCGCACGCAGCGAGACATCGCCGAGCGTTGCGCGTGGGTCCTTCGTGCGCAGGAACGGCAAGTTCAGGAGGACGAGGCGCCGGTTCATCGCGCACCCCCGACCAACGCGAGGGCACCGAGGAGATGGCGATTGGCGAGTTCCTGCCCCAGCCGGTTCGGATGCGGGAACGACCGCACCACCAGGAACGGAATGCCCCGTCGGCGCGCGGCATCCCGGACGTAATCGCCGTGCGCGGTGCGCGAGCAACCCCAGATCCAGACCACGAGGTCGAAGAACTGGTGCTCGAACCTGGCGAAGCGCCGGGCCGAGGCGTCGCTCTCGCGTGATGCGAAGTGGATCGCGCGGCAGCCGAGTTCTTGTTCGAGCCGGAGACGGGCCGGCTCGCGGGGCTCCCCGCCGAAGATGGCGATGGACTTGCCGCGCAGAGATGACAGTACGGAGTGGTCTTGGGTGTTCATGGTGAGAGTTCCTTGGCGTGGTCTGGTACCCCCGCAGGCGGGGGGTCTGCCGATCCCTCGTGCAACCTTCGCGGCGGCGAAGGCGCGGCACCCGGTATGGGCGCCATGTGCACTCAGTTGGTTCTTGGGTTGGGTTGCTTCAGTTTCGTTCGGATTCCTTGGTTCGACTCAATTCCTTGATACGGGTGCGCTGAGCACCATCGCGATCGATCTCGTAGCCGAGTGCCTTCAGGTGCGCTTGCCGCAGCCACCAGAAGGCACCGAGCACGGCGCGGCGCGGTGACATCCCTTCGGGCAAGGTGACTCCGCGCCGCAGGCTCTGGTAGGCATCGTTGGCCACCTCGCGCACTTTCGGATCGGGATCGATCTCGGATGACGTCTGCAGGAGGCGGTGACCACGACCTTCCGGATTGATGGCCAGCGTCTTCGCGGCGCGAACGCGGCAGTAGCGCCACTCCGGAGAGGACTCGACCATGTCGTCGTTGGTACGCTCGCGTCCGTTTGACTCCGCTTCTGCACGCTGCTTCTCGTTCCACTTGTCGCGGAGGCCTTTGAGACAAAAATCGGCGAACTGGCTGCGCAGTGCTTTGAGCTCCGGGTCCTTGGCTTCTTCCTTGCCGACGAGCGCATGGAAGCTCGCGACGAGCTTCGCCGGGATGCAACGCCAGGGCTCCTCCGGTTGCCGCGGGTGGTGCGACGCCTTGACACCCGGTTCATCCCAGTAGCGCAAGTCCACGGCAACGCATGGCGACTTCAGGGCCCGCATGGCAAGCAGCAGTTGGCGCATGCCTTCCCAAAGTCCTTCGAGCTGGAGGACCTGGTCGGCACAGGCGAGGAAATGCTCGCGACCGCGCTCGAAGCGTTCGCCGGGGTAGAGGAGTGTGAGGTCGTGGCAGCGCTCGGCGACGCGGCGCCTCTCCCGGACGAGCATCGATTCACGCTCGAGTTCGGTGCTGGCAACAACTCGGGAATTCTCGGCGACGAGGAATGACAAGACGCATTCCTTCCATCCGTCGGGCAACCTGTCTTCCTGTTCGAGCAGCGGTCGAAACGAGCTCAGCTCTTGCTTCACGAGTCGCCCCCACTTGGTGGCAACACCGGCCGGCATGCGCTCGGCGCGACCATCGAAGCCGGCACGAGCGAACCACATGCGCCGGCTTGCGACCGAGTTGGGCTCGAAACGGAACCATGCGTTATCAGGCTCGGCCTCCAAGCGCACATCGATCGCGTGCTCCAACAGTGCTGCAAAGACCTTACCTGCCTCGTCCTGGAACTCGGGGCCGGCGCTCGAGAAGGCGCCCGCGGCGTGCCCTTCGATGACCATCCACGCTTCGAGTCCCTCGCGCAGCTTTGCAGCCGCGGCCGAGACCTGATCGCGCCGGTTGGTCCTCGGCGTCCGCTGGAGGCAACCAGCAAACCACTCCCCCGCGACCTTCAGTCCGAGAACCTCGAGCCAGGTGCCGAGGTTCTGTGGCTGGCCGAGTGACCTGTCGCAACGCGGTGGCGACCGCTCGTCATCGACCTCGGACAAGTCCAGCCCCGTGCACTCGCAGTAGCGCTGGAGGTCACATCGGAACCCGGCCCCCTTCCAATCGATCGCCGCGCCGCCCGTGGTAAATGGCCACCGCACGATTCGCTCGAACAACAGACCAGACTTGCCTGGCAACTCGACGTCGGCGAAGTGCTCTCGATCGATCCCCCGGATCGAAGTAGCCAGAGTTCGCAGGTCCTGGTCGCTGCGCCGTTCGGGCAGCAGGCCGGCCTGGCCCACCGCCTTGTCGAAGGCTCGACCGGCATCACCGATGCCCGCCACGAGGCAGAACAGCTCGCACAAGTCGTGTCGTGGGTCTTCCAGAAACGGATCACTTTCAGGAGCAGCACCGAGCGCTTTCGCGATGTCCAGCCAGCGGACGTCGACGAGGTCAACGTGCTGGTGCCACGCAGCGAAGAAGTCGACCAACGACTTCTCTACTGCCGAGCTGAGCTCATCGGGAATCCAGCGTCGCGAGTCAGCCAAGCGACGTTGGTCAAGCCAGCCACGGCTTCGGAGGAGGTCGCGAACCGCGACATGGAGGTCGCCAGTGCGCGGGTCCGGGTCTTCGGCGAAACGCTCGTTCTTCATCTTGGATGCCCCTCACGGGGGCTCGTGCTCGCAGCGGGAAGGAGGTCGACCACGCAAGCTGAGGCGATGAGGCCCCTGGATGATGACCCGTGAAAACGGGCACTGTCCGATGCGCTGCCGATCTTGAATCACGTCCGGTCGCGGTTGTCAAGCCGCGACATCGACACCGGACCATCGACCGCAGGCTGCGAGGCACGGAACCATCGCGCCCGCAAGCGCCGTGCAGGTCGACTCGAGCGACATTGATGGACGCCGACGATCGAGTCCACGGCGTTCCTGCTGGCATGCTCGGACTGCCGGGCTACGCTCGTAACTCAGGTGCGCGCCCGTAGCTCAGTTGGTTAGAGCGCCTGCTTTACACGCAGGATGTCGGGGGTTCGAGTCCCTCCGGGCGTACCAGCCCCGGACCGGGGATGATGGAATGGCAATCGCTCTCCGACGAAAGCGACACCATGCACGAGCTCCCGCAGACAGCAGCCGCCATCGGCATGGCTGAAGGTCGTGAGTCCGGAGTGGGCCAAGCAGTCAAAATGTGCCAGGAGGCCAACCAGGTCGCTCCTGAAGTGAACAATCTCGAGGAAGGGCTGTGTCTTGCGAATACCTGCTGCGACAGCTCAAGAAGTAGAAGAATGACGAGGACCGAATGCTCCGCGTAGACGTCAAGACGGACCTGCTGCGCTGGGCGCGTGAGCGCTCGGGCAACACCATCGACACGCTAATCGCTCGCTTCCCGAAGCTGAGCGCATGGGAGAGCGGCACCGACAAGCCGACCCTCAAGCAGCTCGAGGCATACGCCAAGGCGACCCACACCCCGATCGGCTTCCTCTTCCTCCAGCAGCCTCCCTCGGAACGCATTCCGATCGCCGACTTCCGGACCATCGCCGGGGTGCGCTTCGCTCGACCGAGCCCCGACCTGCTCGAGACCATCTACCTCTGCCAACATCGCCAGGACTGGTACCGTGACTTCGCGCGCACGAGCGCCCAGCCTCACTTGACGTTCGTCGGCTCGGCCCGATGCACCGACGATGTCGTCGAAGTCGCAGCGAGCATTCGCAACACGCTCGGCCTCGATGTCGAGGAGCGTCGCCGGCTGCGCACTTGGGAAGAGGCGCTGCGTCGCCTCGCCGAACGCGCCGACGAGATCGGCGTACTCGTGATGGTAAGTGGCATCGTCGGCAGCAATACCCATCGCACACTCGACCCGGAGGAGTTCCGCGGTTTCGCGATCACTGATCCTCGAGCCCCCCTCGTCTTCGTGAACGGAGCAGACACCAAGGCAGCACAAATGTTCACCCTCGCGCACGAGTTGGCGCACCTCTGGATCGGGGAGACCGGGGTCTCCGATACCGACGCGTCGGAACTTCCCGGCCAAGAAATCGAGCGTTGGTGCAACCAGGTGGCAGCCGAGTTGCTTGTGCCGCTTGAGAGCGTTCGCCGCGAACACAGACCCAAGGCGCCACTGATCGACGAAGCGCAGCGCCTTGCCCGGACCTTCAAGGTCAGCACGCTGGTGGCCCTGCGCCGCATCCGCGACACCGGAGCGATCGACCAGAAGATGTTCTGGGCTGCCTATCGCTCCGAGCAATCTCGCCTCGTCGCGCTACCGAAGAGCAAGTCGAGTGGCGGTGACTTCTTCGCAACTCTGGGGGTGCGGGTCGGCAAGTCTTTGGCCCATGCCCTGGTCGTGAGCGCCCTGGAGGGAAGGACGACGTTCACCGAGGCCTTCCGCCTGCTCGGCATCAGCAAGCTCTCGACCTTCGACACACTTGCCGAGCGCCTCGGAGTCGATCCGTCGTGACCTACCTGCTAGATGCCAACGTCTTCATCGCGGCCAAGAGGCTGCACTACGGATTCGACTTCTGCCCCGCATTCTGGGACTGGCTCGTCGCGCAGAACGCGGCCGGCAAGCTGTTCAGCATCGAACGTGTCGGGACCGAGGTGGCGACCGGAGTCGACGACCTGTCGGTCTGGGCTGACAACCGCGGCCCGGCGTTCTTCCTGCCTGCCGACTCGGCGATGCTGGCGAGCTTCGGGCAAGTCAGCACATGGGTCATGGGTCAGAGTTACGCAGCCCGTGCGATCGAACTGTTCTCCCAGGGGGCCGACAGCTACCTCGTGGCACATGCATTGGCGCACCGCATGACGGTCGTCACCCACGAGAAGCCCGAGAACTCGAAGAACATCGTCAAGATCCCGAACGCATGCGTCGCGCTCGGCGTCGCCTTCGTGACGCCGTTCGAAATGCTGCGACGGGAGCGAGCCCGCTTCGTTTTGGGGGATAGCTCCTGAGGCAGCGACAACCGCGATCGCACGGAGCAGCCCCTCGTCGGGCACATCCTGGCAACAGTCGGTTGGAAGGCCGGAACGAACGCAGAACCGGCTACGAGCCGCGCGAAGCGACTACTTCGCCCCGTTCCCCGCACCCGCACCCGCACCTTCCCCACCAGCCCCCGGCGCCGCCTCCGGCAGCACCATCGGCACCATCGGCACGAAGTCGTACCCGGTCAACGGCGGCGACGGCTCCACCCAGACGCGGCGGAACCCGTAGTCCAACACATCCGCCGGCAGCCCGAAAAACGCGTGGCCGAACGACGCACCCGCGATCGCCGGGAACAGCACGAACTCGCTCGAAGCCTGCTCGCCGAGGCTGTCCCCCGCCACCTTGCTGATCGGCCACGTCACCGGCAGCAGCACCACCGACGCGATGCCGCCGCCGATACCGCCGATCCACGCGCCGACCCCTGCACACGTGCGCACCCACACCGGCCGCCCGAACTCGGGCGGCGGCGTGCGATCGTCGAGCGACTCGATCGTGTTGGGGATGGCGCAGGCGCCGAGCAGCAGGCCGGAGAGGACGACGGAGGAACGCCGCATGCCGGCGATCCTACCGCCGCCCGCACTCAGCCGCCGCTGCGCTCCTGGTCGAAACCGACCGCGTCCTTGGCGGCCTCGGCCTTCTTGTCGCGGGCCCGCTGCAGCGACTTGCGCGCCGACATCGACTCCAGCGACTTGCGCAGCCGCTCGAGCACGATCGGGTCCTCGTCGCCGAGGCCCGCGACCGACTGCTCGGCGTGCTCGATCGCGCGCTCGGCGGCGTCGAAGTCACCCTTCTGCACCCAGGCCAGCGCCAGGAAGTTGCAGGCCTCGATGACCTGCGCGCCGGGCGACGCACTCTCGAGGCAGGCCTGGAACGCGACGATCGCCTGGTCGAGTCGTTCGCTGTCCTGCAGCAGCCGCGCCTGCCACAGCCGCGCGTCCTGGGCCCGCGCGCTGCCCGGCTCGATCGCGGCGGCCTTCTGGTAGGTCGCCATCGCGTCGTCGTAGCGCTTCTGCCGGCGCTGCATGTCGGCGGCGCCAAGCAGCCCGCGCTGCGCGTAGCGATCGCCGTCGAGCCGCGCCGCGGTCAGGAAGTCCTGTTCGGCCAGCGCCAGGCTGCCCTGCTGTCGCCACAGCTCGGCGGCGGCGAACGCGGCCGCGGCCGCCACCACCGGTTCGCCCGAGAACTCGGCGATCAGCTTGTCGTAGGCCGCGGCCGCCTTCTCGATCGCCTGCTGACGCTCGGGGCCGCGCAGCCCGCGCATCGACGCGGCGAGCTCCTTCGCGCCGGCGAGCGCTTGCCGCCCCGCGTCGCTCATCACCACGCGGCGCACCGCCGGTTCGGCGACCTTGGTCGCCGGTTCGGCGCCGCCGCCCTGGCCCTGCGCGAGAGCGGGCAGCACCAAGGCCATCCACACACACCAACGCACACACATCGTCTTCAGCGTCATCGTCGTTCTCCTTCTGTTCACGTCTGTCACGATCCGAAGCTGCCCGCGGCGCGGACGATCGCTTCGATGTCTCGTTGCACCCGCCGTCGCGCGCGCGACAAGCGGGTCTTGATGCACTGCTCGGAACGCCCGAGTCGCGCCGCCAGCTCGGCGCAGCAGAAGCCTTCGCCGACCCCGCGCAGCAGCTGGCGGTCGATCGGCTTGAGTCGCGCCATCACCAGCCGCAGCAGCGGCAGCGCCCGATGCGCCGGCACCCGTCGGCCGGCGATGCGGAAGTGGCGCTCCTCGGTGTCAGCCGCCCAGTAGGGCTCGGGGCACGGGTCGGTCACCGACAGGCCGCGGTGGGCCAATCGCCGCGTGCGACTGCGCAGTCGCCGCGTGATGGTCTGCACACCCGCCCAGAACCGAGTCGGGTCGTGCGGCCGCTGCGCCCACCGCCAGGCCGCGATGGTGGTCTCCTGCACCAGGTCGTCGCAGTGATCGCGGGTCCACGAATCGCCGTAGCGGCGCAACCAACCTTCGATCTGCGTGCGTGCTCGTCGCCATAGGTCCTCGCTTCGTTCCATTTCCCCTCGGCCGGCCGGGCTGCAGCGAGCAGCGCGACGGCGGCCTGTTAGGGGAACGGCGCGGCGACGAAACGACCGTGGCGGCGCGAATTCTTCGCCGCCGGTGGCGTCAGCGGTGGCGCATCGCGAGCTCGTCCTCGCGCGCGGTGGTGCCGGACAACGAGGCGATGCGCCGCATGATCAACGCCACCGACTCGCGCAGCCGCACGCGCCGATCGCTCGCCAGCGCCGCGAACTCCGCCGGCAGGATCGGTTCGCCGAAGTGCACGGTGATGCGCCGCGGGCGCGGCCACGCGGCGCCCGGCGGCATCGCCGCATGCGCGCCGCGGATGCCGACCGGCACGATCGGCACGTTGCCCTGCAGCACCAGCGACACCGCCCCGGGCTGGCCGAGCATCGGCAGACCGTCGCGACTGAGCCCACCCTCGGGGAAGATGCCGATCGTGCGACCCTGCTGCAGCACCTCGCGCGCCGCCCGCATCGCCTCGCGATTGCCGCCGCGCGTGCTGAGCGGGATGGCGCGGTTCCAGCGATAGAACCAACCCAGCTGCGGGCTGCGCCAGACCACTTCCGTCATCAGATAGACGATGCGGCGCGGCAGCACGGCGCCGAGCACCAGCGGGTCGAGGAACGACGTGTGGTTGGCCGCCAGCACACAGGCACCCGGCCCCGGCAACCGGCCTTCGACGCGAATGCGGAACCAGGCGCGCAGCAGTGCGCCGAAGCTGACCCGGAACGCGGCGAACAGCCCGTCGTCCCAGCGCGGCGGCGGCGCGGCGAGATCGCCGGCGCGGATGCCGGCGTCCTCGCTCACTTCAGCGGCCGGCCTTGGCGCGTTCCGCCCACTCGGAGCCCGGGAACTGGCCCACCAGCGTGTTGCGGCAGCGGCCCATGATCAGCCCCGCCTCCGGACCGCGCCACTTGTCGGCGGCCTGGATCGCGTAGTAGAGCGCCTCGGCCTGCAGCGACGGCCACGCGTCCTTGGTCTCGAGCCGCACGCGCAGGAACATCAGCAGCGCCTTCTTGAACGCGTCCTTGTCGGCCGCACCGGCCTGCTCGAACGTGATCTTGCCGAGGCCGAGCAGGGCGCCGGCGCGCGCGCTCTCGTCGACGACGTCCTTCTTGACGATCTCCTCGTAGAGCTTGGTCGCGCCGTCGAAGTCCTTGGTCTCGCGCAGGCTGTTCGCGAGCTCGACGTTGGCCCGGTTGTTGACCACCGGGTTGATGCCGCCGGCCTTGCCGATGATGCCACGCAGCTTGGCCTGGAACTCCTTGACGGCGACCTTCTCCGACAGCACCGCGTAGAACTCTGCCTCGATGCCGAAGCCGTTCGGCCAGGCGCCGGACAGCGCGTCGGCGGCGTACTTCTTGGCGACCTGGGCGGCGTTGTTCTGCCCGTTCGGCAGACCCATGTAGTACTCGAACTTCTGCCGGTAGACCTCGGGCAGCAGACCGGCCTCGGGCACCGCCTTCTGCATCTCCTCGAGCGCGGCGACGGCCTCGGCCGGCTGGTCGTTGTCGAAGAACTGCGACGCGGCATTCACGAACGCGAACTGCGCCAGCAGCGGGTTCTTGTCGGCGATCGTCTCGCGCGCCTGCGTCAGCAGCACGCCGGGGTCGCGCAGGCCGCGCGCGAAGGTCTCCTTGAACTTGCCGAGTTCGACCTTGGCGACCTTGTCGGTCGACGCCTGTTCGGCGGCGCCACCCTTGGTGTACTTGATGTTGCGCACGTCGAAGGCGGTGACGCGCACGTTCTCGACGACGGTGCCGTCGGTCATCGTGATGCGGTCCTGGGCCAGGACCGGCAGGGCCAGCAGAGCCGGCAACACGGAAGCGAGGAGTCGGGACGTCATTGGCTTCGCGAAGTCAGGGAGGGAGGGCGGAGCATCATGCCCGCGCCCGGGCGGCGTGACAACGGCGCGGGTGGGCCAGCGGTTCGCAAACGGCGCCGACCGCCCGTGATGCCGGCGGCCTCAGCCCCCGCTCCGGTAGAGCCCGTCCAGGCTGGCGAAGCCCTTGACCTCGATCGGGTTGCCGCAAGGGTCGCAGAAGAACATCGTCCACTGCTCCCCCGGCTGCCCGGGATAGCGGACCTGCGGCTCGAGCACGAACTCGACCCCGGCGGCCTGCAGCCGATCCGCCAACCGCCGCCACTCCGGCAGCAGCAGCACGACACCGAAATGCGGCATCGGCACCCGGTGCTCGCCGACCAGACCGGTGCGCGCGGTCGTCCATGGCTGGCCGAGGTGCAGCGACAGCTGGTGGCCGAACAGATCGAAGTCGACCCAGGTCGCCGTGCTGCGCCCTTCCCGGCAACCGAGCACACCGCCGTAGAACCGGCGCGCCGCGTCGAGGTCGGTGACGTGGAACGCGAGATGGAACAGGCCGCGCGCGGCGATGGCCGGCGCCGCGGTCGCCTCGGCCGTTCCCGGCCCTGGCGGCCGAGCGAACGTGACGATCAGCACGATGCGGTCGCCGTCGCCGTGGTTCCAGGCCTCGTGCTCGACGGTGTCGTCGAACACGAGGCAGCGACCTTCGCGCCAGCGCACGGTCTGCGCCCCGAAGCGGATGCCGACGTCGCCGGCCGGCACCCGCAGCGGCAGATGACAGCGCAGCACCTGGCCGAGCTCGCCGTGGTGCGGGTAGAGGTGCGTGCCGGGGCGGAACAGCGAGAAGCCGGCATTGACCAGACCCGGCACGGCGGCGAGCGCGCGGGCGGTGGCCGGGCAGCGGGCCCGATTGGCCTCGTGGCGGGCGCCGTCCGCAGCGCCGCCGTGCAGCGGCAGCCAACGCCAGCCGGTCTCGTCGTAGACACCCTCGACCCTGGTCAGCGAGTCGGGACTCTCGTCGAACTCCGTGGGCGACAACGCCGCCAGCTCGGCCGCGATGGCCGGGCAGGCCGCCTCGAGCAGCGGCACGAACGAGAACGCTCCGGCATCGTGGATCGCGGTCATCGGCGAAGGCGCAGGATGTGGCCGCGGCGGCCGCGCCGCAACCGTCCGTCACCCCGACACCAGCCCCCCGAGCATCCCCCCGCTCGGTAGGATGTGGCGATGGCCGAACACTGCTGCTTCGAAGGGGTCCGAATCTGGCGCTCACTGGCACCGCTGGCACTGACAGCAACGCTGCTGACACCGGCCGTTGCGCAGACCTGGGCCACGGTCGGCACGCCGCAACCGTCGGTGTCGTTCGGGACGGAGAACCAGTTGCTCGCGCGCGACAGCATCGGCCTGGTCGGCTTCGACGAGAGCCAGGGCCGAACCCTGCTGTCCACCGCCACCGGCTGGCTCTCGCTGCCGTCGGCGATCAGCCCGCGCATCTCCGCGACGATCTGCTCGAACGGCAACCGCGTCTACCTGTTCGGCGGCCTCGATGGCACGCTCGGCCTGGTCAACCAGGTGTGGCGCTTCGAGCGCACCACCCAGGACTGGACGCCGATGAGCACGCTGTCGGCGCCTTCCCCTCGCTACCGCGCCGTGGCGGCACAGCTCGGCAGCAGCAACCTGATGCTGCTGTTCGGCGGCACGGATGCCACCGGCGTGCGCAACGACACCTACTTGTGGGCGGATGGCGGCGTGATGCTGATGGGTCCGCAGGCCACGCCTTCCGGCCTGATCCCACGCACGGGCATGGCGCTGGCGGGCGGCCCCGAACAGAGCGCCGTGCTGTTCGGCGGGCAGGCAGCGACCACGCTGGGTGACACATGGATCTTCCGCGGCACCACGTGGACGCAATATCAGGGCAGCGGCCCGCCGCCGGCAGCGGACTGCCGCATGGTCTACGACCACAAGCGCGACGTCACCGTGCTGTTGCACCAGAACGGCGAGACCTGGGAGTGGAACAACTACGAGTGGCGCCGCACGCCGGCCACCGGTGGTCCGGGCAGCTGGAACCTGCCGGCCGTCAGCTACGTGCCGTTGCCCGGCGGCGGCCTGCAGGCGCTCGTCAACACCGCGGCGGGGCTCATCACCTGGGCCTTCACGCCGAGCCTCGCGGACTTCCAGCTGACGCACGACGCGACCTGCTTCAACGGCAACACCCCGCTCGAGCTGGGCGCGTTCCGGCGCAGCCTGCCCCACATCGGCCAGAACTTCCAGCTGCGCGCCACCGGCGCGCTGCCGAGCACCCTGTGCGTCGGCGCCTACGAGCTGTCGACGTCGACCACGATCCCGTGGACCTGCGGCTGCATCATCGGCCTGTTCGGCGTCGAAACCGGCCTGCAGTTCGTGCCGGGCACGACCTCGGAGCGCAACTGGTCGCTGCCGATCGCGCCGTCGCCGCTGCTGAACGGCGTCGCGATCGACGTGCAGGCGTTCCTGGTCGACCCGGCACTGCCGTGCCTGATCATGACGACGCAGCGCGGCAAGCTGACCGCCGGGTTCTGACGCGGCGCGGCCGCCGGCGGCCCACGTTCATCGCGGGCGGATCGCGACCTCGAACTGCTGCTCGCGGCTCGGCCCGACCACCAGCTTCCCGCCGACCAGTTCCACGTCCTCGGCGGTGACCTCGCAGTGGCCTGGGCGCACGTCGTCGAACGTGTACTCCTGCGTGCCGGTGCCCGCGTCGATCAGGCGGCCGCCCGCCGGATGGACCTGCTTCGTCGCCGTGTTCTGCAGGCGGAGCCTGCGCAAGCCGGTCGCCCCGGGCTCCACGAGACGGACGATCACACGGCAACCAGTCATGAACTGGGCGCGAAAGGCCCCGCCACCATGGATCGTGAGGAACGCCGGCTCGCAGAAGCACTCCGGCGCGCTGGGGGCGACGACCACCGACGCGACTCCCGGCGCGCCCAGCACCTCGATGCCGAGCCGTGCGGAACCGATGAAGCGGATCCAGCTGTCGGGCCCCTGACTGCCGTCCTCCATCAGCACCCGAACGATCTGCGGCGCGGCCAGCCACAGCTTGCCATCGGGATCGCGCAGCTCGAGCACGCCGAGCCGCGGACGTGGCAGGAACACGACGCCGCCGACTTCGTGATGGTCGGCATGGAGCGCCGGCAGGTCGCACGACGCGAACTCGACGTCCCGCGTGAACGTCAGCTGCATCGGCCGGCCGCGCGGCAGTTCCAGTGCGAACTCACCGCGCTCACCGACCGCCACCCGGAACCCGTGTGCCACCCCCGCAGCGAACCACTGCGCATGGATCGGTAGGTCGAGGATATCGCCGCCGAGCAGACGCCCGGTCACGAGGCAGGAACGCAGGTCGAGCCGGACGTCGACGACCTCGCCCTGCGCCCGCGGGCCGACGACCCGTTCGCTGACCACGAAGCACGGTGTGCGCGCTTTGACGACGTATGGCACGCCGCCGGCCGCGACGCGGACCTCGACCGATCCGTTCCCGTCACCCACCTCGAACGGGTCGAGCACACCGCCGTCCTGCGCCTCGCCGACCTCGAGATCGGCCCCGCTGCCTTCGCACATGATCCGCAGCGTGCCCATGTCGCCGACGTTCAAGACCGCCCGGAACGGCCGCGATGAAGGCACGAAGGGCTGCCGGAGGCTGCGCCCAGGCACCGACGCAGTCATCGTGCAGCCGGCGGCGGGATGCACGCCGCGGGTCAGCAACAGGAGCCCCTCGCCGGACACCGGGTCGCGGGCCAGGCTGCTGCCGCGCGCGTCGGCAACGGTGACGACGGCCCGGTCCACCGGGCGGCCCGCCGTGTCCTGGACCTCGACGATCCAGTTCTCGTCCGCCGCGCCAGGCACCTCGGTGGCATCCACCGCGGCCCCGTCGACCGGCAGGCTGCGCGCGGACGTTCGGTCGCCCCCCGGCTCCCGCGCAATCGTTCGAGCCACCGCCGTGTCGGCATCTCGAACCCCACCAGGCCGGTGCAGCGCTGCATCCGTCGCGAGCCAGGTCACCAGGAACACGAGCGCCGCGGCGATGGTCGCTGCCGTGCCCCACACTAGCACATGCAACCGCCGCTCCTGCCGGGCTGAAGCCATGGTGCGCAAAGCTATGGCATCACGCCTCGTCGGCCGGCAGGTCGCGCACGCCGTCGACGCGCCCCTTCTCCTTCTTGCGGCCCGCCCACGACGCCGACAGATCCTGCCCGAGCCGCCGCACCGCGATCAGTTCGGCGACCACCGACACGGCGATCTCCTCGTGCGTCTTGCCGCCGAGATACGCACCCATCGGCGTCCGCACCGTCGCCAGGAAGTCGTCGCCGATGCCCGCCTCGCGCAGGTGCTTCCACAGCAGCGCCTGCTTGGTCTTGCTGCCGATCATGCCGAGGAACTTCAGCCGCTCGCCGCGCGCGAAGCGCCGGCCCAGCAGTTCGAGCACGTGGCCGTCCTCCTTGTGGCCGCGCGTGACGACGATGCCGTAGCTGTTCTGGCGGATCGCCATCTTCGCGACCGCCTCCGCGTACGGCATCGCGATGACCTCGCTCGCCTCGGGGAAGCGCTCGGCGGTCGCATAGGTGGAGCGATCGTCGGCGATCGTGACCCGGAAACCGGCCAGCGCCGCCATCTGGCACAGCGCCTTGCTGACGTGGCCGGCGCCGAAGATCCACACCGAAGGAGTCGTCAGTGGTTCCACGAAGATCGTCACCTCGCCGCCGCACATGAGGCCCGAATCGGGCGAGTCCTGTTCCGTCAGTCGGAACTGCAGCGAGCGCGGCTGCTCGTCGGCGAGGACCTGGAGGGCGGTGTCGTAGACCTCGGCCTCGAGACAACCGCCGCCGACGGTGCCGAGGAACGTGCCGTCGCCGAGCACCAGCAGGCGCATCGAGGTGCGGCCCGGCGTCGAGCCACGCGTGCCGACGATGGTGGCCAGGGCGGCGGGGATGCCTTCCTGGCGCAGGCGCACGATCTCTTCGAACAGGTCGCGGTGTCGGCTCACGGTGGGCGGCGCAGCATAGGGCAGGCAGAGGTCGCTACACGACTCACTGGGAGCGGAGCGGTCCCGTGACCTCGAACACCGGCCGGGTGCCGGGCGCCAGCTTGGCGATCAGTTCCTGCACCCGGCGACGGACCGACTCGCTGTCCACGGCCAGATACACAGTCAGCTTGCCTCTCGGCAGCCCCATTCCGCTGACGCCATCGATGTCGAGGAGGCGCGGCGACAGCCGGCGCTTGAGGGTGGCGACATCAGGGACGCGGGGCATCGTCGGACGGAGGGCAGGCGCGAGGTGCTGGACGGGGGCCTGCATCATAGCAGCGAGACCTTGAGCGCGCTCAACACGTCGGCGATGTGATTGGCGATCGTGTGCGAGGCCGAGCCGGCGAACAGGAGTCCCGTCGCACGGCCGCCTGGCCGGGTCACGATCAAGGAACCGGAGTCGCCCGAATCGGAGAAGGACTGGCCGGCCTGGCCGACGATCACGATCTGGTCGGCGAACCGCGCGGTGCCGAAGTCGAACGTGATGTTCACGTCCGCGGCGATGTCGACGACCGTACCGCGTCGATAGCCCGTGGTGCGACCGTGCTTGTGGACCTTCATGCCGATCGCGGCAGGGATCGGAGCCGTGCTCTTCAAGGCTCCCACGGACGGCAAGATGTTGCGCACCGCGAGACTCGGCTGCAGCAGCTCCGCGATCGCCGCATCGACGCGGTTCCATGCCGGTGAAGCCTTGATCTTCACGAACTTGCTCAGCTTTGCGATCTGGTCGGTCGCCGGATCGCCGTTGTCGAGAAATCCGGGCTGGAAGATCGGACTGCCGAGTGGCAACGCGTTCTCGTTGGCGATGACGTGGTTGTTGCTCAGGATGAAGCGTTTGCCCGCTGCATTGGTCACCAACGTGCCCATCGTGCCGGCCATGACGTAGCCGGCCTTCGCACCGGTGAACCGGAACCCGACCGAGCAGCCGCCCTTGGCAGGCCGCATGCGCGTGCGGGCGATCGGCAGCGCGAGCGCGTGGAAGCGGCCGGTCTCGATGACGTCGGTCGGGACGCCTCGAATCGTCCTGGGAATGATGAACTCCCTGGGAATCGACGCCTCAGCCACCTTGCGCTCGACATAGAAGCGGATGCACTTGCCTACCGAAACCTGTCCATCCGTTTCTTTCGGTCCCACGCCGACGCCGACGACATTGTGCGTCGGTCGTGTCGATGCCGCGAGCGCGGTCAGGCCTTCGAAGGCCTTCCCCGTACCGAGGAACAGGTCGACGGCGGCGTCCTTGGCAGATTGCAACTTGCTGGTCAGCATGTTCGGCACGTCTTCTCCTTTTGATCCGCAATGCGGAATCCGTCCGAGGATAGGGATGGCCAGTGGCCGTGACCAGCGCCACGCGCAGGCGTCGGCGACGCGGTAGATCCGCCACCCGCCGCCGCCAGGGTCAGGCGACCTCCGGCCGCGGCGCCGCCGGCCGCCGCCCCCGGAACCGCGCCCCGAAGCGCTGCAGCGGCCGTTCGACGACGAAGTACGACCCGATCGCCGCCGCGAACGTCGCCCCGACCGCGAGCCAGATCTCCGGCAGCGTCGGCGTCGGCGCCAGCCAGTAGTAGATCGGCAGGTGGTACAGATAGAGCCCGTAGCTGATGCGGCCGATGCCGCGCAATGGCGCCCACGCGAGCCAACGCACCGACCAGCCGCTGCCGTGACCGCGCAGACACCACATCACCACCACCGTGCACAGTAGCGTCGTGTGCAGCCGCCACGCCAGCACCGCCCAATCGAGCGCGAACCAGCCCGTGGTGCTGCCGGCCCAGTACGGCCCGAACAGGAACAACACGTGCGGATGCCCCACCAGCAGCACCACCGCCGCGGCCAGCGTGAACCACAGCGAGAACCGTCGGTCGCCGGTCACCCGTGCCTCGGCGTGCGCGAGCAGCGCGCCGGCGGCGAGCCCGAGGCAGCGGCACGGCGTGAAGCGCTCGATCGTGCGCGGCGCGTACTGCGGCCACCACACGATCGCCGCGATCGCGGTGCCGATCGCCAGCGGGATGACGACCCACTGCAACACCTGCTTGCTGCGATGGGCGGGCAACCACGACGCGAGCAGCGGCCACAACAGATAGAAGTGCTCCTCGACACACAACGACCACGTGTGCTCGAGCGGCCCTGGCATCGGCTGCACGATCGACACGATGTTGAACAGATAGGCCGCGCACCAGCCGATCTCGGCCGCCGGCCGCTGCGCCGCCATCACCAACAGCAGCAGGTAGTAGATCGGGAAGATGCGCAGCAGCCGCCGCAGCAGGAACCAGCGCACCGGCGTGCCGCGTTCCCGTTCGGCGAGCAGGATCCGCGTGATCAGGAACCCGCTCAGCACGAAGAACAGCTCGACCCCGAGGTTGCCCGGTCGCAGCAGCCATTCGCCGACCTTCAGCCATTCCGGATAGCCGGCGATGGTCACCGGTACGTGGCACCACAGCACCAACAGGACGGCGAACGCGCGCAGGCCGTCGAGGACCGGGATGTGCTGGGGCGACATGGAGAGGTGGCGAGGTATAGCAGTCGCCGACAGCCGCATCGAACCGGGCGACGATTCCGTATCCTGCGGCGATGCTGTCCAGGTCTCCGGTGTTCCTGCCCGCCGCGCTGCTGCTCGCCGCCGCGTCCGGGCGCGCCCAGCAGCTGGCCGCCTACGACGTCGTCTGGCGCACGCCGAGCGCCGATGCCAGCGGCTCGATGCCGATCGGCAACGGCGAGGTCGGCGCCAACGTCTGGTGCACCCCCGACGGTCGACTGCACTGCTACGTCGCCCGCACCGACGCGTTCTCGGAGGCGTCGCGGCTGCTGAAGCTCGGCGCGCTGTCGTTCGCGGTGACGCCGATGCCGAGCAGTCCGGGCTTCGAACAGCGCCTGCTGCTGGAACAAGGCTGCATCCAGGTCACGCTCGGCAGCGGCGACGACAAGGTCGTGCTGCAGCTGTTCGTCGACAGCGACAGCGACGTGATCCACGTGACCAGCGACAGCACCCGGCAGCACACGCTGCAGGCGCAGGTGCGCTCGTGGCGCCTCGACGAGAAGCGGCTGCGCGGCGAGGAACTCGCGTCCAGCTGGACCATGAAGGATGCGCCGGACGACGTCGCCGTCACCGAGTCGGCGGACCTCGCGCTCGACGTGGCCGGCGCCGAGGGCGGTTCGCACGTGGGCTGGTTGCACCACAACCGCAGCTCGGTGGTCGGCTTCACCGCGGCGCGGCAGGGCCTGCCGGCCGCGACCGTCGACGACGTGCTGCAGGGTCGCGCCTTCGGCCTGCTGCTGTCGGCGGCCGAACGCATGCTGCTGTTCGCACCGGTGCCCGGTGCGCTCGACGTCGCGACGGCGCCGGGCGGGCGCCACGCGCTGCGCATCGCCGCGCCGTGCCTGCAGCCGAGCACGCCGGAGGCCTGGACCACGCATGCGCGCGAGCTGCTGGCGGCGACCGACACCGCGACCGCGCAGCAGCGCACGGCCGCGTGGTGGCGTGCGTTCTGGCAACGCTCGTACGTGTTCGTCAACGGCGACCAGACGGCCACCGTGCCGCAGAACGACCACCCGCTGCGCATCGGCGTCGACAGCGACGGCGGCAATCGCTTCCAAGGCTCGATCGAGGAACTGCAGCTCTGGAGCAGCCCGGCACCGCTGCCGGCGATGCCCGCACCGAGCTTGCCGGCCGTCGTGCCACTGATCCGGCATGCCCCCGGCACGGCGCTGCCGGTCGTCGACGACGCATGGCGCGCCTTGCCGCTGTCGCGCGGCTTCCGCATCGAAGCACGTCTGCGCCAGGACGCCGCGCACCCGATCGGTCGCATCGTCGACAAGCTCACCGCCGGCACCGGCGACGGCTTCCTGTTCGACACGCACCCGGGCCGCGCGCTGCGGCTGATCGTCGGCGATCGGCAACTGGTCGCGAAGGACGTGCTGCAGCCGGACACCACGCACACGGTCGGGGCGACGTTCGACGCGATGACGGGCCGCATCACGCTGTCGTGCGACGGCAAGCTGGTCGCCGACAGTCATCCCGGAGGTCGCGCCACGGACCCACCGCCGCCGTCGCGGTTGACGCAGGCGCTGGTGCTGCAGCGCTGGATCCAGGCCTGCGGTGGCCGCGGCAAGTTCCCGATCAAGTTCAACGGCTCGATCTTCACCGTCGAACCGAAGCCGACCGGTGGTCAGCCGCACGATGCCGACTGGCGCCGCTGGGGCGACTGCTTCTGGTGGCAGAACACGCGGCTGCCGTACTACCCGATGCTGGCGCAGGGTGACTTCGACCAGCAGGCGCCGCTGTTCGCGTTCTATCGCCGCACGCTGGCGGCGGCGGTGGCGCGGGCCTCGGTGTGGCACAGCGCCGAGGGCGGCTACTGGCCCGAGACGATGACGCCGTTCGGCACCCATGCGAACGGCGACTACGGCTGGCAACGCGACGGCCAGCCGGTCGGCAAGGTGCTGTGTCCGTGGTGGGAACACACCCGCAACCAAGGGCTCGAACTGCTGGCGCTGCTGCTCGATCGCTACGACCAAGAACGCGACGACGCGTTCCTGCGCGCCGAGCTGCTGCCGATCGCGGTGCCGGTGCTGCAGTGGTTCGCGACCGCGTATCCGCGCGGCGACGGCGACCGGCTGCGACTCACGCCGACGCAGGCGCTGGAGACCCACTGGCACGGCGTCGAGGACGATCTGCCGACGGTCGCCGGCCTGCACTGGTGCCTGCAGCGGTTGCGCACGCTCGCGCCGCAGCTGATGCCGCCCGATCGGCTGCAGCAGTGGGCCGAGCTCGAGCAGCGGCTGCCGCCGGTGCCGGTGCACACGGTCAACGGCGAACGGCGCCTCGCGCCGGCGGCGAAGTACGACCCGAGCCGCCAGAACGTCGAGAGCCCCGAGCTCTACGCGGTGTTCCCGTTCCGGCTGCACGGCCTCGGCAAGCCCGAGCTCGAGCTCGCGCGCGCGACGTATCGGGCCCGCCACGATCGCCATCGGCACGGCTGGCCGCAGGACGGCCAGCTCGCTGCCCTGCTGGGCCTTGTCGACGAGGCGCGGGACAACGTGCTGGCGCGGCTCGCCAACAGCCACGCGGCGCACCGCTTCCCGGCGATGTGGGGCCCGAACTTCGACTGGTGCCCGGACCAGTGCCACGGCAGCAACCTGCTCGACACCGTGCAACGCATGCTGCTGCAGTGCGACGACGGCGCGATCCGCGTGCTGCCGTGCTGGCCGAAGGACTGGGACGTGTCGTTCCGGCTGCACGCACCGCAGCGCACGGTGGTCGAGTGCGAGTTCCGGGCCGGCAAGATCGTGCGGCTCGAGGTGACGCCGGCGGAACGGCGCGCGGCCGTCGTGCTGCCGGACTGACGGCGGCCTCTCAGCCTCTCACTCGAACGCCGCGCGCACGTCCGCCAGCGACAGCCGCTGCAGCGCCGCCTCGCCGGCCGGCCCGGCCTTGGCCTTCATGACCAGGAAGCTGTCGCGCGCCGAACAGCCGCCGCACTTGCCGTAGCGCGGGGCCTCGAGCAGCTGGCGATCCCCACACTGCTCGCAGACGCGCAGATACACGTAGCGGCGGCGGCCCTGGCGCAGATCGTCGACCGGGATCTTGTGCGTGACCTCCGGCGCGTAACCCGCGAGTCGCATCAGCGACCGCCAGTGCCGGCCGTGGGCCGGGATGTTGGCGCCGAACAGCCGGAACGCGGCGATGTGCGCGGTCTCGTGCACGAGCACCATCGGCACCTCGGCCGGCGCCTTGCCGAGCAGCCGCGGGTTCAGCTCGATGCGGCCCTGGCGCAGGAACGCACGGCCCGCGGTCGTCGTCAGCCGCTCGTTCCAGACCACCGTCACCGCGGTGTCGACCACGCGCCACTCCGCCAGCGCACATCGAAGCGCGCGCGACCCCGCTTGTCATCGCCGCCGTCGGCGGCGACTCACTGCGGCGCGATGTTGGTCTGCAGCGTCTGCAGCCCCTGGGTGGCGGCGCGCTGACCGCCGGTGACCTCGATCAGCTGGACGGTTTGTACGGCTGGGAGCCGAGTCGCGGTCAGCCGGAGTTCCACGCGCAGCGGGAGGTGAACGACGCCGACGTGCAGCAGCTGGTGCATCGCATTGCCGACCGAACCGCGGCAAGTTCGACTCGTGCCGCAGCGCCGACGGCAAGAAGCTGGCGCCCGTGCGGGTGGTGTTCAAGACTACGAAGGGCTGAGCGCTACGACGGCGATCGGGCTTCGCCGGTGGCGCTACTGCACGATCAGGCGGATGGCTTCGCTGACGCCGCCGGGCCATGTCTGTCCGAGAGCGACCCACTGGGCGTAGACGGCGTAGGTGCCGACGCCGGGGGTCGCGCGCAGTTGTTGGGTGAAGTCGTGCATCGCGTAGCCAGCGGCGATGCCCGCGGTGCCGACGAGCTTCAGCCCGTAGATGTCGGGGCTGGGGAACAGGGTGCAGCCGGGGAAGCCGAGGGCCTGCAGGTTGATTCCTGGTTGGGGTGGCTGCGAGAATCCGAGGACCAGGAAGGCGGGGGCACCCTGTTCGGCGTCGGTCAGCGTGATACGGAAGCCGGAGGGCTCGAACTTGCGGACGCCGATGCGGGGGGCTTCTGCGAGGGTGCCGGGGGCTCCGGCGCCCGTCTGGATGACTCCGCCGGGCGCGCCTGAGAACATGTAGATGCCTCCCACGTAGCCGGTGAAGCCGATGCTGATGTACTTGCGGAACAGATCTCCTGGCTGAGGTGGGAAAGCTCGAACCGTGCCCATGATGCCAGCTTGTGCGGTGGCGGTGAACCGCTTCATCAAGGTGCCGTCTCGGCCAGAGAACGCGTACTGCCCCCAGCTGGCTATTGGGCCATTCTCGGCGCTTGCGACGACGTCCTCGATGCCGTCGCGGTCGATGTCGAGGCAGGCGACCGTTGGATAGCCAAAGTTGTCGCCACCTAGACCCGGTTGGGTTACTTGCCAACGATGGATCAGGTTGCCGGTCACGCTGCCCAGGACCTGCAGAACGCCCGGTGTACCAAAGCCGCTGTCGCCAGAAATCACATCTGGGATGCCGTCACCATCTTGGTCGCCGATCATCGCCGCGGTGGCGCCGTGGCCCCACAGAACGGGTGGGTGCCCGGGGAGGCGACGAAGCAGATTGCCGTTCTTGCCGGAGCGGATGTCTACTGCGCCACCGGGTGCGACGTAGATGCCGAGCAAAAAGTCGTCGCAGCCATCACCGTCGTAGTCTGTGAACTTGCCGATGCCCGGGGCGAAGGCTTCTCCGGCGGGGGATCTGAGTTCGTAGAGGACCTTGCCGCCGTTCGAGATCGCGAACAGGCTGCCACCGCCCATGCCTGGGAAGGATGGATAGGTCGTCGCGGTCAGCACGTCCGGGCGTGAATCGCCGTCGAGATCCAGGTCGCTGACCAGCATGGTTCCCATCTCGGAGAAGGGGTAGACGTTGCATTGCCAAAGCAGCGCGTCCGTCACTCCGCTTCGCACTTCTACCGCGGCGCACTCGTAGGGATAGCAGGGTGCTACGGCTGGCCCGCTACAAGACAGGACGTAGTCACCTACCCCGTCGCCATCGGAGTCCCCTGCAGAGGCCAGCTGGATGAAATTCCTGCGGCCTTGTCCGAGCGGCTGGCCGGTGGAGCCAGAGAAGAACCAAAGCTCGGGGACAAGAGTCGAGCTGGTCGGAATGATCGGAACGTAGACGGCAACCGCAATGTCTGCATGACCGTCGCCGTTCCTGTCACCAATGGCTGCCAGTTGGTTACCAAAAGGTCCCTGAGGTGGTCGATCGATGCGCATGACCTGCTGCTGAGCGCCGGCAGTGGACAAGACGCCGGCAAGCATCGCGGCCTCAGCCCAGGCCGTCCTCTTGGGGCCGTTGTTCATGGCAGCAACTGCACCCAGTGGGCGATGGAAGGCACTCCAGCACTCGAGATCGCGAACATCATTTAGTACCCCGGCGGCACCGCAGAGGCGTCCGTCGTCGCCTCAACCCAGACGCTCTTCTTGGTCGAGTCAAAAACAAGGGGTTCCCACCGTTGGTTCGGATCTTGCCCGTGCGTGACGGAAGCCGGTGCCATCAGGACTACGCGTTGGATACTCTGTCCAAAAGGGGCGCTCGCCTTGAATTCGTACCGCACATCGAAGCGCGCGCGACCCCGCTTGTCATCGCCGCCGTCGGCGGCGACTCACTGCGGCGCGATGTTGGTCTGCAGCGTCTGCAGCCCCTGGGTGACGGCGCGCTGACCGCCGGTGACCTCGATCAGCTGGTCCTTGTCGCGGTCGGCGACGACCGCCTCGATCGGCAGATCGACCGGCTGGTCGAGCGGCGAACGCACCATGCGCAACGCCAGCCCGGCGCTGTCACCGATCGGCCGCAGCAACCGGACCTCGCTGCGCAGGCTGCCGCCCTGGTCGTCGTCGACCAGCAGGAAGCCCTGCGCGAACGCGCGCGCGCCGCGATCGAACTGCAGCGAACGGATCGCCGAGCTCGCGAACGGCCGCTGGAAGCGCGCCAGTTCGAGCTGCGCCGCCGGCTGGCCGATGCCGAACGACGGATCCGCACTCTGCTGCAGGCAGCGCACGCGGTAGATGCCGTTCTGCTCGGTCAGCACGCAGAGATCCTCGAGGCTGTCGCTGCCGATCGAGCCCTCGGCGATGCGCACGACGTTCTCGCCGGCGAAGTCGAACGTGCGCGGCTGGTAGGCGTTGTGCGACTCGAAGATCACCACGCGGCCCGGGTTCTGCGCATCGGCGACGACGACGTCCTGCACCTCCGCCTCGGTGCCGGCGGTGCTGCCGAGCGGGATCGCCGAGCGCCGCACCAGCGCCAGGCCGGCCGCGGTGGCGACCTGGCCGCTCCACATCGAGGCACTGAGCAGCGTCGTGCCACCCTCGACGCGCCCGCGGCGCAACGACGAGGTCGCCGGGCCACCGACCAGGCCGACCAGGTCCTTGACGCGGCGCGCGCCCGTGTCCGGCGCGGTCAGCGTGCGCACCTCGCGCAGGTCGCCGCTGCCGCCGAGCGAGTAGTCGAACAGCGTCGTCACCGACAGCGAGGTGACTCCGGCCCCCATGCCGCCGAGGCGGTAGACGCGGTTCTGCGCGTTGATCGACTCGTCGCCGACGATCACTTCCATCGAGTCCGCCGGCGCATCGAGGAACAAGCGCTCGACGCGATGGCGGGCCAGAGGGCCGGCCACCAGACTGCGTGCCTGCGTGTAGGTACCGTCGGGGCTGCCGAGCAGCAGCAACCCACCCGTGACGACGTCGGTGTTGCCGTCGCCATCGGCATCCAACAGTCCCGGCAGCACCGAGCGCCGTTCAGGCAGGCCTGCCTCGGCGCCCAGATTGCGCAACTTGCCGGCCACGCCCGACAGCGACGACGCGAGGTAGTTGCAGTGTGCGTCACGCGCCGGCTGCGGCTGCGCCGGCGGCACCGGCGGCAGCAGCCGCCGCTCCGCCGTCAGCAGGTCGAGCAGGCGATCGCCGTTGACGTCGACGAGCTGGAACGCCTCGGCGTCGACCTGCCCGCCGAACTGCGAATACGGCTGCAGGGTGACCGGATCCAGCACCACCAGGTCCTTGACGATGCGGCGCCACTGCGCCGGCCGCGCGGCGCGGCGGGCGTAGAGCCACACATCGGCGAACACCTGGTTGGTCGCCGACTCACGGCGCTCGAACACCAGCAGCAGGTCCGAGCCACCGATGCCGTCGACGTTGCCGTCGAGGTCCTCGGCGAACACACGCCGCAGCGACGTGATGCCGAGCTCCGGGAAGCCGCCCTGCCCGACCGGCCGCGCCGACAGCTCGCTGGTCAGCAGCGACCACGACGTCTGCAGGCCACCGCCGGCGTTCTGCCGCAGCACCCAGACGTCGAGTTCGCGGTTGAGCGTCGGGGTGCCGTCGAGCTGGCGCACGACGACGAGGCCGTCGCGCGAGCCGGCCTCGTCGCGCCAGCCGGTCATCAGCCAGGCGCTGATGTTGCGGGTCGCATCGCCAGTTGCAGGTGGCATCGTCGCCAGCGGCGCCGGCGCCGAGATCACGAGCTGGGCGCCCGACAACGAGAAGGTCCAGCGGTGCAGCAGACCCGGCAGCGGCGCCGTGGCGCGCTCGGTGCCCGAGGTGCCGAGCACCAGTTCGTGCGTCGCCGGATCCCCGTCGAAGTCGCCACCGACGGCGCTGATGTTGACGGCCGGGGTGCCGTTCAGGAAGAACGTGTCGACCGGGCCGGTGGTGATCGCGAAGCCGCCGAGGCTGTTGCGCGCCACGGCGGTGAGCCGCACCTGCACGGTCTTGTTGCCACCGCTCACCTGCTCGTCCCAGGTGTGGAACACGGCGACCTTCTGCTGCGCGCTGCCCGAGCCGATCGTGAACGTGATCGGATCGCGCCCGCGCCGGCCGAGTGCGGCCCCGACCGGACCGAGCTGCTCCACCACCGCGCCGGCCGAGTTCGGCCAACGCACGTAGCGGAACGAGCCGTCGATCCAGACCAGGCAGTCCGGCGCGTCGGGATCGAAGTCGGTCGGCACCAGGTCATAGACGCCGTTGTTGACCGGCGGCGTGGCGGCGAGGAAGTCGAACACCGGCGGCGGCGGCGTGATCTGCAGCGGCTCGAACTGCTGGTCGAGGCCGAGCGTCGTCTCCTGCGCGCCGCCACCGCTGGTCGGGAACCGGGTGAAGAACAGATCGCGCGTCGCCTGCGTCTGCTCGTCGCCGGCCGACCAGGTGCGGCCGACGTCCGCCAGCAGGTTCTCGCGGAAGTCGACGAACGGATTGGTGCTCAACTGCGTCGGTCCGGCCGACGCGGACGCGCGCAGCGGGGCACCGGCGAGCGCCGAGCCCGGGCTCGCGATCCGCACCGCCTCCACGCTCACCTGACACAGCCGCGGCGTGCTGTACGGCGGGTCGTTGACCAACCGGTTGCCGAGGCCTTCGTCGAAGGCGACGTTCCACACCACGAACTGCCGGCGCCGCTCGAGCGGGGCGAGGTCGAACTCGGCGTCGGTCTGCGGATCGCCGTCCAGCACCGGCGTGCACGGGAAGGTCGTGTTGTCGATCTCGTAGCGGCCCTGCAGCCGCACGCGCATCGCGCGGGTCGGCGACGGATTGGTGATCGACACCGAGATCGGCAGGCGCAGCCACGGCTTGCCCGGATCGCCGGCATTGCTCTGGGCCGAGCCCGGGTTGACGACCCGAGCACCCTCGATGCGCGGGGCGAAGCCGACGCTGGTCGCCGCGAGCTGCAGCAGGTTCTGCGGGCCGACCAGCACCGACGCCGGCAGGTCGCTGCGATTCTGTGGATACGTCTCGCGCGCCTGCACGCGGATCCAGAAGTTCGTGTAGTCGCCGAACGGCACGCCGAGCTGCAGCGGGTCGAAGCCGAACGACAGCGTCGAGCGGACCGAGCCGTCGGGCTGCTCGGTGTCGGTCACCGCGGTCGGGATGGCCGGCGGCAGCACCACGAAGTCGCTCTCCTGCGGCACCGCCGAGGTCACCGCGTACTCGAACGAGAAGCCGGTCGCCTCGCGGTCACCGCCGCGATCCTGCAGCACCGCATCGACGACGAACGCACTCTCCGGATCGGTCGACTGACGCCGCAGCACCAGGTCGGACAGCTGGCCGAGCTCGCGGCCGACGGTGGCGTTCGCCAGCAGCTGCACCGAGTTGGCCGCGTCCGACGCGAAGTCGGCCTGGCTCAGCAGCGCATCGGTGAACACCGCGAACAACGTCACGTTGCGCCGTTCGACCTGGCCGAGATCGGCGCGGTGATCCCACGACAGGTAGACCGCCGTGCCACCGCTCGACGGCGTCACCAGGAAGTTCTGCGCCGCATCGAGCGGCAGCAGCGGGGCCGGCCGACGACCGGCGGGATCGTACGGCAACAGGTTGGCGGCCGGCACCGGCACGCGGCCCTGGCCGAGGTCGTACTCGAGGCGCAACCGCACCTGGCGACTGCTCGACTGCGCGATGCGTACGCCGACCACGGTGCGGTCGGCATCGGGCTGGAAGGCGGGGTCGAGCCGCGCCAGCGTCGGGCTGGCGGGCCCGGCCGCACCACCGCCGCCGCCGGCGCTGCCGACCGCGGCGCCGATGGCGACCGGACCGCAGCCCGCGAGCAGCAGCACGCTCGCCAACACCGACTTCGGAGCGAACCTGGACCAGGGAGTGCCCTGCATGGATGGCGTGTTCACGAGTTCCCCTTCAGACGCAGCGTGCGCGTGTAGATCTTGCCGGCGGTGACATCGATGCGGACCCAGTTCTCGGCGGCGGGGTCGAGGCCCTGCAGCTCGCCGCGCGCCTCGACCTTCGAGGCGCCGTCGCGACCGAGCACCAGCTCGAGGGGCTGCGGCGCGCCGCCGTTCACCGATGCGGTGACCCGACTGACCGGGTCGCTGGCCTGCGACACCGCGGTCAGCGTGATCGGCATGGTGCGGGCAGAGACCTTCTGGCCGTTGCGCGGCGTCTGCACCCGCACACTGCACAGGAACTCGACCTCCGCCAGGCGTTCGAAGTCCTGCTTGAGCTCGGTCGCGATGCGTCGCGCCACCAGCTGCATGCTCGAGCGGGTCAGCGCGGCGCTGGTCTTGTCGGACTGGTCCGTGGTCCAGAACGGCGGCAGCACCAGCGACTGCAGGGCCGGCAGGCTGATCAGGTCGTTGCGCTCGAAGAAGCTCAGGTCGACCTCGCCGCCGGCGACCTCGCGTTCGAAGTACTCGGCCTCGTCACCGGCCTGCGCGTAGCGGCAGCTCGCGTCCATGCGCACCGTGTAGGTCGAATCGGGCACCAGCAGGCCACCGATCCAGCTGACCAGCCACAGGCCGCCGGCGCCGAGATAACTCGCCGTCGCCGTGTGCTCGAAGCGGATCTCGCCGCGCGGCACCAGCTTGATCGCGACATCGGCGCGATCGGTGCCGAGCTCGCTGCGGGTGACGACGCGGCTGCTCGCATCCAGCGCGCGCAGTTCCTGTGCCAGCATGGTCTGCATCTCCGCCGCGGTGGCGCGGAACTGCAGTTCGGCGTCGCCGCTGCCGGCCGGCACGTCGCTGTCGATCACGACCACCAATGGGGCCGGCGGCAGCTCGCGCAACACGCTGGTGGTGTCATTGGTCGCACACGCGGTCAGCAGCAGCGCTGGCAGCCACCAGCCGCGACGGCGGACGGGCGAACGACGAAATGGTGGAACGGACATTCGGGATCCTTCGAAGACGAGAGAGTCCCCGGTATGGCCTGGGCGAGATGCCACCACCCGGGCGGAGGACGGTACTCGTTACCGTCGCACCAGAACAAGGGCCAGCCGGAAGCCGGTGTCCTTCTGTCGCGGTGCATCATCGCCCCGACCGCGGATCTCGGCGGCGCCGACCACGCCGTTGGCGGTCCATTCCCGCAGGCCGCGGTAGAGGTAGCCGAGTCCGTTCTGCGCCAGCCCCGCAAGCGGGCGCTCGACAACGGGTTGGAAGCCATCTCGCGGCACGACTGCAGGTGCTGCGCCGAAGCTCTCGCAGCCGGGCCAGGCGCGGTGATCGGCGGGGGGCAGTTCGTAGCGAACGGGCGTGGCGCCGGTCTGCGTGCGATTGACCCGCTCGCTGATCGCGGCGGCGAACCGCTGCGCGATACCGGGACTGGTGTCGAACAGCATCGTCTCGGCCGGCAGGTCGCGGAACGCGGAGCCTCGATACTCGCTGGTCAGCAGTTCGCGCGGCAGCTCGCCGAACGTCACCGGATGCACGTCGATCAGCGCCGCGCGCTGCTGGTCCTGGCTGCGGCACCAGACTTGATGGATCGGCACCTTGTTGACCGTGCGCCCGGGCAGGAACCACAGCCGTAGCCCGGCCCGTTCCGCCTCGGCCAGGAACTCGGGTGGATACAGCGTGCGGCAGATCGGGTCATCGGCCCGCACCCGCAGCGATTGGATGCCAGCGGGCGGCACGAAGCGCGGGTCCGGCCAACCCTCGGGCAGCGGCACGTCCCCGGCCAGGGCGCGTGGGGGCTGGGTCGGCAGCGGCACGCTGGTGGCGGCGCCGAAGTACGAGATACCGAACGGCGCCCCGGCCGCCAGCAGCTGCTTGCGCAGGTCCTCGGCGGCATCGCGTTCGACGGTCAGCGCGGCGCCCGCGGCCGCACCCTCGGGATCGGCGGCGGCGGTCGCGAACGCGGCCTCGAACGCGGTGCGCAGCTGCTGCCAACGCTGCTCGGCAGCGCCGCTCCAGGCGATGGCGAGCGCCTGCTTGCGCATGCTCCACCAGCTGGCCAGCAACCGGTCCTCGGTGTCGACCGCGGCCATCGCCAAGGTCGTCATCGCCGCCGGGAGCTGCTGCAGATCGCCGAGCTCGCGGCCGCCCGCGGTCGCCGGCTGCCACGACGGGACGCTGGCCAGGCGCGCGCGCGCCCGCTCGGCGGCGATGGCGACCGCCGCGGCCCGCGCCGCCAGTTCGGTCTCGCCGCAGTCGCGCAGCTTGGCCGCCAGTGCGCCAGCAGCCCGACCGTTCGCGGCCGGATCGTCGGTGCCCTTGGTGAACGCCGCCTCCGCGGCCTCGACCGCGACGCGCCGTTCGTCGATCACCTTCGCCACCGCGGCACTCACCTGTTCGCGCAGCAGCTCGAGCGCGGCGAACTGCTCGGTCGCCTGGTTCCTGGCGCACAGCCTTGCCAGCTCCGCGCCAGCGCGATCGGGCAGATCGCGCTTCACCGCCTGCAGGTCGTCGTAGGTCTTGCGCGCCTTGGCGAACAGGTCCTTGGCCGCGACCAGCTCGGTGTCGCGTGCATACAGATCGCCCCACTCGCTGGGCTCGGGCGGCGCGCTGCGGGCCTTGCCGATCGCCGTCTGCAGCGCATCGTAGGCGGCATCCAGCTGCCGGGCCGCCTGCTCGAGCTCGGTCGGCAAGTTGCGGTGATCGGGGCGATCCTGCAAGCGCTGCTCGAAGTCGGCGAGGTCGACCGCGCTGCGCGCCGGCAGCGGCGACAAGGTGCGCAGCTGGGTGCGCAGGGCCCGCACCAGGTCGATGTCGTCGAGCCCGCGCGCGGTCAAACCGTCCAGCTCCGAACGCAGGCGCTCGAGCTGCAGCCGGTCGTCGCCGAGCCGCCGCGCTTCCTGGGCCAGCGCCGTCGGTTCCTGGCGCTCGCGCCGCGCCGCGTCCACGCGTTCGTTGAACGCCGTCGCGGCCGTGTTCCATGCCTCGGCATCACGGCGGAACGACGCCGCCAGCGGCGCCGCCCAGCTGCGGCGACGGTCGCCGGCGACGCGGCTCCACCATTCGCGCAGCTGACCGTCGTCGCGGGTCGGATCGAGACCGGCGAGACGATCGAGCGCCGACCCGAGCGCGAGCAGGTCCGCCGCACCCGGGCCCGATGCCGGCGGCGACCACGACGGCAGCCCGGCGAGCGCGGTGGCGGCCCGTTCGGCACCGTCGGCAACCTGCCGCGCCTCGTTGGCGAGTTCGACCTCGCCGATGCCGCGCAACGACGACGCCTGCTCGGCCGCGGCCGCGGCCAGTCCATCGAGCTCACCCCGGTCGAGCCGCAGCCGCAGATCGGTGACCGCGCGCCGGCGCGCGAGCTCCACCCGCGCGATGCTGCCCTCGACCGCGGTCAGTTGTTCGCGCAGCGGACCGTCGTCGAGCAGTCGCCGCACCTTGGTGCGCACGTCCTCGAGGCGCTGCCGCGCCTGCAACCCGCTGCACGACTCGATGCCGGCCGACAGCGCCATCAGCTCGTCACCGACGGCGATGTGCTCCGGCAACGTCGTCCGCAGGCGCTCGACGCGCTGGCGGAGATCCACCACCGGCACGAAGTCGCGGTCGAGCCTCGGCTGCTGGGCGTCGGTGATGCCGATATCGCGCAGCCGCGCGATGGCGGCGAGATCCGCCTTGGTGTCCCGCAACGCGGCGTCGAGCTGGCGGCCGAGTTCCGGCAACAGCGTGCGGTCGAACGCCGGCAACGCCAGCAGCTCGCGTTCGATCGCGAGGCACTGTTCGCGCACGGCGGCCAGCGGCGGGGCCTTGTCGTCCAGCACCACCGAGGTGCCGAACCAGTTGACCACTCCCACCGCCTGCAGCCCGATGGCGACCGCCGCCAGCGTGAGCACCGCGACCGCGGCGCGCGGCTTCCAGCGCGACGGCGGGGTCTGCTGCATGGCCTCGATATCGGCGAGCAGTTCGGCGAACGACTGGTAGCGCCGCGCCGGATCCGGCTCGGTCATCCGCCGCACGATCGCCCCCAAGGCCTTCGGCACACGACGATTGACCAGGCGCGGGTCGTGCACGCTGTCGAAGCGGGCCGCCGCGCTCTTCAGCCGCTTGCGCGTCAACTGACCGGTCAGCAGGTGGAAGAACGTGGCCCCCAGCGAGTAGATGTCGCTGCGGTGATCGACGGCTCCCGTCATCTGCTCGGGGCTGCCGTAGTCGGGCGTCCACGACGCCGGCACGATCTCGGACGTGATGCCCGGATTCTCGCCACCGAGCTTGGCGGCGCCGAAGTCGGCCACCACCACGCGACCCTGGTGGAGCAGCAGGTTCTCCGGTTTCAGATCGCGGTGGTAGACCGGCGCCGGCTGGCCGTCCTCGGTGCGATTGCGTTCAGCGGCGAGCAGCCCCTGCGCGGCCTCGGTCAGCCAGACGATCGCCTGCTGCGGGTCGACACCACCCTCCGCGGTCGACTTCAGTTTGGCCTTCAGACTGCCGCCCTCGGCGTAGTCCATGACCAGGAACATCGTCTCGCCGTCGACGCCGCCGTCGATCACCTTGCAGATGTGCGGGTGGTCGAGCAGGCACAAGGTCTTGACCTCCTCGCGGAACCGCAGCGTGGTGGCCGGATCAGCGCCGGCCGGCGCCTTCAGCAGCTTGATCGCGACGCGCCGCTCCTGGTCGAGGATCGCGTAGTGGCCTTCGTAGACGGTGCCGAAACCACCGGCGGCGATGAAGCGATCGAGCCGATAGCGCCCCCCGATGATCCGGGGTGGATGGGAAATCGGCCTGGTGGCGCCTTCGTCGTCGGCTGGTGGCTCCATGGAGTCGCTGCGGATGCGGGACCCAGGACCATAGCCGGGCGTGCCGGAGCGGCAATCGAGCGTACGGCTCGGCGGTCGACATCGTGCCGCCCGACCGCCGGCCGCCGGGCTCAGGCCTGCTTGCGGGATTCGAGTTCGCGCAGCGCGAACGGGTAGGTGACGAGGCCGAAGCCGATCACGGCGACGATGATGCCGCTGCCGACCAGGTCGGTGCGGCGCGACATGCTGCCGCTGATCCACAGGCCGATGCCGACGAACAGCGCCATCCAACCGGCCGCCAGGATCAAGGCGAGGAGCTTGCCGGGGCCCTGCTCGCGGATCGGCCGGTTGCCGGTCAACTGGAAGGTCAGGTTCTCGAGGATCTGGCGATCGACCTGCGGGCTCTTCAGCGCCTCCTCGAGCAGGCGCACGTTGTCGCTGCGCGCCTGGGCGCGATGATCGAGCACGATCTTCAACAGCACGAAGACGAAGATCGGCACCAGGATGACGGCGAGGTCCATTGCGGGCTCCGGACGGGAAGGTGGCGGCTACGGCCGCCCGGGGAGTGTATTCGGAATCGCGCTGCCTCGTGCGCTGCCGGCCATGCCGGGCAGACCGAGGCCGGCGAGCAGCTGGTCGGGATCGCCGTGCCAGACCAGCTCGGCGTCGGCGATCTGGCAGCGATCGTTGTGGCGCCACACGAACGGCCAGCCGAGCGCGCGCGCCGCCTCGTGGTCCGGTTCGCGGTCGCCGACCATCACGACCCGCTCGGTGCCACCGGCGGCTCGCTGCGCCACCCGCAGCATGTCGGTCTTGGTCTGCACGCCGTCGCTGTCGAGGCAGAACTGCCAGTCGGTCAGCGCGGCCAGGCCCTGGCCGTGCTGCATGCCGCCCATGTAGGTGCGGCGGCAGTTGCTGGCCAGCGCGACCTTGACGCCGATCGCGCGCAGGTGCAGCAGCAGCGGCCGCACGCCGGCGAACAGGTAGTCGACGCCGCGCGAGACCTCCTCGACCTCCATCGGCACGACCACGGCGCGCAGTTCCTGCCAGCGATGCTTGTGCGCCTCGGGCAGGAACGGCGCCCAGACGCCGGCGTCCTTCATGCCGACCACCGCTTCGGCCTCGCGATCGCTCGGCATCGGCATGTCGATGCCGTGCATCGCACCGAAGCGCTGCAGGCCGCTGCGGATCACCGGCGCCCACCAGCGGAAGGTGTCGTGCAGGGTGCCGTCGACGTCGAACACCACCAGCTCGGGCGGGATGCGGCGTTGCAGCGCGTTCATGCGCCACCACCTTCGACGCGCAGGTAGACCTGGCCCACGTCCATGATGTCGAGTTCCTGCAGCATGCGTTCCTTGGCGGCGAGCACGCGCCGCTCGAGCTCGTCGCTGCCAGGCTCCGCCGGCAGCCACACCGACACGACGAACCGCTGCAGCTGCTCGGCCGGCATCGCGCGCGTGCGCCAGCGCAGCCGCAGCACGATCGCCTCGAGCGGCATGCGTTCGTCGTCGAGGGTGCCGAAGCCGTCCGGCGCGAGCACGACCTTCGCCTCGCCACCGCTGTGGTCGAACGCCGACGGCTGGCCCGGTTCGCTCGACGCGCAGGCCACGAACGCGGCGCACGCGGCGCCGAGCGCGAACATCCTGGTCGCGTTCATCGTGCCGCGATCCCCTGCACTTCGATCAGCGCCTGCGGGTCGAACAGCGACACCACCTGGAACATCGCCATGCCTGGATAGTGCTTGCCGCAGTGCCGCCGCCACACCTGGCCGAAAGCCTTGCGCGCGGTCGCGTAGTCGTCGCGGCTGGTGACGTAGAAGTTGAGCTGCACGACGTCGGCGAAGGTCATGCCGGCATCGCGCAGGATCAGGCCGATGTTGGTCAGCGCGAGGTCGAGCTGGGCGACGAGGTCGCCGGGGTTCACGATGCGGCCGCTGTGGTCGTAGCCGCACTGGCCGGCGAGGTAGAGCGTGGCGGCGGGTGAATTCTCGACCAGGAACGCATGGGCGAAGCCGATCGGCGGGGCGAGTTCGGCGGGGTTGATCGGGCGCTTGCTCATCGCCGGGAGGTTGTCGCGGATGCGGGGCGCTGGTGCAACGGCGGGGCGGGGGCACGGGCCGGGCGACAGCGGGCGGCAACCGCCGTCCGGGGCTTGTGCACCGCGGCCGGCGCGGATTCCGTGACGATTGCCGCCGCCGGAGCGATGGTGGAAACCCGCGATGGACCTCGAGGCCACGTTCCAGCAGTTCTGCCGCAGCCGCGACCCGGCGGCGCTCGGCGCCGTGTTCGACGCGTGCGCCGACGACCTGTTCGGCCTCGCCCTGCACCTGACGCGCGACCACACGATGGCCGAGGACGTGCTGCAGGCGACGTTCGTCTGCGCGATCGAACGCGCCGGCAGCTGGCAGCCGAACCGGCCGCTGCGCCCGTGGCTGCTCGGCATCCTGCACCGCGAAGTGAAGGTCGCACGCCGGCGGTCGCGACGGGCCCCGGATGCGACCAGGGTGGCTGTGGCGCGCGACGACGGACCGGAGACGGTGGTGTTGGCGGCCGAGGTGCGCGATGCCGTGCAGCGCGCCATCGTCGAACTGCCCGAACCGTACCGCGCCGTGCTCGACCTGCACCTCGTGCAGACGTTGCCGCCGACGGCGATCGCGCTGCGCCTGCAGCGTTCGTCGGGCAGCGTGCGCACGCAGCTGTGGCGCGGGCTCGAACTACTGCGACAGCGGTTGCCGCAAGGCCTGGCGATCGGGCTCGCGGCAGCGGCGACGGCGCAGGCACCCCTCGCTGCCGTGCGCGCGCGAGTGCTGGCAGCGGCGGCAGGTTCGGGAGCCGTGCCGGCAGGCGCGGCGCTGGCACTCGGAGTCATCATGAAGAAGGTCCTCGTCGCGGCGTTCGTGCTCCTGGCCGGCCTGATCGCCTGGCAGCTGCGCCCGTTCGACCCCGGGGCGATCACGGCTACCGCACCGACAGCAACGACAGCTGTCGCCGAGGCGCCGGGCGCGGCAGCGAGCGTGGCCCGCGTGGCCGCTGACTCCGGCGACCCCCGTGCGGCTGCGCAGGCAGCGCCGCTCGAGCCAGCGGGCCCGACGCCGATCGCGCTGCCGGTGCGCGTGCTCGACCTCGCCGGCGCGGCGATCGCTGGGGTCGAGGTCGAAGGATTCGTCGCGAAGGTGCCGCAGCTCCCGGACGGCCGACCGGTCGAGCCGAACGGGCGCGATGCCTGCGTGCGCCAGTTCGTCGCGACCACCGACGCCGAAGGTCGCGTTCGCGTGACGCTGACGGGTCCGACCTTGCTGAGTGCACGCCAGACTGGCGTCGGTTGGTCCGGCGATCGACTCGTGCGCACAGGCACGCGACGCCTGCCGGACGAACTGCTGCTGGTGCTGCAACCGACGGGCATGGTGCGCGGTCGGGTGCTGCACGCCGATGGGCGGCCGGCTGCGGGGGCCAGGGTCGAAGCGAGCTTGGCGGACGGCCCCTTCGAGATCCTGGGCCCACCCGCGGTCGTCGCCGATGTCGAAGGCCGCTTCGTGCTCGAAGGCATCGCCGGCGCGGATTGGATCTGGGACCACAGTCTGATTGCCGTGCTCGGCAGCGAGTACAGCCGTGCACGGAAGTTGGTGTTCCAGGCCGGCGTCGCCCAGGAAGTCGAACTGCATTTCGACGGCGCGTTCGTCGTGCGCGGCGTGCTGGTCGACGAGCATGGCGCGCCGAGTGCCGGCCGCGTGCGATTGCAGGGGAAGCCAGGAACCGAGACTCAGGACACCGTGAGACGGGGCGAATGCGGCGACGATGGCCGCTTCGAGTTCCCGCTGGATGGCGGCGGCAGCTTCTGGCTCGTCGGGGGGTGCGAGGGCAAGGCACCGGCGGTCGCATCCATCGAGATCGATGCCGCGCGCCCCGAACAGGTCGTGCAGCTGCGCATGGCGCCGCTCGCACCCGTGCACGGCCGCGTCGTCGACGAGCGCGGGCAGCCGCTCGCGGGCCGCATGGTCGCGGTCGAGCCCGAGCTGCTTCTCGCCGGACGCGGCGAGGATGCCGTCGCCGCGGCCTGCATGAGCATGCAGTGCGACGTGCTCGGCGGTTTCCCGCGCCCGACCAGCGACGCCGATGGACGCTTCCGTGCGCTGGTGCCGCCGGGCTGGCGCTGCCGTGCCCTAACCGCCGCGGTGCCGGGCAGCCGCGAGTTGTGGTCGCGCAGCGAGCCGTTCCTGACGCCCGCCACCGATGTGCAGCTCGTCGTGCGCGCCCAGGATGCCGAGGGCCTCGTGCTGACGGGGCGTGTCGTCGCCGACGCCGATGGCGCGCCGATCCCGTCGGCGAACATCGAACGCGTGCGCCACGACGAACGCAACTGGTCCGGGCAGGACGTGGGCCAAGTGCAAGCGGGCGCTTTCCGGATCGGCCCGCTCGCCCGCACTGGCGGCACTTCGTTCGCGTTCTCGGCCGAAGGCTTCGCGCGCACGGTCGTCGGCCCGTTCGACCTCGGGGCTCGCGAGTTGGATCTCGTCGTCCGGTTGCCTCGCTGCGGCGGCGTGCGCTGCCGCGTGCTGCGCGCGAACGGTACGCCGGCGGCCAGTGCGTGGGTCGTGCTGGTCCGCGAGGACCACGACGCAGGCGGCCCGGCCTGGCAGGGAGCCACCGAAGGCGACGGCTGGTACACGTTCGACGACGTCGAGCCGGTACCGATGACGGTGCACGCCTGGGCATCGCGCGAAGGCTCGTTCGCCGAAGTGGCAGCAGCCACGGCCACGGTAGTCGTGCGCCCGCAGCAGGTCGGTGAAGTCGTCGTTCAGCTCGCGCGTTGACCGACGCGCGCAACGACCGCGCGAACGCCACACAGGCGGCGGACTGCCGAATGAGCGTCGCGGCTCCCGACGCAACTCGGCCGCATCCCGCTATCCTGCCCGAATGCATCGGCCACGACTCGCGGGACTCGGATCGCTGCTGATGGCGGCCGCGGCAGTCGCCCAGCAACCGGCCCCGCCGGCGACCGAACTGGCGACTGCCCTGCGCACCTACTTCGCAGCGAGCGATGCCCGCGGCCCGGAGCTCCAGGCGCTGCTGACGCTGAGCAAGGGCCGCGACCTCGAACTGATCGCCATGCTGCGCGGCAAGACCTTCCTGCTGCCGCACGACGCGGTGCGGCGACGCGGCCGCATCGACGCCACCCACCGCTTCGTCGACGCGCCGGATCAGGCCAATCCGGCGCTGTTCTTCGGCCCGGCGAGCACCGGCGCACTGCGACCGCTGTTCGTCTACGTGCCCGACTTCGTCGACACCGCGCCGGTGATCCCCGAGCTCGAGGCGCACGGCATCGGCAAGGATCGCTACGTGTTCGTGGTTCCCGACGAACTGCAGAAGAACCAGTATCTGTCGACGCCGGCCGAACTCGAGCGCCACACCCGATCGCTGCGCGATCTTCTGCTGCAGCACCCGATCGACCCCGATCGCGTCCACATGCTCGGCGACGGCCGCGGCGGCCACGCGACGTGGGACTGCGGTCTGCTGCGCAGCGAACGCTTCGCCGGCATCTACCCGTGCAACGGCGGCCTGGTGCACGAAGGCGGCTACGCGGTGACCGCCGGCGTGTTCGTCGAGAACGGCAAGGACCTCGCCATCTTCACCGAGTTCGCGACGTTGGCCGACCACGGCATCGAGTCGTGCCGCAACGCCGAGCAGCTGCTGCGCAAGTGGGGCACCCGCTTCGAGCTGGCGGAGCAGCAGAGCCCGCGGCTGCTCGGTCTCGCCCGCGGTGCCGAACGCCTCGAACCGATCGTCCGCACGACCTACCCACGCCACATCACCAAGGTCTGGAACCGCGCTGCCGATGGCGCGCATCACTGGCTACAGGGCCTCGAGCGCACGCCGCGCGAGTGGGAACCGAGCGATCGCATCACCCTGCGCGCGCCGGTGCCCAAGGAGCCGGCCAAGGTGCGGCAGGCGGTCTGGGCCAGCGTCAACCAGCAGTGCGCGCGGCTGCACGGCCGCATCGACGGCAACCGGATCCTCGTCGAGGCGCGCGGTATCAAGCAGGTGCGATTGTGGTTCGGGCCCGAGTGGTTCGGGCCCGACCGCAAGGTGACGATCCTCGTCAACGGCAAGGCGAAGCCAGCTATGCAGCCGCAGCGCCGCCTCGACGTGATGCTGGCCCGCGTGCACGAAACCGGGGACACCAGCCAGCTGTTCTTCGACCAGGTGGTCATCGACGTGGCTCGTTGAGGCGCAGCACTCACCACGACAGCCGCAGCGTGCGCTGCACGTGCTGCACGAGTCGCTGCGGCACCCCGAGCTCGGCGGCCAGCGCCGGCCAACCCGCGAACGCCGCGACCACTTCCTCGAGCAGGCGCCGTTCGCGACCGCGCGGCAGCCCGGCGTGATCGGCGAGTTCCTTCAGGTCCACGCGCGTGAAGCCCGCGGTCTTGCCGGCGATGCTCAGCTGGTGCCGGGCCGTGAAGTCACCGCCCTCGGCGTGACACAGGTCGTACGCCGGCGCGATGTCCCAGCGACCGCGGCGGTCCATCAGGAACGCGAAGTTCTTCACGTGGTCGTCCTGGTTGCAGCCGACCAGGTTGAACAGCACGCGCCGGAACTGCTGCTCCATCGAAGCCGGCGGCAACCCGAGCCGCTTCATGGTCAGGAACAGCTGCTCGTACGAGTACGCCCCGCTCTCGTAGTAGTCGTAGTGCTGCAGCGCCGCGAACGTCTGCACGAAGCGCTTGCCGCCGTCGGCATCGCGATCGAAGCGCCGCGTCATGAAGTGGCTGCGCCCGTTCTCCTGCAGCAGCCGGCACTCGGCCATCTGCACGCCGCAGCGCTGCGCGATCTGCGCGTAGCTGTACTCCAGCAGCCCGTAGCCGTTCGGGTCGGCGATGCCCCAGTCGCCGCTGAACGCGACACCGTCGAACTTGATCAGCCAGTGCTCGAAGCCCGGCGGCAGCTTCGTCTGCCCCGAGCGCACCTGCTTGCCGACCGGATCGAACGCGATCACCGCCTTGGCGCGCGCGCCGCCGGCCGACGTGCCGACGCTGAGGATGTCGAGCAGTGCCTGTTCGCCGTGCGCGCCGTCGAGCACCGTCGCCAGCTGATCCTTCGCCGCAAACGCCATCGACGCCAGCTCGACCAGTTCGGCCACCTCGAGCGGGCGATCGGCGAGTTCGACCGCGGCCGTCGACGGTTCGAACTCGAGCGCACCCATGCCGCGCGTGCCGGTGTAGCAGAGGCGATCGACGGCGTGGAACTGGTCCGGCGTGCGACCGGTGCGCGCGAGCCACACGTCGATCAGGCGGTTGCCGTACTTGTCGGGCAGGCTGTCGGCTAGCAAGCCCGGCAGGCCGTGGAACGAGCGCGGATCGAGGTCGCGGAACTGGTAGATGCGGCGCGCGGCGACCGGCATCTGCAGCGGTGCGACTTCGATGCCGGCGGCGGTGAACGCGGGGTCGTATTCGAAGCGCGCGAAGCGTTCGCCGTGGTCCATCGACACGTAGCCGATCGGCGTGCCCCACAGACGCACGGTCGCCGTAGTCATCGGCGCTGGTCTCCCCAGACGAAGCCCGGTGGGTCGTCACCGCTCGACGGCGAACCCGCGCCATCGAGCGGCGGCCGCGCCTTCGCGGCCCGGGCGCGGCTCGCGCGCCGGCCCTTCACCTCGACCAGCGGCGAACGCACGGTCTCGGGCAGCAGCTGATCGAGTGCCGCATCCTGGTGCAGCGCCAGCAACAGCCGCGTCCACGAGCCGAGCTTGCCGTCCTTGCCGTCCTCGATGCGCCGCAGGGTCGCGATGCCGACCCCCGCCGCCGCGGCGAGCTGCTCCTGGCTCAGACCCTGCTGCTTGCGCAACCGGGCCAGCCGCAGGCCGAGTTCCTTCAGCACCTGGAGCGTCGGGGTCAACGACTGGATCTTCATGGGATCACGAGTGATCAGGAATGGCGTCCATCAGCACCGAATCGATCACTTGTAATCGGACTGTAGCATGGACATCGCTGCGGCTCCATCGACCTTTATCGATCATGAACGATCGTTTAATCGGCAAAGGCCGCCGCTTTCGATCACTTACGATCTCTCGATTCGAGCGACCGCCGGCCGCGGCCGACACCGGGCACGGAACCTTCGTCAGCACCGAAACTTGCGAACGCCCGCTGCAGCGCGCTCTGGTAGCCGCTCCGACGGCTGAGGCGCCACAGGCGCCGCGTCAGGTCGAGCCCGTCGACCCGGAGCCGCACGAACGCCCCACTGTCCAGCTCGACCCGGATCGCCAGCGTCGACAGGCAGCCGACCCCGAGCCCGGCGCGCACCGCCGCCTTCACCGCCTCGCTGTGGCCCATCGTCACCGCCGGCGCCACCTGCTGGTCGTGCGCCCGTAGCGCGGCCTCGAACACCGCGCGCGTGCCGGAACCGGCTTCCCGCGACACCCAGCGCAGCCCCGCGAGGTCGGCGACCGTGAGCCGCCGCCGCCGCTTCGCCAGCGGATCACCCTTCCGCACGAACACCGCCAGCTCGTCGACGCGCCACGGCACGGCGACCAGTTCGGGCCGCTTCGAAGGACCCTCGATGAAGCCGAGGTCCAGCGCCCGCGCGACCAGCTTGTCCTCGATCACCGCGCTGTTGCCGATCTCGAGGTCGACATCGACGCCGTCGTGGGCCGCGGCGAAGCGCGCGATCTGCTCCGGCAGCAGATACATGCCGATCGTCGAACTGGCGCCGACGCGCAGCGTGCCGCGCACTTCGCGATCGCCGCGGAAGCTGCGCTGCAGGTCGTGCGCGCGCTGCAGCAGGTCGGCGGCCTCGTCCTGCAGTCGCCGCCCGCGCGCATTGCGCACGATGCGACGGCCGTCGCGATCGAACAACGGCCCACCGAGCTGCTCGGTCAGTTCGGCCAGCGCCGCACTGACCGCCGACTGCGACAGGTGCAGCTCCTTCGCCGCCTCGGTGACGTGTTCGGCGCGCGCGACGGCGAGGAAGATCTCGAGCTGGCGCAGGGTGATCATCGATTGAGTCGATCGTAACCATCGAAACGTTCCGTTGGATGGATTGGTCTCCGTAGGCCAACGTGATCCCCGTGAACCTCCACCAGCGACTCGCCGGTCTCGCCGCCCTCGGCCCCGGCCTCGCCGCCGTCAGCGCCCTGGCGCTCGGCGCCGCGCTGCTGGGCGCGGCGCTGGCTTTGGCCGATGTCCCAGTGGAACCGACCCTGCTGGCGCTGCTGCTCGGCCTCGCCGCGGCTCAGTTCTGGACGCCCCCGGCCCGCTGCCTACCGGGCATCGCCTGCGCCTGCCGCACGCTGCTGCGCGTCGGCATCGTGCTGTCCGGCTGGCGGCTCGGCCTCGTGCCGCTGACCACGCTCGGCACCGGCCATCTGCTCGGCGTCAGCGCGCTGGTCGTGGGCACGCTGCTGTGCGGGCACTGGCTCGCGCGCGCGCTCGGCGTCGACCGCGACCTCGGCCTGCTGCTCGCGGCCGGTCACGCGATCTGTGGTGCGGCGGCGATCGCCGCCGCCGATGCCGCTGCGCCGAGCCGGGCGCGCAGCGCGCCGGCCGCGATCGTGCTGGTGACGCTCGCCGGCACGGCGCTGTTGCTGGTGCTGCCGCCGCTGGCCAAGGCGCTCGCGCTGTCGCCGGCGACCAGCGGTATGTGGGCCGGCGGTTCGCTGCACGAGGTCGCGCAGGCGCTCGCCGCCGGCGCGGCGATCGGCGACGAAGGCAACGCGATGGCGACGCTGTTCAAGCTGCTGCGCGTGCTGTTCCTGTTGCCGCTGGTGCTGTTGCTGCCGCGGCTGCGGCGCTGGCAGCGGCACGTCATCCCGGACCACGCCGCGGCAGTTCGTGCGCAGCGCCCGCCGCTGCCGTGGTTCGTCGGTGCGTTCGCAGTGGTCGGCGCCCTCGCCGCAGCCGGCCTCGTGCCGAACGGCCTCGTGCCGACGCTGCGCGATGGCCAGAGCACGCTGATGCTGCTGGCGATGGCGGGGCTCGGTCTGCAGGCGCCACTGCGCGAGCTGCGCAGCGTCGGCTGGCGGCCGCTGCTGTTGACGCTGCTGCTGACGCTGCTCGTCAGCGCCGGCGGGCTCGCGCTGGCGCTCGCCGTGTGAACGGTCGGTGCCGGTCGAACGCCGCACACCACGGGCCCGTCACCGGCGGCTCCCGGCGACCGTCAGGCCAGACGTGATGCGATCTCACATGCCGCCGACCATGAGCGACAGCGCGTCGGTCGACGTAGCTGCCGCCAGGTTGCCGAAGGCATCGAGTTCGAGGGACACCACCTGCTGGAACAGCTGCTGCCCCGTCCACACCGTCGACGACGGCAATGGCAACCGCAGCATGGCTGTCCCACCGACTGCCAGCGCGATGTCGAGCACATCCGGCGTCGCACGCAGTTCGCATCCAGGCAAGCCGATCGGCAGCACCGACGAGAGCGGTAGCGTCCAGGTCGACAGTCCGTTGACGACCACTGCCAGGCCCAGGCTCGGCAGGCCGTCGGCGCGCGAACGGAAGTCGGACCCGAGCCACGGCAACGAGGTCGCCTGCAGCCGCCCGACACCGCCACTCCCGGTGCAGCCAGTGCCGAACGACACGGCGGTCGCCATACACGGGGTCGCCAGTCGGGCGATGTAGCCACAAGCCTCCGCGCCGGCCCTGGTGAAGTCACCTCCGACCCAGACCGTGCCGTCGCCAGCCAACAGCAGCGCGTCCACCGGACCGTTGGTGCCACCACCGGCGATCGGCGACCAGGTCGACCCGTTCCAGCGAGCCAGGTTCGCCGCAGGCACACCACCCGCGGTCGAGAACTCACCGCCGACCAGCAGATCGCCGTTCGGCAACTCGACCAAGGTGTTGACCCAACCGTCCACCCCACTCCCCAAAGACCGCCAGGCGCCCCCGTCCCAACGGGCAATGCCGTGGGCGGCCGTGGTCCCCACGGCGTCGAACATGCCCCCGACCACGGGGCCGTGCCTTGTCGAACGCACGCAGTAGAGATGAGAGCCGTAGCCGCCGTTGCTGAAGGACGGGCCGATCTGGGTCCACGCGCTGCCGATTCCGAAGCCGACCGTGTCGTGACGTGCGATCAACAAATCTCCACTCTCGGTCGAGCAGAGATCCTTGCACCCCTGACCTGATATCCAGGCGAAGATTCCCTGGGGACTCACGGAGTAGATGCCGGCGTCAGCACCGACCACGAGCTGCCCGTCATCGAGTCGAATGACGGCTCTTCCAGCGAGGTCGGTGAACACGGTGCTCGCGAAACTGGGTATGTGCCTCGTCGTACTCGAAGGCGTGATCAGAGCTGCTTGATGGACGGTGTAGCCGGAGCCTGAAGAAGCGAAGAAGCGACCAGCCACGACCACGCCGCCATTGGCAACTGGAGCGATGGAATGCGCCCCCTCCAGCGCAGGCCAGAACACGACGCCCGGAGTTGCGCCGGCCCACTGCCACACCCCCGCTGCCCAGCGGGCCACGCCGCGTAGTTCATCATCCCCGGCCGCCTCGAAACTCCCACACGCGAGGATGTCGGCCCCGAGGCCCTGTGCCAGGCCACGCACCTGGGAGTCGAAACCCGCGCCGAGGGAATGTGCTGCCTGCCCGTCCCAGCGGAGCACTCGATGCAGCGCCCCGATCCTGGCTACCGGCCCCCACGGCGTCTGCGGACCATACGGGGCTCGGGCAGTGAAGTTGCCGCCAGCCATCACATCGCCGCCCGGCAGAGGCAGGACCGTGGCGATCGATGGATTGGCGAGCGGCAACAACACGCGGACGCACCCGGTCCAGGTTCCGGCTTGCCAGCGCAACAACTGCGCAAACGCCGGTCCCGTGCCACACCAGATCTCACCCGCAAGCCCTGGTCGCACCGCCCTGACCGCGTTCCCCATGGGCACGTGCAAATCCGACCAGAACAGCCCGTTCCACCTCGCAACGAGATTGTTGTGCCCGATCACCAGGTCGCCCCCGGGCATGATGCACATCGAGGACACACCGTACGCAGGCACACCACCACCGATTTCAGTCCACACCCCGTTCCGCCAAGAAGCGATGTGCGCCGCTGGCACCCCGTCCACCGACCAGAACGGGCCTCCGACGTAGAGCGCTCCGTCGAGGCCAACCGCCATCGCCATCACCGGCGCATCGGTGCCGGCGCCGAAGGGATGCCAGGCAAACCCGTCCCAGCGCGCCAGATTCCTCGCCGGGGCACCACCCGCTGTCGCAAAGTCCCCGCCGACCACCAGGTCGCCAGTCGGCAACCGCGCGACCGAGTTGACGACGCCACCGACGCCAGCACCGAGTGGCAGCCACTGCCCACCACTCCACTTCGCGACGTTGGCCACCGGACTGCCACCAGCCTGCGTGAAGACGCCGGCCGCGATCAGTTCGCCATCGGGCAACGGCAGCAGCGCTCGCACCGAGCCCGTGATGCCCGTGCCGAGCGGCAGCCACGCATCCCCGGCCGGCGACTGCACGGCCACGCCATTGGCGAATGTGTTGCCACAGATCGCGAACTCACCGGCCAACACCGGGACCGCCGGCGCCGGTCCGCTGCCGTCCGGGTCCCACATGGTCGACGCCAGGACCTGGGCGTCGGTGCCTGGGTAGCCAGTGCTTGGCTGCCAGCGCAGCTCACACTGGGCAGACAGTGAGACCGAGGCTCCGAGCACCATCGACAGCAAGCGAACGAGCATGGGAACTCTCGTGGGTTCTTCCGGGGGCAGCGGAGCAAGCACGGAGCGACGCGTCTCCGTTCGGCCGGGCTCCAGCAAGTTGCTCTACCGAGGAAACGGGCGATTCACCGTTGGCCAGCTGCGGCGAATGCTATCGCGGTGCCCAGCAGCAAGGGAGTGGAGAGCGATCCGCAATCGACCCGCCAGCGCACCTCAATCTCGCCGCGCCAACTCGCGCAGCACCGCCCGCACCGGGCTGCTGTCGCCGTTGACGATCTTCAGCGGCAGCGCGATCAACTCGTAGTCGCCGACCGGCACCGCGCGCAGATCGATGTTCTCGAGGATCGCGACCCCACCTTCGTACAACAAATGATGCCCGTCGAGCTCCTTGCTGTCCGCATGGTCCATGCTCGGCGTGTCGATGCCGACCAGCTTGATGCCGGCCGCGACCAACACCTTCGCCGCCTCCGGCCCGACCGCCGTGAACGCCGGATCCCACACCCGGTGATCGTGCTCGCTCCGCGTGCGGAACAGGATCCGTTCCGCCCCGCGCAGCACTTCCGACGTCAACGCCGAGGCCGGGATCAGGCTCGGTGAGCCTTCCCCACGCACCTCGACGACCCGGCAGCGCCCCAGATACGCATCCAGCTGCACGCTGGCGATGTCGGGCCCGGCGACGTCGAAGTGCAGCGGCGCATCGGTGTGCGTGCCGACGTGTACCGACATCCGGATCGTGCTGACGTTGCACGACGCGCCGCGCTCCTGCCGCGCGACCCATTCCTGACTGAACGGCGTGTCGCCGGGGAACGTCGCCGACCGTGACTCGATCGGTTCGCTGATGTCGAAGAGGCGCATCGTGATCACCCCGGCTTCTTCGCCTGGGCCAGGAACGGCCGGTGCTCGCCGCGGTCGAGGATCTCGCGGATCGCGCGCACCGCCGTCACGACCTCCTGGTCGGTGTTGTAGAAGTGCGGCGCCACCCGCAGCCCCGCATCGGGGCGGAAGTCGACGACGATCTCGCGCGCGCCCAGCGCCTGGCACACCGCGTAACCGTCGGGCACGTCGAGTGCGACGTGGCCACCGCGCCGATTGCCGTCGAGCGGCGACTTGATGGCCAGCCCCACGCGTTGCGCTTCCTCGATCAACAGCTTCGTCATGCGCTGGCTGTTGGCGCGGATCGCCGGCATGCCGACCTCGAGCAGCGTCGCGATGCCTTCCTTGCCCGCGTAGAGCGCCGGCACGTTCGGCGTGCCGGTCGCGAAGCGTTGGCCGTCGTCGCGATAGTCCTGCCCGGCCGGCGAGAACGCGAACGGCTGCTTGTGCGCGGCCCAGCCGGTGAAGCTCGGCCGCAGGCGCTTGGTCGCCTCGGGACTCACGTACAGGAAGCAGTTGCCGGGTCCGCCGCACATCCACTTCAGCGCGCCACCGACGATCGCGTCGGCGGCGAGCGCGTGCGCGTCGAGCGGCACGATGCCACCCGAGTGGAACACGTCGAGCACCACGAACGCGCCGTGCCGCTTCGCCTTGCGCATGATCGGCTCGAGGTCGACGATCGCCGAGCTGCGGAACATCACGTGGTCGATCGCGACCACCAGCGTGCGGTCGTCGATCGCGGCGGCGACCTGTTCGCCGTCGGTCGAGATGCCGTCGGCGGCCGGCGGGATCCGCACCAGCTCGGCGCCGTGCGCAGCGCGCGCTTCGTAGATGTACTGGTCGCTCGGGAAATTGCGGTCGGCGTAGACGATGCGCTTCCGCGGCCCGTCGAAGCGGAAGCACGACAGGATCATCTCCTGCGCCACCGCGATGTTCTGGTGCATCGTCACCGTACCGGTCGCGACGCCGAGCAGCCTCGCGACCTGATCGCCGACCTGTTCCTGCAGCGCCCACCAGCCGTCGCCCCACGACCGCACGCCTCGCGTGTCCCACTGGTCGAGGAACTGCTGCACGCTGGTGCGCGCCGCGGCCGGCATCGCGCCGAGCGAGTTGTTGATCAGGTAGTTGGACCGCTGCGTGATCGGGAAGCGCTCGCGGTAGCGCAGCAGAGGGGATGAGGTCGACATCGGTGCGGGCGGTCGTTCTAGCCCATGGCTGCCGGAGGAGCACGCGGGGAGTGGCGGCGCGGCCCGCCCGACGCCCGCTACGCCGGCCGCACCAGGATCTCGCGCCGCACCGCCTGCACCAGCTGCGGCTCCGCCCCGATCTTCTCGGCCGCCGCGACACAAGCCTCCGCCGCCTCCATCCGCCCGAGCAGCGCACACGCCTGCGCCATGTGCAGCAGCGGCGACGGGTCGTTCGGCGCCAGCTGGTGCGCGCGCTCGAGATGCCGATGGCCTTCCTCGAGGCGCCCACTGGAGACCAGCAGGATGCCGAGCCGGTTGTGCGCGTCCGGCGAATCCGTGTCGAGCTGCACCGCGCGCCGCAGCGTGCGTTCGGCGCGGCGCAGGCGTCCACGCTTGTGCAGCACCACGCCGAGCAGGAACCACGCTTCCGCCATGCGCGCGGCCCGGCGCACCATCGCGCGCGCGGCAGCGAATGCCGCGTCGAGGTCGCCGCGCGCGATCGCCTGCTCGACCTGCTGCACCGCCGCCCACAGCCCCGGCACCGACGACAGCCGCAGGAACCGGCGCGCCTGACCGGCCAGCACCGGCTGCAGCCCGATCTGCAGCGCGCGATGCAAGGCCGCCGCCGCGTGGGATTCGTCCTCGAGCAGCAGACAGGCGCGGCCGAGCTCGAAGTGCAACATCGCGTGATCGGGCTCGCGCCGCAGCGCGCGCTCGACGATCGCGCGCGCCACTCCCGGCTGCGACTCCTCGAGCAGGAACGACACCACCAGCCGCGCCACCGGGATCGGCAGGTCGTCGAGCCCCACCAGCTGCTGCACCAGCGTCGCGCGCAGCGCGTGGTCGCCGGCGCGGTCGCAGGCGGCGGCGAGCTGCGCGATCGCGGCGGGACTGGCGACGCCGCGCTGACGCGCGCACTCGACGACGGCGCGCACGTCGTCGTAGCGACCGAGACGGAACGCCTGCGCCGCGGCGCGCTCGACCAGCTCGCTGCGTTCGGGCTGCAACAGCGCCGCGCGACAGGCCACCGCCGCCGCCGTGCCGTCGTCACCGGCAGCGAGCAGCAGTGCGTCGAGCCGTTCGAGGCGGGTCACGTCGTGCGCGAGTGCGGGCACCATCGTCGCCAGCAACCGTGCGACGTCGGCGCGGTGCAGACCGCTGCGCAGCAGGTTGGCGAAGTAGTCGAGCACCAGATCCTGGATCTCGGGCTCGCCGGGCTGCAGCTCGAGGCAACGGCGCGCGGCTCGCAACGGATCGCTGGACTGCTGCGGCAAGCCGGCCTCGCGGCGCAACAGCTCGTCCTTGAGCACCAGGAACCAACCGAGCGGCTCGCCCGACAGTCGCACCGGCGGCTGCGGCCGGCCCTGCCAACCGAGCGCCTCGGCCAGCTCGAACTCGAGCCGCGGCAGCACGTCGAGCGGCGCGCGCGGATCGAAGGCGAGCTGCAGTTCGTGCCGGACCGTGTGCTTGCGGCCGTCGATCAGCCGCAGGCGCAGACGACCGGACTCGAGCATGCTGTCGCACAACAGTTCGACGTCACCTTGGCGATGCACCTGACCGAGCACCGCCGGCTCGAACAGTTCGTGCGGACGCAGGAAGCTGCGCTGGCCATCGACGGGGCCGAGGAACGGGAAGAACCGCACCCCGCGATCGCCGCACCCGTTCAGCCGAGCCACCAACAGCCGCGGCAGCTGCCGCGCCAGCACGTCCCAGGGCGCGGCCCCGGCGATCGGCGCGAGTCCGTCGCTGGTGGCGCAGGCGAAGACGATGGCGGCAGGCATGGATCCCGCCTATCGGGCATCCCTGGGCAACTCCTGGGCCCGGCTCGCAGTCGCCGATGGCAGCGGCAGCAGGCGTCAGCGCGGCGGCAGCGGCGGCACGCTTGCCGCGCGGCCGGGCCCCGGCCGCGGCACCACCAGCGACACCGCCGGGCTACCGTCCTCGCACCGCAGCACGATGCGGGCTTCGCTCGCCGCGCTGCCGGCGCGGCCGGCGTGCAACCACAGCTCGGCGCCGATTGCCGGCGCCAGCCGAACGGCATCCACACCATCGCGCACGCGGGCGTTGACCAGCCACCGCGTGGCACCGTCGGTGGACTCTTCCTTGACCCGCAGCGCACCATCCAGCTGCGCACCGAACCTCGCCTGCAGCGCCGGCAGGAACGGCAGCTGCCGCTGCTCGGCATCGATCGCGACCACCTGCTTCATCAGCACGCTCAGCAGCACGCAGCCGCCGAGACCGAGGCCGGCGATGGCCAGGAGGGACTTGTTCACGGCGAGATTTTCGGCCGCCGACCACCGGCAGCTGATGCGCTGCACGCCCGGCGAACTGCGTTCTCCGCAAGAATCCGCCTACGGGGCATTGCCTTGCACCGGGGAGCCGGTATGCATCGCCGGGGTCATCCGGGGCTCCCGCCCCACTGAAACCCCGACATCCATGGGCAAAATCGTCCGATGCCGCGAGTGCGGCAAGGTCTATCGCGAGCTCGACGAACTCGAGGACCTGCGCGACAACGACAGCGTCTGCCTCGTGTGCAACAACACGATCGAGGTGGCCGACTGGGATCGCGTCCTCGCGTCCTACGAAGACGACGACGGTGATGTCGAGGAGGATGACGACTGGGAGGAAGACGACGACGAGGAAGAAGCCGAAGAGGCCGAGGGTGAAGACCTCGGCGACGAGGACTTCGATGACGTCGACGAGGAAGAAGACGACGACGACGAGGATGACGACGAGGACGAAGACGAAGACGAGGACGAAGAGCCCGCCGACGAGGAGTAGAGGTCGGCTTCACTGACCGAGCGGGCGCTGCCAACCGCCGCCCGAGCCCGCCGCGCCTCTTACCGCACCGAAGCAACGTCAGTTTGGCAGCCAGGGCGAGTCGGGGCCTGCCATTCTGGCCGCAGCCGCTGGATGATGGACCGGCGAATCCATCGCCCGATGGCCACAAAACTGTGCCATCGAACCACTTGCAGCAGTGGCCAATCCCCGGCACATAGCTTGCTCTGCGCGCGCCCCGCGGCAATCCGCCTACTGCGCAGAAGCATGTCCCAGAGCTTTCGTGTCCTGCTGGTCGAAGACGACGACTCGCTGAGGTGCTGCCTCGGCGAGCTGCTGTCGACCCAGGGCTGGGAAGTCGGGGCGACCGCGTTCGCGACCGAGGCGCTCTCGATGGCGCGGCGGCAGCGCTACGACTTCTCGCTGATGGACTTCCATCTGCCCGGCATGACGGGCCTCGAGCTGTTCCAGCAGCTCGTGTCGATGCGACCGCTGCCGGCGATCCTGATGTCGGGCCTCGCCAGCGCCGAGGAAGCCGCCGCGGCCCAGCACGCGGGCTTCTTCACCTTCCTGCGCAAGCCGCTCGACCTGGCCCGCCTGCGCCTGTCGATCGAGCAGCTGATCCAGACCCACTTCGGCGGCCCGCTGATCCCCCTGCGCCTGCCGCCGCGACCGATCCACCCGACCTTCCCGCCGCCGCGACCCGGCTGCTGAGCCGGGCCCTGCACCGCACCGCGGCAGCGCCAGACCGTTCCCAACCACTTTTCCCATCCCCCCGAAGAGGAACTGCACTCATGTCCAAGACCAAGACGACGACCGTGACCCCCCTCGGTGACCGCGTGCTCGTGAAGCGCGTCGCCGCCGACGAGAAGACGAAGGGCGGCATCATCCTGCCCGACACCGCCAAGGAGAAGCCGCGCGAGGGCATCGTCGTCGCGGTCGGCAACGGCAAGTTGCAGGACAACGGCACCCGCCAGGCGATGTCGGTCAAGAAGAACGACCGCGTGCTGTTCTCCTCCTACGCCGGCAGCGAGATCAAGCTGGACGGCGACGAGCTGTTGATCCTGGGCGAGGACGAGATCCTGGCCGTGATCGAGAACTGATCCCGCGCTCCCACCGCAACCCCACACCGGAACACTCCCATGGCAGTCAAGAAGATCGCATACGACCAGGAAGCGCGTGAGCGCATGCGCGACGGCGTCAAGCAGCTCGCCCGCGCGGTCAAGGTCACCCTCGGCCCGCGCGGCCGCAACGTGATCATCGAGAAGTCGTTCGGCAGCCCGACGGTCACCAAGGACGGCGTCACCGTCGCCAAGGAGATCGAGCTGAGCGGCAAGTACGAGAACCTCGGCGCCCAGCTGGTCAAGGAAGTCGCGTCGAAGACGAGCGACATCGCCGGCGACGGCACGACCACGGCGACGGTGCTCGCCGAAGCCATCTTCGAGGAAGGCATCAAGAACGTCACCGCCGGCGCCAACCCGATCGCGATCAAGCGCGGCATCGAGAAGGCGGTAGCCAAGATCGTCGAGTCGATCAAGAAGGTGAAGATCGACATCAAGGGCAAGAAGGAGATCGCCCAGGTCGGCTCGATCGCCGCCAACAACGACGAGGAGATCGGCAACATCCTCGCGGACGCGATGGACCGCGTCGGCAAGGACGGCGTCATCACGGTCGAGGAGGGCAAGAGCCTCGTCACCGAGGTGAAGTGGGTCGAGGGCATGCAGTTCGACAAGGGCTACCTGTCGCCGCACTTCGTCACCAACCAGGACAAGATGGAGGCGGTGCTCGAGAACCCCTTCATCCTGATCAACGAGAAGAAGATCTCGTCGATCAAGGACATGCTGCCGCTGCTCGAGAAGATCGCGCAGAGCGGCCGTCCGCTGCTGATCGTCGCCGAGGACATCGAGGGCGAGGCCCTGGCGACGCTGGTCGTCAACAAGCTGCGCGGCGTGTTCAAGTGCTGCGCGGTCAAGGCGCCGGGCTTCGGTGATCGCCGCAAGGCGATGCTCGAGGACCTCGCCATCGTCACCGGCGGCAAGGCGATCTTCGAGGACCTCGGCATCAACCTGGAGTCGGTCACCACGGCCGAGCTGGGCAGCGCCAAGAAGGTCGTCGTCGGCAAGGACGACTGCACCATCATCGAGGGTGCGGGCAAGCCGAAGGACTGCCAGTCGCGCATGGAGCAGATCCGCGCCGAGATCTCGCGCACGACGTCGGACTACGACCGTGAGAAGCTGCAGGAGCGGCTGGCGAAGATCGCCGGCGGCGTCGCGCAGATCATGGTCGGTGCGGCGACCGAGGCCGAGATGAAGGAGAAGAAGGCCCGCGTCGAGGACGCGCTGCACGCCACGCGCGCCGCCGTCGCCGAGGGCATCGTGGCCGGTGGCGGCGTCGCCCTGGTCCGCGCCGCGAAGGCGCTCGACGAGCTCAAGCTCGCCGGCGACGAGCGGATCGGCGCCGACATCGTGCGCCGCGCGCTGGAAGCGCCGATGCGCCAGATCGCCGCCAACGCCGGCGTCGACGGCTCGATCGTCATCCAGACGGTCCGCGCCAACAAGAGCGAGACGTTCGGCTACAACGCCGCAACCGACGTCTACGAGGACATGGTCAAGGCCGGTGTCGTCGACCCGGCGAAGGTGACCTGCGCCGCGCTGCAGAACGCCGCCTCGGTGGCGACGCTGCTGCTGACGACCGAGGCGCTGATCTCGACCGTGCCGGAGAAGAAGGCCGCCGGCGGCGGCCACGACCACGACCACGGCGGTGGTGGCATGGGCGGCATGGGTGGGATGGGCGGCATGGGCGGCATGGACTTCTGATCGAGGCTCGCTCCGGTGCCGCGAAGCGGCACCGGGCGAGACTCGACCAGGACCTGGCCGCGGGCCCAAGGCCCGCCCCTGCGGTTCTGATCCGGGCTCGCTCTGGTGCCGCTGCGCGGCACCGAGCGAGACCGGACCAGGGCCTGGCCGCGGGCCCAAGGCCCGCCGCTGCGGCTCTGATCGGGGCTGGCCCTCGTGGCGCGAAGCGGCACCGGGCGAGACCGGACCAGGGCCTGGCCGCGGGCCCAAGGCCCGCCGCTGCGGCTCTGATCGCGGGGGCCGCGTGCCTGCCTGTTCGTGAGCTACGGCTCGTCGGTGCCTCGCACCGGCGGGCCGTTCGGCTTTCGGGGCTCAGCTCCAGAGTTCGATGCGAGCCCGACGGCCGGGGACCTTCTCGAAGGCGCGATCGCAGGTGACCAGCGTGGCCTCCCCGAGGTGCTCGGCCAACGCCAGGTAGGCCGCGTCGTAGGCGGTCAGGTTGTGGCGGAGATCGAAGATCCGCGGCGCCAACTCGGTGTGCGGATGACGAACCAGGTCCATCTGCTGCAGTTTCTCGACCTTGTCCCGGGCAGCGTCGACCGAGAGTTCACGAGCCGCAACCAGACCGCGAATGACCTGGATGACCTCGATGTCGAGGAGGTGGGGCGCGTTGAGCAGTTCGTCGCCCCCGAACAACCGCGCCTCCAGCCGCCCGCCGAGTTCCGAGCACATCAACAGCTCGATCGCCGCCGAGGCATCGATGACGATCATGCCGTGTCGCGCTCACGCCGGACCAGTGCGGCGGCCGACTTGCTCAACTTCACGGCCGGACCCGCATGCAGACGTTCCAGCCACTCCTTTCGCGTCGGCAACTCCGCGAGGCGCGTCAACTCGCAAAGAACGTGCTCGGAAAGCGACATGCCGGCGGCGGCGGCACGCTGCTTCAAGCGCCGGTGAACGGCATCGGGGACGTTGCGCACCTGGATGGTCTTGGCCATGCCAGCAGTCTCGTGCATGCAGAATGCATGTCAACGGGGGCCGGCTATCCTGCACGCCGACCACGACCACTTGCACCTCGCGACGAGCATGACCTTCCAGTGCCGAACCGGCTGCGGTGCCTGCTGCATCGCACCGTCGATCACGACGCCGTTCTTCGGCATGCCGAACGGCAAGCGCGCCGGCGAGCGGTGCGTGCACCTCGACGCGGGCAACCGCTGCCTGCTGTTCGGGCGGCCCGAGCGCCCGCGGTTCTGCAGCGACCTGCGGGCCGAACCGTCGATGTGCGGCGACAGCGACGCAGAGGCGATGACGATCCTGACCGCGCTCGAGCGTGCGACGCGGCCCGGCGGCGGCTGATCCGCGATCACGCGTCTGAAAATCCAGGAAGGCCACGCCGCCGGCCTCGTCCGACGCGGCGGAGGAATCCCCATGCTGCGCTCGCTCGTCGTCGCAATCGCCGTCGCCATCCCCGCCTTCGCCCAGACCCCGAACACGAACTCTGCCCCGGCGACGGCGCCGTTCGTGTTCGAGGCCGGCACCGTCGAACTGGGCGCGCTGGTCGGCCGCTGCGCCACCTACCTGCAACGCAACATCGTGATCGACCCGATCGAGGTGCAGTCGACGCCGGCTGGCCAAGGCAACGCCCGCGGCAAGGGCGGCCAGGGCGCCGACGCCGGCACCGGCCTCGTGTTCGAGCTGCAGCTACCGGTGGTGACCGATCGCGACGGCTGCGAAGAACTCCTCTACAGCCTGTTGTGGAGCAAGGGCCTGACGATGGTGGCGCTCGACGAAGCGAAGGGGGTCTACGAGGTCCTGTCGATGCACGGCCAGCGCGCCCGCGAACTGTGGCAGCGCGCCGCGAGCCGCACCGCGGCCGAGGTGCTGGCACGACCGCGCCTGCGCCAGTGGGTGCTGGTGGCGATGAATCTGAAGCATCTCAACGCCACCATCGCCACCAACGCGCTGCGCCCGTTCTTCGCGACGAACTCCCAGCAGCCGCAGCTGGTCATCGGCAATGCGGGAACCAGTGGCACCGTGTTGCTGTGCGGCCCCCAGGACACGGTAGCCAGCGCCATCGTGGTGCTGCAGGCTGCCGACGTGGTCCAGGCCGACGTGAACATGGAGTACCAGACGCGAACGGAACAGCTGACCAAGCAGATGGCGGAGCTGGCAGCGCGACTGGAGCAGCTCGAACTGATGCGCCAGCGCATCGCCGCGCTGGAGACGAAGGTCACCGAGCTGAGCACCGGCAAATAGGTCGCGCTGCCACGCACGGCCGACGGCGAGGAGTCCGGCCTCAGCGACGGGCCCCCGCCAGCAGCCGCAGACACAGCTCCTTGACGTCGGTCGCCGCGACCCGATCGCGAGCCAGCGCCCGGTCGCTGCACAGGAACACCGGCCCTGCCGCATCGTCGTCGTAGAGCCGCCCGTGCGAGCCGCGCACCATCGACGAATCGGTCGGGATCACGTCCATCAGGTAGCGGAAGCCGAGCAGCTTCTTGGCGAGGTTCTTGGCGACGCGCAGCTTCGGGAACGCGATCTTCGGGTCGACGAACAGCTCGGCCGGGTCGTAGCCCGGCTTGCGGTGGATGTCGACCGTCGGCGCGAAGTCGGGGCGGCGCGCTTCGTCGAGCCAGTAGTGGTAGGCGAACCAGCAGCCCGGTTCGGCGATGCAGACCAGCTCGCCGCTGCGCGCATGGTCGATGCCGAACTCGCGCTGCTGCGTGCGATCGAGCACCCGCGCCACGCCAGGGACCTTCGCCAGCAGCTTGCGCACCGGCTCGAGGTCCTGCGCGTCGCGCACGTGCACGTGCGCACACTGGTGGTCGGCGACGACGAACGCGCGGCACGCGCCGCAGTCGAGCAGCTGGCCGTGGCTGGTCTCCTGCACGCGCAACAGACCCTGCTCGTGCAGCAGACGGTTGAGGAACACCGGCGTGCGCGCGTTCTCGATGCCGTACTCCGACAGCACGACGACGTGCGCGTTCTTCGCGCGCGCCATCGTGATCAACCGCGCGCACTCGGCGTCGAGGTCCTTCACCGCCTGCACGCTGCGCGGGTCGTCGGGGCCCCAACGCTGGTGGTCGTAGTCGAGGTGCGGCAGGTAGACGAGCATCAGCTCCGGGTCGTGCTGCTGCGCCACCGCGAGCGCCGAACTGGCGATCCACTGCGAGCTCTTGATGCCGGCCTTCGGCCCCCAGAAGTCGAACAGCGGGAACGGTCCGAGCTGCTGCTGCAGGTCCGACTGCAGCGCCGGCGGCTCGCTGTAGAGGCCGGGGCGCTTCAGGCCGTTGGCGTGATACTCCGGCCGCGGCGTCACCGAGAACGCGACGTGCGGCGCATACATGTTCCACCACCAGAACAGCTTCGCCGTGCGCGCGCCGAAGCGCTGCGCCGCGGCTTCGTACAGCTTCTCGCCGTGCACCAGCTGGTTGCTCTGCCGCCACAGCATCACCTGCGCGAGCTCGCGGAAGTACCAGCCGTTGCCGACCGCGCCGTGATCGCGCGGCTGCAAGCCGGTCAGGAACGTCGCCTGCACGGTGCACGTCACCGCCGGGAACACCGTGTCGAGCGGCGCCATGAAGCCGTGTTCCCCGAGGCCACGCAGCACCGGCGCGTGCGCGAGGTCCTTGGGGCGCAGACCGACGGCGAGGATGACGAGCAGCTTCACGCCGTCAGTGTGCCGATGGCCATCGCGCGCCGCCACGGCGTTTCGCGGCCCGCTTCACGCAAAGTGCCGGCGCACCAGTTCCCGCACCTGTTCGAGCCCCGCCGCGACGTCGATCCGCGCCGCGAACCGGCGGCAGTTGGCCTGCATCGCGTCATCGACGAGCACGCGGTCGATCGCGGAACCGAGCCCGTCCGGCCGCCGCAGCCACACCGCGACCCCGGCGGCCTCGAGCCGCGCCGCATGATCGAACTGGTCGTAGTCACACGGGAACACCACCGCCGGCTTGCCGTGCGCGAGCGTGTGGTGCAGCACACCGGCCCCGCCGTGATGCACGATCGCGTCGTAGCGGCCCACGAAGCGGTCGTAGTCGACGAACGGCAGCCGCGCGAAGTTGGCGACACGTTCGCTGCCGGTGCGGCGGGTGTCGCCATCGGTGAAATGGAACTCGATGCCCTGCCGCACCGCCGCGACGGCACGCACCGACGCGGCGAACGCATCCTTGCGCCAGCCGAGGTGCGTGCCCAGCGTGACCAGCACGTGCTTGCGGCCATCGACGAACGGCGGCTCCGACAGCGTCAGCGGATGCGGCGGCGTGTACAGCATCGGCCCGACGAAGCGCAGCGCCGGCGGCCACCGGCGCGCGAACTCGAGCTCCGGCGACGCCATCGCCAGGATGCAGGTCGGCGAGTAGATCGCTTCCTCGCCATCGTCGCGGTACAGCTGCGCCACACCGGCGCCGCGGATGCGTGCGCGATAGAGCCAGAACACCGATCGCTTGAAGCCACGGATCAGCCGCCGGCCGACCGTGTGCTGCAGCCGTCGCCAGAACGATGTGCCCGGTCGCAGCCCACCGAGATACGACGGCGGTCCGTCCCGGCTCTCGAGCACACACGGTGCGGGCAGCGTCGTCCACCAGGGGATCCCGGCCTGCACGGCCACGCTGCCCGCCACCGGCAAGGTGAAGTCGACCAGCTGCAGCTCCGGTGGTTCGTGTCGATAGAGCTCGTGCAGTTCGTCGTGCAAGCGCGTCAGCAGGCGCAGTGCACCCTGGAACTGGCGATGCAGGCGCACCGGATTGCTGCCGATCGCGTGCGGCGGATCGACGATCGCACGCAGCGCATCGTCACCACCGGGCAGGATCGCGCGCCCTTGCAGCCCGGCCGCCGCGACGCGCGACATCGCACCCGCGGTGCTCAGCACGCGGATGTCATGATCGACGGCCAGCGCGCGCCCGATCGCCAGCATCGGGTGCAGGTGTCCGGCGAACGGTGGCGACACCAGATCGATGCGGCGACGGCTCACGCGCGGCTACCGGCAGCGATCGGTTCGCGCTCCACGGCGGCGACGAACTCGGCGCAGGCCGCGGCGACCTCGGGTTGCTCGAGGTAGTCGTGGTGCCCACCCGGCACCTGCAGATCGCTCCGCCCGCCGCACCAGCGGGCGAGCCGGTCGGCGCGCCCCACCACGATCTGGCAGCAACACGGCGGGCGCCGCCGCTGCACGTTGCCGAACGCGAACACGCTGACCCGCTGCCACCGTTCCGGTCCGAGCCGCAACCCGAGCAGCAACCGCAGACCACAGCTGCCGGCCAGCAGCACGGTGTGTTCGGCGGCCTCGAGCTGGCGCTCGACCGACGCGGTGTGCGCGGCCGCGAAGCTGCTGCGACTCGCGCGCAGGTGCTCACGCAGGTTGCGCCAGCCCGCGCGCCACAGCGGCACCGTGCAGTGTGGACCGGTGCGTTCGTCGTACGGGAAGTTGCGGCCGACGAGCGCCCGCCCCGGTGCCGCGAGGCCGGCCAGGAACCGCGCCTGCACCGGACTCAGCAAGCAGCTCGCCGGGTCACTGCGGCCGGTCAGGAACGCGATCTGCAGACGCGGGCGGGCATTCATGCGGGAACGAAGCGGTCGTTGTCGAACACGCGGTAGCGGCGCGTGCGCCAGCGGATCGTGCGCCGGCAGGCAGCGTGCAGCAAGTGCAGCGGCTGCACCAGCTCGACCAGGATCGACACCAGCGGCCGGGAGCTGCAGGTCGGCGCCTGCAGCTGGAGCAGCCGCCGCAGCACCCACCAACGGACCACCAGGAGCACCAGCAACGGCAGGGCGGTGACAGCGCCCGGTCGCGCCGCGGCGAGGCCGACTCCGCCCCAGAGCAGCAACGGGTGCACCCCGCCGAGCACGGTGATCAGCAGGTTGGTCGCCAACGACTGCCGGCGCAACAGCAGCGTCGCGAACAGCATCCAGCGGTGCATCTGCGCGACGTATCGCGACCAGTGCGGGAGATCGGTCTGCATCGCCACCGGTGCCGCCGTCTGCGCGATCCTGCCACCCGCCGCGCGCACCAGATCGGCGATCGCGAGGTCGTCGGTCAGCTGCCGTTCGATCGCGTGGAAGCCACCGAGGCAGCGCAACCGCTCGGTCCGCATCGTGTAGGCCATGCCGTTGATCGTCACCGGCGACACGAACGCGAGCGGGGCCAGGTAGGTCAGCGCCGCGTTGTCGTTGACGAACTGCGCCAGCCAGCGCGCCGGCCAGCTGGCACCGACCCGGTAGTGCGGCAGCGCGGTCGCCAGTTCGTGGTGATCGAGCGCCGCCAGCAACGTCGCCAACGACGCTGCCGGCAACCGCGCATCGTCGTCGAGCACCAACACATACTCGGTCGCCACCACCGGCATCGCGCGCGCCAGCTTGAACGCCTTCGGATTGCAGCCGGCGGGCGCCGGCGCAAACGACTGCACATGCACCCGGCCACCGGTTGGCGCGGCCAGAGCTGCAGTCAGCCGCTGCGCCTCGGCATCGTCGTCGTCGATCAACCACAGGAACCGCGCCTCGGGCAGCGCCACGACCTGCTCCGCCAGGATCGCGCCGAGCCCCGGATCGCCGGCCAGGATCGGCTGCAGCACGGTCACCTGCGCCATGCGCTCGCTCGCCGCAGTGGCCGGCGCCCGGCGCAGGCGATGCTGCGCCAGGCCGGCCTTGACCAGCAGCAGGCCTAGGTAGCCACTGGCCAGGCCGATCGCGACCGCCGCACTCATGCGCCGCCCGCCGCGCGCCACTGCGCCAGCTGCCAAGCGACGAAGCGCTCGACGCCTTCGGCGATGGTCACCGCGGGCGCGCCGAAGTCGGCGAGCATGCGCGCACAGTCGAACGTCTTCGAGTACGCGAACACGCTGATGCCGAAGCGAGTGATCGGCGGCTCCGAGCGCAGTCGCAGCAGCCGATAGAGCCACTCGGTCGCCGCTGCGGCCCGCCACGCGGTCGCGACCTTCACCTGCCGGCGCGGTGGCGCGATGCCGAGCTGCTGCAGCACGCTGCGCAGCAGGTCCTGCATCACCACCGGCTCGCAGTTGGTGATGTTGTAGCTCGTGTGCGGCAAGCGGCTGGTCGCGGCGCGCAACAACACGTCGGTCAGCACGTCGATGTAGACGAGGTCGCCGATCGCCGCCGGTCCGTCGCTGACCAGGTTCGGCAACCGACCGCGCCGCGCCGCCGTCAGCACGCGCGGGAACAGCACGGTGTCGCCGGGCCCGAACACCGCGCGCGGCCGCACGATCACGTGCTCGCCGGGATACTCGTTCACGAGCTGCTCGCTCGCGTACTTGGTCGCCGCGTACTGATTGACGAACCGCGGCCCGATCGGACTGTCCTCGCGCAGCCCGAGCTGGTGCTCGTGCCGGTAGAACACCGAACTCGACGACACGTGCACCAACCGCGGTCGCCCGTTGGCGAGACAGAAGTCGATCACGTGCCGGGTCGCGTCGACGTTGTGGCGCCGGTAGTCGGCATCGCTGCCCCACGGCGACGCCAGCGCCGCACAGTGCACGACCGCATCGGGCCGGAAGTCGATCGTGAACGGCTGCGACAGATCGACCTGGCGGTAGTTCGGCAGCGCGACCGCACGGCGCGCGACGCCGAGCAGCTGCAGGTCCGGACGCGCCGCGAAGCGCTGCAGGAACGCACCGCCGACGAAGCCGGAGGCGCCGGTGACGAGGATCTTCATGCGACGGAGCCTTGGTCGGCGATCGTGCGGATACGCGCGCGGATGCGACGCCGCTTGTCCGTCGCGCGTCGCGGCTCGAACGGCAGGAAGCGCACGGCTGGGCACACCAGCCCCGCGGCGTCCGCGGCGCGCCCGAGCTCGCAGCGCACCACCGCCTCGGCCCCGGGTCCGGGCGCCAGCAACCGCACCACGATGCCGGCGTCGTCCTGTTCGAGCTGGTAGTCGGCGAAGTGCGGAGCGGCGAGCAGCATCGCGCGGCGCACCTGATCGGGGAACCACGGTTGCAGCGGTCCGCCGCCGAGCGCCGTTGACCACAGCACGTCGTCCTGCCGCCCTTCGATCGCCGCCAGTCGCAGCGTGTGCCGACCGCAGGCGCACGGCCGCGGCTCCACGCGCAATACGTCGTCGAGGCGGAACCGCGCGAACACCTGCGTGCGCCGCGTGAAGTCGGTGAGCCGCGGCACGAAGCGCGTGCGTTCGGCGTCGAGCCACTCGGGCTCGAAGTGCACGAACTCCTCGTTGAGGTGCAGGCTGCCGTGCGCACACGTCTGCCCGAGCAGTCCCTCGGTGCACTGGTAGACCTGCCCCGGCGCACCGCCGAACGCCGCCTCGATCATCTGCGCATCGTCCGGCTCCAGCACTTCGGCGACCGCCAGCACGCGCATCGGGCGGATCGTCAGCCGGCCCTCGGTCTGCAGCTGCGCCAGTTCGCGCAACACCGACGCCGGGGCGATCAGCACGTCGGGCTGCAGCGCCGCAAGGCGGGCGAGCAGCGGCGGCATCGCGCCGGCGAGGTCGAAGAACTCGAACCGCAGGCGCCGGCTGCCGACCGACGCGTAGAGATTGCTGTTCGCGCGCAGGAAGAACGCCACCCGCACCGGCGCGGCGAACGGCTGCAGCATCCGGCGCAGCAACGAGCCCGGCAGCGTGCGCGCCAGGATCGTGCCGGCCCAGACGCTGCGTTCGCGTGCGCTGACCAGGAACACCGCGCGGCGCCCGGAGGTGCCGCTCGACATGCCGACGGTCAGGCCACCCGGCAGCATCGGCGCGAAGTCGCGTTCGCGCTCGGCGCGTTCGGCGACCGCCTGCGCCGCGTCGAGGTCGATGCCGACCGTGTTGAACGCGGCGAACTCGGCGAGCATCGTCGCCTTGTCGACGACCGGCAGCTGCTCGAGCCGATCGGCCGCGAGCCGCCGATAGAACGGCGCCTGCCGCAGCGGCCCACGCACGAACCGCTGCACCTGTTCGTCCTGCCACGCCATCAATGCCGTCCGCGACGCGAAGCGATGGCCCCAGCGCGCCCGCACGAAGGCTCGCAACAGCACGCCCAGGTGCACCCCGGGACCACTCATGCCGAACCTCGTCGTCGTTCGTAGTCGAGACGGCTCGCTTCGCAGTGCGACGGCAGGATCACCAAGGAAGCATCCGCGCGCCCGAGTTCGTGCAGCTGCTGCAGCGTGCGGCGATAGCGGCCCCAGTCGTGCATGATCAGACCGGCGAGCCGCGATGGCGGCCGGTGCTCACGCCACGCCGCCGCCGACCAGCACGCATCGGCACACAGCAGCACCTCACGATCGTCCTGATCGCGCAGACGCAGGCCCATCTGCCCCGGCGTGTGGCCGGGCAGCGCCACCGCCAGCGCGCTGCCGTCGCCGAACAGATCGTGCCCGGACCCGAACGCGCGAAAGGCCACGCCGAGATCGCGCTGCGGCGCGTCGTCGGCGAAGGCGAGCCGGGCATCGAAGTCACTCGGCAACAGGGCCGGCAGCATGCCGCGCCGCAGCCCACCGAGGCGCGAGGCACTGCGCATCGCCGCGTGGTCGGCGCGCAACGCGACGAAGCGGGCCCCGGTCAGATCCTTGAGCCCGGCGATGTGGTCGGCATGGAAGTGCGAGATCAGGCACGTGTGCACATCGGCCGGCGCGAGCCCGAATCCGGCCAGCTGCTGCACGAGCGTCGCCGCCGGCGGCAGCGTCATCGGCGTCAGCCAGCGATGGAGCCGTTCCGGGAACGGCCGCGTCGCGGCCGTGAAGTGGTCGGCGTAACCGGTGTCGTAGAGGATCGCGCCGCGCTGCGGATGCAGCAGCAGCACCGCGATCGACGGGAACACGATCGTTCGCAGGCGACCGCCGCGCAACGCCATGCGCTCGACATGCCGGCAGTGGCCGACGGCGAGCAGGTGCACGGTGAGGCGCGGTGGCATCGGGCCGCAGTTCTATCGCGAGCCGCGCGTTCTCTCAGTACCGCAACACGGCGCCACCGAGCGAAAGCCCGGCCCCGGTGCCGAGCAGCAGGCAGTGCTGGCCGCGGCGCAGGCGGCCGTCGACGATCGCTTGATGCAGCGCGCTCGGCAGCGACGCGGCGATCTGGTTGCCGACCTCGGGCAGGATGCGCACGACGCGTTCGGGAGCCATGCCGAGCGCTGCCACCATGTGGTCGAGCCCCTGACCCGACGCCTGGTGCGGCACGATGCAGTCGATGCCGTCGAGCCCGCGCCCGGCCGCGGCCAGCAGGCGCTCGACGAACGGCGGCAGGTGGCTCCGCGTCAACCGGTAGAGGCCGCGGCCGTCCATCGTGAAGCGTGCGCCGACCGCGTGTGCCACCGGATCGTCGCCGACGCGCAGACGGGTGCCGCCGGCCCGCAGCTGGCACAGTTCGTGGCCGTCGCCGTAGGTCGCCAGCTGGCACGCCAGCAGCGCCGACGCGGCGTCCGGAGCGCGATCGAGCACGACGGCCGCCGCACCGTCGCCGAACAGCGGCGCGGTGTTCGGGTCGTTGTCGTCGAGTCCGGCCGAAGCGACCTCACTCGACACGATCAGCACCCGTCGATACCGACCGGTCGCCAGCGCGCTGGCGACGAGGTCGAGCGCGGCCATGAAGCCGAGGCAGGTCGCGTTGACGTCGAACGCGGGAATGCCGGAGGCGCCGAGGCCCAGGCGCTGTTGGATCTGCACGCCGAGGCACGGGATCGCCTGCTCCATGACACTGCATGCGGACACGACCGCATCGAGCCCGGTGCCATCGACGCCCGCCGCCGCCAGCGCTGCTTCGGCGGCGCGCGCCCCCATCCACGACGAGGTCTCGTCGGGCGCGGCGCGATGCCGCCGCGCGACGCCGCAGTGGCGTTCGGTCCAACCGGGCTCGCGCTGCCAGCGCCGATCGAACGCGACCGAGTCGATGACCTCACGCGGGCGATACACACCGGTGCCCAGGATGCGCAACGGCAACTCGCTGCCGGCAGTCATCTCGGCGACGCCGACGGCTCGCTGGGCGTCAACGCCGACAGCAATGCCGCGGCCCATCGCTCATAGCCCTCGGCCGACAAGTGCAACCCGTCCGGCATCAGGTCCGGCGGGATGGTCCCGTCCGCACCGACGAACTGCGAGCCGAACGCATGCAGGCGAACACGATCCTGCCCGACCACCCATTCGCGCAACCCGGCGTTCAGCTGTTCCACCTGTCGCCGCAGCGGGGAACCGGGCTCGTTGCGCGGGAACACCTCGCACACGTGCAGCTGCGCCGCCGGGCACTGCTGCCGCAGCAGCGCGATCACCGCCTGCAGACCGAGCAGGGTCTCGGCCACCGTGCTGGTGCCGTGGCCGAGGTTGTTGGTGCCCAGCAACAGCACGACATGGGCCGGGCGCAGGTGGTCGATCGGCGCTTGCTGCAGCCGCCACAGCACGTGTTCGGTGCGATCGCCGGTACAGCCGAGGTTCACCGGGGCGAGCCGCTCGAAGTAATACCGCCAGGCTCCGCGACCGACCTCGTCGAAGCCCTGGGAGATCGAGTCGCCGACCAACACGATCAGCGCCCGCCTCGGCTCGCGCGCCCGCCGCAACACCAGCTCGCGCCGCTCGATCGCCCAATCCTCGGTGTTGGGCCGGGGCACCGTCGAGCCAGGTGGCGTTGCAGGCGAGTGCACCGAGTGCTCGGCGCACCCGCACAGGGCCAAGGTCGACAGCAGCGACAGCGGGCGACGCGTCATGCAACAAGGTCAGCGTGCCGCCGACACTGCGTCAAGTCTGTCCGCTCGCAACCCCGAACGTCCGCGCCGTCAGCCGGGCGGCAGCAGGAACAGGCCGTCGCCGGGCGCGAGCACATGCCGGCCGGTGACCGGCAGGCCGTTCACGTTGACCAGCATCTCGACGCCCTGGAACTGCGGATGGCGCTCGCGCAGCAGGGCCAACAGCCGATCGACGGTCGTGCCCGGCGGCGACTCGAGCCACAGCGTGCTGCGGCCGGCGACCTGCTGCAGCGTCGACAGGAAGGTGAGTTCGACGCGGAGCTGGCGGGCCATGCCACGATCATCGCCGGGCGAGGTGCGGCTGTCACCGCCGGCGGCCCCACCGTTCCGTGCGACGCCAGGGCCTTGCCGGGCGCGAGCCCGGCGCCGATCGTGCGCGCCTCGTCACGGCCTGCCCCGGCCGCCACCACCATGCCAGCACCATCGCCGCGTACCGCTTTCCGTCCCCACCGTTCCCGCCTGGCGTCGACGGCACTCGAAGTGCTCGCCGTGGCGCTCGCGATCGCCGTGCCCAACAGCCTCGCCTCGGCGCAGGTGCTGGAACCCCCGAGCCACCTCGAACCCGTCTTCGTGCTGAGCGGCGCGCACGCCAATCCGAGCCCGGTCGAAGCCGTGGTCTGGCAGGACTTCGTCACCATGCCGCCGGGCACACCATGGCTGCGCCTGCAGTTCGCGCGCGCGTCGCTCGACCAGGGCAGCTACCTGCGCATCGTGTCGGTGCGCGACGGCGAGGTGATGACGATGAACCAGCAGCACATGGCCCAGTGGGGTCGCACCAGCGCCTACTTCAACGGCGACGCGGTGCTGGTGCAGCTGATCGCCGGCCCGAACACCGTCGGCAACGAGGTGGAGATCACCGACGTGCTCGCCGGCGAAGTCCCCGACGGCGGGCTGCCGGAGACGATCTGTGGCTCGACCGACGACCGCGTGCCCTCGAGCGACGCGCGCACCGGTCGCCTCGGCAACGGCTGCACCGGCTGGATCATCGACGTCGCGGCCGGCACCAACGAGAGGCTGCACCTGTCGGCCGGTCACTGCTTCTCGAGCAACACCGTGCTGCAGTTCGCGGTGCCCGCCTCCGGCAGCAACTGTGCGCTGGTGCAGCCACCGGTCAGCAAGCAGTTCGCCGTCGACTCGGCGTCGTCACAGTACGTGAACGGCGGCGTCGGCAACGACTACTGGGTCTTCCGCTGCTTCCCGAACTCGACCACCGGCCTGACCACGTTCCAGGAGCAGGGCGCGGCGTTCACGCTCGCCACCTCGATGCCGGCGATCGGCTCGACGGTGCGCAACACCGGCTACGGCACCGACGGCACCAACACCAACGGCGCCGCCGCCACCGGCAGCTGCGGCTGCTCGTCGTCCGCGGGCACCGGCACCCGCAATCAGGTCCAGCAGACGCACACCGGGGCGCTGGCCAACAACAGCGGCACCACGCTGCGCCACCAGATCGACACCTGTGGCGGCAACTCGGGCTCGCCGCTGATCGACGAGACCACCGGGTTCGCGCTCGCGATCCACACCCACGGCGGCTGCTCGACCTCCGCCACGTCGGCGAACTCGGGCACCCAGGTCACCCATCCCGGGCTCGCCGCCGCCATCGCCGCGCTGTGCCCCAGCTGCGCCCAGCACACCGCGTACGGCACCAGCTGCTTCTCGGCGCGTTCGTTCTACGAGAGCTTCCCGACCAACGGTGGCGACCTCGCCGGCCGGACCGTCGTCGTCACCAGGAACACCCTCGGCGGCTACGACGTGAACACGGTGCCGCTGAGCACGTTCGACGCGCCGACCGGAACCGGTCTCGCGCTGACCGACGACCTGTTGGCGCCGGCGCAGACGCTGCCGTTCACGTTCCAGTACGCGGGTGGCAGCGCGACCTCGGTGCGCATCGACTCGAACGGTCGCGTGCACCTCGGCACCGCGGGCGCGTCGTCGGCATCGCCGACGGCCGCCGGCCTGATCGCCTCGGCGACCCCGCTGATCGCCGGGTTCTGGGCCGACCTGCTGCCCGACGGTTCGACCAACACGCGCAACGTGTTCGCGCACAGTCCGAGCCCCGGTCGCTTCTGCATCACGTGGAACGACGTGCCGTTCTTCAGCGCGACCGGGTCGATCACCTTCCAGATCGTGCTGATCGACAACGGCACCGACGATCGCATCGAACTGCGCTACCAGGCGCTGTCGACGCCCAACCGGGCCGCCATCGTCGGCGTGTCCCCCGGCGGCACCTCGGTCGATCCGGGCTCGCGCGACCTCACGGCTGGACCGTTCAGCACGGCCGCCGATCTGCCGATGCTGCGGGTCGCGGCGGCGCCGGCACCGTCGCTCGGTGCCACGGTCACCTACACGGTCAGCAACGTGCGGCCGGTGACCTCGCTGACGCAGATGTTCGCCAACTTCGCGAGCCTCGCGCCGACGCCGCTGAACGCGCTCGGGCTCGATGCACCGGGCTGCCTGCTGCACGTGCCGCTCGACAGCGTGTCGTTCGGCCCGCTGCTGGTCAGCAACCCGACCGCGAGCTTCGCGTTCGCGCTGCCGACCGCCACCTCGTGGCTCGGCACCAGCATCTACGTGCAGGCGATCGAACTGGCGCCGGCGAACCCGGCCGGCGTGATCACGTCGAACGGACTGCGGTCGCGGATCGGTCAGTAGGCGCGGGGCCGGCGCCTCGCGGGCGCCGGCGTGCCGATGGCTACCGCACCAGCCGCGCCGCCACTTCGCGCCGTTCGACCTCGACCAGGCGCCCGCCGCGCACGACCAGGCTGGTGACGCGTTCGACGCTGTGCTGGCCCTGCCGCATGCGCGCGCGCACGACATCGAGCGCCATGCCCTCGGCGATCGGCAGCAGCGCGATGGCCCGGAACCCCTCGTCGGCCGCTCCGACGCTGCGCTTGTCCTCGCGGATCAGATCGCCCGACTCCCACACCCAGCGATCGTCGACCGACACGAACTGGCAGCGATGGTTGGCGCGGTTCTTCGCCACCAGGCCACCGGGGCAGACCACGAACGGCGCCTCGATCCACGGCAGCACGCCGAGCCCGTCGCGCGCGAAGCCGCGTTCGAAGGCCGCCTCGAGGATCGCGTCCTGGTCGCCGGTCGAACGCGCGCGCCGCGCGACCTCTTCGCGGATCGCGGCCCCGAGCTCGACCAGCGCCGAGTCGCTGAGGGCGGCAGCGAACTCGACGACCGCCTCGGGTTGTTCGTCGAGCAGGCGGGCGATCGGGCCGATCTTCTTGGTAGCCATCGGGAGGCGGATGATCCGCGGACCGACGGCGGATGCGCGCGACAATCTGCGAGTTGTCCACGGCGGCGCACGATGTCCGGCATTTCAGGTCCGCTTCAGTCGCCGCTCATGCCCGCTCGCTAGGTCTGGCCGCCGGCAGCCTCGTCCTCGCCACGGATCTGCCCCTGTTGACGCAAACGACGAACTCCCCGGCTCTCGTGCTGGCCGCTTCGCCGGCGCCGGTCTCCACCGGCGTGCTCGGCACGGTCGTCACCTACACGACCAGCAACATCCCCGAGTTCGCGCCGGGCTCGGGCATCTACGTCGGCATGAACGTGCTCAGCCTCGGGCAGGCAGCACTCGGCGTCGACCTCGTCGTGATCGGTGCAGGCGGCTGCAAGGCCTACATCTCGTCCTTGGACTTCACCCAGACGATGGTCGGCGCAACGTCGACCCAGACCGTGTCGTTCACCGTGCCGACCTCGATCACGGCCGGCTTCGAGCTCTACTCGCAGTCGGTGGCGCTGATGCTCCCGTTCAGTCTGCCCAATGGCCAGAACGCGTTCGGGCTGACCGTCAGCAACGGCGTGCGGCAGCGGATCGATTCGTTCTAGTCTCACCACGAAGCGGCGGGCGCGGACGGCGGCGCCGACGCGCGACCGGAGCTGGCGCAGGATTGCCGAAGCGACGAAACCCGCCGAGCATGCCGGGCGGAGATCGTTGCGTGCCCGAACCCACCACCGAAGACCTGTTCGCCGCCTTCCGTGAGACCGGCGATCCGCAGGCGTTGGCGGCGGTGTTCGACCGGTTGGCGCCGCAGCTGCTGCTGGTCGCGGCCCACCTGGTCGGCGGCGACCTCGCCCAGGACCTCGTGCAGGCGACGTTCCTCGATGCGATGCGGCAATGCCGCCGTTGGGACGGTCGGCGACTCGCCGCATGGCTGACCGGCATCCTCGGCAACCACGTGCGGGAGGCACGGCGGCAGCGCCGGCGCGTTCCCGACCCGCAGCGCCTGCCGACCAGGGTGAGCACCACGCCACGGCACGATGCCGAAGCGAACGAGTGCTTCGCGGCCGTCGCCGCCGCGGTCGAGGCGCTGCCGCGCCACTACCGCCAGGTGCTGACCCTGCGGTTGGTGCATGGTTTCGAACTACAACAGATCGCGCACGCGCTCGATGCACCGCTCGGCACGGTCAAGGTGCGGCTGCATCGTGGCCTCGCGCATCTGCGGCGCGCGCTGCCCGCGGGGCTGACCGCGACGCTCGCGGTGCTGGTGACGCCGACGCCGGGTCTCGCGGCAGCACGACAATTCGTGCTCGCCGAGGCCACGGTGGCTTGGGGAAGCAGGACCGCAGTGGGAGCCGGAGTCGTTCTCGGAGGATTGGCAATGCAGAAGCTCGTGGTCGGTGTCGTGGCCTTGGCGATCGTCGCGGTCGGTTGGTTCGTCCTCGATCCGTTCGGCCGAGCCCACGTCGCGGTGGCCCCGCCGGCGCCGCCCGCGTCGCTGGTCCATGCCGACAGCACGTTGCGAGAACCAACACCCACAGCTGCAGCCGAAGGCGCTGTGCCCTCACCGATGACAGGTTCCGCTGCGGCACCGACCGTGGACCGCAGCGAAGCCCCGACCACGGGCACGCTGGTGGTGCAGGTCGTGTGGATCTCGGACGGACAACCCGCCCCGTGGATGCAGGTGGCCACCTGGGAGCGCGGCGACCGCAAGTCAGTGACCGCCGTCAGTGACGCAACCGGGCACGCGACGTTCACCGCGTTGTCGCCTGGCAACTACCGGCTCCTGGCGAGCAGGGCGAAGAACGGCCCCGAGGACACCAGCGTGGAGGTAAGCGCCGGTACGACCGCGACGGTCCGCCTCGCGATCGGCGGCGACGTGCGGCTGCATGTCACCGTCGTCGACCGCGACGGCGCGACGCGGCGCGGGGCGGCAGTGTGGTGCAACGACTCCTACGCCCAGGACGAATTGCTGCGCTGCCTCGGCACGACCGACGCCGACGGCAAGCTGGAGTGGCGCGGCTTGCCGCTCCACGAAGTCTGGGCGCGCGCGACCGGGTGCCAACCGAGTCCGGTGCACGCATTGCCCGATTTCCCTTCCGGAGAAGTCCCGGCCGCGCCGATCGCCGTGCGCCTGACCCTCGGCGGCGATGGCTGCACGCTGCTCGGCAGCGTCGTCGATCCCCAGGGCGGTCCGGCGGCCGGGGCCCGCGTCGCCGTCGCCATCGACGACACCGTGCAGACGCGCTGGTCCGAACTGCTGCTCACGACCGACGCACAGGGTCGCTTCCGGGTCGACGAGTTGCCCGCCGGCGAACGGTTCGTGGTCGCCTCGCTGCCGGAGTTCGCGCCGGCCATCGTGCGCGTCACGACGTCGACCGACGAGCCCGAGACCGTCGCCCTCCAACTGCGCACCGGCGTCACCTTGACCGGGCGCGTGACCAATGCCGACGGCGAGCCAATCGTGGACACGATCGTGACGGCGAGCGCGGGGCGCGCCGTCGTCGGCATGCGCTCGCCATGGGGCGACCACCGGTTGACCCGCACGGACACCGACGGCAGGTATCGGCTGCCAGCGATCGTCCCCGGCGAGATCACGGCGCGTATGCAAGGCACCCCCGAACTGCTGCGCGAGCTGGCCGCGGCCGACGGCGAAGTCCTCGTGTGGGACGTCACCAGAGAACCCGAACGGGTCATCACCGGTCGCATCGTCGACAGCGAGGACCGGCCGCTGGTCGGTTGGACGGTGCACGCGACGAGCCTTGCCGACCAGTTCCTGCCCGTGCCCCGAGACACCGACACCGCGGGGCGGTTCCGCATCACCGGACTGCGCGACGACAGCTACCGCCTGGTCGTGGCGGCACCGGTGGTGGGCGAGGCGTACCTGTCCGCCGCGGCCAAGGTACCCCGCGCGATCATAGACGACGTTCGGCCGTCGCCCGAGCCGCGCACGATCCGCATCGACGCCGACGGCATGGCTGCCGGCTGGCTCGAAGGCACGCTGGCGCTGCCGGACGGGTTGCAGGTGGAAGCCGAACTGTCCCTCTATCCGAAGGCCCTCGCCAGCAAGAGCGGGTTCGTCGTGCCACAGCAGCAGGTCGCCGCCGGCCAGACGACGTTCCGCATCGGCCCGCTCCCGGCCGGCGAGTACGACCTGTTCTGCGCGATCGAAGGACGAAGTGCGCTGATGCAACGCGGTCTGCGGCTCGCCGCGAACGCGACGCTGCGCCTGCCACCGTTCGCGTTCGACGCGCAGCGACCGCAGGTGATCCTGCTGCGTCACGCCGACGGCCGCCCCGCGGCCGGTGCCGTCGTCCAGCTGCGCTCCTACGGGCCGTGCCGCGAGACCTCGCCCGGTCGCTACGAGTCCGCGGCGACCGAACCCGGCGCCGACGAAGTGCTCGTGCACGGACCGGACTTCCTCGCGGCCAGCATGCCGGTGACGCGCAACGCGACCTCGACGCCGATCGAACTCGAAGTGCGCGCCGCGACGCCGGTGGTCGTGCACCTGTCGCCGCCGGTGCCCCGCGAACGCTGGATCGGCGCGCTCACCGTGCGGCTCACCGATGCGAACGGTACGGAGCTCGTGCACGACCTGGTGCAAATCGACTGCAGCAGCGAGTTCCGCTGGCCGATCGGGCTCGCGCCCGGCAGCTACACCTTGCATCTGTCCGCTTACGGCGATGGCAGCGTGACCACGACGCTCGTCGTCGGGTCGGCGCCCCAGCAAGTCGCGTTGCAGCTGGTGAAGTGAACGTACGGCTGTAGCTGCGGGTGCGGCGACTGCGGTTCCGCCTACAGCAGCGTCGCCAGCACCAGGGCGACCCCGGCGACCACACTGCCGATCTGCATGACGCGCGCCAACACGATGCTCTGCCCGCGTTCGACCTCCGCGTTGTCGGGATCGAGTGGATCGAACCGCACCGTCACCCGGCTGCCGCGCTGCGGGCGGTGCAAGCTCGACCCATGGTCCGAGCAGAAGCGATACGGGCGTCCACCGACCTCGAAGGTGACCACGGCGTGGAACGTCCCGCTCGAGTGGCTGTCAGCGGCAGACGACGACGAGTGGTGTTCGACGTCGACGACCGTGCCATTGGCCCGCGCGCGCTGCCGCGCCACCTTGCGAATGACCCCTTGCAGCTGCCACGGCAGCACGACGGCCAGCGCCGCGCCGATCGCCAGCAGGACCAAGGTGGATTGTTCCATCGCCTCTCGGATCGGCAATGCGCGCCAACTTCTGCCGCAGCTGCGGCGAGCGAAGTCTCGTCTCGGGACCGCGTGGTCCCGCATGCGTTCACAGGCGACGATCAGTCCGTGTCGCCGGCGCGCCGCGGCGCCGGCGGCCGCGGCACTCGCAGCCAGCTACCGACCGGAACCTCCGACCTGCGCACCTCGCTGCCGAACATCACGCTTTGGCGCCGCTCCGGCCCGCCGCCCATGTCCATGCCGACCAACGTGGTCGACAGGCACGTCCCGTCCGGCCGCTCCACTTGGACCGCACTGCCGTGGCGCAAGCCGAACGCCGCGAACCGATCCGAGCCGCCCGGAGCCGACACGAACGTCAGCGGCTTGCCATCGACGCCGAGTTCGACGGCCGCGTCGATCGCGAACACGCGCAACGCCGTCGGCGACAGCCGGGCGGCGAGATGATGTTCTGCTTGCAGCAGCAGATCGGCATCGAGCACGAACGTCGGCTCCGGCGAACCATTCCGGGTCCACGCGAAGCGGCGCCACAACACCAGCACGGGCGTGCCTTCGTCCTCGCCGCGGCTGCGCAGAACCAACTGCTCGGCCCAGGTCGCCATCGCCAGTGCCGGCTGCAGCGCGCGGTCGTCGAGCAGCTCGTCGATCGCCGCCTCGGTCAGGTCGACGCCGAGCCCCGCGGCGAGCCGCGCCACATGATCGAACTGCAGCGCCCGCGCCCGCCGTTCGTCGCGACGATCGGTCCGCCGCGGAATCAGGTGAGAACCGGGGACCAGGCGCAGACACATCGGGCACCTGCACCCCGACGGCGAAGCCCGCAGAGCGCGCTGTTCGGCGACCTCGTGCGAGGTCACCAACAACGACGCGAACAGGTGGCCGACGACTTCGCTCTCGTCGTTGCGGGGGCGCAGTTGCCACGGGACCCGCGGCAGGTTGGCTTGCAGCCATGCGTGTGCGGTCGAAGCGACGGCCGCGGGGTCGGGATCGTCGCTGTGCACGCCGTCGGGCACGACATTGCCGGCATCCACCTGCTCGGCGAGCCAGCGCAGCAGGGCATATGCCTTCTGTTGCAGCGCCACGAGGCGTCGCAACTCCGAGCCGTGGATGGGCAAGCTCTGCAAGCTGATGTTCTCGTCCGACTACCGAGCGCTGTGGGATCATGGAAACTGGGCGGAACCTGGTCAAGGACGCCCAGGGCCAGCATCACGGCCAGGACCAACTGCGAAACAGGCCTCCGCGGTCGCGATTCGACACCGAAGCTGGGCACTCCCGAGCCACCGCGATAGCTTGCGCGCGCTCGCTCTGCAGCCTCGTCCCGCGGCACGCACCGAGCTCGATCGACTCTCCAGCACGCGGTGAACAACTTCTTCGGAACGAGCCCGGGCCGGCATCGCCTGCCACGATCCACGAACGGTCAGGCCAGCGGATGAGCACCACGCCGTCCACACCACTGGTCGTCGCCTACGTCGTCAACCGCTACCCGGCACCGAGCCACTCGTTCATCCGGCGCGAGATCCTGGCGCTCGAACAGCTCGGCGTCGTCGTGCAACGGTTCTCGGTCCGCCCCGGCCAGGTCACGCCCGGCAACGACGCCGACGCCGACGAACAACGGCGCACGCAGGTGCTGCTGGCCGGCGGCGCGCTGCCGCTGCTGTGGTCCCTGCTGGCGGTCGCCGTGCGGCGACCGCTGCGGTTGCTGCGCACGATGGCGCTGACGTTCCGGCTGGGCCGTCGATCCGACCGCGGCCTGCTGCGACAGCTGATCTACCTGCTCGAGGCGTGCCGCCTGCTGCGCGCCCTCGATTCGCGAGCCCGCTTCGTGCACGCCCACTTCGGCACCAACTCGACCGACGTCGCGCTGCTGTGCACGGCGCTGGGTGGACCGCCGTTCACGTTCACCGCACACGGCCCCGAGGAGTTCGAACGGCCGGGTGGCATCAACCTGCGCGACAAGATCACCCAGGCGACCGCGGTCGTGGCGATCAGCGACTTCGGCCGCAGCCAGCTGTGCCGCTACACGCCGATCGACCAGTGGCGCAAGGTGCAGGTGGTCCGCTGCGGCGTCGACGAACGCTTCCTGCTGCCACCGCCGCTGCCGGTGCCGGCGCCACCGAGCCTGCTGTGGATCGGCCGCATGGTCGAGGAGAAGGGCATCCCGGTGCTGCTGGCCGCGTGCAGCCTGCTGCAAGCGCGCGGGCTCGAGTGGCACATGACCCTGGTCGGTGGCGGCCCGCTCGAGCCGTGGGTGCGGGGCCGGGTCACCGAGCACGGGCTCGACCAGCGGATCGAGTTCGCCGGCTGGCGCAATGCGGAGCAGATCCGCGACCATCTGGACCGCACGCGCGGCCTGGTCGTCCCGAGCTTTGCCGAAGGCCTGCCGGTGGTGCTGATGGAGGCACTGGCGCGCGGCCGACCGGCGATCGCGACTCGCATCGCCGGCATTCCCGAACTGGTCGAGCCCGGCCAGAACGGCTGGCTGGTCACGGCCGGTAGCGCCGACCAGCTGGCGGATGCGATGCAGGAGTTGCTGACGATGGCCACGCCCCAGGTGGAGCGACTCGGTGCCGCCGGCCGCGCGCGCGTCGCCCGCTCGCACGACGTGCGGCGCGAAGCCGCGGTGTTGTGCGAGCTGTGGCAGAACGCGATCCGGTGACCACCGCGGGCCACGAGGTCAGCGCGCGATGACGAGCTCACCGGTCGTCACCTCGACCGCGTGCTCGCTGCTCGCACCGTCCGGCCAGCGCACGCGCAGCCGCGAGCCGGCGCTCGCCGGCGCGAACCACGCCACCGCCGGCCCCTGCGTCAGGTAGCCGCTGCCGGCGGCGAGCTCCCGACGTTGCACGCTGCCGTCCTTCGCGACCAACTCGATCGTGGCGCCGATCGCGGTCGGATTGCCGGCGGCACCACGCAGTCGCACCGCGAGGCCCGGCTTGCCGGTGCCGACGAACGTGCGCACCGGCCCGTCGTTGGTCGCACAGGCGAAGTCCGGCACGCCGTTGCCGTCGAGGTCCGTGACCAGCAGCGCCTTGCCGTCCTCGGGCATGACGATGCCGGAACGATCCGCCGGCACCGCCTCGAACTGCAGACCGCCGCGACCGCGCAGCAGCACGCCGAGCCCGCCGTCGAAACGACCGGTCTCCGGTTCGGGCGAGAAGAAGTTCTGCGCCAGCACCAGGTCCTGCAGCCCGTCACCGTCGAAGTCGGCGATGCCGATGCCGAACACCGGCGACAGCTGCGCGCGGGAAGGCAGCGGCATCGCGACGAAGCGATCGCCGCGGTTGTCGAACACGATGTGCTGCAGCTCGTTGCACACCAGCGCGTAGCTCATCGACAGCCGGTCGTCGCCGTAGATCTGCGCCAGGTTGGCGCGCGCGAACGCGTCGTAGGTCGGGAACTTCTCGCGCACGAACGGCATCGCCTGGCTGCTGCACGACAGCCCGCGCACCGGCAGCACGCCGTCGGCGGTCTGCTTGCCCTCGATGACGTCGAGCGTGCCGTTGTCGTCGAAGTCGCGCGCGAACAGGCGCAGCGGTTTCTCGGCGGTGGCCTTGTACTTCGTGTTGAGGCCGAGGTTGCCGGCCACCAGATCCATGTCGCCGTCGCCGTCGAGATCGGCGGCGGCGAGACCGTTCCACTGGCCGCGCACGGCCTCGAAGCCGAGTTCCTTGGTGCGCTCGACGAAGCCCTTGCCGGCGTCGTTGCGGAACACACGCAGCGGCCACCACTGCCCGGCGACCGCGAGATCCTGGAAGCCGTCGCCGTCGAGATCGCTCCACACCGCCGCCGTCACCATGCCGACGTCGCGCAGTGCCGGCAGCAGCGCCTCGGTCGCGTCGACGAAGCGGCCGTCGTCGTTGCGCAGCAGCCGGCTGTCGGGCGCGCGCGGGAAGCGGCCCGGCTCGACGCGGCCGCCGACGAACAGGTCGAGATCGCCGTCGCGATCGAAGTCCGCCGCGGTGACACAGCTGCTGCTGGTTGCCGTGTCGGGCAGCACGCCCGCGCGCGCCACTGTGAAGGCGCCCTTGCCGTCGTTCTCGTAGAGCCGGTCACGCAACGCCGCGGATCCTTCCTCCGCCTCGACACCGCCGCTGGCGACGTAGAGGTCGAGATCGCCGTCTCGATCGAAGTCGACGAAGCAGGCACCCATGTCCTCGCACTCGGCATGCTCGCGCCAGGGGCCGGCGATCGGCACGTGCTTGCCGTCGATCCCGGTGCGCAACAGCGTTCCCGCCTGCCCAGCGGCACCGCCGATCCACAGCTCGTCGCGGCCGTCGCCGTCGACATCCCCGCTGGCCATCCCGGGACCGAGCCGCGACAGTCGATGCGGCAGCAGCGGCTGCGCCGCGAAGTCGTCGAACTCGCGCTCGACGTGGCGCACCGGCAACTCGCCGGCGGTGAACATCGGCATCGGCGGCGTGCCCGCGGGTGCGGAGGACGTCGGCGTTCCGGCCTCGCGGATCGTGTAGCGCTGATCGACCGCGAGTCCGGCGAACGTCTGCACGACCCCGCTCGGCCAGCGCACGGTCAGCTGCTCGATCGCGGTCGCGGTGCCGAGCCCGAAGTGCGTCACCGGCTCACCGGCACTCATGTAGCCGCGCGTCGGCGACACCAGCGCCGTCTGCGTGCTGCCTCCCGCGGTCACCATGATGCTGGCGCCGACCCCGCGGCGATTGCTCTGCACCCCCTGCAGCTCCACCAGGACCCGATGCGCATCGGCGCCGCGGTTCTCGAACAGGCTGCACGGCGCGTTCAGGTTGTTGGTGATCACGTCGAGGTCGCCATCGCGATCGAGATCGCAGACCACCGCTCCGTGCGCGACACTGCTCTCGTCGAGCCCCCAGGCGGCACCCATGTCGGTGAACTTCAGGTCACCGGCGTTGCGGCGGGCGACGTTCTGCTCGGCGACGCTCGGGATCGCGCGGAACAGCTCGATCGCCTGCTTCTGCTCGCCCTGCTGCCAGAGCCGGTCGAAGCGTTCGCCGGTGTCCGGGTTGTCGGTGAACACCGGGATGCCGTTGGTGGCGAAGAAGTCGAGCCGCCCGTCGTCGTCGAGATCACACAAACGCACCGACCAGGTCCAGTCGCTGCTGGCGAGGCCCGCCTGGTGCGCGGCCTCGAGGAACCGGTCGGTGCCGGTGTTCACGTACAGCGCGTTGCGCATGTACTGCTGCGGCCGCGCGTGCATCAGGAACCAGCGGTGCTGGTCCATGCTGCCCATCAGCATCTTGCCCCAGTAGTGCTGCGTGCTCGACATGTCGGCGACGCAGAGGTCCGCACGGCCGTCGCCGTCGAGGTCGCCGAAGTCGGCGCCCATGCCGAAGAACGCGGTGTGCGGCAGCCGCTCCTCGGTCACGTCGACGAAGCGCCCGTCGCCGCGATTGTGGTAGAGCTGGTCCGGCGACTGGAAGTCGTTGGCGACGTACAGATCGAGGCGACCATCGCCGTCGAAATCCCACCACACCACCGACAGGCCGTTGCCGTGATCGGCGATGCCCGCCTCCTTGGTGACGTCGACCCAGTTGGCGTAGCCGTCGTTGCGGAACAGGCGATCGCGTTGCCCGGCCTGGAACGGCGCCGGCGACCCCGGCTCGGTGAAGAAGTGGTCCTCGTAGCCCTTCGGCACCACCAGGCTCCCGCGCTCGTCGCGCGCGAAGCTCGGATACGGCGGCAGCAGCTCCGCCTTGGTCTTGCGCATCGCCTTCGGCAGCGTGATGCCGGCGACGATCTCGTCGGGCAACCGGTGCTTCAGCACGCGGTTGGTCAGCACGTACAGATCGAGATCGCCGTCGTTGTCGTAGTCGGCGAACGCGCAGCCCATGCTGGCAGCACTGAGCCCGAGCCCGAACGGCCCCGCCTTCTCCTCGAACGTGCCGTCGCCGCGATTGACGTAGAGCAGGTTCGGCGACTCGAGGTTGCACACGTAGAGATCGAGGTCGCCGTCGTTGTCGACATCGGCGAACGACGCCGCGTTGCCCCATGCGTCTCCACCATCGAGCCCACCGGCCCGCTCGGTGACGTCCTCGAAGCGCAGCGGCGCCGTCTGGCGGAACAAGCGGTTCGGCCCGTCCTGCGACACCATGTAGACGTCGGGCAAGCCGTCGCCGTCGTAGTCACCGACCGCGAGGCCGGCGCCGGAGTAGACGTAGGCGACGACGTTCTCGCGGCGCAGTTCGTTCTGGAACACCAGGCCCGAGGTGGCCGGATCGACCTTGGTGAACCGCGGGCCGGCGGCCGCGCTGCGGTCGCGCAACGGCGAGGCCAGGAGGGTTGGCTGCGGCTCGGGCGCCTTTGAACAGGCGGCCGCCAGCACCAGCGCGACGATGACAGAACGCGGCATGGCGCTTGGTTACTGGCCCCCGCCGAGGATGCAAGGCCCGGGCGCGCACCCGGCGCCGCTGGTCGCGAGCAGTACGCCGCGCGGCCGCCGGCTGGTCGGGGGGACGCGCCAGCGGCCGATGGCAACGACCGGAGGCCGACACGGGCAATCCAGGACGTGTCTGGCGCGCCCGCGTCGGCCTGCGTACCGTCGCGCCGGCATGCCGTCCGCCTCGGAACACCCGGAAAAGACTCTCCCCCCGCCGTGGGACCGCATCTTCTCGCTGACCACACGCGCGTTCGTGTGGGGCCTGTTGATCGCGGTGCTCTACGTGCTGCGCCCGTTCCTGCTGCTGGTGTTCATGACGTTCGTGTTCGCCTACATCCAGGCGCACGGCGTCGACGGGCTGGCGCACCGGATCAAGAACCGGCCGGCGCGCGTGATCATCGTCGGCCTGGTGTTCCTGGGCACGCTGTTCGCGACCGGCTTCACGCTGGTGCCCGAGATCCAGTCGCAGGCGAACACGTTCTGGGAGAACCGTGAGAAGTACATCAAGCAGGGCGACCAGGAACTCAGCAAGTTCCTGAAGCAGTATCCGGCGCTCTACAAGAGCCTCGCCAAGCACCAGCAGGGCACCGGGCTGCCGGACCCGATCACGGCGTTCGGCGACAACAAGGTCCCGGGCACGATCCCGCGGCCGAAGCCGCCCGAGCCGACCCCGGAGGACGGCAAGCCCGCGGACGGCTCGGAACGCCGACCCGAGGACGGGTCGCCGAAGACCGGCGCGGACCGCGACGGCAAGCCATTGCCGACCGATCCGAAGGACGGCACCAACGGCAATGCCGATGGCAGCCCCGCCGACAGCGAGAAGCCGGCCGAGAAGCTGCCGGAGAACCTGTTCATCGTGCGGGATCTGCTCAACAACGTGATCGAGTCGCTGGCCAAGAACCCGCTCGAGATCGGGCAGTCGGTGATCGGCTACGCGTCGTCGTTCCTGCTGTCGCTGCTGTTCTCGTTCCTGATCGTGCTCGACCTGTCGAAGATCCGCCGCGGCATCACCGGCCTCGCCAACACCAAGATCGGCTTCATCTACGACGAGGTCGCCGACAACATCGCCGGCTTCGGCCGCGTGCTCGGCCGCGCGCTCGAGGCGCAGCTGTTCATCGCCATCTGCAACACGATCCTGACCTCGCTCGGCCTGTGGATGCTCGGCCTCACACAGAGCATGCTGGTGCTGTCGGCGATCGTGTTCGTGTGCAGCTTCATCCCGGTGGTCGGCACGTTCCTCAGCTCGACGCCGATCTGCCTGCTGGCGCTGCAGTCCGGCGGCGTGTCGACGATGGTGCTGGCGATCCTGATGATCTGCCTCGTGCACGCGCTCGAGACCTACGTGCTGAACCCGCAGATCTACGGGCACCACATGCACATGAACCCGGTGCTGGTGCTGATCGTGCTGACCATCGGCGGCAAGCTGTTCGGCGTCTGGGGCCTGATCCTGGGCATCCCGATCGTCAACTACGTGTTCCGCCACGCGATCCGCAAGCCCGAGGAGCGACCGGCCGAGACGTAGCCCGCGCCAACCGCGATCGGGGACCGACCCGGGCAGCCGCGATCGGTGACGGGTCAGGCCCTGACCGGGGCGCCGCGTCCGCGCCACTCGGCAATGGTGGCCACCAGCAACTTGCGATCGATCGGCTTGGTGAGGAACGCGTCGCAGCCGGCTGCCAGTGCCGCATCGCGATCGACCTGCATCGCGTTCGCCGTGAGCGAGAGGATCGGCACCTTGCACCCGCCCGCTCGCAGCGTGCGGGTGGCAGTGATGCCGTCCATGACGGGCATCTGCATGTCCATCAGCACCACATCGAACGCTGCCGTGGGCTGCGCCATGCGATCGAGACACTCCTGACCGTTGCCGGCGATCTCGACGCGGCAACCGGCGCGCTCGAGCACGTGCCGAACCAGACGTTGGTTGTCGGGGCCGTCCTCCACCAGGAGCACCGAGGTGCCGTCGAGTTGACGCGGTGCCTTCGCTGCCGGCGCCGGCTGGAGCACGGCGGTGCGCGTCATCTCCACCCCCGCCAACGGACCCGTGGTGATCTGGAGGCAGAACTTCGATCCCTCGCCGACCACGCTGGTGGCGACCAGATCCCCACCGAGCAGATTGGCGAGCTGCCTCGAGATCGCGAGCCCGAGACCGGTCCCCCCGTAACGGCGCGTGATCGACACATCCGCCTGCTCGAACGGCTGGAACAGCCTTGCCAGCACGGCGCCCGACATGCCGATGCCGCGATCGGCAACCTCGATGGAGAGCTTCGGCGGATCGCTGTCGACGACCAGCCCGATCGTGACGGTGACCTCTCCGCCGCCGCTGAACTTGATCGCGTTGTCGATCAGGTTGAGCAGGATCTGGCGCAGACGCATTGGATCGGTCCGGATGCTCACCGGCACGGGCTGCGGGACGACGGAACGCAGCACGACTCCCGCCGCATCCGCCTTGGCACGCATCAGGCCGAGCACGTCGTCGACGACCTGTAGTGGCGAACACACGACGGGCTCGACCTGCAGCTTGCCGGCCTCGAGCTTCGACATGTCCAGCAGGTCGTTGACGATGGCAACCAGGGCGTGGGCGTTGCGACGCACGGTCGCGATGGCCTCGCCCTGCAACCGGACTCCCTCGCTGCCCGTCGGGCACTCCGCCAGCAGCTCGGAGAAGCCGACGATCGCCGTCATCGGGGTTCGCAGTTCGTGGCTGATGTTCGCCAGGAACGCGGTCTTGGTCCGATTGGCGGCGAAGGCGGCATCACGCGCGGCGGCGAGCTCCGCAGTGCGATCCTGCACGCGCTGCTCGAGTTCGGCCCATGCCCGCTGGATCGGCACGACCATCTGCCGCTTGTACCAGAGCACGAACGCCGCCATCACCACGACACCGGCCAGGGTGATCGCCATCGCGGCGCGGAACGGCAGGTCGTGCACCGAGCGCTCCACCGCGACGCCGCGTCGGCCGACTTCGCGGACGCGCACCTGAGTGCGAAACAGCGCCTGTTCCAGCTCGAGCACGTCATCGGACAGGAACAGGAGACCGTCGCGTCGGGCTTCCCCGGGACCATCGGTGACCAGCTCGCGCATCCCCAGGTCCACCTTGTCCAGACAACGCCGCAGGATGTCGAGGCCCTGCCACTGCCCGGTGTCGAGCGAACTCGCCAACCCTGCCACTTGCTGCTGCAACTCGTCGACATAGACCCTGCCGACCGAGAGATCGAACGCGGAGCGGCCCCCGATCTCGCCATCGACCCGCCGCTGGATCTCACGCGTGGCATCGATCGCGGCCTGCACCGCCAGCGACGACGTCAGCGCATCCGATACCTGCTCCGACGCCGCCTGCATGCGGGCCGTGAAGTAGCCCGACGTCAGCATCTGGACCACCTGCAGGACCAGGGCGAACAGGAAGCCGAAGATGAGCTTCCAGGTCAGGGACATGGGGGTGCCTCCACCGCGCCATGCCGCTCGATACCCCATCGCACTCGGGGCAGGAGACCCGATCTGGCACGGAAGGTGGCGCGGCACCACCGTTCACCACGGTTGTGGACCCTTGCCACGATCAGAACTCGAACAAGACCTTCACGCCGGCCACACCCTTCACGGCGTCGGCGCGAACGATGCCGAATGCGCCGTCGTGCTTGGCGACGTACTTGAGGACCATGCGGTCGGTGTCGACGTCCTTCGGCGGAGTCGTTCCATCCATGTTCTTCATCCTGAGCCAGTGCCGGGCCAGCTCGGCATCGGTCATGCCCAGCACCTCGCGCATGAACGCCGCGTGCTCGGGGCCGGTCGCCACCCGACCATAGGGCCGCGCCTCGACGCCGCCCGGCCACTGGGTCATCTCCTTCAGGAACAGCTTCTTCGTGGTCGCCGCCGCGTCCTTGCCGGTCTGGACGCACGAGTTGGCCGCATTCACGACAACCACGTAGCCGGACTTCCCGCCCCCGGCCGGCTCCTGCAGGACGGCGGCCAGCACGAAGGCGAACCAGGCAGCGACGATGTGCATGAGTGTCCTCCGCGTTGGTCAGAAGCTGACCGACCAGCTGAAGTTGACGTAGTCGACGACGTCGTCGCTGGCCGGCAGGTTGTTGTGGTGCCAGTCGAGTCGCAGGCGAATCGACTCGTCCGGATTGAACGACAAGCCGACCACGTGCTCGGTCGAGGTGCCGAGGTCGACGACGCCGGCGGCGAACACGTCGAAGTCCTCACCACGCTCGTACCAGTCGAACCGATAGCTGACGGACCATTCCGGGAGGAAGAACCAAGAGCCCTCGAACGACGCGGCACGCTGGTCCTCGAAGCCGCGTTCGGCCGAGTAGTAGAGTTCGGCCCGCGCCAGCAGACTGCCTTTGCGCAGGTCGAAGTCGATGCCCCCGAACTGGTAGTCGCGGCCGACATTGAACATGCCGGCGAAAGGGGCCTGCAGATAGCCGAAGTTCGTCGACGCGTCGTCGTCGTCCGGACGCGTGCCACGACCGTAGTCGACGGCGACCGTGAGACCGAGTTCGGAGAAGTGATAACCGAGACGCGCGCCACCTAGGCCGTCGGACGGCAGGTCCGGATCGACCCCGAAGTAGGCATCGTATTCGACCCAGTCGCGGCCGATCGAGCACTTGCCGGTCGCCGCCACGCCCTGGAAAAGCTGCGGGTAGAGCGAGTTGATCAGGAAATGGCGCGTGTGCAGATTGGCCTGCCCGATGATGCGCGAGGGCAGGAAGTACTCGCGGTTGGTGACCCCGTGCGGCGAACCGACGACACCACCGCGCAGCAGCAGGGCATCGCTGCTCTTCCATTCGGTGACGAGGCGGGAGAGGAACACCCGCTGGCTGTCGTCGTCGGGCGTGAAAGCAGGATCGCCGGGTGTCGCCGGCGTGGCTGGATCGTCGATCAGGCCGCCGTTGAAGGTGTAGAAGCCCGGCGTGGCGAACACGGACCAGTGATCATCGATCCGCGCCTTCATCGACAGCTCGACCAGGCTGGCGACGTGTCCGGTGGCCGACCCCGATTCGCCGCGTATCCAAGCGAACAATGACGTCAGGTGCCCACCGAAGTCGAAGCTCCGGGCCGAGTAGGCTTGTACGAGTGCCCGACCGGAAACACCCTCCAGATGCGCCGCCTGCGCATCCTCGAGCTCCCCGACGCGACGCTTGAGAGCATCGATCTCGGCCTGCAGCGGATCCTGGGCACGCACTGTCTGCAACGACGCGAGTGCCGCACCGATGATCAGCATGATGTACTTCATCGTCAGCCAGGTCCTGGGCGAGGCTCACGCCGAGGACCGTGCGGTTGCCGAATGCGGCCTCTCCTGGTCCTGGGCCGGCGCCGCCGCCTCCGAGCGGACACCGACCTCGGCAATCGTCGATCCGTTTGCGCGCGCTTGAGGATCCACACGGCCTGCGAGCCACCGATGATTGCCTAGGGTCTTGCCCTCGTGCCGGCTCCCATCGCGGACTTCCTGTAGCGGCTCGGCGCTCGCGCAACGGCCATCCGTCGGCAACACAGGCTCGACGACCGGGACTGTCGCTACGCGGACAGGTCGATCACCTACAGCACATCCCCGACCAGGCGCCGCGACTTGCCTCAGACCGTCGCGAACGGATCGCGATCGCTCTTCGCTACCCGCACATCCAGATCCCCGTCGAACGACTCCCGCAGGCGCCGCTGCAGCACCTTCAGGAAGCCGCGTTCGGTGTTGCTGTGGCCGGCGAGCACGACCGAGGTGCCGGCCGCGATCGCCGCCAGCGCGTCGTGGTGCGACAGTTCGCCGGTGACCGCGACGTCGGCGCCGCAGCCGCGCAGCAGCGAACCACCTGCCCCCGCCGCGACCGCGATCGTGCGCACCTTCGCTGCCGCGCGCTCCGGCCGCGCTGTGCGCAGCGAGCGCACGCCGAACCGGCGCTTGCAGCGCTGCAACAAGGTCGCGAACGACAGCGGCGCGCGCAGTTCGACGAAGCGACCGAACTCGCCGTCGCCGAGCGGGCGCAGCTCCTTCGGCGCATCGCCACCGAGCACCTGTTCGACCAGCCAGTCACCGAGCCCGCTCGGCGCCGCGTCGAGTGCGGTGTGCGGCGAGTAGACGGCGATGCCGGCCGCGGCCGCCGCCAGCAGCGCTTCCTGCGTGCCACCGTCGGCGGCGAGGCGCTTCAGCGGCTGGAAGATCGGCGGGTGGTAGGACATCACCAGCTCGGCACGCAGCGACTTCGCCTCGGCGACGACCGCCGGCGACAGGTCGATCGTCAACAGCACGCGCGCGACCTTGCCCGGCTTCTTCCGCGGCTGCAGCACGACACCGACGTTGTCCCAGTCGGCGGCCAGCTCCAGCGGCGCGATCTCGTGCAGGATGTCGATGACTTCGGCGAACGACGGCGTGGCCATGGCAGTGCTCAGGAAGCGCCGGCGCTGATGACGACCAGGCGATCGGGGTGCAGGTGCCGCTCGGCGGCGTCGCGGACCTGCTCGGCATCGATCGCGCGGATCAGGTCCGGGTAACGCTGGAGGAAGTCGAAGCCGAGCCCGAAGCGGCGTGCGCGGATCGCGTAGGCGGCGAGGTTGCTGTTGCGTTCGAGGCCGAACACGAAGCTGCCCGTCAGGTAGTCCTTGACGTCCTGCAGCTCCTGCGCGCTCGGCGGCTCGCTGCGGATGCGGCGGATCTCGTCGAGGAAGCCGTCGATCGCGCGCTGCCGGTGCTCGGGCGAGGTGCCGATGTAGGCCGTGAACGTGCCGGGTTCCTCGCCGGCGCTGCCGGTGATGCCGGCGCTGACCGCGTAGCACAGGCCCTGTTCGTCGCGCAGCTTGCGCGAGCACCGCGACGTGAAGCCCGGGCCGGTGCCGAGGATGTGGTCCATCACCGACAGCACGTAGAAGTCCGGGTGCGTGCGGCGGATGCCGACGTGACCGAGGAACACGTGCACCTGCTCGCGGGGCATCGGCAGGTGCGCATCGCGCCCGCTGGCGGCGAGCTCGACGTCCGGCGTCGGACCGTGCTTCGGCGCCTTGCCGCGGAAGCTGCCGAACGCCTTCTCGAGCCGATCGAGCGTGCGTTCGGGATCCTCGGGACCGGCCGCGGCCACGTAGCCGCCCTGCGGCCGGAACCACTGCTCGTGGAACGTGCGCAGATCCTTCGGCTTCAGCCGCGCGACGCTCTTCGCGGTGCCCTGCGAGGGCCGGCCCAGCGGGTGATCGCCGTAGACCTCCTTGCGGAACCGACGCGAAGCGACCGCGCGCGGGTCGTCGTCGTCGGCCTTGATCTCGGTCAGCACCTCGGCCTGCACGCGCCGCACCTCGCGGCCCGGGAACTCGGGCTCGAGCACCAGCTCGCGCAGCAGCGCGGTCGCTTCCTTGTGCGCGTCGGCGGGAGTCATCACCACGCCGCCGCGGTGGTTGCCCTCCATCATGCCGCCGATGCTCTCGACGGCGGTCGCCAGCTCGATCGCGTCGTAGTGGCGCGTGCCTTCGTCGAGGCACTCACCGACCATGTTGGCGAGACCGGGACGATCGGCGGGTTCGTCGCCGGCCCGGACGTCGAGCGACACCGCGCACGCGAACGTCTGCACGCCCGGGTTGTGCACGGCCAGCAGGGTGAGGCCGGAAGCGAGTTCGCGTTCGGCGATCGACAGACGGATCGGAACGCTCATGCTCGCTTGCCTCGCTGCTTCGATTTGCCCTTGGTCTGGCGCTCGGGGCCGGCCTTCGGTCCGACCTTCACCTTGGCCTTGACCTTGGCCGCGACCTTGCCGGCCTTGCGCCCGGTACCGACGACCGCCGCGACCGGCGCCGCCTTCTTCGCCACCGGCCGCGCCTTGCGCTTGCCGTCCTTCGCCTTGGCCGCGCGACCTTCCGCGGCGGCCTGACCGGGCATCGCCCACACCACCGCCGCGCGCTCGAAGTCGAGGTACTTGGCCGCGACCGCGCGCAGCTCGTCCGACGTCAGCGACTCGTAGGTCGGCAGCACCGTCTCGAGCGTGCGAAAGCCGTCGGGAGTGCCGGCCTCGAAACGGCCGAGCTTCATCGCCAGGTCGAGCACCGACTCGTCCTGGAACAGGAACGACGCGCGGATCTGGGCGCGGATGCGCTGCAGGTCCTTCTTGGCGACGCCCTCGGCGATCTGGGCCGCGATCTCCTCGCGCACGGCGGCCTCGACCACGGCCGGCTTGACGCCGTCACGCAGCTCGCACAGCACGAACAGGGCCCCGGGATCCTGCCGCGTCTCGTTCATCACGTTGACGTCGGTGACCAACTCGTCCTTCATGACCAGCCGCCGGTAGAGACGGCTGTTCTTGCTGTTGCCGAGGTCGTGCGCGAGCACGTCGAGCGCGTAGTCGTCGCGCTCGCCGATGCGGCAGGTCGGGAAACCGATACACAGCCGCGTCACCGAGTGCGGCGTGCGCAGCACGGCGCGGCGTTCGCCCTGCGCGGGCGGCTCCTTCAGCGGCTCGACCCGCTCGGCGACGCGCGGCAGCGAACCGAACAGCTCGCGGATGCGGGCCGCGGTGCGCGCGCGATCGATGTTGCCGACGATCACCAGGAAGGCGCGGTTGGGGCCGTAGTGGCGCGCGTAGTAGTCGCGCATCTGCTGCGCCGACAGCCGCTCGAGATCCTGGCGGTAGCCGATCACCGGATGGTGGTACGGGTGCACCTGGTAGAGCAGGGTCTCGGTGGCCTGGTAGAGCGGACGCCACGGGTCGTCCTCGCCCATCGCCAGCTCCTCGAGCACGACGTTCTTCTCGCTGGCGAACTCGTGCGGATCGAGCAGGCAGTTGCGCATGCGACTGGCCTCGATCTCGAGCGCGGTCTCCCAACGATCGGCCGCCAGCGCGAAGTAGTAGGCGGTGCTGTCGTTGTCGGTGAAGGCGTTGTTGCTGCCGCCCATCTTGCTGGTCTGCAGGTCGATCTGCCCCTTCGCGAACTGCTCGGTGCCCTTGAACATCATGTGTTCGAGGAAGTGCGACACGCCGGTCTCGCCGGTGTGCTCGTCGCGCGAGCCGACGCGATACCACAGCAGCGACGCGACCACCGGCAACGGACCGCGCTCGACCAGCAGCGCCTTGAAGCCGTTGTCGAGTTCGACGACCTCGACGTCCGGCAGCATCGATGCACTCATGACTCGGCCCCCTCGTAACGCTTGACGTCGTCCTTCTGGCGCGCGACCGCGCGCAGCTCGGCCACCTCGTGCTTCTGCAGGAAGCGCCACATGCCCGGCTTCAGCCCGTGGAGGTTGAGATCGCCGATGCGGATGCGCTTGAGCTCGAGCACCGGGAAGCCGAGCTTCGCGAACACGCGGCGGATCTCGCGGTTCTTGCCCTCGCGCAAGGTGACCTTCAGGTGCGTCTTGTCCTTGCCGGTGCGCTCGACCTTGGCGTTCATGCCGGCGGTCGGGCCCTCGGCGAGCCACACGCCACCGCGCGCCTTGTCGAGGTCCTGCTGCTCGACGCGACCGCGCAGCACGATCGCGTAGAGCTTGGGCACGCCGTAGCGCGGATGCGTCATCTCGAGCGCGAACGAGCCGTCGTTGGTCAGCAGGATCAGACCCTCGCTGTCGAGGTCGAGCCGACCGACCGTGAACAGGCGGCCCTTCACCTGCGGCAGGAAGTCGATGACGCGCTTCTTCTGCTCGTGGCGCGCGTTGGTGCAGACGACGCCGGCCGGCTTGTTGAACAGCACGTAGGTCGGCCGCTCGGGCTGCACGCGGCTGCCGTCGAACCGCACGTCGTCGTGCTCGGGATCGACGCGCACACCGAGTTCACGCACCAGCTCGCCGTTGACCTCGACGCGTCCGCCCTTGATCAGCGCATCGGCGGCGCGGCGGCTGCAGACGCCGCTCATCGCCAGGAAGTGATTGAGCCGGACCTTGCCGTCCTTCGGCCCCGCGTCCGGCGCACCGGCCGGCGTGACGACGAGGCCTTGGGTGCGACGCTTGCTGACGCGGACCGGACGGCGCAGCTCGGGGCGCGGGCCGTCGGGTCGTGGGCCGTCGTTCCGCGGCGCATCCGGCCGCGCGCCGCCCGGCCGCGAGCCACCGGGTCGAGAACCACCCGGTCGAGAACCACCCGGTCGCGAACCACCGGGCCGCTTGCCACCCGGCCGGAACGCACCCGGCGGCCGCGGGCGGTCGCCGCCGCCACTCTTGCCCGGCCCGGCCTCGCGCCGGAATCGTTCGCCCGGCTGACGGTCTTCGTGACGCTTGGCCATCAGCCGACTCCTGGATCGCAGATCATGATGTTGAGGTGCTCGTTCGGCACGAGTTCGAAGCCGGCGATGCACGCGGGCACCACCGCGGTGTCGCCGGTCGCCAGCGACAGCGAACCGAACGTGCGCTGACCGGGCCACGTCAGCGTGCCCTTGCCGGCGATCACGGTGACGGTGACGAACCGCGCCTCGGTCGCGAGCCGCAACGACTGGCGGATCGAGTAGCGGCGCACGCGGAAGTCGCGGGTCGCGATCAGCTGCACGCCGTCGTCGGCGAGCACCTTCGGCTGCACCACCGGGCGCGCCGCCGCGACCGGTTCGACGCGCGCGTGCTGCAGCGCCTTGTCGACGTGCACCTGGCGGCCGCGCCCCCAGTCGTAGAGGCGATAGGTGAGGTCGCTGTTCTGCTGCACCTCGAACACCACGACGTCCGGCCCGATCGCATGCACGGTGCCCGGCGGGATGTGGATCGTGTCGCCGACCTCGGGGCGGAACGCGCACAGCAGCGCCTCGACCTCGGCGGTGGCGGCCTTGGCGGCGAACTCGGCCGCGGTGACGCCTTGGCGGAACCCGCGCACGATGCGCGCATCGGGTCCGGCCTCGAGCACGACGCAGCACTCGTTCTTGCCGGTGTCGCCATCGAGCCGCGCCGCGGCATCGTCGGGATGCACCTGCACCGACAGCGCGTCGCGCGCATCGAGGAACTTCAACAGCAGCGGGAACGTGCCGCCGTGGCCGAGCGGCACGCCGCGGCCGACCAGTGGCACCGGGTCGCGCATCAGTTCGGCGAGCGTGCGGGCGCTGCCGCGCAAGCGGCTGCTGCCCTCGGGGCGGTCGTAGAGTTCCCACGTCTCGCCGATCGCTTCGCCGGCCGGCAGCTCGATGCCGAGCACCCGGTCCAGGGCCCTGCCGCCCCAGACCTTGGGCATCAGGATTCGTTCTACCAGGAAGGGCTCGAGCGGCGGGATCAAGGCGGCGGGGTTCGGCAGGGCGAAGTCCGCAGTTCTAACCGGGGCCAGGGGCGGGCGCCATGCAGAGATCCATGGGCAGGGCAGCTGCTGCGTGGCACCCGCCGATCACATGCGACGGGCGGCACCGAGCGTGCGCACGTAGAGGTAGACGATCAAGATGATGGCGACGGACAGGGCCGCCGCCCCGCCCCAGCTGCCGGCGTGACCGCTGATCAGGTTCGGTGCGGCCACCATCACGGCGGCGATGCCGACGCTCATGATGGCCTCGCCGGTGATCAGGCCGGAGGCCAGCAGCATGCCGGAGTTCTCCAGCGCGACGTGTTCGGCCTCCGTCCTCGGTGCGAACCTGCGCTTGACGATCCACGCCAGCAGACCGCCGAGGAAGATCAGGACCGACAGCCCGAACGACAGGTAGATGCCGACCGCGACCGCCAGGATCGGTGTGCGGAACGAGGCCTTGCGGCGCTTCAGCCACTCGTCGAGGGCGATGATGCCGACGGCGAGCACGCAGCCCATCAGGATGAAGTTCCAGTCGACGTCGCCGCTGCCGAAGATGCCGGTGGACAGATCGCGCATCAGCGACGCCTGCGGCGCCGACAGCGGCTTCACTCCTTCCTGTACGGCGCGCCCGATGCCCTCGGCGCGGTCGAGCAGGCCGAGCACCAGAGGGATCACGGCCGCGGACGCGATGGTGCCGATCACCAGGCAGACCTGCTGCTTCCACGGGGTCGCGCCGACGATGTGGCCACACTTCAGGTCTTGAAGATTGTCGCCGGCGATGCAGGCGCCGGTGCAGATGAACGCCGCCAGGTAGATGACCGCGGCCGGCCCGACCTTTGCCGCGATGCCGTCAGTGCCCATCAGCTGCACCAACAGCAGCGAGCTGACGACGACGGTCGCCATGGTGACACCCGACACCGGGTTGTTCGAGCTGCCGACGAGCCCGGCCATGTAGCCGGCGACGCTCGCGAACAGGAAGCCGAAGCCGAGCATCAGCACGGTCAGCACCAGCGACACCAGCAGCTTGCCGTCGTAGTCACCGAGCGCCGACCAGAACGCGAAGAACAGCGGAACCGTCATGACCGCGGCGGTCAGCAGCAGGAACGGCAACGGCGTGTCGAGCTCGGTGCGCGGCGCGCCGGCACTCTCGCCGCTTCGTTGCGCACGAAACGCCGCCAAGCTCGCGCGCAGACCGTTCTTGATCGGCCCGAGCAACGAGATCAGCGACCATACGCCGCCGACCAACATGCAGCCGATGCCGACGCGGCGGCACTGCTTCCACGATGCGCCGGCGAGGTCGGACCACTGGTCCTCCGTGAACGCGCTCCACGGCGTGCCGGCGGCGATGCCCACCTTCGCCATCAACGCATCGCCGTTGAGCAACCAGTTGAGCGGCACGCCGACCAAGGTGCCGAGCACGGCGCCGGACATCATCAGCGTGCCGATGTTCGGCCCGACGATGAAGCCGATGCCGAGCAGACTCGGCTGCAACGACGCGTCCGCCATGAACAACCACTTGCCACCGAGCAGCGACTTCACGGTGGCGACCTCGGCGGCCAACAGCTTGAAGCCGCCCTCGAACAGTCGCAGCACCGCGCCGAGCGCGCTGGCCTCGAGCAGCAGCTTGAAGCCGAGACCGCTGGTGGCCGCGTTCGCCGCATTGTCGGCCGGCGTCGCGTCCTCACCGCGCGCGACGCCACCGGTCTTCAGCACCTGCGCCGTCGCCAGACCCTCGGGGAACGTCAACCCGGCATCGACGATCAGCGCACGGCGCAGCGGCGTCGTGAAGACGACGCCCATGATGCCGCCGACGCACACCATCAAGAGAATCGGCCAGTAGTCGTAACCCTGCCACGCCCCCATCATCACCAGCGCCGGCACGGTGAAGATCACGCCCGACACCGTCGACGCACCCGCCGACGCGATCGTCTGCACCTGGTTGTTCTCGAGGATGTTGCTGCGGCGGAACCAGCGCAGCACCCCGAGCGAGATCGCCGACGCCGGGATCGACGCCGCGACGGTCATGCCGACGCGCAGGCCCAGATAGGCGTTGGCGGCGGCCATCAGCATCGCCAGCAGCACGCCGAGCACGACCGCCTTGACGGTGATCTCGGGCAGGCTGCGTTCGGGGCCGACGAGGGGACGCTGCGGAGCGGCAGGCTGGTTCATGAGAGGGCGGCGCCGGGCCGGGCGCGGGGCGCCGGTTATACGGAGCCGGCCACGACCTCGGCCATCGCCAACCCGAACCGGAACGCGCTATCCGGCGAGCGCCTCGGCGAGCAGTTCGGCCGCGCCCGACCTTCGCCTGCTGCACGACACCCGTCCCAGCCGTAGCCCTCGATCCGGTTATACGCAGAGTCCGAGCACTCTGCGTATGACGTGTCCGCCCGCCTACTTGGGCTGCTCGGCCGGAGCGGCCGCGGGCGCCTTCGCCGCCTCGGCCTTGGCGCGGGCGATCAGCGCGCGGTCGACCTTCGGCATCATCTTGCGGATGCAGTCGTCGAGGGCCAGACGCAGGATCTTGCCCTGGCTGTCGGCGTCGACCGACAGCTCGGCATCGGCCTGCGAGTTGGCGCCGAGGATCGACACGCCCATCGAGCCGAGCGAGTCGACGCGCTGGTACTCGGAGAAGTTGGCGGCGACCACCGAGCCGGTGGTCGGGTCGACCAGCCGCAGATCGACACCGACGTCGACCTGGATCTTGCTGTTCTTGTCGTTGATGTCGAACAGGCCGAGCGCGCCGCGCGTGCCGGGGATCGGGATGCTGCCGAGGTTGAAGCCCTTGCTGGTCTTCTCGGCCTTGACGCGGAAGTTGGTGACCTTGCCGAGCAGCATCAGGTCGATGCCGCGCACCTGCGCCGGCTGCGCCAGTTCGCCGCTGCGCACGATGCCTTCGAGGCCCTGCTCCTTCAGCAGCGCCTCGAGCTGGTTGCGCTCGACGACGTCGAAGCGTTCGGTGTTGACCAGCAGCGACACCAACTGGTCGGCGGCGACCTCGGCCATGTCACCGGTCAGCTTGTCGCTCTTCTGGAACGCCGGCACACCGGCGCGCACGCGAACGACCCCGGGGCCGGGCGGCTCGTAATTGCCGACCATCGCGGTCATCTGGTCGCGATTGGCGGACTCGCTCGAGGACGTGCAGGCGGCGAAGACGAGAAGGCTCGTGACGAGCCCGGGGATCAGCTTGGGATTCATGATGGACACGGGGGAATGCGTAGGAAGCTGTACAGCGGCGGCGGGCTGCCGAGCAACACAGCGGCACGGAAACCGCCATGACATCGGCACTCGGTGGCCTCGACTGGAGACCAGAAACCGCCGCGAGGGCGCAGGCAACGCCGCCACTGGCGCCGTGTTGAGCCGGAAATCGGCCACCTGCGGCGACCCGCGGTGGTCGCCAAGGCCACCGACGCGACGGTCACCTGCAGTGCCTGTCCAGACGGCGCAGCAAGGTGCCGCGAGCGCAGACCAGGCCGCAGGCCGACCCTGCCGTCCCATGCCAGACTCGCGCCCATGACGACGAGCGGCCGCATCGCGATCGACGCCAAGATCCTGCTCGGCAAGCCCGTGATTCGCGGCACGAGGATCGGTGTCGACTTCGTGCTCGACCTGCTGGCCCAAGGCTGGAGCGACGAACAGATCTGCGCGCAATACACCGGCCTGGAGCGCGACGAAATCCGCGCGTGCTGTGGCTACGCCGCCGCCTTGCTGCGTGATGAGAAGGTCTATCCGCTGCCGGCCTGATCGATGCGGTTCCTCGCCGACGAGAACTTCCCGCTCGCTCAGTCGTCGATACGCACGAGGACCGCGCTGTTCCTGCGCAACAGCAGTGCACGGGTGCCGTTCGCCACGACGCGGAGATCGGTGACGATCGGGCCGGGCACCACGAGCCGGTCGGTCGCTCCAGGTGCACCGATCGTTCGCAGCAGCAGAGTCACGGTGTCGCCGCGCAGCTCCGCGAACACGAGTTGCCGTGCGTCGAGCCACATGAACGCCGTGCATCGGTCGGAGATCTCCAGCGCATCACCGGTAGCCGTTGCGGGGCAGACGTGCAGTCGGTTGGCGAGAACGGCGATCGCGTCGCTCGCCGGGGACCAGGCCGCCTCGAACCCGCAACCGACAAGGTCGAAGGACCGCACGGGAGCGTCGTCGCGATCGAACAGCCGCAGGGTCGTGAGACCGGGACCGCAGACTTCGACCACCATGTCGAGCGAGCAGGACCTCACGCCATCGGGCGACGGCACTCGCGGCCTCTCGACGAACGGATCGCGCGCCGGGTGCCGCGGCACGCTCCACTCACGGACCACGCCCTTCTCGCCGGCGCGCATCGCATCGATCGACCAGAGCACGACGACGCCGCGGCGCCACTCCGTCCCCTCCGGCGACGCCAACGGGAACCAGCCACCACCGGGCGATGGTGGCTCCTGCAGCAGCGCCAGCTCTGGACCGTCGCGATGGTCGATCGGCGTGCCGCGCAACGCGATCGGCAGTGCGACGACCGCGCCATCGGCGCGGCGCAGGACCGTGACAAGGCCACGCGGCCCGGCCAACGCCACGTATTTGCCGTCCGCGGTCACGCTGCCATCGGCGATCGGCGCGCGATGCGTCAGCGGCACCCGCCGCAGCAACTCGTGCCGCCGATGGAACTCGAGCTGCCCGTTGCGCGCGCACACCCAACGTTCGCCGTCCGGAGCGACCGCCGCCGGCGCGCCTGCGGCGGCCTCCTGCACCCAGCCGGGGAGGACGAGCCGCGGCGCATGCCCCATGTCGCCGACAACCCGACCGGTCGCGCAATCCAAGGCGAACGCGGGCTGGTCCGGCGCGCCGATCAGCAGGCGCGCATCGTCCGGCGCGAACACGAGGTTCGGCACCTCGCGACCGTGGTCGAGCAACTCGCGCACGACCTCGCCCGTCATCGCGTCGATCACCTGCACGTCGCGCGCCTCACCACCCGAGGCGATGTGGTTGCCGTCGTGCGACCAGGCAAGGCATCGGCACGCACCTCCCCGCAGCACGAACTCGTGCTCGAGGACGAGTCGCGGCGCCCGTTCCTGTCCCGCCGCGAGTGCCGCGAACGACAGGAGCATCGTCAGGGTTGCCGCGAACGGTCGCATGAGGCGTCTGCTAGCCAGCTCTCAGGCCGCCGTTTCCCCGATTCCTGTCCCCGATTCCTGCGAACGGCCAGGTCGCGCTGGCCCGAGCCGCCGGCCGGCCCTCCAGCTCCACCGGCCCACCGTGTAGGCGCCGAGAACCATGAATATGCCCGTAAATATCCATTCCGTAGCGGTCGAAATGGGTATTCATGGGTGCCACGATGGATAGGCAGCTCAACCGCCTGCGCCCCAGCTCGACCTTGCTCCGGCGGGTGGCCGAGCTCGACGAGTTCAAGGGGAGCTGGCAGGCGCTGCGCAACCTGACGCCCGATCGGCTCAGCAGTCTGCAGCGCATCGCCACCGTCGAGTCGGTGGCTTCGTCGACCCGCATCGAAGGGGTCACCCTGACCGACGATCAGGTGCACGACCTGCTGCGCCACGTCGCCACCGCGACGCTGCATACCCGCGATGAGCAGGAAGTGGCCGGCTACGCCGCAGCCATGGACCTGGTGTTCGAGTCCTTCGCGGCGCTGACTCCGACCGAGAACCACATCCTGCAGCTGCACGGCGTGCTGCTGGGTCCCTGCGCTGCCGACTCGGCGCACCGCGGCGCCTACAAGCGTCGCCCGAACAGCATCGAGGCGATCGACGCGAGTGGTCGCAGCCTCGGCATCCTGCTCGCGACCACACCGCCGCACGAGACGCCGCGCGAGATGGAGGCGCTGCTCACCGCGGCTCGTGCCGCGCTGACGGCGAACGAGCACCACCCGATCTTCGTGATCGCGCTGTTCGTGGTGCGCTTCCTGGCGATCCACCCGTTCCAGGACGGCAACGGCAGGTTGTCGCGCGTGCTCACCACGCTGCTGCTGCTGCGAGCTGGCTACGACCACGTTCGCTTCGCGTCGCTCGAGCGAGTCGTCGAGCACAACAAGGATGCCTACTACGAGCTGCTGCGCCGCGCCCAGGTGTCCTGGTCGACCGACGAGCCGCAGCTCGAAGACTGGGTGACGTTCTTCGTGCAGTGTCTCATCGAGCAGAAGAACGTGCTGCAGCATCGGCTGGAGCGCGAGCGGGCCCTGGCCCCGCAGGCGCCGCTGACGGCCGCGATCCTTGCCTTGGTCCGCGAGCGCGGGCGGGTGACCGTGCGCGATGTCGTCGCCCTGCACGGAGCGAACCGCAACACCGTGAAGCTGCATCTGAAGCAGCTGGTGGCCGGTGGGCAACTGATGCTGCGGGGCCGGGCCCGTGGCGCCTGGTACGAACTAGCGTGAAGAGCGGATGGACGCCGCAAGGTGCAGCCGGCTCGGCCTGAGCAACGTGCACGGACCAGCCTGGCAGCGATGCCCTTGCCGATCCAACAGCCCACCCGCTACCTTGGCCGACTGATGACACTCGTCGCCACCGCCTGAACCAGCCGCTCGCTCGGCGAGCGGCAGATCCAGGGCGCTTCCCGTCCAACGCAGTTCCACGCCTCAGGGCACCGCTGCGTACCGCCGGGATGCGCATTCGACCCACGTAGGTTCGGTGACGGAGACAGTGTCATGGGCAGCGAGCAGGACAAGGAAGCGCTTCGCGCGGCAGCGGCGCGCTTCATGAAGCGACAGGTTGGCCGCGACGAGCAGCAGCGGCGCAAGCAGGAGAGCAAGGCTAGGCGAGCGACGCAACAGCGCCACGAGCGCACGCGTCGCGATTGGGACGAGGACGACGAACCGTTCGCAAAGATCCGGCGAGCCGAGCCGGCGCGACCGGCGGCGACGGCGGGGTCCACGGACCTGCCCCGGGCGACGGTGGCCGCCGTGCATCAAGGCCGCATCGAACTGGACGATGGCACCACCGCACGCATCGCCGGCGAGCTGTTGCTCGACCCGAACTTCCGGCTGTGCGTCGGCGACGAGGTCGCGGTGCAGGCGACCGCAGGGCCACCGCGCATCCGCATGCTGCTGCCGCGGCGCAGCTGGCTCGCGCGGCCGGACCCCGGCAACCCACACCGCGAACTGCTGCTGGCGGCGAACGTCGACGTCGCGGTGATCGTCGTCGCGGCGTCGGAGTCAGGACTGCGGCCGGGCCTGATCGATCGCTGCCTGCTGGCGCTCGCCCGGGGAGGAGTTGCCGCGGCGCTCTGCGTCAACAAGGTCGACCTGCTGCCCGGCGGGGCCGCGGACGCATCGCTCGCGGCGACGATGATGCCGTATGTGACGACGGCTGTGCCGGTGTTCCATTGCTCGGCGAGGCTCGGCCTCGGCTTGCCCGCACTGCGCGACCACCTCGCCGGCAAGACCTGCGTGTTCGTCGGTCACTCGGGCGTCGGCAAGTCGGCGCTCGCGAACGCGCTCGACCCCGGCGGCGACCGCCGCACCGGCGCGGTGCGCGCGCACGACGGCAAAGGGCGCCACACGACGTCTGCGTCGAGCCTGCGGCGACTCGACGACGGCACGCGGCTCATCGACACCCCGGGCGTACGTGAGTTCGGCCTCGGTCCGTGCACTGCCGACGAAGTGCGAGCCGGCTTCGAGGAGTTCGCGCCGTTCGTGGCCAACTGCCGCTTCGGCGACTGCAAGCACGTCGATGAACCCGGCTGTGCCGTGCTCGAAGCGGTCGGCGCCGGGCGCATCGACGCGGCGCGGCATGCGTCGTACGTGCGCATCCTCGCCAGCCTCGACCCGTGAGCTCCTGGCGACTGCGGCCCGCAGTGCCGCGCTCAGCCAGCCGCCGCCCGCGCCTTCGCCGTCGCCACCAACCGCGCCGCCTGCTGCAGCGCCGCCGCATCCGCACCATCGCCGATCGCCATCGCCGCCAGCTCGCGCTCGACCTCGTTCGCCGCCAGCAGCCGCACACTCGATCGCGTGCGTTCGTCGCTGCCGGTGCCGTCGACCAGCTTGTTGACCAGGAAGTGGTGCTGTGCGAACGCCGCCACCGGCGCCAGGTGCGTGACGATCACCACCTGATGATGGCGCGCCACCTCGTGCAGCTTCTTGCCGACCGCGAGCCCGAGCCGCCCGCCGATCTCGGCATCGATCTCGTCGAACACCAGCAGCGGCACCCGATCCTGGTCGGCCAGCGTCTTCTTGACCGCCAGCACGATGCGCGCCAGTTCGCCGCCGGACGCGGTGTCGCGCATCGAGTGGAACGGCTCGCCGGGGTTGATGCGCACCTCGAGATCGACCGGCACCGGCCCGTGCTCGTTGGCGTGCTGGAGCAGCGTCGCCACCTCGAACTCGGTCGCCATCGCCACCCGCACCTCGGTGTGCGGCATGCCGAGATCCTTCAGTTCGGCGACGATCGCCTTGCTGAACGGCCCCGCCGCCTTGTGCCGCGCGCGCAGCAGCTTGCGCCCGACGGCGGCCGCGGCCTCGGTGGCCTGCTGCAGCTCGGCCGCCAGCAGCGCCGGATCGCTGTCCTTGCCCTCGGCGGCGGCGAGCTCGGCCGCGACCTTGGCGAGGTTGCGCCGCAGATCGGCCTCGGTCGGCCCGAAGCGCTTCAGCGCGGTGTGCACTTCGTCGAGCCGTTCTTGCACCGCCTGCATGCGCGCCGGATCGAGATCGAGCCGGGCCTGGCCCGACTGCAGCTTGCGGCACACGTCGGCCACCAGCTCGTCGATCTGCGCCAACTGTTCGGCGGCTTCCTCGAGCCGGCGATCGATCGCCGCCGCACCCTGCACCGCGCGCAGCGCGCGCGCCACCTGGTCGCCGACGTTGTCCTCGCCGTCCTGCATCACCTCGAGCGCCTCGTCGAGCTGCTGGCGCATGCCGTCGAGGTTGCCGAGCAGCTGGTGCTCCTGCTCGAGCTCGGCGAGCTCGCCCTCGCCGAGCTGCAGCTCGCTCATCGCCTGGTGCTGGAAGCGCAGGAACTCGAGCCGCTGCCGCCGTTCGCGTTCGCCGTCGGTCAACGAACGCAGCCGCTGCTGCAGCGCGCGCGCGTGTTGCAGCGCCTGCGCGAACTCGCGCCGCAGCGGACTCGTGTTGGCGAACGCGTCGAGCGTCTCGCACTGCGTCTCGGGCCGCATCAGCGCGCGCGAGTCGCCCTGGCCGTGGATCTCGAGCAGCATCGCGCCGACCTCGCGCAGCGCCGACAGCGTCGCCGGCCGGCCACCGATCCGGCAGCGGGTGCGTCCCAGGCGATCGACGATGCGGGTCACCAGCAGCAGATCGTCCTCGACCACCCCGCCGCACAGGTCGTGCACCAGCCGCGCGATGGTGACGCTGCGTTCGCCGGTGCCGAGCCGGAACTCGCCGTCGACCTGCAGTTCGTCGGCGCCGTGGCGAACCAGCGAGCCGGGGATCTTCTCGCCGCGCAGCAGCTCGAGCGCGCGGATCAGCAGCGACTTGCCGCCGCCGGTTTCGCCGGAGATCACCGTCAGCCCTTCGGCGAGCCGGAGCTCGGCGCGCTCCAGCAAGGCGATGTTCTGGATATGTAAGGTGTGCAGCATGGCAGAACCCTAATGGATACCTAACTTCGTGGCCGTTCGCCAATGCTCAGTGGCACGAAGTCGGGGCGAGGTGGCACTTGGCCGGAAATCCGGTGTCGCCGGACAGCGAACTCAGCCGTCCTGCACGCGACCGTCGAGCAACCGCACACACCGGCCCGCCCGCGCCGCCATCGCCGGATCATGCGTGACCACCACCAGGGTGCGGCCCTCGCGCCACAGGCCCTCGAGCAGCGCCGTGACCTCGGCCCCGGCGCGCGAATCGAGGTTGCCGGTCGGCTCGTCGGCGAGCAGCAGGTCGGGCTCGGTGACCAACGCGCGCGCCACCGCGACGCGCTGTTGCTGGCCACCCGACAGTTCGCGCGGCAGATGTTGCGCGCGGTCGGCGAGACCGACGCGCTCGAGCACCTGCTCGGCGCGGCGCAGGCGGGAAGCGGGTGGCACATCGGCGTAGCGCAGCGGCAGCGCGACGTTCTGCGCCGCCGTGAGCCCTGGCAGCAGATGGAACGACTGGAACACGAACCCGATCCGGCGCCGCAGCGCCGCCAGCTCGGCGCGCGGCAGGTCGCGCGTCTCGGTGCCGGCGAAGCGATAGCTGCCCGCGGTGGCCTGATCGAGGCAGCCGATCAGGTGCATCAGCGTCGACTTGCCGGAGCCGGACGGGCCGGTGAGCGCCACGTAGTCACCGCGCAGGATGTCGAGGTGCACGTCGACGAGCGCCTGCACCGGCGCACCCTGGCGCTCGTAGACCTTCCCCACGTCCCGCAGTTGCAGCAGCACGTCAGTCATGGCGCAGCGCCTCCATCGGTTGCACCGCGGCAGCGCGCGCGGCGGGATACCAGCCGGCGACACCGGCGCACAGACCCAGCAGGCCAGCGATGAACAGCGCCGTGGCCGGCGCCAGCAGTGGTTCGCCGAGATAACCCTTGGCCATCGGATCGAGCGGCAACTGGTTGATGCCCCACAACACGAGCGCCGCGAGCAACAGGCCGAGGCCACCACCGACCGCCACCACGACCGCGGTCTCGAGCAGTTGCCGCTGCCGGATCTGTCGCGGTGTGGCGCCGAGCGCCTGGCGCAGGCCGAGCTCGGGAATGCGTTCCTCGACCAGCACGAAGGTCATGTTGGCGACGCCGACCGCCGCCACCAGCAGCCCGAGCAGGCCGACCAGGAACAAGAACGTGCGCACGCCGCTGACGATGGCGCCGATCTCGCCGGCCTTGCGCGCGTGATTGACGAGGTTCACCGCCGTGCGATCCGCGGGCGAGAACCCGAGGCTCTTGGCCAACGCCGACCGCTGGCTGGCTTCGGCCGCGGCCGGCGTCGTCTGCGGGTCGATGCGTGCGAGGATGCGTTCGACGGAACGCAGGCCGAACATCGCCTGCAGCGTCGCGTAGGGCACGAACAGGCGCTCGGCGTCGTCGCCGTTGTAGTTCATCATCTGCACCGTCGCCGGCAGCACCCCGACGATCACGAAGGAGCGGTCGAACACGCGCAACGAGCGGCCTACCACGTCATCGCGGTCGAACAGCCGCCGGGCCAGCGTGGCGCCGATGACCGCGACGCGCCGGCGCTCGGCCTCGTCGAGCGGCGACAGGAAGCGGCCGCCGGACGCCACCGCGCAACCTCGCACCTCCGGCCAGCGCGCGCCGACCGCAGCGACCGAGGCATTGGTGACCCGACCGGAGTCGCTCACCATGCGTTCGAAGAACGACCGGTGCGGGCTCACCGCGACCACGCCTGGCACCGCCGCGACCGCATCCAACTGGCGCACCTCGAGGCGCTGCGACTGACCGGCGGGTCGACCATCGAACGGCAGCGACGTGGCGCCGGCCGACCAGCGCAGCATGTGATCGCCGGAACGGGCGAGGCTGGCACGCACGGCTTCGTCGAAGCCATCGCCGAATGCGAGCAGCACCGACAGTCCCAGCGTGCCGAAGCACAGCCCCAGCACCACCGGTAGCAGGCGGGCGCGATGCCACCACACCTCGCGCCAGAGCTCGAGCAACTCGTTCATCGCCCGCCCCGCAGCGCGACCACCGGATCCATCGCCGCGGCCCTTCGCGCCGGCAGATAGCCGGCGACGAACGCGACGATCGCCAACAGCGCCGCGGTCGCCGCGGCCACCGGCAACGGCACGAACGGCCGACCGACCGCCTCGGTGGCCGGCGAGGCGCGCACCGCGACGATCACCAGCAGCGCCAGCAGCGCACCGCCGCCGGCCCCGGCGATCACCAGCGCCAGCGCCTGCAGCAGCCACTCGCTGCGGATGCGCGCCGGCGCGGCTCCTACCGCCAGTTTGAGCCCGATCTCGCCGATGCGTCGCCGCACCATCAGCTGCATCAGGTGGCCGACACCGAGGCCACCGACCAGCAACGTGAAGGCACCACCGATCGCCAACATCAGGTGAAAGCCCAGGAAGATGTAGAACATCATCCGCTGCTGTTCGGTCGTGTCCCACACCGACAACGCCGCGCTGTCGGCCGGATCGAACTGCAATCGCGCCGCCAGCGCAGCGACCAGTTCGGTGGTGCAGGCCTCGGGCCGGGCCGGATCGACACCGCGACAGACGAGGTTGCTGATCGGGCGCCGCCCGAAGCTCTGCAGGAACGTGGTGGCCGGGATCCAGGCGCGGTCCTGGTCCTGGCCGCCGTAGTCGCTGTCCTGCAGCTTCGACTGCAGCACACCGACCACGGTGAACGACCGGCCGCGCAATGACAGTGTCCTGCCGACCGGATCCTGACCGGGGAACAACGTGCGCGCCAACGCATCGCCGAGGAACACCACACGCGCGGCGAGCTCGCTGTCGCGGTCGTTCGGGAAGCGGCCCCCGGGCTGCGGCGACAGCGAACGCAGCGTCGCGAACACCGGCTCGACGCCCGAGATCGGCACCTGCAGCACCGTGCCACCGATGGTGATGCGTTCGCGCACGGCGAACTCGGCGCTGAGCGCCGCGCAATGGCGCAGCGACGGCTGCACGGCGAGCAGGTCGTCGCGATGGACCACGAGCTCACGGCCGGACGGGAAGCCACGCGCCGGCATCGTGGTCCGCTCGGGCCAGGCGATCGCGATGCCATTGCCGAGCCCGCGCTGCCGTTCGGCGAACAACTCCTCGAAGCCGAACGAGAATGCGAGCAGCAACAGCAGCGCCATCGTGCCCCAGCCGATGCCGAGCAGCGACAGCGCGGTGCGCAGCTTCTGGGCGCGCAACTCGCCGCGCAGCTCCCGCAATGTGTCGGCCAGCATCGTTCAGCGCCCCGGCTCGACCACCAGGTCGCCCTCGGCGACGCCTTCGACGATCTCGATCGACAACCCGTCGCCCAACCCGGGCCGGACCGCGCGCTCCTGCACGGCACCATCGGCGGCACGCACCTGCACGAAGGTGCGCCCGTCGCGATGCACGAGGCATCGTTCCGGCAACACCAGCACGTCGGTGACGCGTGCGACCTCGACCTCGGCCACCGCCGAGTAGCCGGCGCGAAGCAGCACGTCCGGGGGCACGGTCAGGGCGATGCGCACGTCGAACGACGCTGCGTTGTCGACGCGCCGGGCCCGCAACCCCAGCTCGGCCACGGTGCCCGCGAGTTCGACGCCCGCCAGCGCCGCCAACGTCACCCTGGCCGTCATGCCGACCCGCAATCGGCCGATGTCGAGCTCGTCGCAGGTGCCGCGAAAGACCGGCTGGTCGAGGTCCCCGATCACGGCCACCACGGTGCCGAGGCCATAGTTGCTGGCCGGCGTGATCGGGTCGCCCTGCCGAACCAATTGCAGCACGTGGCCGGCGACCGGCGCCCTGACCACGAAGTCGATGATGCGCCCGTCGATCTCGACCTTGCCCTCGCGCAGCAGCCGCAGCGACTCCTCGGCGGAGCGCCGCCCGCGTTCGGCCGAACGCTGCATGCGATCGAGGTTGCGTTCGCCCTGCATCATGCGCGTGAGCCCGGCCAACAGGTGCCGCCCGTCGTGGAACTCGCGCGCCGCCTCCTCACCCTCGATCGCCTGTTGCAAGCCCCGCTCGGCCCGCAACAGGTCCTGTTCGGTCAGCGCCGGCCACACTTCGGCGATCGGGTCCCCGGCCGCGACCTTGGCGCCGAGCCGGGTGTGCACGGTGCGCACGAAGCCCGCCAACTGCGTGTTGACCTGGGTCTCCTGGGCCGGGTCGACCTGGCCCGACGCCACGGCGCGCCGGATCACGGTGCCGCGTGTGACCGTGACCGCGGCGGTATCGGTGCGCGGCTTGCCACCGCTGCCGCGGAACAGCAACCAGCCGGTGGCGGCGACGAGCGAAACGGCGATCACGGCGACGAGAGGGCGGGGCATGCGCACCGACCATTCGAGCCGCGGGCCGAAGATTCGGCCATGGTGGCCCTCGGTCAGGTGCCGCATCCACGGATTGCAGGGCATGCCGAGTTCGACCCGTCGATCCAGCGACGAGAACGTCGCCGCGTTACCGGCATTCCGACGGCTGAGGTCGAAGCCCCCCCCATCGGCAGTGGCTTGCGCTCGTGGCGCACTACTTGCTCCAGTTCGTCTCCGGTCGCCGTCCCACCCCGCAGCAACCTCCACAATGGCCATGAACATTCCCGCCGCGTTCCCGTTCGCCGCGCTCGTGCTGCTCGCCCCGACGATGCGCAGCCAGTGCTCGCTGCAACTGACGCCGACCATTGCGCACACCGGCACCGATGTGGCTGTCAACGCGATCGCGAACCTGCCGAACGGCGACCTGGTCGTGGCTGGCGTGTTCACCAGCTACGGGGGTGCAGTCGCCAGCAACATCGCGATCCGCAGCGGTGGGATCTGGTTGCCGCTGGGCACCGGCATCGATGGCGTCGTCAACTGCCTGGCGGTGATGCCGAACGGCGACTTGGTGGCCGGCGGCAGGTTCACGCAAGCAGGCGGAGTCGCCGCTGCGAACATCGCGCGCTGGGACGGCACCGCGTGGTCGTCGCTCGGTCCCGGCCTGACTGGCATCCAGGTGTCGTGGTTGTTCGGTGTGCAGGCGCTGCTGGTGCGGCCGAACGGGCACCTGGTTGCCGGCGGTAGCTTCCTGAATGCAGGTGCCGTCGCCGTCAACAACATCGCCGCGTGGGACGGCGCGGCTTGGTCCGCGCTGGGGGCCGGGATCCCCGGCGCGTCGTCGATCTATGGACCGCCGCCACTGGTACAAGGCTTGGCCAACCTGCCGAACGGCGAACTGGCTGCCACCGGCGGGGGGCTGTCGGTGCAACGCTTCAGTGGCGGCACGTGGGTAGCGATGAATACCGGCATGGTGCAGTCGGGATGGAACACGGGGCCGCGACAGCTGTTCGTGCGCAGCAACGGCGACCTGCTCGTCGGCGGCCACGCGCCGATCTATCTCTCGTCGCAGCGTGAGCCCTTCGTGCGCCGCTGGAACGGCAGCGCCTGGCAGCCGTTCGGCCCTTTGCTCCATCCGGCCGCCACCGGCAGCCACATCGTGCTGGCGATGGCAGATCTGCCGAACGGGGACCTGGTCGTGGGCGGCAGTGGCGTGTCGCGCGTCGCGGGTGGCGCCAACGAAGTGCTGCGTGGCGATGGCAGCAGCTGGGCGCCGCTGCCAACGACACTTTCGGCAAATGCACTGTCGATGCAACCGGACGGGCGGTTGCTGGTCGGCGGATACAGCGGCTTCGGCCCGCCTCATACGTTGGCCGAGTACACGTCGACCTGCCCTGCGAGCGTCGCCGACGTCGGCAGCGGCTGCGCAGGCTCGCTCGGTGTGCACACCCTGACCGCCTCGTCGCTGCCCTGGCTCGGCAGCACGTTCCGCGCGGTGACCACCGCAGTGCCGACCTCGGCACTGGCGCTGGCGGTTACGAGCCTGTCGCCGACCACCGTGCCGCTGGCCGCCGTGTTTCCCTTCGCCGGGGCTGGCTGCGATGGACTGCTGTTTGCCGACCTGACCGAGTTGCTGGTGCCGACGGCCGGAGAGGTCGTGTCGAGCGTCGCGCTGCCGTTGGTGCCCGCTCTGGTCGCGTTGCCTGTCTACCACCATGTCGACGTGTTCGAATTCTCGCCCGTCGGCACCGCCATCGCATTGACCACCACGGGGCGCCTGCAGCTCACCCTGGGCCGGTTCTAGTTCCGACTCGAGGGGACGGTGTCAGCCGTGGTTCCGGTCGGTTCTGTTGCGACCGTGGAGCGAGAACTGCCGACCGGCCGCCCGACCAGCACGCGCGCCCGCCCCTGCATCGGCAGCGCCTGCTCCTCGACCGCGAGCCCCAGCTGCTCACCGAGCTCGGTCAGGTGCCGCATCCACGGCTTGTAGGGCATGCCGTTGTCCGAGCAGCACGGCACGATCGCGAACGGCCGGCGGTGCTTCGCCGCATACTCGACGATGATCCGCGTGGCGCCGTCGGGATGCATGCCGACCAGCAGGTCGCAGTCGCACGGCTCGTCGAGCGTGAACAGCCGCTGCGCGTAGTTGACGTCCTCGCGCTTCCAGCGCTTGTCGAACGTCGTCACGTCGAGCCCGCGCGCGGTCATCGCCGCGTTCAGCTTGCCCATGCCGCCGGCGATGTCGAACGCGCGGCGACACCCCGGGAAGTGGGTCGTCACCAGGTCGGCGAGCAGTTCGAAACGGCGCTTGTCGGCCACGTTCGTTCGCCAGGGCTCAGTAGTGGAAGGCCAGCCAGTAGACGATCACGCCGGTGATCGACACGTAGAGCCAGATCGGCGTCGTCACCTTGGCCCACTTCTTGTGCTGCGCCCGGCGGTCCTTCAGCCCGAGATACAGCGTGCGCAGGATCAGCGGCACCTGCACCACCGCCAGGATGATGTGCGAGATCAGCAGCGTGAAGTAGACCGGCCGGATCCAGCCCTCGTGCACGAACTTCTTCGACGGCACCGTGAAGTGGTAGGTCAGGTAGCAGGCGAGGAACGCCGCCGAGAAGCCGACCGCGACGAAGATCAGCTTCTTGTGCAGCTCGACGTTGCCGCGCTTGATCGCGACCAGCGCCGCACACAGGAACACGAACGCCAGCGCGTTGAGCAGCGCGTCGACGTGGACCAGCACCTGGAAGTCGAACTGGGCGAGCATGGGCGGAATCTCTGGTCTGGTTCTCAGCGGCGCGTCAGCACCATCGCCACGAACAGCAGCGGCAGGTAGACGATCGAGGTCAGGAAGGTCATCCGCATCGCACGGTCGCGGCGGGTCAACGCCGCGAACACCGTCGGCACGAAGAACAGCACGTCGAGCAGGAACGCCGCCACCGCGTAGCGCTCGTCGCACATGCGGGTGAAGAACGGCAGGAAACTGGCGATGCCGAGGCCGGCGACGTAGACCAGCATCGTCAGCGCGGTGCGGTAACCGGTCGGGTCGAGCACCGGCAGCATGCGCATGCCGGCGCGCGCGTAGTCGTCGCGGTAGCGCCAGGCGATGGCCAGGAAGTGCGGGATCTGCCAGCAGAACAGGATCGCGAACAGCACCGCCTGCGGCAGCGCCAGTTCGCCGACCGCCGCCGCGTGTCCGACGACCGGCGGCAGCGCGCCCGGGATCGCACCGACCAGCGTGTTGAGCGGCGTGCGCACCTTCATCGGCGTGTAGATCAGCACGTAGCTGAGCACGATGGTGGCGCTGAGCCCGCCGGCGACCCAGTTCCAGGCGCCGACCGGCCGCGAACCGTCGGCGGCCAGCGGCGACGCGCCGATCAGCACCGACAACACCCCGAGCACGGCGGTGACCAGGCCGAACACCAGCACCGCGCGCGGCGTCAGCCGCCCGCTCGGCAATGGGCGCCCCTGCGTGCGCTGCATCAGCGGGTCGAGATGGCGCTCGCGGTACATGTTCAGCGACGCCGAACCGATCGCCGCCAGGAACGTGCCGATCGTGGTCGCCAGCAGCAGGTCGGCCGGCGGATGGGTGCCCTTGGCCGGCCAACCCATGTAGACGCCGGCCACCACCGCGAACACGGCCAGCAGCGACAGCCGCGGTTTGCCGAGTTCCCAGTAGGCGCGCAGCTTGCCGCCCGGCGAACCGGTCATGCGAGGCGGCCTTCGCGGCGCGTCGCGCGATGCACGTGGGCCCACAGCACCGCCATCAGCACCGTCAGCGCCGCACCGATCACGACATGGGTCGAGATCACCGCCGCGGTGCCGAGCCGGTCGGTGGTCATCGCGGCCTTGCCCGCCGGGTCGCGGACCGCGAGCACGACGAAGCCGAGCGCGATCTGCAGCATCATCAACCCGACGATCCAGCGCGCGACCGAGGCCACGCCCGGCGCCTTGGCCAAGCGTCCGACCGCGAACGCGGTGGCGATCGTCGCGACGACGAACACGACGAAGGCGTTGCCGACGTGGGTCCACAGGGCGTGCGAGCTGTTGGTGTGGCGCGCCAGCGCGCCGACCACGGTCTGCATCACCAGCATCACCAGCGCGAACAGCGCCAGCTTGCGACCCGCACCGGGCGGCACGTCGGTCAGTGGCGCCGTGTCGCGATAGCGATCGGACAGCTGGTACGACAGCCACGCGAACGTCGCCAGCGTCAGCTGCGCCAGCGTCGCATGGGTCACCGAGGTGACCGCCGGCAGCTTCAGCAGCACGCCGAAGCCACCGAACAGCGCCTGCGCGAGCAGCAGGAAGCCGCCGATCCAGGCCGTGCGGCGCACCTGCCGGTTACCGCGGCGCCCGTAGTAGAGCCACAACGCCAGCCCGAGCGCCATCAGCCCGGTGCTCGCCGCCGCCAGCCGGTGGAAGTGCTCTAGGAAGCCGGACAGCGTCGTGTAGCTGCTCTCCGGCATCAACTGACCTGCCGACAACGGGTAGTCGGGATACGCGAGCCCGGAGTTGGTGCTCGTGGTCATCGCCCCCTTGATGATCGTGACCGTGGCCATGACCAGGATCGCCAGGCACAGCCGGAACGGGCCGCGCAGCGACGCAGGGGGTGACACGGGCAGGGAGGCAGTCGTCATGGGCCGGGAGGACCCACCACAATGCCCCGCCGGGGTGCGATTTTCAGCCGCGGCGCCCAGGTTCCGGGCGCCCGGCGAACTCAGCGCATCAGCTTGGTGGTGGCGCGACGGCTCTTGTCGGCGTCGAACGCTTCCCACATCGGGCGCTCGCTGTCCTTCAGGCTGCGCGAATCGACCGTGCGATCGAGGGCCTGCTCGGGCTGGCTGCGAGCGACCGCCAGCAGGTTCTCGATCTCGAGATCCTGCCGCGGACTCATGCCGGCCGCCGATTCCAGGTAGCCGATCGCCGACTCGGGTTCGCCCATGCGCAGCAGGCAGATGCCGAGGTTGCGGTGCGCGGCGCGCAGCGCCGTCTGCGGCACGCCGTCACCGGGCGCCAGCGACAGCTCGGCGATCGCGCGCTGCCACAGCCGCTGGTCCATCATCTTCTCGCCGCGGTACAGGTGCGTGAGCACCGCCGTGTCGAGCTGGCCGTCCTCGATCTCGAAGTCGGTGACCTCGATCCAGGGCATGTTCTGGAAGGTGTTGCGGGTGACGCCGGTGACCTTGATGCGCTGATAGAGCCGGAGCTCGTAGAGCTGCTCGAGCTTCGGGTGCATCTTGCTCAGGAAGAGCATGCCGAAGACGTCGTTGTAGGCCTTCTCCTGCCAGATCGGCTGCTCGTCGCCCCAGGCGTAGAAGTTGGCGAAGTCGGTCGGCGTGAACTTCGTGAAGAACGGATTGCTGATCTTGCCCAGCGAGGTGAACTGCACCGTGAACGAGACCTTGACGTTCTTGAACGCATCGGCGTCCGCGCGGATCTGCGTCAACGTGGTCTGGACGGCGGTGCCGAACTCGCGATCCTGCGCAGGAAGCGCCGCGACACCGAGCAGGAAGGAAACGAACAACGCGGTTCTCATGGCTGTTCCGGTCGATTCAGTGGACGAAAGGTGCGCGGTCACTCGGTGATCCGCTCCATCAACTTCCGCAGGGCCTGGTCCATCAATTCGGCCGGGACGTCGTCGCCCGATTTCGCCAGCTCGCGCAGTCGTAGGATCCGCTCCTGTTTCGACAGGTTGCGATCCATCAGTTCTTCGACGATGCGCTCGATGGCTTCGGACGGCGGCTTCGGCACGGGTGCTGGACCAGGTTGCGAGGAAGTGCCGTGGATGCCCACGGCACGCTCCGCTATCGGCCCGGTCCCGGTCCCGGCTTGACCGACACCGGCCCGCCGAGTTCCGCCGTGAGAGCGCCGCGGGGCCCCAGCCAGGATCCCGCCACGTCGCCGGGACATCCACCGCCGGCTCCAGCCGCTCGCCCCCGGCTTCCGAACCGGTGCACATCTCGACACGCCCAGGTCGACCCGATGCCCAATACGACGATCGCCAGCGGCAATGCCGCGTTCGCCACCATTCTCTGCCTCTGTCTGTCGGGAGTCTCGACGGCCCAGCAGGTGCTCCTCAACGAGTTCCGCGCCGATGCCGGCGAGCGCTGGATCGAACTGCACAACCGCGGCTCCGGCCCGGCCGACCTGTCGCAGTGGTCGCTGCACTACACGACCCGCAGCGCCGGCATGGCCCGCAATCACTGGTGGCCGTTCCCCGCCGGTACGACGCTGGCCGCGGGCGCGTTCCTGCGCGTGCACTGGTACCAGGTCGCGCCGTCGACCGCACCGGTGGCCGGCGAACTGTGGACCGGCACCTCGCCGTACGGCTTCCTGTTCGGCCTCGGTGGCTCGACGCTGCGTGACGATCGCGGCGCGCTCGGCCTGCTGCGCTCGCAGCAGAACGAGGACATGAACGACCCGACGATCGTCGAGGACTGGGTCGGCTGGGGCGAGCACTCGTTCTCGTACGAGTGGATGGCGGTCGCCGCGGGCCGCTGGCAACCCGGCCGCGCGACCCCGTCGCCGGCGCCCACGACCAGCACGGCCCGCAACGCGGCGACCATCGGCACGGTGACGTTCGCCGACCAGCAGTGGTTCGTCGACAACACGCCGACGCCGCTGCAACCCAACATCGACGGCGCGCTGGTCGAGAGCTACGGCACGCCGTGCGCGCTGCCCGGCCATCACCTGCTCGGTGCGCCGGTGCTGCGCGCGATCCAGCAGCCGCTGCTCGGCAGCGCCCAGTTCGGCCTCGCCGTCGATCACACCACCGGCATCTACGGCGAGTTCGTGCTGGTCGGCTTCAGCGCCGCGGCGGCGCCACCAGGCCTGCCGTCGATCCTGCCGCCATATGCCGGCCAGGCCTGCCAGGAACGCATCGACACGCTGCAGATGCCGGTGCTCTGGCTGCTGTCGACGCAGATCATCGCCACCCCGATACCGCTGTCGCTGGCCGGGCTGCCGCCGAGCGCGTTCGGCATCGAACTGCACGTGCAGGCACTGGTGCTCGACCTGCTGCCGATGGCGTATCCACCGTACCAGGGACTCAGCAACGCGCTGCGCCTCGTCATCGGTCAGTGACCGAAGTCGCGGTCCGCGCCGCGGGACTCAATCGTCCTGCGCGCGCTCGCGTTCCTTCGCCCAACGGCGCTGCATGCGCTCCGGGGCCTGCCCCTTGCGCCACAGCATCGCGATCGCGGTCGATCCCCATTCGCGCAGATCGATGTCGAGGTCGCCGTCGAAGTCGTCCTCGTCGAGCACCCCGGCCTCGAAGTGGAACACGACGCAACCGTTCGGCGCGGTGCGATCGAGCAGCTTGCGCGCCCGCGCCATCGACTTGACCGGGTCCTCGGCGACCAGCGCGTACGGCGGATCGAGGAACACCACATCGGGTGCGATCTCGGCATCGACGGTGGGATCGGCGTCCTCGTCGTGCCGCTGCACGCCGAACACCGCCTCGGTCATCGGCGGCGGATCCCACGCATCGCACTTCTGCACCAGTGCGCGCGCGACCGCGTCGGGGCCGAGCATCTGCAGATTGCCGCGCAGCACGTCGAGCGCCTTGCCGTTCTTCTCGGCGAACAGCACCCGCTCCGCGCCGCGCGACAAAGCCTCCATGCCGGACGCGCCGGTGCCGGCGAACAGGTCCCAGACGATCGCCCCCGGGATCTCTTCCTGCAGGATGTTGAACAAAGATTCGCGGACCTGACCCAGCAACGGGCGCGTGCCGAGCCCACGCACCGAACGCAGGACCCTGCCGCCATAGACGCCGCCGATGATCTTCAAGCTCATGAACGCGAAGGCCATGGTGGCCGGAGCGGGGCCGCGGCGCAACTTCGGCCCGTTCGGTGCTATTGGCGATACAACCTGATCGTGGCCCCCGCCTCCCCCCTGCTAGCGCTGCGGCTCGGCGCCCAGGATCACGCCCTCGAGCCCGGCCGCGACTACCTGCTCGGCAGCGCGCCGGACTGCGACTTCCGCCTGCGACACGGCGCGCTGGGGCACCATGCCCGGATCACGGTGCGACCGGATGGCGCCGAAATCGTGGCGCTGGCGGCCGAGGGCGGCTGTTGGCGCAACGACAGCCGGATCGAACGTGCGCCGCTGGCGATCGGCGACCTGCTGCGCCTGGGCGAAAGCGCGGAGGCCCTGGTGGTGCCCGACCACGGCGAGGCGATGCTGGTGCCGGTGCCGACGCTGCGGCTGGCCGCGGCCCACCGCACGGTGCGCATCGCGGCGCGGGCGCTGCGGCACGAGCCGGTGACGTTCCAGGACCTGATGGCCGGCGAACTGCGGCGCGCGCCGTGGCTCGCGCTGTCGGTGGCGGTGCACCTGCTGGTGCTGCTGTTGCTTTGGCTGAGCATGCCTTTGCCGTCGGTCTCCGGCCGGCAGCGCGCGACGGTCGACATCGAGTGGCAGGGCGAGCAATCGGACCGCTTCGAGGAGCCACCGGCACCGCCCGCGGTGGTGCCGGAACCCGAAGCGGAGCCGTTCGCGAATCTGGCGACCCCGGATCCCCCGGCGCCGGTCGAAGTGGTGCCGATCAGTTCGGCCGACGCCGCGGCGCCACGCCCGCCCGAACTGCCGCGCGACCTGGCGCCCATCGGCCGCCGCGCGCCCCCGACCGGCGCGTTCGCGGTCGGCGGCGATCGGACCGGCGCCGGCTCCGCCGGCTTCCAGCGCACCGTCGGCGAACTGCGCAAGAGCGGGCTCGAGATCGTGTTCGTGTTCGACAGCACCGGCTCGATGACCCGCACCATCCACGACACCAAGTCGAGCATCACGCAGATGCTGCAGGTGCTGCGCACGCTGGTGCCGGATGCCCGCATCGGCCTCGTCACCTACCGCGACCGCGGCACCCGCGAGCGCTACGTCGTGCGGCAGATGCCGCTGGGCATCGATCCGTGGCGGGCGCTGAACTTCATGCAGCACGTGACTGCCGAGGGCGGCGGCGATCGTCCCGAGGACGTGCGCGCCGGCCTGCAGGGCGCCTTCGCGCAGCACTGGCGTCCGGGCGCCCGCCGCGTCGTGGTGCTGGCCGGCGACGCCCCACCGCACGAGGCCGACCTGCAGTCGTTGCTCGGCGAGGTGCGCGCGTTCGCGGGCAACGGCAGGTCGTTCGTGCACACGCTGGTGACCTCGCCCGATCAAGCCGGCGCCGACACGCACGAGGCGTTCGAGGGCATCGCCGACGCCGGCAAGGGCACCTGCCAGCGCCTCGACGACAGCGATCGGGTGCTGCAGCAGGTGCTGACGCTGGCATTCGGACGCGAGTTCGATCGCGACATCGCCGAGGTCGTGCGCGCGGTCGAACAGGAGGCAGCGCGGGTCGACGTGCAGGCGCTGGCGCTGGTGCGCCACGGCGGCCCGGAGCTGGCGCGCGCGCTGCGCCGACAGCCGCTGTCGCCGACGCTGTGGAACGCGCTGGTGCGGCGCCCGCAGCGCGACGTGGCCGAGCAGCTGGTCGACCTGCTCGCCGACCAGGGTGCCCCGGAGCCGAACCGCCATGCCGCGGCGGCCGCACTGCAGCAGTTGCTGAAGCTGCCGCTGCCACCGATCGACCCGGAACTGCAGGCCCCACCGCCACCGCCGCTGCTGTCGAGCCTGCGCCACGCGGTGGCTCGCCTGCCCGAGTGAGCTTCCGGCACCCCGGCGGCGCGGCGGAGCGAGGCGGTTCCCCTGCCAGGCCGCGCGGGTATGGTCCTCACCCCCGCATGCCTCCCGTCCCCGATCGCTTCGGCCGCCCGCTGCGCAACCTGCGCCTGTCGGTGACCGACCGCTGCAACCTGCGCTGCCAGTACTGCATGCCCGAGGAGGAGTATGTCTGGCTGCCGAAGTCGAACGTGCTCACGTTCGAGGAGACGATGCGGTTGGTCGACATCTTCGTCACGCTCGGGGTCGACAAGGTGCGGCTGACCGGCGGCGAACCGCTGCTGCGCGCCGAGCTGCCGGTGCTGGTGCGCATGCTGGCGCAGCGGCCCGCGCTGCGCGATCTGGCGATGACCAGCAACGGCGTGCTGCTGCGCGAACACGCCCGGGCGCTGCGTGAGGCGGGTCTGCATCGGCTGACGGTGAGCCTCGACACGCTCGATGCCGAGACGTTCAAGATGCTATCGCGACGGCCGGACCATCACCGCGTGCTCGACGGCATCCAGGCCGCGCGCGAGGCCGGCTTCGAGGAGCTGAAGATCGACACCGTCGTGATCGCCGGCGTCAACGACGGCGAGCTGGCGGCGCTGCTCGGCTACGCCCGTTCGGTCGGCGCGGAGCTGCGCTTCATCGAATACATGGACGTCGGTGGCGCCACGCACTGGCGGCTGGATCGGGTCGTCTCTCGCGCGCGCATGCTGGAGCTGCTGGCCGCGAGCCACGGGCCGATCACCGAACTGCCGCGCACCGACAGCGCGCCGGCGGAACGGTTCCGGCTCGGGGACGGCACCACGTTCGGCATCATCAGTTCGGTGACGCAACCGTTCTGCGCGACGTGCGATCGCGCGCGACTGACCGCGGACGGCATGTGGTACACGTGCCTCTACGCGACCACCGGCACGGACCTGCGCGCGCTGCTGCGCGGCGGCGCCAGCGACGCGGTGATCCGGCAGACGATCCTCGACGTGTGGACCGGGCGAACCGATCGCGGCGCCGAAGAACGCGCGGCGATGCCGTTGCGGATGCCGATGGCGCCGGTCAGCACGCTGCGGCAGGACCCGCATCTCGAGATGCACACGCGCGGCGGCTGAGCGGGCTGCTCACGCGCGAACGACGACATCGCTCATGAGTGCTCCTTGCGCTCGGGGAACGAGACTTCCTCCAGACACGCCGCCATCACCTTCTCGATGTCGGCGGCCTGGAAGCCGAGGTGGAAGGCCTCGGTGACCGCGCGCGCCAGCAGGTCGTGCAGTTGCTTGCGGCGCTCGTGCGTCGACAGATGACTGTGGTGCCCGGTCAGGAAGCAACCCGCGCCCTGCCGCCGCACGATGACCCCTTCGCGCTCCAACAGCTCATACGCCCGCACGACCGTGTTCGGATTGATCGCCAGGTCGCGCGCGAGTTCCCGCACGCTCGGGAGTCGATCGCCGGCCTTGGCGGTGCCCTTGGCGACCGCGTTCTTCACCGCGAACACCACCTGCTCGTACAGCGGCTCGGCGGCGCGAGGGTCGATTCGTAGGATCACCCAACTGTTCTAGCACAGCTAGCACACTAGACACAATCGCGCGGCTGAATTTTCTGCATCCAGCAACCGCAGCCCTCGGCGTAGGGGAAATTCTGGACCAGTTCCTGCCCGACGCATCAGTGGGAGGAGAAAGGTAGAAAAGGCCCGGACTAAGTCTGACCGGCAGCCTGGGGTGGTTGCGTATTCGCGCCTGCCTATGCAACTCTGGTCCCTGAATCGCTGCCGCGCCGCTCTCGCGCTGCTACCGCTGATCGCCTCTATCGCTCCGGCGCAAAGCCTGCCAAGCGGGTTCCAGTTCCAGCCTGTCGTCACCGGCGGGCTCGACAACGCCTGCTCGATGGCGTTCGCCCCGGATGGCCGCCTGTTCGTCTGCGAGCGGCGCACCGGCAACGTCCGCCTGATCCAGAACGGCACCCTGCAGGCGCAGCCGTGGTTCCAGATCGGCTACACGTCGATGCCGACCGGGGAGAGCGGGCTGCTCGGCATCGCCGTCGATCCGCAGTTCCTGAGCAACCGCCACGTCTACCTGTTCTACACCGATCCGAACGGCAGCCAGAACCGCATCGCGCGGGTCAGCGACATCGGCGGCACGGGCACGCAGTTCACGGTGCTCAGCCCCAACGGGGCGATGCCCACCAGCGGCACGCGCACGCACAACGGCGGCCGCATGACGTTCGGCTTCGACGGCAAGCTCTACGTCTCGGTCGGCGACGGCGACAACAACGCGACGCCCCAGAACGTCAACGTCTGGCCCGGCAAGATCCTGCGCTTCGACGTGCCGAACCTCACGGTGCCGAGCGACAACCCGTTCCCCGGCAGCCCCGTGTTCGCGCGCGGCATCCGCAACTGCTTCGGCATCACCTCGCACCACACGCTGGGCACGATCTACTCGAGCGAGAACGGCTACCTGATCGGCGACGAGCTCAATCGCATCGTCGCCGGCGGCAACTACGGCTACCCGCAGTACGAGGGTGCCACCGCCCCGCAGCCGTTCATCAACCCGATCGCGACCTACACCCAGCAGCCGGTGCTGACGGGCATCACGTCGTACACCGGCACGAACTACCCGGCCGGCTACGAAGGCAATCTGTTCTTGTGCCACTGGCTGGACGGCACCGTGCGCCGCATCGTGCTGTCGGCGGACGGCAGCACCGTGCTGTCGAACACGATGTTCGCGGACCACTCGAACTCGTTCGACATCCAGCTCGGCCCGGACGGCAACCTGTGGATCCTGCACGGGCAGTCGCTGAACGGCGCCAACAGCGTGGCGCGCTACGTCTACAGCGCCACCCCGACGCCGTCGCTGAGCATGATGGCAGTGACCGGACCGTCGTCGGGTGGCTCGCTGACCCTCGGCATGACCGGCAACAATGGCGACCTGCTGGTGCCCTGGCTCGGCATGACGCTGTTCCAGCCCGGCATCCCGACCCAGTGGGGCATGATCGGCACCCCCGCCGATGCGCTGTTGCCGCTGCAGTTCGTCGCCGCGGACCAACGGGTCTACCAGGGCCTCTCGCTGGCGCCCGCGCCGGCCTTCGTCGGCCTGCCCCTGCATGCGCAGGCGCTGCGGCTGGATCTGACGACCTCCGCGCACGTGCTCACCAACACGGCGACGCACTACGTCCGCTGAGACGGCACTGCGGCAGGCGCCGGAGCTGCCGCCGCTGACCTGCCGAGGGTCCACTGGGCACGCAGGCGCAACCAGTCCTCCTGGGTGTTGTGCCGCGCGAACTCGATCGCTCGCCGCGACAGCGCCGCCACGCGATCGCGGTGCCCGGCGAGGCCTTGCAGCGCCACTGCCAGCGCCGCGACATCGGGCCACTGCACCAGCTCCACCCCGGCTCCCTGCTGCTGCAGCTCGCGGTAGTAGTAGGTATTGAAGGCCAGAACACCCATCCCCGCCGCCTGCGCATCGATCGCGCTGCGCGGGGTGTCCTGGGCCAATCCGGCGGCCAGCAGCAGGTCGCACTGCTCCAGCTCGGCGAAGAGCTCGTGGCCATAGGGTTTCGGGCCGTGGAAGGACACGACCTGCTCCAGACCGAGCTGGGCAACCTGCAGGCGCAGCGCCGGCTCGCACTCGCCGGCACCGTAGACATCGAACGTGATGTCGGCGCCGCCCTGACACGCGATCGCGATCGCCGACAGCATCCGGTCGACGCCCTTGTAGGCGACCAGACGCCCGAAGTAGCAGGCGCGCAGCGGCCGCCGTTCGTCGGCGATGCGCCGGCATTTGGCCGCCAACCGATCCGCGGCCAGCACGTGATCCCGTGAATGCGCGCAGTCGAGCAGGTAGTGCACGTGAGAAAGGCCGCGCCCGTAGTCGGCGACCAACGCCCGCCCCTTCAGGAACAGCGTCGAGCAGAGTCGGACCGCGAGCCACAGCTGCAGCACGAACCAGGGGCGATGCACGTAGTGAGCCCGGAGATAGGCGCCGTACGAGCAGATCCCGGTCGACAGGCTCATGCGCGGGGATTCGCGCTGGTCGATGTCGGTGACGAACACGGTGGTGCGGCGACGCATCCAGCCGAACAACAGCGCCAGGTTCTGGAAGGGTCGCGTCAGCGAGGACGGGCCACCGTGCACGTAGCCGCAGCGCCCGACCGCGCGCCAGAGCATCCAGGCGAGCCGCGGCAAGGCGAACAGATGATGCAGCGTGCCGCGCGGCAACGAATAGGCGGGCGTGAACTCGACTCCGTCGCGCTCTTCGTGCAACTCGGCCAGCGAGGTGTGCAGGGCATCGAACGACTTCTGGTCCATCACCGGCGCCAGCACCTCGATGCGCTCCACCTGCGGCCGCAGACTTTGCAGCAACAGGCGAAGATGCTCGGCGAACGCGCTCTCGACGGCGAACCTGCCGCGGCCGAGCGGCCGGAACGGCACCGGCAGCACCATCAGGTAGCGCGCCTCGGGCCGGCTCACGACGACACCCCACGGCGCCCCACGAACGGCTCGTCGACGACCTCGGTCACGAGCGGCCTCCCCGGAGGCTGCGGGACGCGAACGTCCGGAACCGCCCGAGCACCTCACGTTTCTCGGCCCAGCTGCGCCGGCCGAGCAGGATGCGGAAGAACATGCAGACCAGCGACAGCAAGAGCATGCCGCGCACGGCGAGCGCCGCGAGCCAGCCGTGATGCTTGCGATAGAACGCGATGCGATTGGAGTTCCACAGCGGACTGCCGAACTCCTCCACGCGCTTCTTGGTCGACGCGCCGTGATGGTGCATCACCACCGCCGATGCGAGGTAGTGCACCCGTCGACCGCGGTGCGCCAGCTGCAGGCAGAGGTCGACGTCGTTGTAGAACAGGCTCAACACCGGATCGAGCCCACCCAGGCGCAGGAACTCCTCGCGGTGCAACATCATGCAGGCACCGAGCGGCTGCTCGACGTCGCGGCTGGTCAGGTGATCGAAATCCTGCATGCGCGCCCTGGCCTCGGCGCGCCGGCCAGGCCCGGTCCGCCGCAGCCAGCCCCACGCCCAGAAAGCCTCCGCCAGGGTCGGGAACCGACGGCAACCGGTCTGCACACTGCCATCCGGATTCACCAGCTTCGGTCCGACCATCCCACAGTCGGAGTGCTGCTGCAGGTATCCGACCAACTGATCGAGCGCACCGGGCGACACTTCGGTATCCGAGTTCAGCAAACACAGGAACCGCCCGCTCGCCGCCCGCGCCCCGATGTTGTTGCCCTCCGAGTAGAGGAGGTTGGCAGGATTGCGGATCAGCTTCGCGGCCGGGAACCGTTCTGCCACCATGTCGGCCGAACGATCGGCACTCGCATTGTCGACGACGATGATCTCACGTGTCAGCGCCGAGCTGTCCGCCTGGAGCGACCGCAGGCAAGCATGCAGCAGGTCCGCCGTGTTCCACGACAGCACGACGATCGAGAGGTCGGGAACCATGGATCAGGGCATCGGCCGGAGTTCGCCCCGAGCGCGACACGGCCAGGAAAGCGCGGCCGAGCAGGTGACCAGTTGCGGGGATTGGCGTCAACTGGCTGGGCCCGGGCTCTCGGCGCCGGCGATGTCGCTCGCACCCGCCACGACGCGGTGGCCGCGACAGCAGCAGCAGCGTGCGCGACGACCGGACCCGGCCTTGCCATCGCCTGCATGGCCACGACGGAGGGCCGTTCACCGACACCTCTGTGCACGACGGCCAGGGCCGCGGCAATCTGGTCGGCGCCCGACCATGCCTCGTTCAGCGCGGCGGTCCCTGCTTGTACTCGATGAGCCGCCGCTCGTGGCGCCACAGCCGGCGCCAGCAGTAGACCATCATGCCTTGCACCGCCGGCCAGCGAGCCAGCACACAGAAGGTCGCATAGAGCGTCGCGTCGCGCGGCGACCAGCGGCGCAGTGCACCGCCGCGGATCCGCCACCATGACACGACGTGGAGCGACATCGCCGCCAGCAGCGCAGCGGCCGCAGCCAGTCGTTGACCGTGCCACAGACACCACGCGACGACGACAAGGCTGCCGAACGCGACCACCAGCACCCAGAACAGGTTGCTCCAGACGGAACGGCGACGCGGATAGCGGTTGCCGTGGTCGGCGAGGCCCTCGGCCTCGACGTAACCGGCACGCAGTGCCCGGCGCCACCACTGTGCGAACCGGTGCAGCGCGGCATCGTGCACCGTCATCGGTGCCGCGATGCAGAGGATCCGCCAGCCGTGCTCGCGCAAACGCAGGCACAGATCCGGTTCCTCGCCGGCGATCAGTCGGGCGTCGAAGCCATCGACGGATCGCAGCGCCTTGCCTCGCATCAGTGCGTCGCCGCCGCACGACAGGACCTCACCCGGCGGCACGTCCCATTCGAGGTCACACAGGCGGTTGTAGGGCGAAACCTCCGGCGAACGCTCGCGCCGGCGGCCGAACACCACCGCGACGTCGTCGCGCTGTCGCAGCTCGGCGGCGGCCCGTTCGATCCAGCCATCCTCCACTTCGCAGTCGCCGTCGACGAACTGCACGAACTCCGGGCCGTCGCCACCATCGACATGGAACGCGGCAAAGCCCTCGTTGCGAGCGCGCGCCGCGGTGAACGGGATCGAGGTGTCGAGCGCCACCACCGCGGCCCCGAGTCCACGCGCGAACGCGACGCTGTCGTCGGTCGAACCGGAGTCGACGTAGACCGTGCGGCGCACCCGTTCGCCGAGTGAACGCAGGCAACGACGCAGACGTTCGCCCTCGTTGCGCCCGATCACGACCACGCCGATGTCGATCGCCGACGGCGGCGGCCCCTTGTCACCTGCCGGACGAGGCGACGAAGCGACGGGAGCCATCAGTCGACCGCTGGCAACCGGGGAATGGCGCCGGCCGTCATCACGACGACGCGACCTTGGCCGGCTTGTTCTCGACGCCGGTCTCCGGCTGCAGGATGCAACCGAGCAGACGGCAGCCGGACGCAGCGACGGCCAGCATCGCGCGCCGGAAGTCGCCCTTCCGGCACCTGGCCGAACGCACCACCAGCTGCACGCCGTCGATCGCACCGAGCACCGAACGACCCGACGGATCGATCTCGAGGTCCGGCAGTTCGATGACCACGAAGCGATAGGAGCGGCTCAGCTCGGCGAGGAACTCGAGGAACGCAGGACCTGGCACCGGGGCGCCTTCACCGCGCCATTCACCGATGCCGAAGTGGTCCAGCCCGGCAACGGCGGTCGGTGTCGCCACGTCGGCGGCGCGCGCCTTGCCGGCCACCACCTCGCTCCAACCGCGCCGCGGCGACAGCCCCAGGCGCACCGCCAGCCAGGACGCCGACGGCGAAGTCGTGACGTGGGCAACACGCTCGCCGCCGTGAATGGCGAGGCCGAGCGCCATCGCCGCCGTGGCCCGCCCGGCCATGGCATCGCCGCAGGCGAGACACGCGATCTTCAGGCCGTCCTTGGTGCCGCGCTCGTACGGCAGCGCCGCCCAGAAGTGGGCGATGTCGCTGCGAAGGTCGGCGAACGCAACCGGCACCCGCGAGCCTGGGCCCGGCGCATCGCTGTCGACCCGCCCGATCAGCGTCTGGTGCGGCGGGATGCCGAGCCGCTTCACGTCAGCGGCGATCCGCACCTTCGAGTCGAACAGCGACCAGAGCGCGGTCATGGCGAGGCCGAACGCCGCCCCGAAGAACACGCCGATGGTCACCAGCCAGGTGCGGCGCGGCGCGATCTTGTCGGGCTCCAGCGAGCCGGACTGCATGACCTGGATGTTGCTCAAGTTGAGCTGCTCGAGCCGCTGCACGGCCTTCATGTTGAAGACGTGCTCGGCGAGCCGATCTGCCGTCGCCCGCTTCTGCTTCGCATCGAGATCCAGCTCCCGGAACGACGGCGCCAGGGCCTCCAGCGACTCGAACGCCTTGCGTTGCGACTTGCGGAGATTGTCCACCTGCGTCCGCTGCGACTCGAGCCCCTTGAGTTCCACCTCGATGTCGGCCAGCCGCGACTCGACCCGCGCGTACTCGGGGTTCTTCTCGATCGAACCGTCCAGCTTGATCTGCTTCTTCTCGGTTTCCAGTCGAGCTTCGAGGATCGCGATACGGCCGGCGAGGTCCCGCTTGCGATTCTCGTAGGCCGGACCGCTGATGGTGACGTTGCGAGCATACTCCAGCGCGAGATCCGACTCCCGCAGGTGGTTCAGCTGCTGACTGAACATCTCGTAGTCCGGGTTGACCACGAACGAGTCCGAGCCGGGGGCGATGCGCTCCGGCGGGATCTTGGGGAGCATCAGGTCCAGGGCCTGCTTCTCGGAGAGACGCCGCTTGGTATCGAGATCGATGGTGTCGATCTGGCGATCGAGGTCGCTCAGGTAGGACTGCAAGGCACCCTGCTGCGAATGGAAGTCGTAGATGCCCTTGTCCCGCTTGAACTCACGCAATGCCGTCTCGGCCTCGACCGCGAGCTTCTCGTTGGTACGGAGCTCGTCCTCGACCTTGGCGACGCCCGACATCCCCTCGAACGTGATCTGGTGCTTCTTCTGTGCCGCCTCGAGCACGCCGTCGACGACGGTGCGCGCGCGCTCCGGAGAGCTCGACACGTAATAGACGGTGATCACGCTGGTGCCGGCCTCCGGCACGATGATCACGGTGCGGAACAGCAACGCGCTGGCGGCACGGAAGCGCTGCTCCTTGTCGCCCTGGCCCGGCACCTCGCCGGAGCCGAACCACCAGCGCTGGAACGAGTGCATCAGGCCTGCGTGCCAGGAGGTCCCACCGGGGCCAGCGGGGGGCGGCTCGAACGGCGCCAGGATCTCGTCGGGACCGATGTCCTCGACCACCAGGTCGAACAGGTCCGGCGACGACAGCACCTGCATCTCGGTGAGGATGGCCTCACGGCTCCCGGACATGCGCGAGGCATTGCTGCCGCCACCCGCGAAGGCCGCATCCGGCTGCATGTTCTCGCGCACGCCAGGTCGCACGAACAGCTTGCCGCTCGATCGATACTGGCTCGGCGTGACCACGGCGCGGAACACCCCGAACGCGCCACCGACCATCATCGCCGCGATCACCCAACCTCGGTGTCGCCAGATCCCGGCCAGCATCACCGGCAGCAGGGTACGGCCGGTCTGGTTGGCAGGTCGAGTTTCGGTTTCCATGTCGTCGCACATCAGCCAGCGGGCGGGAACAGGGTCGGCAGCGGGATCATCTGGCGGATGTACTTGTCCACCCAGATGTTGACCTCGTCGACTGCGGTGTTCGGCACGAACACGACATCGCGCGGTTGCAGGTAGATCGGCGGCTGCCGACCCCAGCGATAGATATCGGCATCGAGCCGCCAGGAACGCATCTCGCCCGAGGCGAGGCGCCGGACCAGGATCGTGTTGTGCAGGTTGGCCGAGGCCTTCCGGTGGCCACCGGCGGCGGCGATCGCCTCGAACAGGGTCATCGAACGCCCGGCCAGCACGATCGGACCCGGCCGCTCGACCTCACCGACCACGAACATGCTCTCACCACCGGCCCCCGCACTCGACGGCGACGCCGGCTGGGTGATGTCGACGGTCAACTGGTCCGCGTTCGGCACCGCCAGCTTGACGTAGAGCGCCGACAGGCGCGCATCCAGGTCCGCCAGCTTCAGACCGGCGACCGCGACGTCGTCGACGGCATAGAAGGTCGCGTAGCCGTCGCTGCGGACCAACACCGTCTGGTTCCATTCCAGCTTGTACGGAAAGGTCAGGCGGATCGTGTCGCCCGGGGCGACCAGGGTGCGGCCGGCGTCGCGTGTCGCGTTGATCTCGGCGGCCAGATCCGCGATCTGGTAACCGGTCGCGGAGCACGATGCCAGCGCCAGCGACAGCACCACCCACCACCAACGGGAGATCGAATTCACGGCCATGATTTATCCACTGGAGGGCCGCGTCAGAAGCACATTCCTGGTGGCGGCTGGCACCCGCCCGGCATCGCGCCCTTGCGCGCGGAACACGAACTTGCGATCGTGCCGACATGCCACGTCGCCGCTCCGCCGCCGTCTGCGGCCCCGCTCCGCGCCACTCCGGAACGTGACATGTGCGGTATCGCCGGCGCCATCGGCTCGCTGAGCCCGACCCTGATCGCGGCCGTCGATGCCGCCAGCAAGAGCCAGCGGCACCGTGGCCCGGATGACGATGGCGCCTGGCAATCCGGGCCGACCGGATCGGCCGGTGCCGCCTTCGGCTTCCGCCGCCTCGCCATCCTCGATGTGTCGGGCCATGGCCACCAGCCGATGCACGACCCGTCGACGGGCAACTGCATCGTCTTCAACGGCGAGATCTACAACTTCCTGGAGCTGCGGCAGGAGCTCGAGTCGGCCGGGGTCCGGTTCGCCTCGCGCAGCGACACCGAAGTGGTGCTGGCCGGTTACCGCCGCTGGGGCGAGGGTGTGCTCGATCGGTTGCGCGGCATGTTCGCCTTCGTGATCTGGGATGCCGGCAGCCGGACCGTGCTGATGGCGCGCGACCGGCTCGGCATCAAGCCGCTGTATGTCACCGTTGGCGCCGCAGCGGACGGCAAGCGACGGCTCGTGTTCGCCTCGGAACTGCGCTCGCTGCTCGCCTCCGGTTGCACCGGGCGAACGCTCGACCCGGTCGCCGTCGACAGCTACCTGTGGCACGGCTTCACGATCGGCCCGCACACCCTGGTCGCCGGCGTCGAGCTGATGCCGCCCGGCACCTGGTGCCGGATCGACCCCGACGACCCGACGTTCACACCACGTCGTTACTGGCAGCCGCCGAGCGCACGCAATGCGGTCCCGGGGCCGGCCGCGGTCGACACGCTGCGTCACGAACTGCAGACGTCGATCCGCCAGCACCTGCTCGCCGACGTCCCGCTCGGCGTGTTCCTCTCGGGTGGCGTCGACTCGAGCGCGATCGCGGCGATGGCCGCGGAACTCTCTCCAGCCGGGGCCGGCTCGCTGCGCACGTTCAACATCTCGTTCGACGAAGCGGCCTACGACGAGTCGAAGCACGCCATCGAGGTGGCGCGGCAACTCGGCACCGAGCACAAGGACATCCGGCTCACGGAACAGGCCTTCGGTGACGGCATCGAGGCCGCGTTGGCGGCGATGGACCAACCGACCTTCGACGGCATCAACAGCTGGTTCGTCAGCCGAGCGGTGCGCGACCACGGCATGACGGTGGCGCTGGCGGGCACGGGCGGCGACGAACTGTTCGGTGGCTACCGCAGCTTCGTCGACGTGCCGCGGGCCGCACGAGCGGCCCGCACGACGCGATGGGTGCCAGCCGGACTGCGCCGGGCCGCAGCTGGCGCCGCCGCCCGCTGGCGCATGGGGCGCTTCGGCGAGGTGCCACCGCAGACCCGGTGGGGCAAGCTCGGCGACGTGCTCGACGGCGACGGCAGCCTGCTGTGCGCGTACCAGACCCACTACGCGCTGTTCACCGCTGACATCCATCGTCGACTGCGCGAAGGACGGCCGCAGACCACCTGGCTCGGCCTGCCGCACGAACGCGCCACCGAGTTGCGAGAACTCGTCGCCGACCAACCGTCGCTGCACGCGGTGTCGCTGCTGGAGCAACAGAGCTTCCTCGGCGAACGGCTGCTGCGCGACACCGACTGGTCCAGCATGGCGGTGTCGCTCGAGGTGCGCGTGCCGCTGCTCGATCACCGCGTCGTGGAGGCCGCGGCCGGCGTCGACGCGGTGCGCCGGTTCGAGCCGCTCGGCCGGAAGATGCTGCTGCGCGAACTGGCGCTCGGCAAGGTCACGCCCGAGGTGTTCGACCGGCCGAAGTCAGGCTTCGCGCTGCCGATGGAACTCTGGTGCCGGCAACGCCTGAAGGACGGCGTCGCCGAGGTGCTGGCCGACCGCGCGGCCTGCGCCGCAGCGGGCCTCGATCACGACACCGTCGGGCGGCTGTGGCGCTCGTTCCTGCAGCAGGCGCCCGGGATGTACTGGTCGCGCATCTGGGCGGTGTTCGTGCTGCTGCGCTGGTGCCAGCGCCACGGCCTGCGCATGTGACCGCGCCGGCAGTCACGCCGGCGGGTCGCCGTCCTCACTGGACGGTCATGTTGTAGCCGGCGCGGATCCAGGTGGCGACGGTCGCCTGGTCGTAGTCGACGCGCCAGTTGTCCTTCGATTGCTTGCGCAACTCGGTGATGAACGCGTCGAGCGTCGCGGTCTTGCCGAGCGACTCGTGATAGGTCGCCAGGTTGCGACCCGCATTCGTGTAGGCGACCTGCTGCATCGTCGAGGTGGTGTCGCCGAGCTGACCCCACCACTGCGACGGCGAGATCTCGGTCGGGCCGTTCGCGATCCAGTTCACCGAGCCCAGCTGCCGGTGCAGGCGGTTGCCGCGCGACTCGATGATCGAGGCCACGGTGCTCGTCTCGACGTGCACGAGCAACGGCGCGGTCATGAACACGTCCTGCATGTGGTTGTCGATCAGGCGCACGTTGGTGAGCGCCGAGCCGTTGCCGTTGACCCGGATACCGCCGCGCCAGTTGTGGAACACGTTGCGCTCGATACGCAGCCCGTTGATGGCTCCACCCGGTGTGTCGATCAGCATCGCGATCGGGAACGTGCCGCCGGTGTTGTTGGTGATCAGGTTGTCGGCGACGACGCCGTTGGTGACCATCTTGATGTCGATGCCCCAGCCACGCGGGTTGGCGGTATCGATGTCCTTGCCGTCCATCACGATGTTGCGGCGCACGATGCCGGTACCGCCACCGTTGCCGATCAACAGCAGCGCGATCGAGTTGCGGGCGCAGATGTTGTCCTCGACCACACCGTACGAGCGCTGCGACAGGGCGTTGGCGGTCGAGTTGAGCAGGTAGTTGCCACGAACCGTCGAGTTCGTGCAGTCGGTCTGGATGTAGATGTGATGACGGAACACCGTCGGTGGCGTTGCCTCGGGCACACCCGGGATCCAACCGTTGCGGTCGAAGATGTTGCCCTCGATCAGCAGGTCGTCGATGTTGGAAAGGTAGGTGCCGGCCGAGTGCGCGACGTCGGTCGAGTACTGGTCGACGATCACGTTGCGACGCAACCGCACGTTGCGGAACCTGCCGTCGAAGCCCTGCACGACGATGCCGACGTTGTAGCGCTCGATCATGCAGCCTTCGATCAGCAGGCCCTCGACCGGCGACAGGAAGAAGAACGCGACCGGGTTGCTCGTCGGCGCGCCCTCACGACCTCGACAATGGAGGTCGGTGATGGCCAGGAACGGCTTGATGCCCGCGGTCGATCCCGACACCGCACCCAGGCCGCCGGTGCTCAGCAGCGGCCGCGCGCCGGTGCCATAGCTGGTGATGACCTGGGGCTCGGTGATGCTGCGTCCCCGCTTGCTCCAGCTGCCGATGCCCTCGTTCCAGACATCGCCCTTCTTCAGGCGCATCCAGTCCGGGAAGCCGTCGCGCAGCAGTGCCTTGGCGGCATTCAAGGTGCGCTTGGGCGTCTGCTCGGTGAGGCCATTGTTGGCGTCGTTGCCCTGCGAGCTGCTGACGTAGACCACCAGGCTGTCCGAGCTCGGCGCCAGCTGGGTCCAACCGGCCGTGGATGTGCCACCACCGGATCCACCGCCCGGGGGCGGAGGCGGCGGCGGCGGAGGCGGCGGCGGCGGCGGCGGCGGTTCCTCGGTGAGGGTCAGGCTGATGGTGCGGGTCGCGTCGACCACGTCGCCGTTGGCGTTGCGGAACTGGATCGTCGCCGTGTGGTTGCCGACCGCCAGGCCAGCGAGTTCGGAGCTGCTCAGACTGACGGTGACGGAAGCACCCTGCAGCGGGGCGATGCTGCCCGACGCCGGCGTCTGCAGCACCACCCACGGTTGATCGACACGCAGTTCGAAGAAGTAGGTCGCCGCACTCGGGTTGCTCATCAACCAGGAATGGGACGGCAGCGCCGTGGTGGCGCCGGCCTGGAGCGTGAACGAGGCGTCACCGGCGGCCACTTCGATGTAGGCCACGTCGCCGGATCCACCGCTGCGGGCCTCCCCGCCGGAACCACATCCTGCCAGCAGCAGCAGGAGCCCGAACGAGAGATGGTCCAGAGACGGACGCGAGGCACCGCTAGGAAGACGAATCAAGGTTGTCCTTCGATGAGACCTGCGCTCGCAAGAACGGTCCCGGCGAGAGCGATACAGGGCCGGGTATCGGCCGGCGGACGCGCCCACTTGAGTCGGGCAGGGCGCGCACGGAATGGCGTTGGCATCGACGGTTCGGCTCGTCGCGAACGGTCGCGAGCCCCACCTCCGACCTGCCCGTGGCTCATCCATCGGCGCGCCATGGTCGCCCCGACGGCACCCGCGGCTGCAGACCGCCGGCGGCCGATCGCGGCCGCAGGAACGGCACCCGCAGCGGAGCCACTACCGGACCGTCCCCGGACGCCGCACGGGTGAGACCGACGGCGATGGCGACGTAGAGCGGCGGGATGAACGCATTGACCAGGCTGTCGGCGAGGATCATCAGCGTGATGACCGAGGCGGCAGTCAGCTCGACCAGCGGCTGCAGACGTTCGCGAAGCACCGACACCTCGAACCGGAACACCGACGACCAGAACCCGCCGACCAGGCCGACGCAGCCGAGGAAGCCGCTGGTCGCCATGGCGATGATCCAGTAGCTGTCGGTGGTCACCGGTATCGGCTCCCCGGTCTCGGGGTCCGACAGGCTGCCGAAGTTCCAGCCACCGGCGCCGAGCCAGGGCCGCTGCCACGCCCGATCGAGCAGGATCGCCTCGTTGTCGAAGCGGAACTTCAACGAGCCGGCGCGCTCCTCGGAGACCAGCGAGGAGACCTCGAACAACAGGTTCTCCAGCGCGCCGTCGCCGAACATCCGCAGCAGCAGGTAGGCGAACATGCCCAGCAGCACGGCCAACCGCAGCCACGGCAGGGCCAGCGGCGACAACAGCAGCAGCCCGAGTCCGGTCAGGAAGATCGCGCCGGTCGACTTGCACAGCACCAGCGTGACGCCGACCAACGCCACCAACGGTCCCAGGCGGAAGCCTTGCACCCGGCCGGTGGCCGAAGTGCGCCACAACGCGTAGCCGGCGACGGTGGCAGCCCCCATCCACAGCGACAGTTCGAGCCCGTGCGCCATGAAGACCATCGGCCGATAGCCACCGCCACGGATCGTCTGGTCGAACGCGTGCTGCGCCATGCCATAGACCATGTAGTGCAGCTGCGGACTCATCCGCACCTCGAACAGGCACAGCGGCACGTAGGCGAGCCCGGACAGGAACAGCACCCACAGCATCGAACACAGGCCGGCGCGCGTCCCGAGGTAGAGCACCCCCACCAGGTATGGCACTCCCCACAGCAGCAGGCGCGACAACAGCACGCAGAAGGCGTCGTAGCCGCCGAGGTCGTTCGACAACGACGACAGCGCACCGGCGGCGATCCAGGTGAACCAGAACACGTCGATGGCGTCGGGCCAGTACTCGAGCAAGCGGCGCGGGTCGAAGCAGATGATGCCGATCAGCACCGCGGCGCAGATGACCTCCGGCTTGCCGAAGTCGAGCGGCCCCGGGACGGGGATGCTCAACACCGGGAGCAACAGGCTGCCGGCGGCCAGCGCGGCGATGACGGCGACCCGCGGCTGCAGGAACAGGAACGCCACCAGCACGAGCGGGATCCAACCGAACAACGCCAGATGGGCCAGAGCGGTCATGCCGGCTCCAGGCGACCGCCGTCGCGAACTGCCGCTCGATCGACGCCGTGCGACGACGGCAGGTCAGCGTTCATGGCGCGCCGCCCAGACCGGCTCCATCTCACGCTCGATCCGTTCGATCGTGCGGCGCTTGCCGCGGAACATCGCACCCCACTGATAGCGGCGGAGGAAGCTGCGGAAGGTCGGGTCGTCGTAGCGTGGTTCGCCGCGCCACCAGGCGCCGAGATAGCCCTGCAACATCGCCAGCGCACCGATCACGTACGGCGGCTGGAACAGCCGCCGCAGGACGCTGGCCGCCAGATAGGCGAACGACGTCCCCATGAAGTACTGCCCCAGTCCGTGGCGCCGGCGGCCGCGCAGCACGTTCTGGTCACTCGAACCCATCGGCCGCAGGTGCTCGAACCGCAGCGCCGGGTCGCCGGTGCTGCGCGCGATCCAGCCGAGCATGCGGCAGCGATGGCTGTCGATGCCGTCCCACATCACCTGCCGCACGAAGCCGCCGATCTGTCGGAAGCAATCGACGCGGTAGAACTTGATCATGCCGACCACGATCTCGTCGTCGCACCACTCCGGCTGCTCCTGGCCGTGCTCGTCGCGGTAGAAGGGCTTGCCGCTGTACGAGCCCAGTCGCGGCTCGGCGCGCATGCGCGCGATCACCTGCTCGAAGTAGGTGCGCGGCAGTTCGAGGTCGAGGTCGAACTTGCAGACGAACTCGAACTGGCCGAGGTCGACGGTGTCGAGGCCGGCGTAGAACGCCTCGATCACACCAGGGCCGACGCTGCGCTTGCCGCGATCCTCACGCCGCACGACCCGCAGGAACGGATAGCGCGCGCAATACTCGGCCAGGATCGCCGGCGTCGCATCGGTGGACCCGTCGTCGACCACTACCCAGAGCGCCGGCGGATGGGTCTGGCCGACCACCGACTCCAGCGTCTTGCGCATGTAGTCCTGCTCGTTGCGGCACGGCGAGATCAGCACGACCTTCCCCATGGTTTCCGGGGCCGCAACTGCTGGGACTTCGCTGGGAACGACGCTCGGCTTCATGCACGTGGCGGGAATCTACCGGGGCGCACCTCCCCGGCCGCATCCGATCGGATGACCTTTCAGGATCGCAGTCGGCGCCAGAGCGACTGCGCGAACAATCTCGCCGCGAACGGCGGGCCATGCCACAGGTAGCGGCTCCACAGCCGTCGCGGCTCCTGGCACAACCGGTGCACCCACTCGAGCCCGAGCCGCTGCACCCAGCGCGGGGCCCGCTGGATCTCGCCGGCCACGAAGCTGAAGCTGATGCCGACACCGATCCACCAGGCCTGCGGCAGCACGTCACGAGCCGTCTGGATGAACAGCTCCTGCTTGGGGGCTCCGAGGGCGACGAAGACGATGTCGGGGCGCGCGGAGGCGAGCTGCTGGCGCAACTCCGCCATGCGCGCCGGGCTCTTCTCGAAGCCGAGTTCCGGACAACACGTGCCGGCGATCACCAACCCCGGGGACGCTGCCTGCAGGCGCGCAGCGGCGGCGTCGGCGGTGCCGGGATTGCCGCCGAGCAGGAACACTCGCCTACCGCGCGCACCGGCCGCCTTGGTCAGGCTGTGGATCAGGTCGGAGCCAGCCACCCGTTCTGGCACCGGTGCACCCTGCAGCCTGCTGGCCCAAACCAGCGGCGTGCCATCGGCGACGACCACGGTCACTTCCCGGTAGGCCGCCGCAAACTGCGGGCAGCGCCGCAGTCGCCAGAGGTGGTCGAGGTTGACGGTCGCGATCCAACCGCCGCGGCCCGCCGCCAGCTGCTTCATCACGTGGTCGACGCATTCGGCCTCGCGAATCGCGTGCACCATCACATCGCCGATCGGGACCCTGGGCAGCTCCGAGGAAGGATCTGCAGAACTCGCGACCAGCGCACTGCCCGACGAGGCGGCAGCCGACGCGCAGGAGGCGGTCGGAGCAGCTGCTTCGGTGAGTGGCTTCCCGAGGGACATCGCGAGAATGGGGCCGCACATCAGCGACGCCGATGTGGGTAAGTGGATGATACTATCGGGGTTGCAACACGATGCCGCAAGCCCCTGACGGCTCGGAATGAGACGACCACGGCGCCAGGTCGGCGCTGGTCATGACAGTCGCCAGCGGGGTCGGAGGCATGACCAGAGGCGCCGAGAGCCGGCCGAGCCGATGGCAGCGCTTTCCTTGCGACGCAAGGACCGCGGCCGCAGAGCCGCTTTCAGCCCTCGGCGTCGGTCAGTCCGGCGAGCCAACCGAGCACCCTGCGTTCGTGCTCCGTCGGCGTGGCCGGTAGCGCCCCGGGCAACATGACCCGGGTCAACCGCACCTCCCATGAGCCACCGGTCAGGCGCTGCCAGAACACGGCGAACTGCGTGGCGGGCGAGTCATCGAGCCGGCGACCGCCGACCTCGAACGCGAAGTAGACGTGGGCTGCCCGCGACGGGTCGTCGTGGTCCAGACCGATCGGCCACCAGCTGCGCCCATCGATCCGGACCGGCGGCTCGTAGCGCACCCGCCGGTCCTCGACGCCCAGACACGCGGCGATCTTGTGCACACTGAGGTGGCTGCGGGAGCGGGTCGCGTAGTGGAACAGGTCGAAGCTGCTGCCATCCGCGGCCCGGAAGCGCGCATTGACCAGCCAACGCGTGCCGTAGCTGACGCGATCGTCCGCTTCGCTGGGTGCGCGCTGTTCGAGGTGGTGACCCGGCGGCTGCTCGATGCGGGCGAAGTGGTCGGGAGCGGGGAACTCAGGCTCGGCGAGGCCGGTGTAGTAGAGGTGCGCGGCCAGCACCGGCAACACCAGGATCGCGATCGGCCAGCGCCCCGCGGGGACCGCAGTCGGCGCCGGCGACGGCAGCGCGACATGGGTCCGCAGGACGAGGCCGATCAGCAGCGTGACGAACGGCAGGAACACCAGGAAGCCGAGCGCCGCATGCCAGTTCGGGTCATTGACCGAAGCGGTCCACCCGCACGCGATCAACGCGACGAACAACGCGACCCGGGCCACGTTGGAGACCCACGCCAGCAGGACCGCCGCCGCCAGGAGCACGGCACTGCGACGCCAGCTGCCGACCCCACCGAGGATGCCGAGCGCGGCGATGCCGAGAAAGGTGAGCAACTGTCCGAGCCCGGAGCAGTCGGGGGTGATCGACAGCTGGTAGCCTGGGAACTGCACGACCGGCCCGTCGACGATGTAGTCGACCCAGCCGAACCGCGCCGGCAGGGCGATGCACTGAGCGACTCCCCACTGCATGCGCGCCGTCAACGGGAAGTAGACGGAGTAGGGCAGACCGAAGCAGAGCAACATCAAGGCGCCGTGCTGCAGGCAGCGGCGAACCGTCCAACCGGGCACGGCCAGCACACCGACGCCGGTGATGCCGATCACCAGCGAGGTGCGCTCGATGGCGCTCGAGCCAACGGCTTGGCTGATCGCGTAGGACAGCCAGCCGGCGGCCACGATCGCCAGTCCGAGGCGATCCCGACCGAGCCCCGGGTCGAAACCGGCCCGGAACGGGGGGCGCAGCGTCTTCGCCAGCGCCAGGCACAGGAACACCCAGAGGTAGAGGAAGTGCTCCTGGTAGTGCTGATCCAGCAGGTAGCTCGCGAGCGCTTCCCGGCAGGACCACAGCAAGGCGACCGCCGCCAGGGTGGCGGCCAGTGCGCGACCGACTCCTGCCGTCACTTCGCGGACGATTCCGAACGAGCGCGACGCAGCCGGTGGGCGCCGTAGCCGAGCGCACCGCCGACCAGCAGCAACATCGACGCGGGCTCAGGGGTGCCGCCGGAGACCGGCATGGAACCGCGGATCGGGGCCGTCGGGATGACCGGCGCCGGGGGCTTGGCAGGCACGCCCTGGGGGGTGATCTGCGGCAGAGTGGATGCGGACGGACTGGCGAAGTTCAGACCAGCAACGAGCAGCGTGGCGACGATCATGGGTGTGTGTCAGCCGCAACGGACGGGACCGCGTCCCGTTGCAGAGAGGTTGTTGCGAAGAAAACTACTGCAGCCTCTGCTGCAGTCAACACAGGGAAGTACTGAGGCAAACGCGCCTTCTTCCCTAGGGGCCGCAGTGCTGAGACCGGGCGCGCACGCCGCATGACGAGCGCGACAACGCCGTGCCAACGGCGACTCGGAAGCTAGGCAATCGGCTCTCCGGCCGCGCGCGACCGCTCGGCGGCCCCCATGCCTTCGGCCATTCCGTGACAGCAGAGGATCACGGCTGTGATCGCGACGGCAGGGAACAACCACAGGTGCCAGCCTCCGAGCACCGCGTGGTCGGCACCCTGCCTCAGCATGGTGCCCCAAGAACTGGTCTCGCTGCCCGACCCGAGGCCGAGGAAGGACAGCGTCGACTCGGCGACCACCGCCGCCGCCATGCAGAAGGCCGCCACCATGCCGATGCGCCCCCACAGCAGCGGCAGCAGATGCCGCCGCACGATGCGCCACTCGCCGACCCCCAGGCCACGAGCGACCAGCACGAACTCGCGCTCGCGCAGGCTGAGCAGTTCGCCGCGCACGATGCGCGCGAAACTGGTCCAGAACAGGGCCGCCAGCACCAGCACCAGTCCCTGGCTCGAACTGCCCACGAACGCGGCGACGAACATCAGGAAGAGCAAGGTCGGGAAGCAGTAGAACAACTCGATCGCGCGCAGCACCGCCACCTCGACCCAACCGCGGCGCAGTCCGGCCAGGGCCCCCAACAGCGTGCCCAACAAGGCGCCGAGCGTGACCGACGGCACGCCGAGCTGCACCACCGGTGCGGCGCCGTGCAGCAGCCTCGACAGCACATCGCGTCCGGTGTCGTCGCTGCCGAGTGGGTGCGTCAGACAAGGCCCCTGACTGAACCGCGACGGGTCGACCTCGGTGGGGCCGTACGGCCAAGGCGGCATCCAGGCGAAGTCGTCGCCGTCCGGCGCCAGTCGCGACCACCATTGTTTCCAGGACAGGTCGCCCGGCCCGATCGGGCGCGGCCCGACGAGGTCGGCGAAGGCGGGGAAGTGCCAACCGCCGTCGACGCGCGCCACCAGGGGCACGTCGTTGGCGAGCAATGGCGCGAACAGGCCGACGAACAGCACCAGGGCCGCGAACCACCACGACGCCCGAGACCCTCGCCGCGGGCGGGCCGGCGGCGGCGGCAACACCCCATGGATCACGCCGGTCACGACAACCTCACGCGGGGATCGAGCCACCGGTGCAGCAAGTCCGACAACACCAGCCCGACCAGGGTCACCGCCGCACCGAGCACCAGCAGCGCCATCACCAGCGGCAGCTCCTTGCCCATCATCGCCTGGAACGCGAGGTGGCCCAGCCCGTCCAGAGCGAACACGTTCTCGACCACGATCGAGCCGCCGACCAGCATCGGCAACAGGTCGCCGGTGAGGGTGGCGACCGGCACACAACCGTGCCGGAGCAATCGCCCGCGCACTTCCCCCGGGTCCAGGCCCAGCGCCCGCAGGTTGACGGTGAACGCGGCGCGGTCGGCCCGCGCGACCGCATCGCGCACGAATCGCGCCACGCACATCAGCGGCCCCACTGCCGTCACCAGCACCGGCAACAGCAGGTGCCGGGCGAGATCCAGCAACTGCGTGCCCATGCCCCAGCGTTCGGCACCCGGCGAGTGCAGGCCGCTGATCGGCAACCACGGCAACGCGACGCAGAACACCAGCACCAGCAGCGTCGCCAGCAGGAACTCGGGCACGCCGGCCAGCACGAGCAGCGCGTTCGACAGCACGCGGTCACGCAGCGAACCGGGTCGCAACCCGGCCCATGTACCGAGCACGATGCCGCCCGCCATCGCCAGCGCCAACGCGAGGCCGCCGATCCACAACGTCACCGGCAACGCCTGCCGCAGCCGCAGCCACAGCGCCGCATGGTCGTCACCGACCCCGCCCAGACGCAACATCGCCGCGCTGCACAGCCAGTCGCCATATCGCTGCAGCAGCGGCACCGCGGCTCGGGACTCCGCATCGACGAGGCCGTAGCGGATCCGCAGCTTCAGCAGCATCTCGTCGCGTTCGGTCGCGTCGAGGCCTCGTTCGGCGGCGACCCGCTCGACCTCGAGCTCGGCACGATCGATCGGTGCGCTGTCGACGACGACGAACGTCAGGAACGTGATCGCCAGCATCATCAGCAGCGACCACACCAGCCGCGACGCGAGCCACCGCATGGCCTACCGCCCGAGGATCACGGCGAGGATCGCCGCGCGGGTGTTCGCCCAACCGATCTCCGGATCGGTGCCACGCAGGTATTCGAGCGTCAGGATCGGCAACCCCAGCGTGCGCCCGACCCACGAACCCAGCGAGCCGGGCGTCGGTGCGAATTTGTCCGAGGCCTTGACCGGGAAGTTCGAGCGCTGCGCGAACAGCTCGGCCATCGGACCGGCGGGCCCGTCGAAGTTGATGAAGTAGTCGCCGCGCCACGCATGCGCGACGATCACCAGGTCCGGCCGTTCGGCCAGGATCAGGTCGTGCAGGACTCGCGCCTCCGGCTGGTCCAGCGGTGCATCGCCGTAGTTCTTGCCGGCGAGGAAGTTCGACGCCGGGTAGTTGCGGTTCAGGTCGACGCCACGCGCGTTGCCGCGCGTGCGATTCGCCGAGCCATCGGGATTGGCGTCCTCGAGGATGATCAGCGTCACTGCCGCCGTCGCTCCCGGCACCGCCGCGAACGCCGCCGGCAACTCGGCGGTCGCGACGCTGCCCTCGCGCTCGTCGCCATGGATGCCGCCGACCCACAGCACGCGCCGCGGGCCGCTGCCGTGGCGGGACACCCGCAGCGGTCGCCCTTCGACGCTGTAGCCGACCGTCGTCCAGGGCGTCACCGCCGGCTGCGCGGCGGCTTCGACCGGGCGGCCGCGGCGCCAGGACGGCTCGAGCGGGTGGAAGCCGACACAGGCGACGAGACTCGACAGCAGCAGGCAGGACAGTGCGCGCATCGGGCTCCGAAGATAGCCGACGCTCAGATGCCGAACCGACACGGATCGTCGGGATCGATGACGAACGTCGGCAGACCGGTGATCCACGCCGAGCCCTGCACTTCCGGCACGATCGCCGCGAACGGTCCGACCTTGGTCTCGCGCACCACGCGGGCGCGGAACTCGGTCGCCAGCACGCTCTGCGAACGGAACCACTGGCCCACCTCGAGTTCGCCCTTGCCGTGCAGCACGGCGAGCTTGGCCGAGGTACCGGTGCCGCACGGCGAACGGTCGTAGGCCGCACCGGGGCACAGGGTCAGCGCGCGCGAGCCCGGCTCGTCGCCGTCGAGATGCGCGAACAGCTTGACGTGGTCGATGATCTCGTCGGCGTCGTGATCGGGATGGCGACCGCGCACGCCTTCGCGCACCAGCCCCTCACGCACCGCCATCGCCGCCTGCATCAGCACCGGCAGGTGCGCCTTCTCGACCATCAGGCCGAGCTGGTCGGCCTCGACGAACGCGAACCAGTTGCCGCCGTAGGCGATGTCGGCCGCGACCTTGCCGAACCCGTGCACCGGCACGATCACGCGCTGCCGGAACAGGAACGACGGCACGTTGGTGATCGTCACCGAACGCACCTTGCCGCCCTCGACCGCGACCTTGCAGGTCACCGCGCCGGCCGGCGTGTCGAGCACCAGTTCGGTCACCGGTTCGACCGCCGGCACCATGCCCATCGCGACGGCGGTGGTCGCGACACCGATCGCGCCGTGGCCGCACATGCCGAGGTAGCCGGCATCGTTCGCGAACACCACGCCGAGGTGCGCACCCGGCGTGCACGGCGGCAGCAGGTAGGCGAGCACGATCGCGTCGTGGCCGCGCGGCTCGAGCACCAGCGCGCGGCGCAGGTGGTCGTGCGACGTCTGCAGAACGCGCCGCTTGTCGGCCATCGTGGCGCCGGCGATCGGCGGCAGGCCACCGGTCACGATGCGGGTCGGTTCGCCGGCGGTGTGGGAATCGACGGCTTGGATCACCTGCGAGAACTGCAGCATCGCCGCATCATGCCGCGGCGGAGCGCGGGTCTGAAGCGGGCTCGGACGGGTGCCGATCGAGTCGAAGCCGTCGGGGCACACGGGCAGGA
>JALORC010000049.1 GCA_025459175.1 Planctomycetota bacterium | reverse complement strand
CGCGCAGCTGCGTGTGGCGGATTCGCCGCTGCCGCGCCCGCGGCCTTGCCGCGGTCGCGGCATGCCCGGAACCTGCCGGGTTTGCCATCTGCGGCGCTCCGCGCCGCCAGATGGCACACCCGGCAGGATTCGAACCTGCGACCCTCGGTTCCGAAGACCGATGTTCTTCCGCTGAACTACGGGTGCGTGCCGCTCGCAGTCTATTCAGCCGCGGCCGCGCCGCAACAGGGCGGCGAGCAACAGCGCGACCGCGATCACCAGCATCGGCACATCGCCGAGCCGGGCATACCAGGTCGGTTGCCCATCGCCGGTCGGCAGCAGCCCGTGCACGAGCTTCGGACCGTCGAGCACGTGATCGCAGCTGGCGACCACTTCGCCGCGCGGCGACACCAGCGCCGAGATGCCGCCCGAGGCCGCACGCACGACGGCGTAGCCGTTCTCGATGGCGCGGAAGATCCCGTTCTCGAAATGGAAGCCGCGGATCGACGGCCAGTCGTTGGTCGGCACCGCCAGCAGGCGCGTGCCGTCGCGGCCGTAGCCGCGCGCGAGGTCGGTGAAGTTGTCGTCCTGGCAGATCATGCCGCCGAGCGTGAGCTCGCCGAACGGCAGGCGGATCAGCGTGCCGTCACCGGCGACGTAGTCCTCGAGCCACGGGATCAGGTGCGTCTTGCGGTACTCGGCGCGCAGCTCGCCCGACGGATCGAAGAACCAGATCCGGTTGTCGCGCGTGGGCGCGTGCCAGACCCCGAACGCGATCCAGAGTGCGTGTTGTCGGGCGAGTGCGCCGAGCCGCTCGATCGCCGCCGGGCGACGGTCCTGGCCGACCGAACCGGATGTCTCGGGCGTCACCAGCAGCTGCGCCCCGGCGGCCGCCGCGTCGGCGGCGCCGCGCTCGAACACCTCGCCGGAGCGGCCATCGGCGCTCGGCGAGTCGTTCCAGCCGAGCGCGGCGACAAGCACTTCGGTGCCGAGCGGACGGGTCCAGCGTTGCCAGTCGAGACCGGCGACCAGCGCGAGCAGCGCGAGGGCCGCCAGCAGCGGACGGGCGCGATCGGTGCCGCGCAGCGCGTTCGCGAGCAGGGCCTGCAGCGCGGTGACGACGAACACCACGCCGCCGGTGCCGGTGAACGCCGCGAACGCGATCAGCAACGGCGCCTGGCTCAGCGGCCGCACGAAGCTCTGCCCGGTGCCGAACAGCGGCAGTTGCCACAGCGCGAGTTCGGCCAGCGTGACGACGGCGGCGGTCGCGAGTGCGCCGAGCACCGGTCCACGGCGCAGCAGGTGCGCGGCGCACCAGGCGATCAGCATCCACTCGAGCAACATCAGCGCGCCCAGGGCGAGGATCGGCTCGTCGTGGCCGGCGACCAGCAGCAGCGGCAACGTGTAGCCGGCGCCGAACACCAGCCCGAGCAGCGGCGACCGACGCGGTCGTGGGCCGCTCGCCAGGGCCAGCCACAGTGGGATCAGCGCCACCAGTTGCAGCGGCCACCACACCATCGGCTGGTCGGACAGGAACAGCATGGCTCCGGCGAGCAGGGCGGCGAGGGTGCGCATCGGCGCGCGATTCTAGCCTCGGCGCCGGCATGGAATGACACCGAGGCGGCGTCGATCTCTCGCTGCCTGGATTGCCGCCAACATCCCGATCGTCCGTCCCGTAGCAGCGCCACCATGCCATTCGAGACCTCGCGTCGTTCGTTCCTCGGCTCCCTCGCGGCGGCTGGCGCCGCGGCACCGCTGCTCGGTGCCCTGCCGGCGACCCCGCACCCGGCCCCGCAGAGGATCCTGGTGCTCGGCGGCACCGGCTTCCTCGGTCCGCACTTCGTGCGCCTCGCCCGGGCGAACGGCCACACCGTGACGTTGTTCAACCGCGGCAAGAGCAACCCCGGCCTGTTCGCCGACATCGAGCAGCTGCGCGGCGATCGCGAGAAGGGGGAACTCGAGACGTTGCAGGGCCGCGAGTTCGACGTCGTCGTCGACACCTCGGGTTATGTGCCGGCGCACGTCGAGGCGACGGCCAGGCTGTTCGCCGCCAAGGCGAAGCTGTACCAGTTCATCAGCACGGTGTCCGTGTATCCGGGATTCGGATCCGGCACCGAGACCATCACCGAGGCCACGCCGGTCGGCACCGTCGGCGACGAGGATGTCGCCAAGGTCAGCACGATCCGGCAGTCGATGCCGTTCTACGGGCCGTTGAAGGCGCGCTGCGAGGCGGCGGCGGAGGCGGCGATGCCCGGCCGCACCTGTGTGATCCGGCCCGGCCTGATCGTCGGTCCCGGCGACCCGACCGATCGCTTCACGTGGTGGCCGGCGCGCATCGACCAGGGCGGCGAAGTGCTCGCACCCGGCGATCCCGACGGTCCGGTGCAGTTCGTCGACGCGCGCGACCTCGCGGCGTGGATGCTGCACTGCGTCGAGCAGTCGGTGGTGGGCGTGCACAACGCGACCGGTCCCGCCGGCTCGTTGTCGATGCACGAACTGCTCGCGGCCTGCAAGTGCGCGACCACCAACCCGGTGACGCTGGTGTGGGCCAGCGAGGAGTTCCTCGCCCGCAACGAGGTGCAGCCGTGGATGCAGATGCCGCTGTGGATCCCGCGCGAAGGGCGGGCCATGGTCGACTGCTCGCGCGCGATCGCGGCGGGGCTGCGGTTCCGGCCGGTGGCGGACACGGTGCGCGACACGCTCGCCTGGGTGAAGGCGGAGCGCGCCGGCAAACCGTTCACGACCACCGGCCTGCCCGCAGAACGCGAGCGCGAGTTGATCACGAAGTTGCGCGCGCCGGCGGGGAAGTGACCGGCGCGCGCGGCGGGCTCAGTCGTCGGACTGCGAGACGCCGCCGACGTAGCGCGGCGCCGCGGTGACCGTCGGCTTGGCGCCGACCGCCGGGTCCTGGTAGGGGGCCGCGGTCGGCGCGCTGATCGTCTGGCCGTCGAGGTCGAAGCCCTGCGCGGTGTAGATCGTGTTGGGGTTGTTGACCGGGATCATCAGCTGCTCGCCCTCGAGCTGCTTGATCTTGTAGGTCGTGCCGTCGGCGACCACCGTGCTGCCGGTCGGGATGTTGAGCAGCGGGTAGTAGCGATTGTCTTCCTGGCTCTGCTCGAACGGGATGCCGCCGAGGTTGGTGCCGTCCCACTGCAGGAAGAACGTGCGGCCGTCGAACGACGAGCCGTCCTCGTCGTGCACGTAGCTGAAGCGGATCGGCGGATCGAAGTCGACGTACGCGCCGTTGGCGTCGCGCAGCGTGCGCAGCTGGTTCCACGGGTTGGTGCCGATCTGCCACTCGTAGGTCGTGCTCTGGTTCTGGATGTCGGCCAGATCGGTGAGTGCGGTCGCGAACAGCGGGCCGCACGAGAGGCCGAACTGGGCCGGCCCTTGCGTGACCGTGACGCCGTTGGCGAACTTGACCGGGTCGCCGCCGAGCGTCAGCAGCAGCGTCTCGCGGTCGAACACGTAGGTCTGGTTGCCGGAGCTGGCCGAGCTCGCGTTCGGGAAGTAGGGCGTCTCGCTGTTCTGGAAGTTGGCCTGGTTCGACGTGATGTTGGCGCGCAACAGGCGCGAATAGCCGTGCAGCGTCAGGTCGCCGCTGGCGAGCTCCGACGAGTCGGCGGTCACGTTCGTGCGCGACCAGACGTAGGCCGGCACCGAGCTGGTCAACGACGCGGGCCACGCGAACTCGACGCTGCCCCGCGCCTGGCTCCAGAAGTTGAGGTACTGACCCGTGCTGAAGCTGCTGGTGATGCTCACCGGCGGGTCGACCGGCTGCCAGTCACCGCCGTTGCGTTCGGCGACCTTGACCAGGTCACTGCCGGTGAAGCGGACCTTCATCTGGCCGCCGGCGCCCGGGCTGAAGTACTCGAGATCCTCGTTCTGCAGATCGCCGAGCGTCAGCGACGAGCGCACGCGCTTCTCCAGCTTGCCGGCGGCGATCTTCAGCGTGTAGGGCGTCAGCGTGTTCGACGAGAACGAGCGGCGATAGACCGTCTGGCCGTCGACCAGCGTGACGTTCTCCGGGAACCAGATGCCGTGGAAGCCGGCGAAACCGTTCTTGCCGTCGGCGTCCTGCACCGGGAACCCGGACAGGCGGTCGACGCGCTCCTCGGTGGTGCCGTCGTAGAGCCCGTAGCGGAACACGCGCGTCTCGTAGTCGTTGCGATCGAGCACCTCGAGCGCGTTGCCGTTGGCGACGTCGCGGCGGGCGACATAGTCGGCGTTGAACTGCAGCTGGTACTCGCCGTTCTCGCTGTAGGTCTGGCCGTTCTCGTTGCGGACCGACTTGCGCTCGGCATAGGCGCGACCGGTGCCGGCCGTGCGGTCGCCGATCACGTGCACGCGTTCCCGCGTCGCGAAGTCATTGGGACCGACGGTGCCGTCGGGATCGCCGTGGCCGAGATAGAACTCGACCTCGCTCTGGCCGTCGGTCCGCGCCACGGTGCGCAGGTAGCCCTCGAACAGCGTCGCCGTGCTGGTCGGCGCCTCGGTGTCGGGCAGGTTCTTGAAGTAGAGCTCGAAGCTGCCGAGCGGTTGGCTGTTGCTGGGCTCGGCGCTGACGGTCAGCTTGCCGTAGATCGTCGACGGGATTTCCATGCCCATCGACTCCTCGTTGACGACCCAGAAGTTGACGATCTGCGGCGCCGTCGAGCTGGCGCGGGTCGAGTTGACGACCCACTCCTTGTAGACCGGTCCCTGGCTGCTGTCGCCGCCCGACTCGTTCTCCTCCTCGACCAGGGCGCGGTAGGCGCCGGTGTTGGTCTGCTCCCAGTAGCGGGTCTGCTGCAGGCTCGACAGGATCATGTTGACCGTGTCGAGCACGACCATCGAGTCGTCGCGGACCCAGAAGCGGGTCGGGTCGGTCTCGAAGTCGCTGCCGGCGATGGCATAGGTGCCGCGCGGCAGGCGCACCGAGCCGTTCGAGCCGCCGTTCGACTCGATGATGGAGACCTGCTCGGGGCCCTGCAGGCCCACGATGGCGCCACCCGTGGTGTCATTGTCGCCGCCACCACAGGCGGCCAGGGCGAACAGGGAAACGGCGTACGGGACGAAGTGCGTTTTCGACATGACCTGGGGCTACTCCTCTCTCCTGAGTGCGGCGCGGGCTGCGCCGGGGCCATGGACATCGGCACGCGGTAGGTTCGGTGTTGAGGGCTTTCCGGTTCGGGGCGTAGCCTTGCGCGAATGTCATCCGCTCGCCGGTCATGGTTGCTCGCCACCTCGTTGGTCCTCGCGTGGTCGGGGCGCGCCCAGGAAGTGCCGCATGCGTTCGTCGGTGCGCGGATCGAGCCGGTCGATGCACCGCCGATCGAACGCGGCACGCTGCTGGTGCGCGGTGGACGCATCGTCGCGGTCGGGCCGATGGCCGAGGTCGTGGTGCCGGACAACGCGGTGCGCATCGATGCCGCCGGCCGCACCATCGTCCCTGGCCTCGTCTGCAGTCATTCGCACATCGGCGCGGTGGCCGGCGCCGACGGCAGCGGCCCGATCCAGCCCGAGGTGCGGGCGCTCGACGCGATCGATCCACTCGACCCGGGCATCCAGAAGGCGCAGGCCGGCGGTATCACCGCGGTCAACGTCATGCCCGGCAGCGGTCACCTGCTGTCGGGCCAGACCGTCTACCTGAAGTTGCGCGACGGCCGCACCGTCGACGACCTCGTGTTGCGCAATGCCGACGGCAGTGCCGCCGGTGGCATCAAGATGGCGAACGGCACCAATCCGCAGCGCGATCCGCCGTTCGCCGGCACCCGCGGCAAGGCGGCGGCGCTGGTGCGGGCGCAGTTCCATCGGGCGCGCGACCACCAGCGCAAGATCGCCGAGGCGGCCGGCGATGCGACCAAGCTGCCCGAACGCAGTCTCGGTCTCGAAGCGTTGATCGAAGTGCTCGAGGGCAAGCGTGTGGTGCACCATCACACGCATCGCCAGGACGACATCCTCACGGTGCTGCGTCTGCAGCAGGAGTTCGGGTTCCGCTGCGTGTTGCACCACGTCAGCGAGGGCTGGCGGGTGGCGGAGCAGATCGCGGCGGCCAAGGTGCCGTGTTCGGTGATCGTCATCGACTCGCCGGGTGGCAAGCTCGAAGCCGCCAACCTGTCGCTGAGCACCGGTGCGGTGCTCGATCGGGCCGGCGTGCTGGTCGGCTTCCACACCGACGACGGCATCACCGACAGCCGGTTGTTCCTGCGCTCGGCGGCGCTGGCGGTGCGCGCCGGCATGCCGCGCGACAAGGCGCTGGCAGCGGTCACCATCGCCAATGCGCGCATGCTCGACCTGCAGGACCGCATCGGCACGCTGACGGTCGGCAAGGACGCCGACTTCGTCGTGCTCAGCGGCGACCCGTTCTCGGTGCACACCCGGGTGCTGCAGACCTGGGTCGACGGCAGCAAGGTGTTCGACTTCGCCGATCCGAAGGACCGGCTGATGGCGATGGGCGGCTACGGGGCCAGCGATGGTCAGGCAATGTCGATGTGCTGCTTCGGCGCGCAGGGAGGCCAGTGATGCTCGCGTTCGCTCTGCTGTTGGGACTGGTCCAGGATCCGCCGCCGGCCCCGAAGCCGGCGGCTGCGCCGACGCCCCCGGTGGCTGCGACAGCGGCGCCGACCACGTTCGCGGTGATCGGCAAGCTGGTGTTGACGATGACCGGAGCCCCGATCGTCGACGGGGTCGTGGTGGTGCGCGACGGCAAGATCGATAGCGTCGGCATGGCGGTCGAGGGGGCCGTGAGTTCCGACCTGCCGCAGTTCCGGACGGTGATCGTGCCGCCAGACATGCCGGTGCTGCGGGCGGCGGTGGTGATGCCGGGCCTCATCGACGCCCACGCCACGGTCGGACTCAGCGGTCTGCTCAACGTGCCGCACGACCAGGACCAGCTCGAGAAGTCGGCGCCCATGCAGCCCGAGCTGCGTGCGATCGACGCGTTCCACGCCCAGGACGAACTGGTCGGCTGGCTGCGCGGCTTCGGTATCACGACGGTGCACACCGGGCACGGTCCTGGCGCGTTGATCTCGGGTCAGACGATGGTGGTGAAGACGCACGGGCGCAGCGTCGAACGCGACGTCGTCAAGCCGTTGGCCATGGTCGCGGTGACGCTCGGCGACGGCGGTCGCGCCGCGTCCGGCAAGGCGCCCGGCACGCGCGCGAAGTCGGTGGCGATGCTGCGCGAGCAGTTGCAGAAGGCGCGCGAGTACGCGGCCAAGCGGCAGCGCGAACCGAACACGCCGGTCGACCTCGGGCTCGACGTGCTGGCCAAGGTGCTGGCCGGTGAGGTGCCGCTGCTGGTCACCGCGCACCGCGCGCACGACCTGTCGGCGGCGCTGCGGGTCGGCGCCGAGTTCGGCATCGAGATCGTGCTCGACGGCGCCGCCGAGGCCTATCTGCTGCTGCCGGAGATCGCCGCGGCCAAGGTGCCGGTGCTGCCGCACCCGGCGATGGCGCGCACCGGCGGCGAACTCGCGAACGGGACGATGGAACTCGCCAAGCTGCTGCTCGACGCGAAGATCCCGTTCGCACTGCAGAGCGGCTACGAGGCCTACGTGCCGAAGACGCGCGTGGTGCTGTTCGAGGCCGGGGTCGCGGTCGGCCACGGTCTGCCCGGCGAGGCGGCGCTGCGCGCGCTGACCATCGACGCGGCCCGGTTGCTCGGCATCGAGGCGCGGGTGGGTTCGCTGGCGGCCGGCATGGATGCGGACCTCGCGCTGTTCGACGGTGATCCGCTCGAATACACGACCCATTGCACCGGCGCGGTCATCGATGGCATCCAGTACGTGAGCGCACCACGCTGAGGTTGCCGTGTGGCGCCAGCCAGGGTCACTTCTTGGCGAACGTCAAACAGCACTTCGGCAACGAGACCGGCGTGTCCTCGCCGCTGCTCCAGTCCTGGATGTGGTCGCCGACGCTCAGCAGCGTCATGCTCCCGACCGCCGTGTCCACGTCCTCTTTCGAGCGCACCAGTTCGGTGAAGCCGCTCGCGATGCCGTCGACGATGTCGACGTGGTGGACGATGGCGTAGAAGAATCCGTCGCTCGAGATGGTCCAGCCGAGCACTTCGCCGGATATCGGCAGCGTCCATGACTGCAGTTCGATCGGCGTGTTCGGCAATCCGAGCAGCTGCTGCTGGGCACTGGGAATGCCCACCCTGTGAAATCGGCGGGGGGCACCTCCGGTGACGACGAAGAGGTGTTGGAGGCGTGCGGCGCCACCGAGATAGGGCCCAGGGAAGGGCAGGACGCCGGTGGCGCCGGCCGAGGTCGATCCTGGCAAGCCGAAGGCAGAACCGTCCAGCAGCGGTCCATACAGGGTGCCGCTCTGGCCGATGCTCGCGTGCCAGGCCCCCGGGCCCAGCAGTCCGAGGACTGGCATGCCGAGTGGCGTCCGCGCGATGCCGACCATGTCCTCGGGCCGATCGGTATCGGAGTTGTCGTCCCAGTGCAGTGGTGACACGCGAACCACGGCGGTGCCAGCGACGTAGTCCACTTTCCAGAGATGGGAGGTCCCGTCGGCCTGCTCGGTGTAGACGATGGCGGCGGTCGGCCATGCCATGGTCCCGTCGATCGGAGTGACACCGCGCACTCGATGCGTATCGGGAATGGCACCGAGCAACGCCGACCCGGTCACCGGACTACCGGTGACCTTCTGGGTGTCGAGGTAGCGGATGCTGGTCGGGCTGCCGTACTCGCCCTCGATGACAATCAGATCCTGGGCGGTGGCCGGTACCGCGGTGGCTGCCAGGACGAACGAGGCGAGCAGCCGCCGCGCGTGGCGAGCGAGCGCAGATCTGCGCAGGCGGTTGTCGACACCCAGGTTCTCGACGGCCGGCGGCAGCGGTTGCTGCTGGTGGTGGACCGCGACCCGGGGAGAGGTGGACCCACGCGTGACGCTGCTGCAATGCGGGAACGAAATCGACAGGCCAAGGAATCGCATGTTCGTGCCTTTTCTGGTGACTGATGGCCGCACGAGGTGCGCGACCAGGAGCCACTGAGGCACGAACCTCTGCCGGCGTTTCAGCCTCGGGGTTCTTTGGTGATTGCAGGAGTGCCTTTGCTCACTGCATGGTCGTGCCCATGCTGGTGAAGGCACGGTCGCGCTGCGATCTCGGGGACGGCGATCGGCTCGCCTCACGAGCTCCGGCATCCGCGATCGCCATGACGGATCCCTCCCGAAAATCATCCACGCCGATGAAACGGCAGGAGCGCTGCTGCCTCCTTGCCTCCTGGTGACGACGAGAGCGAGGCAGCCGATCGACTCATCGACGAGGCGTCGATTCCCCGACGACCCGGGCGCTTGCCACCGGGCCGGAAACGATCGATACCCTCGATTGGGGCCGATTCCGCGGGGTGTGAGCTGCGACTACGGCTTCAGACGGCGCGAGGCGCGCACCCCGATCGACGGGTCTGATTTCGATGGGTCCCAGGACAAGCGTCTCGCTGATTGCGCGTCTCGTGCGAGGTGTCGAAAGGAACCACCGCGGTAGACGCGTGCCTGCCCGGTCGCCGACTGCAAGCCATCGCCCGACCGCTCCGTGCCGTAGCTCCTCCCGTGGTACCAGTCCAGGCACCACTCGGCGACGTTGCCATGCATGTCGTGGATCCCGAAGGCATTGGCCTGGAAAGACCCGGCTGGTGCGTGAACGACATGGCCATCATTCCATGACTCGAGTTGCCAACCGGTGCCGCGGCCTTCACAGGCCTGGTCGGCGACGTTGGCGACCGATTGGAGCTCCGTGTCGCTCTCCACGATCCACGAAGTGGTGGTGCCCGCGCGGCAGGCAAACTCCCACTGGGCCTCGGTGGGCAGCATCAGGCCGTGCTGGATCAACAGCGAGTTGCTCGTGGTCCAGTCGATCGACTCCACGGGATGAGCGAGTGTGATCGCCCGGAGTACCTCTTCGTCCGGATGATGAGTGTATGAACTAGGGGATAGATGGATGTGGCCCGACAGGCGTTGCACCTGACCTTGGGTGAGTTCATGGATCGCCATGAAGAACGGCTGGAGAGTCACGGGGTGCAGTGGCGCATCTTCCAGATCTTGGGAAGGGATGTCGGACCCCATGTGGAACGTGCCGCCGGGCAGCAGAACGAACACGATGCCGCTTTCCGGGGTCACCACGAACTTCCCGGCGCGGCGTTGCGGGATGTGGATGGTGGCCGGATCGGACGTGCCGTCCCAGGCGCTGCGAAGGTGGTAGAACTCGAGATAGCCCTGCGAGTTCATGCCCAGGGGCACGAGGTCCATCATGTCCTCGTCACGGAACGTGATGTCCTGGCCTGCATAGCGTTCGCTCGCGGCAATCAGCTGGCGCACCTCGGCCCATGTGTGGGCAGCCCTCGGGTGCGCGAGAGTCAGTTGGCTGATGCTCTTGGCCCATCGGATCCGCTGCTCGACATCGGCCTTGGTCGCGCGCAGTTCTTGATGTTGACGATTCAGGAGATTCTGCAGCGTCTCGCGGAGAAACCGATCCGACTCGCGGTCGGTTGCCGCCGGATCCCGCCGCCGCGAAGGATCGGGAGTCAGGCGTGCAATCGTTCGCTCGACATCGGGCTGCGTTTGCAGCAGGGGATCGCATTCGCCGTGAACCCAATCCTCCAGTTCGTGGATCCGGTGTGGCCAGGCCGGGTAGAGCTGAAGTGCTCTCTCGACTGCGGTGTCGCACTTGACGACTCCCGAGAGCTGGTCGAAGTCGCGGATCTTGGTCGCATTCTCCGCCGCCAGAGCTGCGTTCTCCGTGTTCTTGAGCGCAATGTAAGAGAGGGCAACGGCCATCGACAGGAATGCAGCGGCAGAAATCGTTGCCAACAGACGGTTGCGCCGCACCCACATCTGTAGCTCGACGATGGCGCCGGTGCGGTAGGCCGCCACGACCCGCTGGCCGAGGAATGCACGGACGTCGGCGGCGAGCTCGGTTGCGCTCGCGTAACGCTGCTCCCGATCCCTCGCCATCGCCTTGTCGACGATCGCCACCAGTTCGGCAGGTGTTCCTGTCACCAGGTCCTCGATGCGTCGCGGCGGGCCCTTCCGGACGCGCTCGAGGATGTCCACGGGAGAACTGTCGGGGTCGTGATAGGGAGGTTTGCCGGACAGCATTTCGTACAGCGTGGCACCGATTGCGTAGATGTCCGTGCGATGGTCGAGCGGTTGACTCGCCGCCTGCTCCGGGGACATGTAGAACACCGTGCCGATCGCCCGGCCGTCCATGCTGACCAGGGAAGAGCCTGGATCACTTTGTGCGTCGACCCTGCGGTCCGAGGCGATTGCCGCTCCGGTCGTCATCCGCAGGTCATGGCGATCCGCCTCGTTGCCGATCTTCGCCAGGCCCCAGTCCATCACGTAGACCTCGCCGAAGGACCCGACGCGGATGTTGTCCGGCTTCAGGTCTCGATGCAGCACCCCCTTTCGGTGCGCATACGCCATCGTGTCGCAGACCTTCAGCACGACCTCGAGCGCCCGTGACGTGGTCCAACCATCTCGCTGTTCGCGCGCTTTGGCGAACACGGCGCGTGCGTTCTCGCCGAGCACTCGCCGCATCAGGAAGTAGGCCTGGCCGTTCTTGTCGATGCCGAGGTCGTGCACCGGCACGACTCCTGGATGATCGAGCTGGCTGGTGACTTGGGCCTCTTCGAGGAAGCGGCCGAGCTGCAGGCTGGTCTGCTGGTGCGAAGGGTCCGTGCTCGGCGCGCTCGCATGCGGCAGCTTCATCGCCAGCGTACGCTTCAGGTACCTGTCCTCGACCCGCAGCACCTTGCCCATGCCACCTGATCCCAGCGTCTCGTGCACCTCGTAGCGGGAATCGTCCAGTCGGGCCGAGCCTTCCAGCCGCTTGAGCAGCTCTGCGGTGGCCGTCGACGTCACCAGCCGGAGTGGCGCTGCGGGTGTCGCCTCGGGCGCATGGTCGCTCGCCTCCGCATCCCGGAGCATGTCCAGCGCCCTCTGCATCAGGGCCGGATCAGCACCTGCCTCACGGCGAAGGAACGGCTCCCGGTCGGCGGGCTGGAGGTCCAGCGCTTGTTCCACCAGGTCGAAGGTTCGGAAGGCGTCGTCGTGGTCCTGCATGGTCGCCCTTCTCGTGTCGGAAAATCTGATGGCGCGTTATGGTAGCGGTGTCAGGAGAGATGCATTCATGATCAACCGGACCATCTCCTGACTCCGATGGACGACACCTCTGAGGACGCGGCTCCCAAGCCCGGCGGATCCTGCAGCATCCGCGAACGCTTCCCGGACTTGTTGCGGGAGTTCAAGCGCATTGCACGGCAGATGTTGCGGAAGCTGCCTGCTCCGAGTGTCGCTGCCGATGACCTGGTCAGTGAGGCCTATCTGAAGCTGCTGCACGAAGAGGCCCGGAGGCTCCAGGGCAACCGTTCCGACCTCGCCAGCAAGCCGGACGCGGTGCTGAAGGCATGCTTCGGCATGGCGTGTCGCGACGTGATGTCGGTGCGATGGCACAAGCGCCGGCGTCGCCGCGAGGTTGGTCCCATGCCCGAGGGTGCGGCCATGGGGCTGTCGCAATTCGATCTGGCCGACATCGACGAGATGTTGTCGGTGCTCGCAGCCAGCAAGCCGGAGACGGCGCGAGTCGTCGAGGTGAGGGTGTACGGCGGTCTGACGGTGGCGGAGTGTGCCGAGGTGTTCGGTATGGCGCCGAGGACCGTCGATCGGCATTGGGCTCTCGGGAAAGCCTGGATCAGGCGGCAGTTGTTGGGGCGTTCGCAGCCTGATGTGGGTGGAGGCTGATGCCACACTTCGAGCGTGGCCGACATCGGCGGTGGTGAGGCCGGCGGGGTTCATGACAGGCGCGAGGTGCACTCGGGCACGTCAGCGGCCTTGTGGGCCCCATCCAGAGCGCAACGGCACCAAGCTCGTGCGCAGTCGATCCATCGCCCGCGTCGCCCGCTTCCTGGCCGCCTCCGCTTGCAGGCCTAGTGCTCTGCCGATTTCTGGCAGCGAGTGCCCGTCCAGGCGCATGCCGAGGATGCGCGCATCCGCGGGGCGGAGTGCACGGATGCTCACCGTGAGCATTGCACGCATCTCTGCATGCGCCGCGAGTTCGTCGGTAGCAGGTTTCGGATCCATCAGCTCTTCCACCGGATACGCCGAGCTGCCCACTTCGCGACTTATGCATCGGCGTTGTCGGTTGACGGAGCGGTGCACCTGACACGGCATGTGCTTGACGGAGCAGCGCAGCACGGCCACCTGGGCAGGGGCGGGCAGTTTGCGATAGCGGGCACAGGCCAGGATGCCGACGATGGCCTCCTGCACCACGTCTTCGGGGGTTGTGTAGCAGAGCAGACGACGGCTCAGTCGCCGGCGCGCAGCGCGGAGCAGCGACGGAGTCAGGGTATGCCAGTCGAGGGAGATGGGCGCGGGCTCGGAGCCGTGGGCGGTGATGTGGTCAGGGGGAGATTGGTCCATGGATGCCTCCCATCGAGGATGAGGTGCTCCACGCCGGTGACCCGAACGAGGCTGCGAGGGAGAGAGGTCCGAACTTCGGGTGACCAACAAGCGGCTACGGCGACGCAGGTGCGGTCGCGGTCAGGGGGCGCTGCTGGTGCGGCGGGTGGAGAAGAGGTGCCTCGGCTGAAGTGGCCGTGGTTCATGCACAGCTCCTGCGGCGACCAGCGAAACACGCCAAAGTCCCCGACGAAAAATCCCACTCCTCCAGCGTCCGGTGGCGAATCATGCGCGCCACGCAGGGCGGCAATCCGTTCGGCCGTCATGAGCATGCTGTCTCGGCGGTAGCGGATGTCGATCCGTGCCACTGCCCCGCAGCCTCGCGGATCGTTCGGATCGATCTGGCTTCGATCCGCGAGGATGGCTGGCTCTACACGGGGCGACAGCTCGATCGCGACCGCGGAACCCTGGCTGCCGGGCCGAAACGGGGCCAACCAAGATGGCGGCTGCCGGCAGCTGCGGACGTAGGGCTACTGGATGCTGATCTGCAGCGGCTCGACGTCCGACAGGCAGGTCGGCAGGAAGCCAGCTGGCGCGAAGTCCGCGCTCGCCGCCTGGGCAAACAGGTTCCAGAAGGACGTGGGACCGGAGCCGGTGACGGGGCTCGCCGGATACGTCAGGGTCTGGGCGAAGTTGCCGTTGCCGTCGGCGAGGCCGAAGGTCGCGACGAAGAGCCCGCCGCCACCGCCGATGCTCAGCGGGAAGCTGAAGAACGTGAAGGGCGAGTTGTCGAGCGCGAGGAACACCGCGACGAACGAGTTCGGCGAGGCGCCGGTCAACGCGTAGGTGATGTCCCCGCCGGCGCCGATCGAGCCACCGACCAGCGAACCGGACAGGGCCAGGTCGCAGGCGGACGGGTTGATCGGCGTCGCGGGGGCGAGGGTCACGTTCTGGACGATGACCGAGAAGGACGGCGTGCCGGGCACGCCGACGACGTGCGCGATGACGCCCCTGTCCGCGGCGAGGTTCAGGCCCTGGGCGACCTGCGCCGACGGCGGGAACGGGAATGGGGAGCCCAGACCGAACTCTGCCACGTCCAGGTCGTAGGTGCCGGCCCCGATCTCGGCCGGGAACTGGGCCCCGTTGGCCAGGCCGGACAAGCCCAGATACGACGACGACCGGATGCCGACGAGCGCCGGGCCCGCATCGGCGAGGTGGCGCACGGTGAACCGGCCGTCGCCGATGAACGTGACGGCCTCGAGGTCGTTCTGGAAGACGGCGAGGTCGGCGGCGCCGCCGTCCAGAAGGTGTGCGGCGGCCGTGACGCTCTGGTCGGCACCGGTCGTCGTGGTCGCGGAAAGCAGCACGGTCGTGCCGTTGCGAACCTCGATCGTGTGGGGGCCCGGGGCGATCGTCGTCGACTGGAGGTCGCCGAAGTTGACGCCGGAGAAGATCGTGATGCCGTCGACGGCGACTTCGACGGCCGCCGGCAGCCCGGGGATGCCGTGGGCGAAGCTGAAGTCGGTGTTCTGGGCCGTCGCCGAAGTGGCGACCAGCAGCATGGTCAGGGTGGTGGGGAGGAGCGTTTTCATGGTCGGTCCGGTTGTCGCTGGGAACTCTGGGACGGCCGTGGCGCCGACGTGGGCGTGGCCGAGGCGAGGGCCGTGTCGCACTGGGCGATGTGCGGCCTGTCACCAACCAGTGATTCGGAAACCGGCCCGAAATGCGGCAGCGAGTCGACGAGAATTCTCGCCGTCCGGCGCGCTACTTGACCGCCTTGGTTCCGAGCAGGGCCTCGGCGAATGCCTTGCCGATGGGGGCGATGATCTTGGCTGCGCCGAGACAGTGGTAGCCACCGTTCGCCGCGCCCGAGAGCCGCTTCCATTCCTCCGGGGTGAAGTGCGCCGCCATGAGCTTCATCTTGTTCTCCCGAGAATCCGCCTGTGGATTGCGTTGCTTCTCCTCCTCGACCTTTGCGTCCGTCTCAACCGCAGGAACCGCAGCCACCGGTGCCGCACAGCTTCGCCTCGATCGCCTTCGACGCCGGCGTGATCGACAGCCCGCCGAGCGCCGTGCAGCGCAGCTCGCGCGCCATGTTCTCGCTGATCTGGCGATGGGCATCGAGCACCTGGTCGAGCGGGATCAGGTGGTCGTAGCCGGCGAGTGCGATGTTGGCGCACGCCAGCGCGTTGGCGGCACCGGCGATGTTGCGACCGAGGCACGGCGCCTCGACGCGGTTGGCGATCGGGTCACAGACCAGCCCGAGCACGTTCTGCAGCGCGTGGCTCGCCGCCGACAGTCCCTGCGCCGCGTTGCCGCCCGCGAGTTCGACCAGCGCCGCGGCCGCCATCGCCGCGCCAGCGCCGGTCTCGGCCTGGCAGCCGCCGACCTCCGCTGCGAAGCTCGAACGGGTCGCGACGAACACGCCGATCAGGCCCGCGGACAACATCGCGCGCAGCGTCGTCTCCTCGTCGCTGCCGAGCGTCTCGGCGGCGGCGAGGCAGGTGCCGGGGAACGTCGCGCACGAGCCCGCGGTGGGTGCGGCGACGATGACACCCATCGAGCTCTTCACCTCCATCAGCGCGGTCACGTAGAGGATCGCGCGATTGAGGATGCCGCCGTCGAGCAGCTGCTTCTGTTCGAGCATCGCCGCGAAGCGATGGCTCTGCCGCGGCAGGATCCGGTCGGCGTACTCGGTGCCGGCAAGACCGATGCGCACGCCACCGCGCACGATGGTCAGGATCTTGCGCATCTGCTCGAACACCGCTTCGCGGTCGAGGCCGCCGCGCGCGCATTCGTAGTCGAGCGCGAACTCCGACAGCTTGCGCGTGGTCGGGTCGGCCTGCTGCACCATCTCGCCGGCGTGCAGGAACGGCACCTTCAGGTCGCGGCGGGATCGCACCGGCAGCACGGCCGCGAGTCGGCGCACGCGCTTCACCGCCGGCAACCGGGCCAGGTCGGCATCGCCGAGGAACTGCTGTGCACTGACGACCACCAGCACCGGGCCGGTGCCGGTGACGCGCACGTCGTCGACGTCGGCGCGCGCCTGCAGCGCCGCCGCCGTGCTGCGGCCGTCGTCGAGCACCGAGAGCACGGTCACCGCGTAGTCGCCGTAGAGCGTCACCGGCGCCCCGTCGATCGCGACGACTTCGATCATGCCGCCGCCGGTCGACAGCGCGACCAGGCGATGCTCGACGCCGTGCCGGTGCAGCGTCAGGCGATAGGTGTTGGGGTGCGGGTCGTGCAGCGTCGCGATGCGGATCTCGAGCTGCACCCCGGCCGCCTGCAGCGCCGCGGCGCTGCGCGGCAAGCGTTCGTCATCGGCCTCCCAGCCAAGCAGGCCGGCGAACAGGCCGATGTCGGAGCCCTGGCTGTCGTGCGTCGTCGCCAGCGAGCCCTCGGTGTCGAACTCGATCAGCACCCGTTCCGGCGTGCCGCCGCACAGGTCGCGGGCGAGGCGCGCGATGCGCACCGAGGCGGCCGAGTGCGAACTCGACGGTCCGCGCATCACGGGACCGACGACGTCGTTGAAGATGCTGGGCGGCAGCGTGGATGGCATGGGCGTGGGGTTCAGCGGTAGGCGGACACGGGCTTCGGCACGACGCCGAGAGCCTGGTAGTCGAAGCCGGTGTCGAGCGGATGGTAGGGGCCGACGCAGGCGACGCTGCGATCCGGCGTGATGCGGTCCTCGAGGCCCAGGCACCAGTAGGCGGCGTTGACCGCGACGCGGCGCACGCCTTCGTCCTCGAAGTCCGCGCCACTGCCCATCGTGAAGTGGAACACGCGCGCGGTGAGCCCGCGGTTGCCGGTCCAGGTCTTGGTCCACGCCACCGGCAGCGGCTCCTTCTCGGGGTTCGGCGCACCGCCGCGCTGGCGACCCAGAAGTGGCTGGCCGAGCAACAGCGCTTCGCAGCCCGCCGGCAGGCTGCCGCCTTCCGGGAACGTGCGGTAGACGTCCGACGGTCCCCAGACGTCGCCGACGCCGCGCAGGATCGGGTGGTCCTGTCGCCCCTCCACCGCGGTTGCGCGCGTGCTGTCCGCGTGCCAGTTGCCGTGGTGGCCGAGGAACGTGCCGCCGAGCACGTCCTCGCCGAATCGCACGCGCTTGCCGTTCACCTCGTACGGGAACGCGCCGAGGAAGCCGTGGTTGGCGGTGCGCAGCGCGAAGATCGGTTTGCCGGAGTCGAGGTAGTCGATGATGTGCGCGAGCTGCGCTGGCGGCAGGGTCATGAACCGGCTGAACAGGATCAGCAGGTCGGCTTTGGCCAGGTGCTCGAGCCCGGGGATGTCGTGCACGACCGGCTTGTCCTCCTGGTGCGTCGGCTGGGTCGGGTCGACGAGGCCGTCGTGCTGCGCGAACAACACCGTGCAGTGGAAGCCGTGGTGCGTGGCCAGCACCTTCGCCAGCATCGGCATCGACTGTTCGCTGCGGTACTCCTGCTCGGCGGCGACCAGCACGATGTGTTTGCCGCGGCCGGGGCCGTCGATGCCCGCGTAGGTGAGCCAGCGTTCGTCGCCGGGCACCGGATGCGGCGGCGGTGCGCTGGTGCAGCCGGTGAGCAGTGACAGCGCGCAGAGTGCGAGCGGCAGGCAGGTCGTGTTCATGGTCACTTCGGGATCCGGTTGACGGTGTAGTAGGCGTCGCCGTGCAGCAGCGCCTTGCCATCTGCGGCGCGCAGCGCGCGCAGGTCGAACTCGTGCACGTGGCCCACGACCATGCCGTCGACGACCAGACGCACGCTGCGGCCGTCGGCGCTCGGCGTCGCGCGCACGACGCGCGGCGTGGTGCGATCGACCTCGGGGCTGCCGTAGTACTCCTGGTAGATGTGCGTGAACGAACCGAGCCGGTAGTTCTCCGGCACCGCTGCGCTCTGCGGATCCACCGGCAGCGTGAAGTCGAGCACGAAGCCGTCGGGGCGGATCGAGATGCGTTCGACCTCGAACGGCGTGCGCCCGGTCCACTCGACGCGCTCGAGCACGTAGCTGCGGTTGCCGCGCACCGGCCAGCCGCGGTTGGTGCCGCCGGTGACCAGCTGGCCCTCGGCGGTGAACTCGACCGCGAGGATGCCGTTGCCGAGCCCTTCGCGGAACGGATAGCACGCGCCCTGCCAGACGCCGTCGACCAGTTCGGTGGTCGCGCGCAGGACGATGCTGAGGCTGTAGTCGCCGAGGAACAGCTGGCCCTCGAACGGCCCGAAACGACCGCCGGTCCGATCGGGCCGGAACGTCGTGATCGACTGGCCCATGCGGCGGTACGGGAACACCACCGCGTACGGCACCAGCTGTTCGATGCGCTCGCACTCGGTGGCGAGCCGCGATTGGTTGTTCGGCTCCAGCGGCTTCTTGCCCATGCCCGCCGCCAACGGCAGCTCGTAGCCGGGGAAGCTCGCGGGGTGGCCCATGAATCCACCGCGGCGCAGGTGCTTCAGTGAGCACGAGCCGTTCCACGGCCCCTGGCTCTCGACGTAGAACATCTCGCCGTGCTCGTTGGCGGCGACGCCCCCGGCGCTGCGGATGCCGCTCGCGATCGGGATCGATCGGCCGTCGGCGGTGATCTCGAACGCCCAGCCGCGGAACGGTGCCTTGTATTCGTACGACTCGGACAGGCCGAGCACGACGTACACGCTGCCGCTCGGTGTGACCGGCGAGCCCCAAGCGAACTCGTGGTAGTGCGCGAAACCCCAGGCGTCGCCGAGGGTCTCGAAGCGATCGGCGCGGCCGTCGCCGTCGCGGTCGGTGATGCGCGTCAGTTCGGTCTGTTGTGTCGCGTAGAGCGCGCCGTCGCGGTGGCCGAGGCCGAGCACTTCGTCGAGGCCGGTCGCGAAGCGCTGCACCTTCAGCTCCGGCACGGCGCGGCCAGCGCCCTCGACCAGCAGGATCTCGCCGCGGCGCGTGCCGATCGCGAGCCGGCCGTCGGGCAGCGTGCAGAAGCTGCCGACTTCGAGCGCGAGCTCGCGCGGGATCGGCAGGTCGACGATGCGGTAGTACTCGGCTTCGGCGCCGGCCGTGCCCCAGGTGCCGCCGAGTTCCTGCGCCGTGGCGAGGCTCAGGAGCAGCATGGTGGCACCGAGCTGGGGGCAGCGTTGCGCGATGGGGTGGTAGCTCACTTGCCTTCCTCGCGCAGTTCGTAGTCGATGGTCAGCGAGGTCCCCGCGGTGGGCACCACGATCTCGACGCGCAGCTCGCGTTCTTCGCCGGCGGTCAGGATACGGAACGACCCCGGCGGCAAGCGCAGCCGCAGCGTGGCGCCGACCTGCACGAGGCCAGCGCCGAGATCGTCGATGCGGGCACCGAGCGCGGCGCGGAACTGCAGCGTCGTCGGCTGTTCGGTGCGGAACGTGAACGTGCGGCGCAGTCGCGGCGGCGCCTCGCTGTCAGCCTCGGCAGCAACCTCGGCCGGTAGCTCGATCGGGGCATCCGCGATCGCGACCGCACCGCACGTGTAACGGAAGCCAGGCCGTTGTGCGGCATCGAGGTCGTAGCCGAGGAAACGATGCCCGAGTTCGCGTCGGTCGGCGGTCGGCCACGCATCGTCACGAGCCGCGAGGATCGCGAACGCGGGCCCGTCCGGCAGCGGCTGGCGCGGTTTGCCGAGCAGATGCACCTGGCCGCTGCCCTGGCTGGTCCACACCGGCGCGGCATCGACGAAGCGACCCCACCAGATCTGGTTCATCGCCAGCCGCTCGGCATCGAAGGTCAGGTTGACGCCGTGCGGCAGGCCGACGCTGATCGCGCGCTTGCCGGTGTGCTGCGCGCTGCGGCGCAGCAGCACCGCTTGCTGGTCGACGACCAGTTCGATCGGCGGATGGCGCATGCCGCGCGGCTTGCCGGTGTTGCGGCCCTCGGCGAGGTAGTGCCAGATCGCCGCGATCTGCCGCGCGGCGTCGCCATCGGCGAGTTCGGGCCGCGTCGAGGTGCCGTCGACGAAGAAGCGCGGCATCAGCGTGCCGGGGCGGAAGCGGAACGGCTCGAGCAGGAAGTGCGCGAACCACTCCGGCCGCAGCCGTCGGCCGGTCGAGTCGACGAGGTCGATCGCGCCCATCGTGCCGACCTGTTCGCCGGCGAACGTGTGGCAGGTGATGCAGTTCATGCCCTGATCGCCGACCAGAGTGCGGCCGAGGTCGATGACGGCGCGCGCTTCCTTCTCGTTCTGCTCGGGGTCGGGCAGCGGCGCGATCGCGATCGGCGGCAGCTGGTCGGTGCTGGCCAGCAGTTCGGTCAGTCGGGCGGCGAGTTCCGGGCCGAACGCGGGCATGCGTGTGCGCAAGTACGGCCGCGCTGTCTGGCCGTGTGCGATCGCATCGTGCAGCCAGTCGCGCTGCAGCTTGGCGCCGACCAGGCTCAGCGTCGGCGGCAGGCGGCCGTCCTCGCCGAGGCTCGCTTCGCGGCTGGTGAAGAACTGTTGGCGGTCGTCGGCGATGCCGCGCAAGTCGCCGCGTCCGTGGCAGGCGGTGCAGTGGTTGCTGACCAGCAGGTGCTGGATCTGCTGCTCGTCGGTGCGCGGGGCGGCATGGTCGCGCAGTGCGGTGGTGAGATCGTTGCGCTGTTCGGTCGTGAGCGCGTAGCGCGGCCAGGCGCCCGCGGTGTCGCTGAGGCAGCCGCGGGTCGGGTCGAGTGCCGCCACTGGCTTCTGTGGCGGGCAATCGCCGAGGAGGGGATCGGGCAGCGGATGGCAGTGCACACAGCCGCGCGCGGCGAACTCGGCGCGGCCGGCGGCGATCCGTTCGGCATCGGGGCGCTGGTCGGTGCCATTGGTGGCGGGTGACTCGACCGGCGTCTTGGTCGACAGCAGGTAGTGCGTCAGTGCGTGCGCTTCGGCGGGTGCGAGCCGCAGGTCGGGCATGCGCCGCGATGGCCGCGCGGTGTGCGGTGCCAGCAGGAAGTCGTACAGGGCGGCGCGGGTGTATTTGCGCGCGAGTGGCGCCATCGGCACCGAGCCCGGCAGCGGCAGTTCGACGCCTTCGGCATCACGCGGCGCGTGGCAGGCGGCACAGCCGATCTCGTGGAAGAGGGTGCGGCCGATCGCCGCCGCCGCGGCATCGATCGTGGTGTCGCTGCTGTCGGTCGCGGCGGGGGCGGCGAACGAGCGCAGGTAGTGGCTGAGGTTCGTGGCCACGTTCTTGCGCGCGGCGTCGCCCAGGCCGTGCAGCAGGTCGGGCATCGGCGTGCCGGGTTCGACGCCGCCGGGGTGGGTCAGGAAGTCGATCAGGTAGTCCGGGCGCACGCGGTTGCCGACCGTCGCCAGTTCGGGCCCGCGCGGCAGCGTCGAGGTGGTGGGCGAGTCGTGGTGGTGGCAGGCGGTGCAGCCGAGTTCCCCGAGCAGTACCAATCCGCGTTCGCGTGCATCGAGGCCCGGTTGGGCGAGGCTGGCCACGATCGGTGGGGTGGTGGGCAGCGGCTGCGTGCGTTCGGCGCAGGATTGCAGGGCTGTGGTGCTGAGCAGGGTCAGCGACAGCAGGCCGATGCGACGCGGGGTTCGGTGCGGCATTCGGGTGGGGACGAGGGCTGGGCAGCATAGCCGGGGCTGGTTGCGATGCTGCCGCGGTCGCCGCGTTGGAGTTGGCGGCCGGGGCCGCGGCGGATGATCGGTCCGGAGTGTCGGCCTGAGGCACGAGTTTCTGGGTAGGGATGCCACCGCGGTGGACGTGCGTGCCACTGAGCCTGCGTGTGCAGTGGCGAAGGCGAACGAGTGCGGCGGGAGCCGGAGGGGACCGTTCTGTACCGCGCGATGCAGGCGGCGTGGGGGACGTTCGTGGGCGTGGTCGAGGCGAGGGAACGGTCGGTGCCGCGGTCATGCACAGGACGCCGCTGCGGGTTCTGCACGGTGGTGGCAGGCGCCACGGTGGCCGGCGACGGTACTCGTGGGCGGAGTTGCTGCAGCGGGCGATTGGTATCGAAGTGTTGGTCTGCCCGAAGTGCTCGGGAATCCGGCGGGTGCTGGCCGCGATCCATGATCCGGGGTCCATCGCGCGGGTGCTGGGGGCGATGGGGCTTTCGTCAGCGGTGCCGGAGCTGGCGGGGTGCCGGGCGCCGCCGGCGGGGGGCGGGGTCGTCGACGTCGACGAGGGTGTCGCGGAATGACGATGATCGCGGTGCCGTGACCTCGGGGAGGTCGCGGCGGGGGAGAGTTGTGCCCGCAGGGCGCGAAAATGACGGGAACGGGCCCCAAACGGGCCCTTGCGACCTGCTGGACGGGGGAATGTGCAGGTGGCAGGGTGGCCGGGGTGGGTTTCGGGTGGTCCGGGACCGGTGCTTGGACTTCCTCTACGCCAACAGACCGTGGTGCAGTCTCGGGCCAGTCCCTGTGTGATGGCATCCGATCGGTCGCCGAATGCCGCCGAAAGGGCCCCTGCAGTGGCTGCAGGAGCTGCCGCTCATGCCGTGACAAAATCAAACTCGTGAAGCTCGTCGTCGCTCTGGCGATCATCCACCGGCGTCCACCCCAGCCTTTGAAAGAATCGGATGGCCATGTGATTCGCAGGCGACACGGCGGCTCTCCAATGCTTGAACGCACCCAGTTCCTCACGGCTCATCACGACGCGGAGCGCTGCGTGCGCCACGCCATGTCCGCGCAGATCAGGCCGAACCGAGATGTCCGTCAGATAGTGACAGGGCCGTGCCAGCGTTGCGAAGTGGACGCCGATGACCGCCACCAGATTGCCGTCACACTCGATCGCATACTGTGCACCATCGTCCTCGTGCAGCACATGGTCCAACCACTCCTCATCGAGCGGGCCGAGCGCCGCATGCAGCGCGGCGTCGTCGAACCACCGTCGATACTCGTCGAAATCCGTCGCTTCGAATCGTCGCGCAAAGATGTTCATCCGAGGATCGAGTTCAGACGACCAAGCGACGATGCCTTCCGCTGAGAGACGGCCGCATCAGGCGAGGTCCGCGTCACGGTAGCGGCGAATCTCCACGCCACGCTCGCGTGCCCGGAGTGCGGCAAGCCGTGCCCCGGCTACGACACGCGGCAGCGCAGCTGGCGGCACCTGGATACCTGCCAGTTCAAGACGATCCTGATCGCCGACGTGAGCCGCGTGAAATGCAGCGAGCACGGCGTCAAGCAGGTGCGCGTGCCGTGGGCCGAGCCGGGCTCTGGCTTCACGGCACTGATGGAGGCCTTCGTCATCGACTGGCTCCGCTCCCTGGCCTGCATCAAGGCCGTCGCGGAGCAGATGCGTCTGAGCTGGGACGAAGTCGATGGCATCATGACCCGCGCGGTTGCCCGTGGCCTTGCGCGCAGGAAGCGAGTTTGCGTCAAGCGCATCGGTGTCGACGAGACCTCTTTCCAGCGTCGCCACGAGTATGTGACCATCGTCACGGACATCGACACCGGCTGCGTGCTGCACGTCGCCGACGACCGCAAGCGCGAGAGCCTCGAGTCGTTCTTCCGTGCGCTGACGCCGAGCCAGATCGAGGCGATCGAGGCCGTCGCGATGGACATGTGGGGCGTCTTCATCCGCGTCGTGCGCGACAACGTCCCTGACGCGGACCGCAAGATCGCCTTCGACAAGTTCCACGTCGCCCAGCATCTCGGCGACGGCGTGGATCAGGTGCGACGTGCAGAGAATCGCGCCCTGCTGGCCGGGGGCGACGACTCGCTGAAGGGGTCGCGCTACCTCTGGCTCACCAACCCGGACAACTTCGCGCCAGAGCAGGCTGGCGCGATCGAGGCTCTGCACCGGATGAACCTGCGCACCGGCCGAGCCTGGTCGCTCGAGGAGACCGCGATGTGCATCTGGCGCTACGTCAGCCGCCATCATGGGCGCGAGGCGTGGACCACGTGGATCGCCAAGGCCATGCGCAGCAGGCTCGAGCCGATGAAGAAGGTGGCGCGCATGATCCGCGAGCATCTCTGGGGCATCGTCAACGCGATGGCGCTTCAGGTGACCAACGCCGCGAGCGAGTCGGTCAACGCCAAGGTGCAGCGCGTGAAGCGCGCCGCCTGGCTAGAACACGCCCAGGGTCGCATGCACCGCGTTGGTCGCCGTCACCTCGAACAGCGTGCTTCCCGAGAACTCGAACGGCAGGAACTGATGCCACAGCGAGAGGCCGACGAAGGCCGCTGACGGCGGGATCACGAACGACCACGTCGCGGTGCCCCCCGTCGGCAGCAAGGCCTCGGCGATGTCGGCGCCGACGTGCAGCGTGCAGCCGGGCAACGCCTCCGGCAGAACGCTGGCGAGCGGCAGCGTCAACGTGCCGAGGCTCGCCAGCGCCAAGATCAGGGCGTTGCTCGGCAGTTCGGTGCCGCGGAGCTCGAACCTGCTGCCGATCCAGGGCAGGTTGCTCGCGGTCAGTCGGTTGTTGCCGCCCGAGCCCGGGCAGCCGGGGCCGGCGGTCGCCGCTTGGGCGGCGCAGTTGCTGCGGATGACGGCGAGGTTCGCACTGATGATGCCACCGCCGGTGCTGAACTGGCTGCCGATCCGCACCTCCGCGCCATCCGTCAGCAGGCGCGGCTCCGTGGGGTGGATCCCGCCCAGCGGGCCAGTCAGGGCGCTCCAGTTGCTGCCGTTCCAACGCACGACGGCGTCGGGTTCCGCGCGGACCGCGAGCACGGTTCCGTCCGGTGCGAGGCAGAGGCCGCGCGTTGGCGCGTACCCGCTCGACAGCCCGCCGCCGAGGGCCTGCCAGGTGCCGTTGCGCCAGCGAGCCACGTTCTCGGCCGGGACGCCGCCGATGTTCGTGAAGTACCCCGCGACCAGAAGGTCGCCGTTGGGCTCGTAGATCGCGTTCGTGACCCCGCCGCTCGGGCCGAAGGGCTGGTTCGGCAGCACGCCTCCGAGGAAGGACCAGGATCCCGTCCATTCGTGGACGCCGGTCTGGCCGCCGCCCCTTCCATACGCTGCGACGCGAGAACCATTGCTCGCGAGCAAGCGCATGCTCGTGTAGCCGAACGGCGGCATGGTCCACGCTCCGCCGCTCGACGTCGCCCAGCCCGTGCTCGTCGACCCGATCGCCAGGTTGCCCGTGGCCCAGACGATTCCTCCCGGCTGCACCCACGCGCGTTCGATGGCGTCGTTGAGGATCTCGGCGAGACCGCTACCGAACGGTTGCCAGGTGCCGCCCACCCAACGGGCGGCATTGCGGGCTGGAACGCCGCCGGCGGCCTCGAAGTCGCCGACCGCCAGCACGGAGCCGTCCGGCAGTTCGCAGAGGTCGAACACCCTGCTCCAATCGCCACCGGTGACGCCGCCGCCCAGGAACGACCACGTGCCACCTTGCAGGCGCGCGACTCCGCTGACTCCCGTCGTCACCGCGCCGAGGGTCGTGAAGTCGCCGCCGAGCCACAGCGAGCCGTCGGAGTGGCGCAGCAGAGCGCGCACGGCGCGGTTGAGGCCGCTGCCGACGGCTTGCCATTCCGTTCCGTCCCAGCGCGCGAGCGAGGCGTAGCCGCGATTGCCGGCGCGATGGAACCGGCCGCCGAGCCAACACGTGCCGCTCGGGTCGGTCAGCAGGCACTGCAGGGCGAGCACCGCACCACCGTCCAGGTTGCGCGACCGCGGCGTCGCCCCCATGGCATTCCACGCGGTGCCGTCCCAGCGGGCCACGTTGCTGGCGGGGGTGGCGCCATTGATCCCGAACTCGCCGGCGACGACGAGGTCGCCGTTGGCCAGCGTCGCCAGCGCCGTGCCACTGCCGAAAAAGAACCCGCCGAGCAGGCTGTTCCAGGTCGCACCGTTCCACGCGGCGATGCCGGACACGGGCTGGCCGGCGACGGTGTTGAGAGGACTGCCAGCGATCACCAGTTCGCCGTTCGGGCGAACGTGCACCGCGAGCAGCTCGGAGTTCACCCCGAGGCCCTGGAAGGACGACCACGCACTGCCGTTCCATCGCGCGAGGCCGTTGCCGAGTGTGAACATGCCGCCGGCGATCAGGTCCCCGTTGGGCAGCAGCGCCAAGGCGTTGACGCGGGTGTTCAGGCCCGAGCCGGCGATGCCGGAGCCGAGGGCGGCCCAGCCGGTGCTGGTCAGCCGCGCGACGTTCGGCGAGGGCACGCCACCGGCGGCGGCGAACTGGCCGGCGACGATCAGGTCGCCGGCCGCGTTCTCGGCCAGCGCCCGGACCCCGAACGAGTTATCGGCAGGATAGGGGCCGCCGCCGCTGATGCCGGAGCCGAGCGGCGACCAGGTGCTCCCGTTCCAGCGGGCGAGGCAGCTTGCCGGCGCACCACCGGCGGTCGTGAACCAGCCGCCGACCACCAGATCGCCGTTGGCCCGCGCGAGCAGGCTCCGCACGATCGGTCGGAGCCCCGACACCACGGCTCCGCTGATGCCGCTGCCCAGGCTCGACCAGGTTCCGGTGGCGGGATCGAACGCCGCCACGCACTGGGCCGTGCGGTCGCCGGCGATGCTGAAGTCCCCGCCGAGCACGAGCAGACGCGGTTGTGGGCCGGCTCCGTCCGGGTCCCAGCTGGCCATCGCGTAGATCGTTCCATCGACCCCTGGCACGCCGCCCCCTGGGCTCCAGGTGGTTTGGCACTGGGCGCTGGCAGGCGCCAGGATCGCCAGAGGAAGCAGCAGGGAACACGACGCGACACGGATCGAATGCTGGAACATGGTTCGCCGCGGCTGAAGGGCAATGGTTGGTCGAAGTCCCGGACTGCTCGGACCCCCGCGTCAGCTTCCTCCCTCGGCGCCGCACTGTCCAGGTGCGGCCCAGCTGCGCACCCGCGATCGGGCAAGGCTACCGACCGCTCGACCGTCCGGTCAACCGAAGCGCACCGCCAGGCGGCTCAGCGAGCGACGCCGTGCGGCTACCATTCGCGCACAGCATCCTGGAGCAGTCTGCTTGGTGGGCAGGACCACCCTCGACCGGTACTGCGCGAGGTCGGGTCGCGAGGCAGGTCGTGGCGGGGGACCGGTGTACCCGCAGGGCGCGAAAGTGGGGCAAACGCTGCTGAATCGGGCTGCCGAGACCGGCTCACTCGGCGATCGTGAACTTCAGCGCGTTGGACACGCCCAAGTCCGGGATGATCGAGCAGCCGCTCGGGCGCAGCTGCAGCCACTGCGTGTAGAGCTCGCCGCCGATCAGCGAAGCCTGGCACGGGATCGGGATCACCATCGTCGAAGGCGCCCCGAACGTGACCACGTCGAGCGACGGGACCAGCGTGCACGGTCCACACGACAGGGGAGCTGCGCTGAACCCGATGAGGAGCGCCAGGATCGGGCTCGTCGGCGAGAACAGGCTGATCGAGAACGTGGCGTTGCCGAGCACGCACTGCCCGCTGTAGGTGGCCAGGTCGTCGAACCCCACGGTGCCGCAGCCGCCGCCCAGGTTGACCGGCAGGCTGCTGGTGCTGGCTTCGAACGGTCGACCCAGGATCGTGCCGTTCGACCAGACCACCATCGCCCGATCGTCGGCGTTCGGCGAGCCGCTGTGCTTGGCGCACACCGCGGGGTCGTCCTGCGACGCCCCCAAGGCATCCGTGAACCACTCGACTCCGCACGACGCGCACGTCGTCGGATCCAGGCTCTTCACCCGCACCCGGTCGGTCGTGCTGCGTGTCAGGCACGCCACCACGTACTTGGACTCCGCGAAGTCGATCGACGGTCGCTCCATCGGCAGGGTCGTCGTGAACGGCGTCACGGTGGGGCCGGCCATGAACACGCCGGGGCAGACCCCCGTCAGCGAGAACGGTCGCACGTTCACGACGCCGTCGGTGACCCAGGCCGCCGCGAAGCTCACCCCGTCGGCGGTGGCGCACGATGGCGTCTCCACCGAGAGCCCCAGCGTGCTCACGGTCGCCAACGTCTGCGTCGCACAGGGACCCGATGCATCGACGATGCACGCCACGAGGCTCGTGGGGGAAAACGGCACGCTGAACAATGTGGACGACCAGACCACGCCCCATCGGCCGGTGGCTCCACAGTGGCGGGTCACTCTGGGAGCGCCGGCGCCACTGGTCGACAGCGTCGACAGCACGCCCAGGACCGGGGTTCCCGTGTTCGGTACCCGCACCGTTCGGCACCGCAGAACCCTCGAGCTCTGGAGCGAAGTGCTTCCCTGCCGCACTTCCTGCCACGCGACGAGCGCCGACTCGGCGGAGCCGAGGAACCCGTTGCGCGAGTCGCCGCCGATGTCGATGTTCAAGCCGATCGCTGGATTCGGACCGCTCACCAGCGACCCGACGACCACGCTGGTGGACAACGCGGCATTGCTGGCATCGAGCGAGCGGGCCCTCACCTGCAGCGTGTAGTTGGAGCCGGACCCGGTTTCCTCGGTCCAGCCGATCAGGAACTTGCCCGTCGTGCGGATGTTCGCGATCGCCGGGCGGGTCAGGCGCGAATTCGTGCTGACCACGATCAACTGGCCGATCGGAATGCCACTGCCGTTGAGTACCTGCGCGTAGATCTGGCCGGGAGCCGTGCCGTTGTTGGCGTTCCAGACGACGCAGTAGCGGTCGGTGTCGTGGTCGTAGGCGATCTGTGGCAAGGTGTCCGTGACACCGCTGACGTTGCCGAGCAGGGCCGGCGGGCCGAGTACGGGAGCAGCCTGCGCAGCCAGGGCCGAGAGCACGGGGGTCAGGAGAAGGAGAGCTACTCGCATCGATGGAGCTGGACCGGCGCATCGCAGACGCGCGGCGGCCGGTTCTCGCGCGCGCCACCGAGCAGCGATCCGATGTGCTGTTTCGTTCGGGCAAACTCGCAGCCGTGGCCGTCTTGGACCGTGCGTACCTTGTCGATCCCTTGCGAAGGGCGGTTCGGCAACGGACCGCTCGGGCCCAACTCATCGCCTCGGGCAGGCGGCTGCCGGTCACCGCGCCGTTCATGCCGGTGCCAAGAGCCGACCACGTTCCCGTTGCCAGGTCGTAACTCGCGATGCGGCTCGTGCCGGGAACCGAACTCGCGGCCGTGAAGAAGCCGCCGACCACGAGGCGCGGCGGGCGGGTCCCGCACTGCCCGGATCCCACACCGTGGCTGCGCGCACCGTTCCGTTCAGCCCCGGAATGCCCTCACCGGGTTGCCATTTTGGCGTGCACTGGGCCGTGACGTGTGGGTGGAAAAGGCGACGACACCGGAGAGGAGGCGGCCGAAGCGGCGCAGGATCATGAGGGGTGGATGGGATGGTTGCTCTCTTCAGCGGTGGCTGCGGTCGAATCAAACGACCGATTCTCACCTTCGGCTGGAACGGCCGGTTGTTCCGGGCCCCGTCGGGGCTTCAGCCCTGCTGCTCGGCGAGCAGGAACCGCGCTGGCGGGCGTGCCTGCCGCGATCCAGCTCGTACGCGACCAGCACGAGCCGGGGATCTGCGTAGGTCGCCGGACGACCAGGTCGATCTGGTTCCAGTGGGCGAGCAGGTCGATCATGAGAACGTGGAGGGTGTACGAGACACGATCATGGAATCGTGATCGGTACACCGGACACATTGCCTCGGGCCGCCGTGGCTCGTCGCTCGCAGCCGGGCTCGTGCAGGCGGCCTGGTCGGCCTCTCGGAGTCTCGCGGCGCGTCGTGCCCTGGTCGGTACGTTCGACGTGCACACACCACCGACGCGATCGGCCGCGTGCGCAGCGGCTGGTTGCCGCCGGACACCTGCTTCGTCGGGATCGAGGCAACGGGATCGTTCACCCACGGGGCCATCGATCCGTGGCCGCTGATGGTGACATCATGAGAACGCGCGAATTCGCATTGGCCATCACTCTCGCCGTGATGTCCCCCTTGGTCGCGATGCCCCGTTGACCCCGGGGCAGACCACTACCTACCCTCGCCACCCTCGCGCTGGCGAACGGCCGGTGGCAACCATGTTCCGAGCCACCAGCCCGACGCACACGCCCCACGCCATCCCTGAAGCAAAGAGCCAACCTCGTATGCGCATGTCGATCCCCTGCAGCCTCATGGCATTCGCCGTCTCCACGTCCCTGCTCGTCGCCCAGGAGGGTGCCAAGGCTCCCGGTGGCTGGAGCGCCAAGGCTGGTTCGGGCCTGACGTACGACGACGGCAGCGGCGCGTTCGGCCTGAACTGGCTGAACTTCGTCCAGGCGAGCTGGTCCTACGCGAACAACGAGGACGCCGCCGACATCAACAGCTTCGACCTCCCGGTCGCCCGCACGCAGCTGCGCGGTCACGCCTTCAACCACGACATCACCTACCGCCTGCAGCTCGACCTCGCCGAGGACGACGAGCGGAACGGCAGCATCCTGAAGGACGCCTACGCCCAGTACAACTTCAGCCGCGGCGACGACAGCCGCGTCGGCCTCCGCTTCGGCCAGGGCAAGACCCTGTTCGGCCTGGAAGGCACCGGCTGGGTGCACGGCCTGTGGTTCGTCGACCGCTCGATCGCCTCGCAGGCGTTCGCCGGGGCCCGCTCGCGTGGTGCCTGGCTGGTCGGTTCGCTGAAAGAGAAGAGCAGTCCGGTGCGCTTCGCCCTCGGCGCGATGAACGGCGACAGCTCGGGCAGCATCGCCGCGGGCGATCCGACCACGACGCCGGTCACCAGCGGCTTCGTCGGCGTCGGCGAGGAGAACCGCAACGGCAGCAACGAGCTCAGCTACGTCGCATCGACCAACTGGGACCTGCTGGGTGACTTCTTCGGCGGCGAGCAGACGGCCGAGTACTGGCGCCAGGGCGACATGCGCGGCGAGAACGGCGACTGCCGCGGCACCATCGGTGCGGGCATCGCCCTCGGCAATGGCGTCGACGCCGACACCAGCCGCGACATCGAGAGCACCTCGATCAACCTCAACACTGCGTGGAACGCCGAGAGCTGGAACGTGCTCGCCGAGTGGTTCGCGCGCCGGGACAACCTCCAGTCCGGCGTCTCGGACGAGGAAGATGTGTCGGGCTGGGCGGCGAGCCTCGGTTACCTGCTGCCGAAGAGCGGCGGCAGCACGATGCAGTGGGGCCTCGGCCTGCGCGTCGGCATGGTCGAGACCGATGCCGGCGAAGCGGGCGGAGTGGACCTGTTGACGGGCGTGCGCGGCATCGGCGCGGTCGCCGGCGAGGTCACCGAGGTCAGCGCCGTGGTGAACGCGTTCTACAGCGGCCACGCCTGCAAGACGCAGGTGCAGTACACGTGGCAGGACGTGGAACCGTCGGCGGCCGACAGCGGCCAGACGAACCACATCCTCAGCGTGCTGTTCCAGCTGACCTTCTGATCGTCGCCGCGTCGCGTCCGAAGCAGCGCGCGAGCCAGAGGCGTGCTCATGCCCGCCGCTGGCCTCTACGGTGCTGGTCTGCGTCGATGACAACCGCGGTGGAGCCGCCCGATGCTCGGCGCCGGCCCGTCTAGGGGTTGGCCGATGACACCTAGTATCCAACGACGGCCTGGAGCCCCTGAGAGAACGAGAGTTGTCCCTGCTGGTCTAGCACAACCCACTGCGCGTATAGGTCTTGTATCAGGCATGTTGCGTGGATTGGGAGCGCCACGCTCGCCGCCGCTATTCCAGGCGCATAAGTCAGCGTAAGCGGTGTCGTGATGGGTTGAACTAGAAGCTGACATCCCAGACCAAATGGGATGGCCGCCGGTTCCAAGCCCCAAACGCACATGGCCCAAGCCCCAATGGGTGCATTGCGAAGAGTGGCCACGAGTGCCTCGCCACAGCGCGGCATGGTTGTTGTCACCCCGTTCGGGGAAAGCGAATTGATGGACAGCGATGAGGGCCCACATCCACTGCCGTAAAGATGCACTGCAGCGCTATTCGTGCCTGCCTGAAAGTTCCAGGTCGAACCGTTCCACCGCCACGTGTCAGCAAGCCAAAAAGTGCTAGGCAGCAGTGTCCACCCACCATGCATCACAACGCCAAGAAGTGGCGAGTATGCCATGGCTTGGTGGAATCGGAACATGGGTTGAGCTCCACCTTGTTGCTGCCAGCTGTTGCCAACAAGTCGAAGCGTCTTTGCAACACGAGGAATCGAGGCACTAACTGAAAACAGCAACATCTGCTGATGCAAGGCATCGAACACCATGCTGCTATTGCTTTCTATAGGCACGCCAATGCTTGGGGTAGACTGAACCCAGTCTACACCGTTCCAGGACCATGTGTCGTCGATCAATCCTGCTGAGCCATACCCGCCGAATAACACGACTCTTGAGTTCGCGGGGTCGAAGGCCATCGAATGGTCGGACCGTGAATCTGGTGAGTTTACAGGGGTCTCCTGATTCCAGGTCGTCCCATCCCATGTCCACGTATCCCCAAGACGACCAGAGTTGTTGCTGCCACCGAACAGAACAACTCGACCTCGCACGCTATCGTATGCCATGGCGTGTCCGACACGAGGTGAAGGCCCAGAGAGCGTTCGAAGCACCCAATCCGTTCCATTCCACTCGAAGGTATCTCCGAGGTAGCCAGGGCCGCCCCCACCGCCGAACATGACCACCCTGCCGCGAGCCGTGTCGGTTGCCATCGCGTTGTTCCATCGCGGCGGCGGTGTGGTGCTTGGGAAGACCTGCCTCCATCCACTTGCATCGCAGAGCCAGGTGTCGCTCAAACCTGACGCGCCATGATGTCGGCCACCAAGAAGGACAAACCCTCCGGTCGATGGGTCATGGGCCATCGCATGCCCTTCCCGGGCCAGAGGCACTCTGGGGACCGGAACTTGCGCCAAGGCAGCAGTTTCGGTGAGAAGAAGACTGGCAAGAGCGAATAGGAGCGGTGGGAAGCGCATGACATCTCCGGTGATGGTTCCTTCCCCAGCTAGGAGCACAGTTGCTGCTGATTACGCGAGCGCTGGGGGTGTTGGTTTCAGTTCCACGATGTGACATTTTGCGCGAGAATCTTGAATACCTGCTCGCCGCGCGGTACTACAAACCTGGCCGGAAGGACCCTGGGTTGCTCAGCAGCAGAAACTGCCCATCGTAGGTGAGTGCCTGCGCAAAGAACTCTCGGCCATGGGCTTGCGGGACCGCGGGCCACGCGTAGCTCCAGGATGCTGAGCCGCTCACGATCGGGATGGGTAAGAAATCCGTGGGCTGAACGAGCAGGCTGCACCCAGGAGCGATGGCACCAAGCGGAAGTGCGGGAAGCTGCCTGGATAGGCCAACAAGGAAGATCCCAAGTCCATTCGCTGGGCCGTTGCTCAAGCCGCATTGTAGCGCACCTTGTCCAGTCCCAAGGATGCGCGGTAGCGATGAGAACGAGAGGTTGAGAGGCGGTGCCCCACAACCGAGTCCGTAAACACTGGTGCTGGCGGTCAAAGAAACTACAAAGATCGGCCCTGGGAAGTCGCTGACTACCGCAATCTCCGGCAATCCGTCGCTGTTGTAGTCCCCAAGCCTCAGGTATCCTGTGCCAGTCTCAGAGAATCCGAGGTGTGTGAATGGAAATGGATGTGGATCAAGGATGTCGGGTTGCAGGGTGACCAGCGCTGCGCCGTTTACTCCAGAGCATATGCTGTTGCTGGTGAAGAAGTCCTCGACTCCATCATTGTCGATGTCGACAAATGGAACGATTGTGCCGCCCGCAGGAATGACAGGTGAGGTCGCAATACTTGTTGGATACTGCCAGAGGGGTGTCGCCTGGCTTGCGCCTGCAATGTCTCCTGAGATGAGTTCGACGCGGGGCGGGACCCCATAGGTAGCTGACACGAGAATGTCTCTCTTTCCATCCCCATTCCGGTCTGGAACAGCCACGACGTTCCATCCGTAGCGGTCAGCAATGAGGCTGGGCGGGGTAGGCGTGTAGGTTGATGTCGAGGTGCGCTGCGCAAGCACTTGACCCCTCTGCTGAGGCCCTACCGAAACCACGTAAATGCTCCCGTTCAACCATGTTCCGAGCTCGCAAGGTTTCCCAACCACAAGCTCCGGAACGCCATCGCCGTTCAGGTCGCTGATTACATCGACAGACGCACCAAAGTTGTGGTGAGTCGCGCCGGCGGAGACGGCGCATATCTCATCATGTGGCGCATTGCCTGAATACACAACAACGGTCCCGCTTCCTGGAACGACCACGCCCGCAACGATGTCTTGCTTTCCATCTAGGTTTGCATCTACAAAGCAGAGGTCGCCGTCGCCAAGCGATCGCCACTGAACATTCAGGATGCCTGGGAGCTCAGTCCCATCGCGACCGCTGAAGATTCGGATGCTTCCGGACCATGGAGTTCCTGGAATCGAATGGGTGTCCGGGCATCCAACCACGATGTCCGGATAGGTATCATCGTCGATGTCTGGGTGAATGCTCAGCGAGCGCCCCATATAGGAAGTGCTAGTCGGGGTCGGGGAGATGATGGCCGTCCAGTGCATAGGGTTATTGCCAACCGGTGAGCGCATCTCCTGCCCGGTTGCGCCGGAGATTACGTGGACGAACGCAGGATTGGCGCTCCAGTCTCCTGTGACGAGGTCTTCCACGCCGTCCTTGTCGATGTCGCCGCTCGCCATCGCGTAGCCGTAGTAGGAACCTGTTGTTGATGGCGAGACGTGCGTCCGAATCACTTGCTGAGCAGTTGCGGGTGCAATGAACACCGGGACGCTAGACACGAAAGCCAGAAGAGAAGAGCGCATGGTATCTCCTAGTGAGGCGTGGTGACCTACTGCAGCGGCTCTCCGCAGGGGGGGGGCGCCCTGCAGAGGGCCTCGGAAAGTGGGACGTTTCCAGGCCGGTCATTGGTTCCGTTGCTGTGTCAGTTCCATCAGCGGCTGGACGTCGCGTAACCGAAACGGAAAGAGGGGAATTACTGAGGTGGTGACCACAGAAGTGTCCGCTGCGTGATGAACCGGACAAAATCTTCACGACACAACGCCAGGCCCGTGGCGCATCCCCCACCTCGCCCTGGTCCACCGCTCCTCGGTCAATTCTGGCCTTGGCGAACGGCGTCGCTGCATGGCATCAGCGTTACCGAGTTGGCCGTGCCGTTGACTCCCCGCTGGTGAAGGATGCGTGTTGGAGGTGCTGCGAGCCCTCGGCCGCCGTGGGTCTCGTTGGGATCTCCGCCCTACAAGGCCTGGCCGCCGGCGCGCGCCGCATCGGCGCTCGCAGCCGATCGCTCCGCGCGACTCGGGCAAACCGACTGCCTCGCCGCACAACCAGCGCGGCTATCGTGCGCCCGTGCTCCGCCGCCTCGTCATCACCGCGTCCGTCGCGCTCGCCGCCGTCGCCGCGGGCTGCGCGGTCGCCAGCAAGCAGCCGGCGTCACGCCGCCCCAACCTGCTGGTCATCGTCACCGACGACCAGCGCTGGGACAGCCTCGGCAGCACGGGCGACGCGCGGCTGCGCACGCCGTGCCTCGACCAGCTCGCGCAGGACGGCGTGCGCTTCGACAACGCCTTCGTCACGACGGCGATCTGCGCGGCGTCGCGCGCGTCGATCCTGACCGGCCAGTACGAGGGCACGCACGGCTTCACGTTCGGCACGCCGCCGCTCGGTGATGCGCACGTCGCCGTCAGCTACCCGGCGCAGCTGAAGCAGGCGGGCTATCGCACCGGCTTCGTCGGCAAGTTCGGGGTGAAGACGGCGAACGGCGCGCCCGCGCGCATGTTCGACGTGTTCGAACCGATCGGCGGCCCGCCGGCCGGCGTACCGGGCCCCGACGGCACGCGGCGGCACCGCTGCGACCACACCGGCGATCGCGCGCTGGCGTTCCTCGACGGCTGCCGCGCGGACCGGCCGTGGTGCCTGTCGGTGAGCTTCCACGAACCGCACGCCGAGGACGGCGATCCGCGCCAGTACGTGTGGCCGAGCGCGTTCGACCAGCTCTACGAAGACGTCGGCTTCGTGCCGCCGGCGACGATGGACCCGGCGTTCTTCGCGGCGTTGCCGGCGTTCCTGCGCAGCTCGGAGAGCCGCGTGCGCTTCGGCTGGCGCTTCGACGAACCCGGCAAGTACGTGCGCATGGTGCGGGGCTACCACCGGCTGATCGCCGCCGTCGACGCCAACGTCGGCCGCCTGCGCGACGCGTTGCGCGACCGCGGCATGGCCGAGGACACGGTCGTCGTGTTCACGTCGGACAACGGCTACTTCCTCGGCGAACGCGGCTTCGCCGACAAGTGGTACGCGTACGAGCCATCGATCCGCGTGCCGCTGCTGATCGTCGACCCGCGCGCGCCGCAGGGCCATCGCGGCCTGCGCTGCGCGGCGATGGTGTTGAACGTCGATCTCGCGCCGACGCTGCTCGACCTGGCCGGCGTCGCCGTGCCGGGCTCGCAGCAAGGCCGGAGCCTGCGGCCGCTGCTCGCCGGCGACGGGCCCGCGGACTGGCGGCGCTGGTTCTTCTACGAGCACCGGCTGGTGAACCCGCGCATCCCGCGCAGCGAGGGCCTGCGTACCGAGCGCTTCACGTATCTGCGTTGGATCGATCAGCAGCCGGTCGTCGAGGAGCTGTACGACCACGTCGCCGACTTCGAACAGACGCAGAGCCTCGTCGCCGACCCGACGCACGCGGCGACGCTGGCCGAGCTGCGCGCGCAGTGCGACTTCGGGCGCTCGACCTACGCGGGTGCGGCGAAGTGATGTGCTGGTGGTAGCGCTCGTCGCCAACAGCTGCCGATGAACACGACTCCCTGTCGCAAGTGGTCGACGATCCTCGGGGTCGGACTGGCGTCGCTGCTCGGCATGAGCGTGTGGTTCTCGGTCAGCGCCGTGGCGCCGGCGATGCAGCGCCACCTGCAGCTTGCCCCGGCAGAGGTGGCATGGCTGACGATGGCCGTGCAGTTCGGCTTCGTGCTCGGCGCGGTCGGCAGCGCCTTGCTCAACCTCGCCGACCGCGCCCCGCCACGCGTGCTGATGGCAGGCGGCTGCCTCGTCGGTGCTGCGGCCACCGTGGCAGCGCCGCTGTACGAGCCGTCGCTGCCCGTGCTGCTGCTGCTGCGGCTGGTCACCGGTGCGGCCTGCGCGCTCGTCTATCCCGTCGGCATGCGCCTCGTCGCCTCGTGGACGCAGCGCGACCGCGGGCTCGGCATCGGCATCCTCGTGCTGGCGACCACGGTCGGCTCGGCGGCGCCGCAGCTGCTGCGCGCGCTCGGCGCGACCGAGGACTGGCGGCCGCCGTTGTTCGGCGCCGGCGCGCTCGCCGTGGTCGGCGCGCTGATGGCGCTCGGGCTCGCGCAGCGTGGGCCGTACGCGACGCGCACGCCGCCGTTCCAGCTGCGGCAGATGGCGCAGGCCTTCCGCCATCGGCCGCTGCGACTGGCCAATCTCGGCTACCTCGGCCACATGTGGGAGCTCTACGCGATGTGGACGTGGACGCCGTTGTTCCTGCAGCGCGTGCTCGCGCCGGCTGGCTGGTCGCCGGCCGCGGCGTCGATGGCGGCGTTCGTCGCGATCGCCCTCGGCGGCCTCGGCAGCGTGCTGGCCGGAGCGCTGGCCGACCGCTGGGGCCGCACGCGCACGGCGAGCCTGAGCCTGTGGATCAGCGGCGGCTGCGCGCTGGTGGTCGGTTTCGCGGCCGAGGCGTCGCCGCTGCTGGCGCTGGCGATCTGCTGCGTGTGGGGCTTCGCGGTGGTCGCCGACTCGGCGCAGTTCAGCGCCAGCGTCAGCGAACTCGCCGAACCGGAGTACGTCGGCACGCAGCTGACGACGCAGACGGCGTGCGGCTTCCTGCTGACGATGGCGTCGATCCAGATCGTGCCGGTGCTCGCCGACGCATGCGGTTTCGGCTGGACCTTCGCGCTGCTCGCGCTCGGGCCGGCGGTGGGCCTGTGGGCGATGCGCGAACTGCGGCGCGCGCCCGAGTCGCTGCGGCTCGCGGGTGGGCGACGCTGACGGCCGCTACTTTGCCGCCTGCCGCGTGACGATCGGCACGTAGCCGATCTCGAGGCCCGGCGGCGGCGTGACCAGCACGGCTGCATCCAGCGCGGCGAGCTGGCCGGAAGCCGGCGGCGGCAGGTATTGGCGGTCCTTCGTCCAGTGCCGGTGCAGCAGCTCGACGCGCTGCTGCATGCTCTCACGTTCCTCGACCGTCAGGTCGGCGTGCTGCAGCGCCGGCTGGTCGCAGAAGCGATACCAGCCGTACGTCACGACGCTGCCGTCGCCGAGTGCGGCGGTGAACGGCCCGGCCTTCGGCCCCGGGTTCGCCCACGCGCCGTCGGTCGGCGTCACGTACGGCTCCGGCTGCTTCTGCTTCGGCGGCACGAACGCGACGTCGCGCAGCGCTGGCGGCAGCGCATCGTCCGCGCCGGCCGGACGCCACATCGGCTTCTTGCCGTCGCGCGCGACGGCGACGAAGTGCTCGGGCAGCACCGCGAGGCCATCGCCGCCGCGCCGCACGCTGGCGTCCCATGTCCAGCAGAACGTGTGGCCGTCCAGGACCTCGGGCCTGGCGAACGCGTTCCAGTCGATCGCCATGCGATCGTCCTTCGGCGTGCCCGGCGTGTGCAGGCGCCAGGTCGACCAGCCCTTGCCGGTCAGCGGGTGCACGACGCTGCGCGCGGGGTCGATGCGGCCATCGGCGGACTTGCCGCCGCCGAACCACGCGGCGACATCGTCCCACAGCGCGTCCTTGCGGAACGAGCGGATCGCGTGCACCAGCGGCGAACGGCCCTGCGCGTCGATCGGGAAGCGCGTCGGCGCGGTGCGCGCGTGCAGTCGGCCGTCGCCGTCCGTCGCGACGAACGCCGGCACGTACTGCGTCTCCATCTGCAGCGCGCGGTTGGGATCGGCGGGACGGCTGTCGAGGAACAGGCCGCCGAACTCGGTCTTCTTCGTGGTCGCCTCGGTGAAGAAGTACGGCAGGAAGAACGCGACCGGACCTTTGAAGTTGGCGGTGTCGAGGAACAGCGTCCAGCACTGGTCGCCGCTCGGCACGTCGACGCCGGCGGTCTTCGCCTTCCGCTCGGCGAGCGGCAGCGGCAGGTAGCCGTAGCCGAACCAATCGCCGTTCGTGCCCTGCGCGAGGTTGAGTCCGTCCGGCGGCCAGAGCACCCATGGGCTCAGCTGGGCCACGCCGTACTTGCCCTGCGGCTTGGTCCAGTCGCGGCCCTTGCCGGCCCCGGGACCGTTGGCCCACTGGCTGAACTCCAGCGCGACGCCGCCCATGATGAACTTCGGCGTCGGCGTCGCGAAGCGCGTGTCGCGCCACCAGCCGAGCCCTCCTTCGATGTCGGAGTAGATCTTCGCCGCGGGCTTGTCGGGGCCGAGGTGCGCGAACATCCACGTGCCGAACAACCCGGTCTGGAAGCGGTCGCCGGGCCACGCCGCCAGCAGCGGCCACGCCGCGACATGCATCGCGAAGCCGCCGCCGAAGTCGAGCGGCACCTGCTGCTGCGGCACGCCGAGGTAGCCGTTCATCTCGGCCTCCTGGGCGCCGGCCGCGGGCTGCTGGGCGGCGAGCTGGGCGGCGACGAAGAGCGGGGCGAGCCTGTGCATGGACGGGATCCGGCGCATCGCCGCAACGTAGCGCGCCGAAACTGGCTAGAACACGCCGACTGTCGCCGACCAGGCGTTGGTGCTGGTCAGGCTGACGATGTCGAGCTGTGGATCGAGCTCCAGCAAGACCAGCTGATGTCGGAACGACTGAGCGATCAGCGCCGTCACATTCGGGATGGGCACTGAGAAGTCGACTGATCCCGTCGCCGTCAGCAGCAGTTCGGTCAATGCGGGCGCCACCAGCAGATCGCAGCCCGCGGTTCCCTGCGGGAGAATGGACGCCAGTGGCACCGCTGTTGGCGCAAAACCGATGACGGCAATCGCAGCGGCCAGCGGGGGCAGTTGCGACCCCTGGGAACGAAACGACGCCCCGAGCCAGGCGCGCTGCTCCACGGTCAGCACATTGCCGCCACCTGCTCCGGCGCAGCCGGCACCGGCATTCGCCAGCGAGGCCGGACAGGACGGTCTGATCGTCGCCCATCCCGGCGACACATTGCCGCCAGCGATCGTGAAGGAACCACTGACCATCAAACTCCCGTCGGGGGAGAAGAGCAGTCGGGAGACGGCGTTGTTCGTGCCGGAGCCGAAGGCCGACCACGCAGTTCCGTTCCACCTCGCGATCTGCGCGGCCGGCAGACCGCCAGCTGTAGTGAAGTAGCCGCCCGCCGCGATGCCGCCATCCGGCAGCGGCACGATCGCTTGCGGAATGCTGTTGTTGGACGGTCCGAGGCCCGATCCCAGCGCCGACCAATTGATACCGTCGAAGCGCGCAATGCGCGCGGCTGCCACACCATTGACCGACGTGAACCAGCCACCGACGTAGATGTCACCATTCGCCGTTTGCGTGACCGCCGCCGCGCTGCTGTCGAAAACGCCCAGATCCGTCCAAGCCGAACCCCTCCACAGCGACAGGGCGTACTGGGATTGGGCGGAGTAGCGCGTCGCGATCAGTTCGCCTCTCGGGGACGCCACGGCACCCAACAGCAAGTCCGGCGCCAGCAGCGTCCACGCGAGTGAGCTATCGCTCCATCGCCATGCCCCGTTGTGCCCGATAACGACCAGGTCGCCGTCGAGCAGCAGCGCTTGGTAGAAGGACAGATTCGCCGGTGATCCGAGCGGCTGCCATGCGCCAGCGTTCCATCGTGCGCAGCGGGATGCGCCCACCCCGTTGACGTTGCTGAAGTTCCCCAGCGCGACGAGTCTCCCGTCCGGCAGAACCAGCAGGTCCTGGACCAAGCCGGGAGATGCAGCAGTTCCGATCTGCCCGCTGGTGGCCCCGATCTGGGTCCAGGCGCCAGCATTCTTCACCATCACCCTGCTGCTGTTGGTCGTGTTGCCGAAGGCGGCATACAACTCACCCTGCGCACCGAGGGCCAGGACGGGACTCATCATCAGCGGGGCAGAACTGCCGAAGGCCGACCATGCGTTGTTGTTCCAGCGCGCGACCCGAAAGGCAGGCATGCTTCCCACCTGCACGAAGTCCCCGCCGACTGCAATGGAGCCATTGGCCAGGGGCAGAAGGGCGCGGACGATTCCGTTGGGGCTGCCCACGACCGGCACCCAGGTGACCCCTGTCCACTCGAACATCGTCCCGGCGGTACCGGCGCCGAACAACCTGCCGGTGCTCGTGGCGGACAATGCGAAGGCACCGGAGGGGATACCGGCCCCCATGGCAATCCAGTTCGAACCGCTGAGACGGAAGACGTTGCTCGAAAAGAAGGATCCGGCAGCCACCAGGTCGCCGTTGCTCAGGAAGTCCAGGTCGGCGACGAACCCGAAGAGATTGCCACCGACCGCTGACCACGACGAGCCGTTCCATCGTGCCACTCGCGATGCAGGCAGTCCGCCAGCGGAGTCGAACCCGCCACCGCAGACCAAGTCACCGTTGGGAGCGGTGACGATCACGAAGACCGTTCCATCGCAACCCGCCCCGAGCCCGGTCCAGATCGTGCCGTTCCAACGGGCGACATGGCTGACCGCGACGGTGCCTGCCATCGTGAAGTCGCCGCCCACGACCAGGTCACCGTTCGCCGCCACCGCGATCGAGCTGACGCGTTGGTTGAAGCTGCCGATCGGCACCCAGCTGGTCCCGTTCCACTGCGCGACACGACCTTGGCCGAGGTTGGTCTCGCCGCCGACCACGAGATCTCCGTTCGCAAGAGCGGCCATGCAATTGACCGACGATCCCGCGCCGAACGGCGACGTCCCGATGGCTCGCCATTCGGACGCCACACCGTCCCACGCGGCTACCTGATCGGCAACCACCGAGCCGGCCACGGTGAATGCGCCACCGACGACGAGCAGGGCGGGTTGACCACCTGGGCCGTCCGGATCCCATTCCCGCATACACTTGACCGACCTGTCGGTGCCCGCCAAGTTGGATTCGGGCCTCCACTGGGTCGGGCACTGGCTGCGGGCGACGCCAACCACGAGCCAGGCCACCAAGTGGAAGGTCAGCAACGCGAAGTGACGTACGGCGGGAGGTTGCATGGGAATCATGGTGTTGCTGCATTCGGCTGCCGGCAACTTCGCAGCGCCAGATGCACGCATTGTCTTGTGAACGACGATTGGGAGCGACAGGTCGACTGCCCGAGCGAACCCTGACACAATCTGGTGTCCCGGCACTCCTCGGAACCCTACGACTTCATCGTGAAGCCTCCGCAGCGCCGCGACAAGAGAGTGAAGCGGTTCGCCGATTTCCTCCGAGTGCCGTGGTCCCTGCTGGACCCTGCGGGAGTCTGCGGGTTGGCGACCGCGCGACTGCCATATGCGCCGGAACCCACTCCGTAACGCCGCCGCATCGAAACGTGTGGCCAGTGGCCGCCGGCGGCGCGCATGCCGCGCAGAAACCCACTCCGACCATCAAGCCAGCGGTGTGCCGCCCGCGGCCATCGCGGCAAGGAACTCGGCCGACGGTACGAACTTCGCCCGGGCGCCGTCGCTGCTGCCGTACTGCACGTGGAAGCGGCCGTCGAGATCCCGCCAGAACAGGTGTGGCGTCACCGGGCCCGGACCGTCGTTGAACTTGCCGTTGGTGATCGCGAGCAGCGCCTGCAGCAGCAGAGCGGTCGGTGCCGCTTCCAGGCGGTAGCTGATCAGCACCTCGCGCGCCGGGATGCCGACCAGGTTGCCGAGGCGTCCCGTGCGGTCGCGGAACGTCGCGGCATCGAGAATGTGCGCGGTGGCGTGGAAGTCCTCGCCGAGCACGTCGACAGCATCCCCGAGATGCGGCAAGGACAGGCGGGACCAGCGCGCCTGGCTCAGCCTCGGGAGGTTGCGCATCGCACGGGCGAACAGTTCGGGCGCGGGCACTCCCCAGGCCTCGGCGATGGGCTTCGGCACCGGCATCACCGAGGGCCCCATGTCGAACGTCAGCACCGAGCACGTGGTCGGCAGATCGACGCGGTGCAGCACGTGATCGGCCCACTCCGCCCGGGCGAAGCCCTGGTCGTGGATCCGCACGACCAGGCGATCCGCCTGCGCCGCGTAGTCGCTGTCGGCGATGTCTGCCACGGCGCCGAGCAGCCGGTCCGGCTCGGACTTCGCGAAGTGCTCGTCGACGAGCTGCGGCCACATCGCGGGCGGCGCCATGTGGCAGGTGCCGGCCAGGTTCGACAGTCCGTGCACGCAGAACTCGCCTTCGACCCGGGCCATGCCGTGCTCGATGACGACGCTGCGGCCGCCGCGCCCGAGGCGTTCCCGCACCAGCTGCAGGAAGCGGTTGCGCAGTTCGCGGTCGCGGAACGGATAGAGGGGCGGGGTCGGATCAAAGGGGGATGGGTGGCGCGAATGGGGCATCGGGTTCTCCACGCGACCGAAGTGATCGCCCCTACTTGGTGTGCAACCCGGGGCCTCCCTGGGTCGGATTTTCGTCGCCGTGGTATTCCATGCTCGTACGGCCCGACGGCGCCTCGGGCAGGTGCCGATCCGCGGGAGGTGTCGGTGGATTTTCGCGGATCCGCGACTCGAATCGACGCGCCGTGCATAGAGCGGGGCAGCGGCCCGTGGTCGCTGCCGAGACGAGCATGGACGAAGCCTCCGAACGCCGCGCCGAAGCCGCCTATGCGCGGTTCCGACAGACCCGCAGCCCGCAGGCGATGGCGGAGGTGTTCGACCGGATCGCGACCGAACTGCTGTTGTTCGCGCGCCGCTTCGCCGGCGGTGCGGCGCAGGCGGAGGACCTGGTGCAGCAGACCTTCGTGCGGCTCATCGAACACGCCGAACGCTTCGATCCGGCCCGCCGGCTGCTGCCGTGGTCGATGGCGATCCTCGCCAACGAGGCGCGCCAGATCCGCCGTCGCAGCGCACCGGACGGCGACCGCCTGACGGTACGCGAAGTGCCGGAACCGCCGGCGGAGCTCGCTCGCCGCGAGACGCAGCAGGCGATCGACGCGGCCATGGCCGAACTGCCGTCCGACCACCGCGACGTGGTCGCGCTGCGCCATCTGCACGGGCTGCCACCACGGCGCATCGCGGCGGAGCTGTCGATCCCCGTCGGCACCGTCAAGACGCGCCTGCGGCACGGCGTGCGGCGATTGACCGCGAGCCTGCCGCCGGGGCTCGCGTTCGGCGCCGCGATGTCGTTGCTCGCCGGCCGCGGTCTCGCCGCGACGCGGCGCACGCTGCTCGTCCAGGTCGGTGCCTCGACCACCTACTTGCCACTGTGGGGATGGATCACGATGAAGAAGACCCTGTTGGCCGCCGGCGCAGCCGCGCTGATCGCGCTGGCGGCGTTGTCCTGGGCCCCCGACGGTATCGCTCCCGGCTCCGCGCCGTCGTCAGCGCCAGCAGTCGCGATCGCGAACAGTGCGCCGCGCGGCACGGAGCCAGCCGCCGCGCCGTCGACCGGCACCAGGACGGCAGCCGAGTCCGCTCCGGCGCCGGCAGCGACGCCAGCAGCAGCGGCCGAGCCGGTCGGCATCGAGATGCGCGTGCGGGTGCTCTGGCAAGCACCGCGACGTCCCGCCGCGAACGTGCCGCTGCAGTTGTTCGCCGGCGAAAGGCCGATCGCACACGGCTGGACCGACGCCACCGGCGGCGCGGACTTCGCCGTCGCGGTTGCAGCGAGGTACTGGCCGGCGGGTGCGCAGGTGCAGCTCATCGTCCAGACCCCGCTGGCGCCGGGTCGCCGGTTCGGGGCCCCAGCGGGCAGCGAGCGCGCCGCGCTCGAGATCGTGCTCGACGAAGGCCAGCACGTCGAAGGCGCGGTCCTCGATGCGACCGGCAGTCCCGTCGCCGGTGCCGAGGTGCGACTGACGGTTGCTCACCGCCACGTCCGGGGCGCTGTCGTCGCGCGCTCGGATGCTGGCGGTGCGTTCGTGCTCCACGGCCTGCCGGTCGGCTTCGAGCTCGAAGCGAGCGCCGGCACGAGGGCCTCGGCCCCGGCGACGATCCGCGACCTGACCGGCGGCGAACGGCTGGTGCTCCGCCTCGACCGGGGCGGTCATCAGCTGCAGCTGCACGTCGTCGCCGCCGGCCAACCGGTGGTCGGTGCGACGGTGCGCGTCGAGCTTGCCAAGGTCGACCCGAACAACCGTCGCGCGCTGCTCGGTGTCACCACTGCCGGTGGCGTGGTGACGTTCGCCGGCTTGCCGGCCGGCCGCCACGGCATCGAGATCGTGCATGCGACCTATCCGCCGGCGCGCCGTGCGCTGCAGACCGAAGGCGATGGATCGACCCGCGTCGAGACCGTCGAACTCGGCGCCACCGCCCGGCTCGATTGCATCGTGCGCCGCGGCGGCCGTCCGTTCCCGGGCGTGATGGTGATGATCAACGAGGCCGACTCGCTGCTCTACGAAGAGGCACAAACCGACCATGACGGTCGGTTCACTGCCGATCGTCTCGCGGTCGGCAGCTACCGGCTGTTCTTCCTGACCCGCAACACGACGGCGTCGCGCCAGCTCGAACTGCGCGCCGGCGAACAGACGGTCGCGATCGACCTGCCGGGCGGCATCGCGATCCGCGGCCGACTGCTGCTGCCCGACGGCAGCCCGGCGGTCGGCTGGGGGATCGCGGCGCTTGCCGTCAACAGCCCGGACAGGCCAACGCACACCGTCACCAGGGCCGATGGCACGTTCGTGGTGGACGAGCAGGAGCCGGCTCACTACCGCCTGCGGGCGAACGGACCGGACGGCGGCGAGCACGAGTTCGTGGTGCTGCGTACCGACGGGCAACCCGCCGACTACCACCTGCCAAGCGCCGCGCTCTGGCAGCTGGCGTCGATCGTGGGCCAGCTGGAAATCCCGCTCGAAGGCGCCGTCTTCCGGCTCGAGCACGCCCGCGGGGCCAATGGTCCGGGCAGTCGAGCCTACGAGACCGTCGCCGCGGACGGCACCTTCGGCGCCGGCCCGCTCGCCCCGGGGCGCTTCCGGGTCTGGCTCGAGCACGACGACGAGGTGCGCTGGTTGACGGAACTCGATCTCGCGAGCGGCGAGCGCAAGGACCTCGGTGTGGTGACGCTGCCGCGCTGCGGCACGCTCACCGTGGCGCTGCGCCACACGGATGGCATCGACACGAGCACCGCGGTGCCGCAGCTACGTTCCGCGCTGCTGACGGACGGTTACGCCCTGGGCCCGCGGCTGCTGCCGGCGAGCGACGGCCGATGGCACGCGGCGCGGGTCCCGGCCGGCTCGTGGTGGGTCGTGGTCCGTGGCAACGGCGTCGCCCCCGAGTTGCGCGAGGTCTTCATCGCCCCCGACGCGCCGCACCACGTCGAGATCCCGGTGGCTCCCGCGGTCGAGGTCGTGCTGCAACTCGACGCCGGTGGCGCCGAAGCCGAAGAGGTCGGCGTGCGCCGGGAGACCGTGCGCCGCAGCAGCGATCGCGTGGTCGTGCACCATCAGGAGGGGATGGGTCCGCTGCGCACGGAGCGCGAGCTCGGACCGGGCAGCTACACGATCGAGATCGCGACCGCGGGTGGGTTCCATGGCCTCGCCACGTTCGCGGTGCCGAGCGAGACCCCGATCGTGGTCCGCCTGGCTCGGCGCTAGCGAGCGCAGCGAGTGCGGCTCACTCCAACGCGAGCGCCTTCGTGCTGTCCGCGAACGACTCGGTCGGCACCCCGAGCCGCTGCAGCATGGTCACGAACAGGTTCGCCAGCGGCACCTCCTCGTTCGCGAACTCGAGCTGCCAGGGCTCGGCGCCCCCGTCCCAACCGCCCGCATAGGCCCCGGCGCCCGCGAAGTTCAGATACCGCCCGTGCGCGAACCCCATGTTGCTGCCGCCCAGCAGGATCAGCGGGTAGTTGCGGGACAGGTGGAACGCGCTCGACGCCGATCCGAACAGCACCAGCGTGTTGTCGAGCATGTTGCCGTCGCCCGCGGGCTCGGGAGCAGCCTTCAGCTTGCTGACGAAGCGCCCCAGCTCCTCGCTCAGGAACCGGCAGTAGGTGCCGAGGTTCTTCCAGCCGTCCGGCTTCTTCGTCTCGTGCGTGAGCTGGTGCGCCAGCGGGAACCCGACCGCGCGACTCAGGTGGTCGCTGACCCCGATGCCGTTCTCGCGACCGATCTGGTAGGTGGCGACCCGCGTCGAGTCGGTCTGGAACGCCAGGTGCACGAGCCCGTACATCGCCTGCAGGTAGGCGCGCGGATCGTCGGGGGTGATCTCGAG
>JALORC010000136.1 GCA_025459175.1 Planctomycetota bacterium | reverse complement strand
TTACCGACCACGAGCGCGATGCCGTTGCTCACCACCGCGCCGAACGGGTTGATGCCCGGATCCTGCGCCAGCACCTGCGCATAGAACGTGAAGCCGAGGTTGCCCGGCGCGTTCGGCAGCGACACCGTGGTCTGGATCGAGCCGTTGGTCTGGAACACCGGCACCGACAGATCGAGGCTGCAGCGCGCGAAGCAACCCGGCATGTCGAGGATGCCGAGATCGAGCGGCAGCGGCAGGCCGAGACCGATCGTGTTCGAGAACCCGATCAGGAACACCCCGAGCTGGTTCGGCCGCATGCTGCCGCAGCTCAGCAGCACGTTCTGCCCGAGCCGCGGCGGGGTCGCGGTGAGCGCGGGCACACCGACGGTGCCGGCGCAGCCCGGCCCGAGCTGCGTCACCGCGGGTTCGCGGATGTCGATCGTCCACAGGCCGCGGCCGTGCGTCGCCGCCAGCAGGCGCGTCGAGCCGTGCATGAACACCACTTCGTCGACCGACACGTCGGCGGGGCCGTCGTTGCTGGTCGACCACGACAGACCGCCGTTCTGGCTGGCGAAGATGCCGAAGTCGGTGCCGACGTAGAGCCGGTCGGCGAGCTGCGGGTGCTGCGCGATGCCGTTGACCGGCGCCGACGGCAGGCCGGTCAGGCCGCTGCCGGTCAGGTCGGTCCAGGTGGTGCCGCCGTTGGTGGTCTTGCGCAGGTTGTCGCCGGCGAAGCCACCGAGGCCCACGAACACCGTCTGCGGATTGGTGCGATCGATGACGATGCGCTGCACGTAGCGGTTGGGCAGCGGATTGACGGTGCCGTTGTCGTCGACCGCGGTCCAGGTCGGCACCGCGGCGGTGCCGTTGGCGGTCTTGTAGACGCGGCCGTTGTTGTGACCGACCCAGACGATGTCCGAGTTGCCGGGCGCGACCGCGATCGCCGAGATGTTGGAGCCGACCGTGGGCTTCTTCGCGGTCCACGCGACCGTGGCCGCCCGCGCGTCGTCGGTCACCCACAGACTGGCGGCGCCGACCAGCAGTCGCCGCGGGTCGTTCGGATCGAGGCTCAGCGGCGCGATGAAGTTGGCGGCGCTGCCGGCCTCGCTGATGCCGCCGTCGATGTAGCTCGCCGAGCCACCGCCGTTGGTCGAACGGTGCACCTGCGCGTAGACGTACTCGCCGTAGATGTAGTTGGGGTTCTGCCAGTCGATCGCGGCGAAGCCACCGTCGCCGCCGTAGGTCAGCTGGGCGTTGTTGCTGCCGTTCTGCAGCGTCAGGTGCCCGTTGTCCTGGGTGCCGCCGGTGATGCGGCCCGACGCGCCGTCGCCGGCCGCGCCGTAGAACTGACTGGCGCGATAGCTCTGTTCGCGCCGCGCCCAGCCGCTCGACGAACTGACGGTGCGGATGTCGGCGGTCGTGTAGATGCCGCCGTCGTTGGTGATCCAGACGCGGCGGTTGGTGCTGCCGTTGTAGCCCGGGTCGGCGACGATCTGGTGCTGGTCGGGGTGCGGCGCCGTGGTGTTGATGTAGCCGTTGCTGATCTGTGTCAGGGTCACTCCGGCGTCGACGGAGCGGTACAGGTGATAGGCGCCGGTGACGAGGATGTTGGCGTCGACCGGGTCGACCCAGAGCGTGTTGTAGTACCACGCCGCCCCCGAGCCGGTGCCGGTCGTCTGCTGGGTCCAGTTCGCACCACCATCGGTGCTGCGCCAGATCAGGCCGCCGCCGGTGCCGCACGACGCATAGACCAGGTTCGGCACGCTGGGCGCGTAGCACAGCTCGATGCGGCCGCTGGTGCCCGGCTGGCTGACCAGGCCGCTGCTCGCGTTGGTCCACGTGGCGCCGGCATCGGTGGAGAACACGACACGATGCACCGAGCCCTCGTAGACGTCGGCGACGCAGTTCTGCGCGTTGTTCGGGTCGAACAGCACCTGCATGCACGCGGTCGCACCGCGCACCTGGGTCCAGGTGGCGCCGCCGTTGGTGCTGCGCTGGATGCCACCCGGCGAACGGGTCGCGGCGAGCACGAGGTTCGGCGTCGTCGGCGACACCGCGATGCGGTTGGTGTAGCTCCACGCCGCGGTCGTGGTCAGCGGCGCGAACGTGAGGCCGCCGTCGATCGACTTGTAGATGCCGTTGCCGACGATCGCGTCACCGTTGTAGAAGCCCTCGCCGGTGCCGGCGTAGATCACCAGCGGTGATCCCGGCACCAGCGCCAGCGAGCAGACCGCGAGGTTGCTCATGCGATCGTCGACCGGCGCCCAGCTGCTGCCGGCGTTGGTGCTGCGCCAGATGCCGCCGCCGACCGCGCCGGCCCACAGCTCGTTGCCGTTGTTCGGGTTGATGACGAGGCTGCGGGTGCGGCCGCCGATGTTGTTCGGGCCGCGCTCGACCCAGCCGTAGCGGCCGATACCGGCGTCGTCCTGCGCGGCATGGAACTCGGCGTTGGCATCGCGCTCGGCGCGGGCGATCGCGACCGAGGCCGGATCGAAGTTGCCGTTCTCGTCGCGCCAGCGCGCGAGGCGCCACAACCGGGCCTCGTCGGGGCCACCGGGGATCGCCGCCGGCGTCGGGTGCACGCCGGTGCGGGCGCGCTCGGCGAGCATCGCCGCCTTGCGGGCGCGGACCGAGGTGGCGATCGCCTGCGAGTGGGCGTCGTCGGCCTGGTCCGTGGGCGGCGTGGGAGTCGAACAGGCAGCGGCGAGCAGCACGGCCGCGAACAGGTGGTGGCGCATGGGGATCGAGGGCGGGGCGCGCGCAGACTAACCGGCGCAGCCCGGATACGGCGCGCGACCGACGCCAGCGATGGGGTCCCGACGATCGGTCGACGGTCGGCCGACGCCGCGTCGTGTGATCCCCGCCTGACGGGCCGGCCCCCGACTTGCATGCACGGGACGCCACCATCTGCAGCCGACCGACCTACCATGATGCCCATGCGCCGAACCACCACCGCAACTGCCCTGACGATCGCCATGCTGACGAGCAGCCTCTGCGCGCAGCAGTTCGCGCCGGCGGCCGGCCGCCCAGCCACCGAGATCCCCCCGGGGCCGCGCACGTTCCTGGCCCTCGCCGACTGCGACGGGGACGGCGACCAGGATGTCGCCACCGACAACGTGCAGGGGCAGTTCGGCGTGTTGCGGCAAGGACCCGGCGCCACCTGGACGACGGAGACGATCCTGCCGAACGTCGTCACCGCCGCGGCGTGGACCGACTTCGACCGCGACGGCGATCTGGACCTGCTGGTCGGCGCGACCGGCACCTCGACCCCGGTGCCGGTCGGCATCGCCCGCAACGACGGCCCCACCTTCACGTGGCTCGGCCAGGGCCCGAGCGCGCTGCTCGGCACGGTGCGCACGTGCCTCGCTCGCGATCTCGACGGCGACCAGCTCCCCGACGTCGTGCTCGGGGTGTCCAGCGGCGTGCAGGTGCATCGCAACCTCGGCAACAACACGATCGGTGCGCCGTGGACCTTGCCGCGGTCCGGCGGCGCGACACCGGCGTTGTTCGATCGCGACGGCGATGGCGACCTCGATCTCGTGGTCGCCGACGGGCAGCTGGCGCAACTGTTCGACAACACCAACGGCACCTTCACGCCGGCGGGAACGGTGCCGACGTCCGCGTCCGCTGTGCTGGCCGCGGACTTCGACAGCGACGGGCGCACGGACCTCTGCTTCGGCGAACAGCTGTTCCTGAATCAGCCCACCGGCTGGCAGCTGACGGTGCTGCCACTGGGTCCCGGTTGGTCGCGCGTGCTGGCCGGCGACCTGGACCGCGATGGGGATCCGGATCTGGTCGTGGGCCAACCGGACCGCATCGACTGGCTGCGCAACGACGGCGCGGCGAACTTCACGACGCTGCTCGGCATGCGCCTGCCGGCGCTGTCGGGCGCGAATCCGATCGCGTGCTGGGCCCTGGGTGACGGTGCGGCGCGTGGCGCCGCCGACGTGGTCGTGGTCGGCAACGGCAGCGGCGCGGTGCGCACTCTCTACGGCGCGGCACCGAGCCCGTTCGAGGACCCGCAGGCCACCGACCTGGTGCTGCAAGGGGAACCGGCGGTCGGCGACGTCGACGGCGATGGCCGTGCGGACCTGGTGCAGCCGACCGGCGAAGTGCGGCTGGCGACCGCACGCGGCGCATTCGCGCGGCGCCCGATCCCCGGAACCGGCAGCGGGCACTGGCTCGCGACGCTGCTCGATCTCGATGGCGACGGCGACCTCGATCTGGTGCTCGCCGGGATCCGGACCTGGACCGGTCAACTGGTGCTGCAACGGTTCGAGAACACCGGCTCCGGCAACTTCACCGCCGTGCAGAGCGTGACCGTGAACACGAGCCCGCGCAGCCTCGTTTCGGGCGACGTCGACAACGACGGCGATCTCGACCTCGCGATCGAGAACCTGCTCGGGCAGCTCGAGTGGCTCGTCAACCAGGGCAACGGCACGCTGCAATACGCGACGTCGCTGCCCGGCGTGCCGCTGCTCGGGCCGGTGCTCGGCTTCGGTTTCACCGACCTCGACGGCGACGGCGACGACGACCTGGTCGGCGGCCGCATCGGCAACGGCGTGCCGGTGCTGATCCACAACGGGGCCGGCAGCTTCGTGAGCGCCGCTCCACTGGCACTCACGCCCAATGCCCTCCTGGGCCCACTCGACGCCGGCGACGTCGACGGCGACGGCGATGCCGACGTGGTGCTGTTCGAGAACGCCCAGCTGGTCTGGTTCCGCAACAACGGCAGCGCTGGCTTCGTGCGCATGGCCGCGGTGCCGCAGAGTGGTCAGCCGGCGCTGCTGACGCTGCGCGACCTCGACGGCGACGGCGATCTGGATGTCGCCGCCCCCGGCGGCAGCCCGTCGCTCTACGTCAACGACGGCAGCGGCACGTTCGCGAGCGGCGCAGCGCTGCTGTCGAGTCCGCTGCGAACCCGCCCCGCAAGGATCGATCTCGACGCCGACGGCGATCTGGATCTGGTCGCCGGCACGCTGGCGAGCAACAGCCTGCCGCAGTTCTTGATCAACCGCGAACGCGGCGCCGAGAGCACGCAGCGCGTGCAACCGGGCGGCGCCGTGTCGGTGCGCTTCTTGGTGCGGCCCCAGGCGCCGTCGGCCGGCGCGCTGGTGCTGCCGCTGGCCGCACTCGGGCCCGGCCCCGCGGTGAACATCCCCGGCATCGCCGGTCGCCTGCTGCTGCCGCCCGGCGCCGTGGCCGGGAGCCTGCTCGGCGCGGGCTCCGGCAGCGCCGTGCTGGCGTTGCCAGTGCCGTCGCTGCCGAGCCTGATCGGCACGCCGATCAGCGTGCAGGGTGTGGTGCTGCTCGGCGGCACGTTCGCGTTCACCAACGTCGTCGACGAACGCGTGCTGCCATGAGGTGACCGCGACTCACAGTGCGCCGATCGACAGCGACAGCGCATTGCTGCTGGTCAACGCCACCAGCTGGTCGCCCGGGTCGAGCTCGACCGCGACGACCTGGTGATGGAACACTGCCCCGACCAACGCCGGCGCCGGCGGGATCACGATCGTCGTGTCGACGCGACCGCTGCCGACCGCGAACTGCACGAGGATGTCGTCGTCGACCCACAGCGTGCAGCCGCTGGCACCGAGCGGGTGCACCGCGGGCATCGGCACGGCCAACGGCGCGAAGCCGAACACACCGACGGCGAGGGATCCCGGCCGCAAGCCACGCGCCCGCGCCTCGAACCGGCCACCGAGCCACGGCAAGCGCACGACCTCGAGCGCGATCGACGTCGCCGTTCCGGCGCAGCCAAGGCCGAGCGCGGTCGCGAGCGCAGCACAGCTCGTCGTGCGCCGCGCCACGCCGCGCGCGGCGATGCCGTCGGCGGTGGTGAACGAGCCGCCGGCGAACAGGTCGCCGGCGGCGAGCCCGAGCAACGCCTCGACGTTGCCGTTCATGCCGGCCCCCATCGCCATCCAGCCACCGCTGCGCCAGCGCGCGAGCGACTCGACCGCGACCCCACCGGCACGCTGGAAGCGACCGCCGACCACGAGATCGCCGTCGGCGAGCGTCGCCACCGCGTAGACCTGCGTCAGCAAGCCCGTCGTCTCGATGCCGCTGCCGAGCGCCGACCAGCTGCTGCCGTTCCACCGCGCGACGCGGTTGGCGGGCACGCCACCGATCATCGTGAAGTTGCCACCGGCGATCAGGTCGCCATCGGGCAGCACGCACAGCGACTGCACCCAGGTGCCGAACACGCCGCCGCTCAGCCCCGATCCCAGCGGCGACCACGCGGTGCCGTTCCAGCGCGCGATGTGGTTGACGGGCACACCACCAGCCAGCGTGAAGTTGCCGCCGGCGACCAGATCGCCGTTCGGCAGCACGGCCATCGCGCGCACCTCGTAGCTGTCGACGCCGCTGCCGAGAGCATGCCAGGCGCTGCCGTCCCACCGGGCGATGTGCTGCGGGTTGGCGGCCCCGGTCACGAAGCCACCGCCGGCGACCAGGTCCCCGTTCGGCAGCTGCACGATCGAACGCACCCAACCGACCGAGGTCGAGCCCACCGCCGACCACGTCGTGCCGTTCCAGCGCGCGATCGCGGCCGCCGGCACGCCGCCGGCCTGGGCAAAGTTGCCGCCGGCGATCAGGTCGCCGTTGGCGAGCACCGCGAGGCAATGCACCGCCGTCGCCAACGGCGGTCCCGAGGCACCGCTCATGCCGCTGCCGAGCGGTGACCAGTTCTGCCCGTCCCAGCGCGCGATGCACGCGGAGGCGACACCGCCCGCCGAGGCGAACGAACCGCCGGCGATCACGTCCCCACCGGGGAGCCGCGCCAGCGCGTGCACGGCGGGATCGACGCCAGCCCCGGTTGCGGACCAGGGAGTCGGGCATTGCGCCTGCAACATCGCGGCGAGAGCGAGCAGAGCGACCACGGCAAGGCGGGGTTCGGGGATCATGCGAGGCTCGGGATAGAGAACCTGCTCAGCATCGCTGGCCGCACCGATGACGGCGCCCGCACTGCTGCGGAGCGCGCCGGCGCCGAGAGCCCAGGCCAACTCATCGGCCGCCTGCACACGCGACGCTCTCTGGGCTACGATCGCGGCATGAAGATGCGAGCCCTGTTGCTTCTCTGCGGCGCCGCGCTGCCGGCCCAGAACCTCACCGTCGGCGCCACCGGTACCCTGATGCTCTCCTGGAAGGGCTCGGGCCCGGTCCAGACGCTGTCGCAGTCGGTCAACAACGACACGACGCTGCAGAACGGCCAGGTCGGCGACGTGTCGATCCAGACCGGCACCACGACCACGCTGTCGCTGAGTGCCCAGTCCCCGCCGTGGCCCGGACCGACGATGGGGTGGTGGTCGCAAGCAGCCGCCGACGTGGTCGTCCGCTACTCGGCCCCGGTCGCCACGGCCGGCGTGTTGCGCCTGAACCTGGTGCCGGCCTGCATCATGGTCGCGCCACCCTCCATCGATGTCGGGGACGATGGCCTCTACGAGATCCCACCGACCGGCCTGCCGACCACGGTCGACGTCCCGGTGGTGCTCGGCCCGCGCCCGATCTCGATCCGCATCGTCGACACCGTGGTGAACTTCGGCGCGCAGTGTCTGAGCACCGCGTCGATCACGTTCCTGCCGCAACCGACCAACCTGCTGACCACCGGCATCGCCTGCGGCTCGAGCCTCGCCGCGTCGGTGCTGGCGCCGAGCCTGCAGCCCGGACGCCTGACGCTGCACGTCGACGACCTGCCGACCCCGACCAACGTGCTGGCGGCGATCGCCTTCGGGGGCGTGCAGACGCCGATGGGCTCGAGCTGCAACCCGGGCCTGATCGCCGATGGCTGGCTGTTCGTGACGCCGACCGCGGGTGGCTTCGATCTGCCGATCCCGCTCGGCGCCGGCCTCACCGGCGCGGTCGAACTGCAGTACGTCGGTTTGCAGCTGCCCTTCCAGCTGCAGTGGAGCAACCGCGTCAGCCTGACGTTGCCCTGACGGCGAATCGCCGCGACGGCCCGCCGGCGGGCCGCCGACCGGGGCTCACTTCGCCTCGAGCGCGGCCTTGACCGCTTCGCCGAGCTTCTCGCCGCGCAGGTTCATGCCGACGACCTTGCCGTCCTTCCCGATCAGCAGCGTGAACGGGATGCTGTTGACGTCGTGCATCTGGGCGACCTCGGCCTGCCAGTACTTGCCGTCGTAGACGTGGCGCCAGCTCATGCCGCGATCCTTGATCGTGTTGACGAGCTTCTCCTTGTCGGTGTCGCGATCGAGCGAGATGCCGAGGATCTCGAAGCCCTGGTCGTGGTAGGCCTGGTAGGCCTCGAGCACGTGCGGCAGCTCGGCCATGCACGGGCCGCACCAGGTCGCCCAGAAGTCGATCAGCAGCACCTTGCCCTTGTAGTCGGCGACCGACACCGACTTGCCGTCCATGTCCGTCGTCGTGAAGGGCACCGGATCGCCACCGACCTTCAGATTGGCCGCCGCGACCTTCGACGCCGCCATCTTGCCGGCCTTGGTCGCCGGGTAGAGCTTGGCGGTCTCGGCGATCAGTTCCTTGTACGGGCCCTTGTCGTCGCGCGACGAACGGCGCGACATCACCGCCTTGCCCATCAGCACCGTCGCCTTGTCCTCGTCGGTCTTCGCCGAGGCCTCGATCGACGCCATCAGCTGGTCGGCGGCCGCCTCGTCCTTGAGGCGCATGCGCAGCCCGGTCACCAGCTCCAGGCGTTCGTCGATGGTCTTGGCCTTGGTCGATGCCATGTCGAGGAACGCCTTCTTCTGGTCCTCGGCGCCGATCGTCTTGGCGGCCATCGCGGCCGACACGTTGCCCTGCAGGTCGAGCTTGCCGGCGTCGACCTTCGCGATCGCCGCGCGCGCGCCGTCCTCGTCCTTGTTCTGCATCGCCAGCTGCGCGATCTCGAGGTGCGCCTTCGCCGCCTCGATCGAGGTCGGGAACTTCTCGACGAACGTGGCCAGGTCGGCCATGCGCAGCTTCATCGCCTCGGCGCGACCTTCGGTGTCGCCGCGCTTGACCGCGCGCATGCGCGTCATGTGCGCGTCGCCGAGCTCCTTGTACGCAGCCTCGGCGCCGGCCTGGGCCGTGACGGCAGGCTTGCCGGTGGCGTCGGCAGGGGTCTGGGCGATGGCGACACCGCACAGCGAAGAGAGGAACAGCGGCACCAGTAGTTTGCGCATGACGATCACCGGACGAAGGACTCGGGGTTCGGGTTGAGCGAAGCAGGCTATCGCGGCGCGAGCGGACCGTCGACGGGCGCGAGCAGGCGCGCACAGGGATCCTGGCGGTCGGCGCGCACGTGTATGAAGTTCGTCCCGCGACGGCGCACAATCCGCCGGATCCGTGCCACCACAGCACGGCTGCGTGCCACTGACAGGCATGCACACGACGAGCCTCGAACGATGGCGCGGCACCCTGCTGCTGCGCGGCTGGCCAGCGGACCTGCTGCCGCTGCCCGGCACCACGACGACCGCCGCCGACGGCGGAATCGCGACGCTGCAGGCCCCGCTCGGCCACCGCGCGCGGCTGCGCCAGCAGCTGCTCGCCGCCGGGCGGCCGTTCGTCGACCTGCTCGCCGCGCCGCCGCTGGCCGATCACGAACTGCCGCCGTGCCCACAGCCACCGCCGTCCGCGCTGCGCCCATGGCTGCAGCACGGCGGTCGCGGCATCGTGGCCGGCCTCAGCGATCCGCAGCGCGTCGATCTGCTGCTCGCCGCCGCGCATCACACCCGCGCCCGCGCGCGCGTGCTGGTGCGCGACTCCGGCGCGGCGGCGCTGCTGTCGGCGCTGCTGCGCGAACGCGGCGCCGCCGACTGCTTCGACATCACCACGATCGCGGCGGCCGCGGGTGCGCCACCGGACCGGCCGCTGCCCGAGCTGCTGGTCGTGGCCCAACCCGAACTGCTGCCGGCGCCGGCCCTCGCGGCCGTGCTCGCGAACGCCGCCTGCGCCCACACACTGGCGCTGCCCGACGATGCCGCGCACCCTGAGCTGCTGACCTGGACCACCAGCTGCGGCCCGGTCGTGCAGCTGACGCAGCGGGCCGCGACCGGCCCCACCGTCGAACTGCACCTGCCGCTGACGGCGACCGAACGCGCCGAACACGACGCCGCGTGGCACACGTTCCTGTGCGGCTACGACGCGTTCACCGCGCTGCGGCCCAACGCCGGCTTCGGCACGTTCGTGCAGGAAGCGCGCCGCGATCCGGCCTTCCGGCCGTCGCTGCTGGCGTGGCACCAGGCGCTGCGCATCGCCAGCTGGAACGAAGCGAAGGTCGCCGCCTGCGCCGAACTGCTGGCGCGCCACCGCGGTGAACCGACGCTGGTGTTCACGCCCGATCGCGGCAGTGCCTATCGGCTCGCGCGGCAACACCTGATCGCGCCGATCACCGCCGAACTGCCGCGGCGCGAACGCGAACAGCTGCTCGCCGACTTCCGGCGCGGGGCGCTGCGCTGTCTGTGCGGCCCGCGGCTGCTCGACCTCGGCGTGCCCGAGGCCACGGCCGCGGTCGGCATCGTCGTCGGCGGCGGGTTCGGCCCGCACCAACGCCTCGCGCGACAGCGGCGCGTGCGCCACGGCGGGCTCGTCTACGAACTGATCGCGGCCGAGACCGCCGAGGTCGGTCGCGCGAAGCGCTTCGCGGACCGGTCCGCGACCACGATCGGGACATGAAGCCGCTGCCGCGCCATCTGCTCGCGTGCACCTTCGCCGACGGCGAACTCACGCCGGTGCAACTGACTGCGCACGACCTGCCGTGGTTGCGCGACCTGCTGCTCGACGCCGAGGCGTTCGTGGGCCGGCCTCGCGACGCACTGCTCCGCCACTGGGCGCGCAGCGACCACGACCCGCGCGCCGGCAGCAAGCTGCGGCCGGCTCGCCACGTGTTGCTGCAGGCGCTGTCGCCGCCGGTCGCCCGCCGCGATCGTTCGCGGCTGCGGCGCGCGCTGTTCACGGCCGCCGCGAGCGGACTCGACCGCGCGCCGGCGCTGGCGGCGATCGCCGTCGAGTTCGGCATCGCCCCGGCGGCGATCGAACACGGCCTGTTCGGCGACCTGCCGCACGAGCGACCGCTGCAGTGGCCGGCGCCGGCGTGGTCCGCCAGCGACCTGCAGCTGCGCACCAACACCGCCAGCGCCGGCGCGCTGCTCGCGACCGCGACCGCGGCGACGTTGCAGCTGCGCGGCGCCGCGCGCGCGGTGCTGCGCACGACCTGGCTGCTGGGTGCGCACTTCGAACTGCTCGGGCATCGCGACGGTGGCAGCAGCGCCACACTGCGCTGGCGGCCGCTGCCGAACGATCCGCGCGCCGGCCGCCGGCTCGTGGGCCTGCTGCCGGTGCTGCCGTGGGCGCGCCGGTTCGAGCTACGGGCCGAGTGCCACTGGCGCACGCGACGCGGTCGTTTCGTGCTCGGTCACGGCGATGCGCTGCTGCCGGGGCCCGCGCCGGCCCCGTTCGACAGCGAACTCGAGCGCCGTTTCGCGCGCGACTTCGTGCAGCAGGCGCCGGACTGGCAGCTGCTGCGCGAGCCGGTGCCGATCGCCTGCGGCCAGCAGCTCGCGTTCCCCGACTTCGAGCTGCGCCGCCGCGGCAGCGCCACGGTGTGGTGGCTCGAACTCGCCGGCCTGCGGGATCCCGCGGCGCTGCCCGGCAAGCTGGCGCTGCTGCAGCAGCAGCCGAACTACCTGCTGGCGGTGCCGCGTGCGGCTTGCACCGCACCGCTGCCGGACCACCCGCGCTTGCTGCGGTTCGGTCGCCACGTCGCGGTGGCCGACGTGCTCGCCCGCTGTGGGCCGTGAACCGCGCTCGGCGGCGCCTCGGCGATCAGCCGACTTCCTTGGCGTCGGGGTTGGTCGAGTAGAAGGTGCCGCTCGCCGGCAGCACGACGCCCTGACCGAACACCCGCAGGCCGATCAGGCTCGGCACGTTCGGGACCGACAGCTCGCTGGTGAACTCGCCACCGCCGTCGATCAGGCCGTAGCCGTGCACGACCGCGCTGGCCGGGTTCAGCTGCAGCCCCAGGTCGGCGAACGGGATCACCAAGCCGGCACCGAAGGCGACGAGGTTGATCGCCAGGTTGCCGGGCGTGCCGTTGGTGTTGAGGTCGAACGACTCCCCGATCGTGCCGCTGCCGCTCAGCGAGAACGACTCCGGCACGAGCTGCGCCGAGGTGACGTTCACGTAGGTGCCGTTCCACGTGCCAGTGACCGTGATGTCCTGGTTCATGAACGGGTTTAGGTTGATCGTCGAGCTCTGCAGGCGGGTGCCGGTGTACTTGAACACGTGCGCGAACCCGGTGCAGTAGTAGCAGCCGGCGGCGCTGCCGTCGGTGACGCGGCCGCGCAGGGTGACGGTCTGTGCCACGAGGCCGGTGGAGAGGCCGAGCAGGGCGAGCAAGGAGAGGCGGAAGGAGTGATGCATCGGAACCTGGCGTGAGTGAAGAGGAGGCGAGGCCGCAGCGGCGAACGCCATCCCTCAGGGAGCACCAACCGTGCCGTCGCCGACAATGCCATCGAGTGCCCACAATCCGGTCGCCGGTGACCGGCATGCGCACACCTGGCGCACACCGCCCGCAGCACCGCGAGCGCGAGCCGGCTCACCGCACCGGCGGCCCCTGATCATGACCATGCCGGCGGTAGCTCATGAAGCGACCGCGATACGGCGCCCGACCCGCGCGCGAGGGCGCGTCGATGCGTTCCTCGTGGCGCACGAAACCGAGTTCGCTCATGCGCCGATGGAACGGCGCGCGGTTGCCACGATCGGGATCGACGATCCAGATCTCGCCGCCGGGCGCGGTCTGGCGGGCCAGGAACGTGGCCAGCAGGCCGCGGGAATCCGGCTCGTAGAGCACGTCGCTGCCGACCACGAAGTCGAACGGGCCGCCGAGATCGGGCTCCGCGTCACCCCACGAGGCATGCCGGTAGCGCAGCGGCGGCAGGCCGTTCCGCGCGGCGTTCGCCAGCAGGAACTCGCCGGCCAGCGGATGGATGTCGCACGCGGTGACGTCGATGCCGCGGCGGTGTGCGACCAGGCTGGCGACCGCGAGCCCACAACCGACCTCGAGCATGCGTTCGCCGGGCTGCAGCGGGCGCGCGGCGAGGCGGTCGGCGAGTTCGAGGCACGACGGCCACAACTGGCCGAACAGCGACCAGTGCGCCTCGGAGATGCCCAGCGCCGCGGCGGCGCCGGCCGGATCGGCGAACTGCTGGCTGTCGCGCAGCAGGCACACCACCAGGTCGTCGTCGCCGACGATCTCGAGCCGCTGCTCGCGGGTCTCGTAGCCGCCGTTCACAACCAGCCGCGCGCCCGGAACCAGCGCAGCATGCCGCCGGCGACCAGCACCATCACCACCAGCAGCGTCGGGTAACCCCACCACACATCGGTCTCCGGCATCCACTCGAAGTTCATGCCGTAGACGCCGACCAGGAACGTCAGCGGGATGAAGATCGTCGAGATCACGGTCAGCAGCTTCATCACCTCGTTGAGGCGGTGGTTGACCGTCGACAGGTGCAGGTCGAGCAGGCTCGACGTCATCTCGCGGTAGTTCTCGAGCAGGTCGAGCAGCTGCACGACGTGGTCGCCGACGTCGCGCAGGTACGGCAGCACGTCGTGCGAGATGTGGGTGTTGTCGCCGCGCACCAGCGTGCTCATCGCCTCGCGCAGCGGCCACACCGCCCGGCGCAGCTCGAGCAGACAGCGGCGCGCGGCGTGCAGTTCGGGCACCGAGTTGCTGCCGCTCTTGCCGTCGAGGATGTCGCGCTCGATGCCCTCGAGGCGTTCGTCGAGCCGTTCGAGCACGGGGAAGTAGGCGTCGACGACGCTGTCGAGCAGCGCGTAGGCGAGGTAGTCGGGGCCGCGCTTCTGCATCTGGCCCTTCGCATCGCGCAGGCGGCTGCGCACCATGCCGAAGCAGTCGCCGGGCCGTTCCTGCACGGTCAGCACGAAGTCGGGGCCGACGAACAGCGCCAGCTGCTCGGTCTCGTGGGTGTTGCTCGGATCGACCATGCGCAGCACCACGAACAGGTAGTCGGTGAAGTCCTCGACCTTGGCGCGCTGGTTCTGGTTGACGACGTCCTCGAGCGCGAGCCGGTGCAGGCCGAACAGTTCGCCGAGCTGGCGCAGCACGTCGACGGTGCCGACGCCGGTGACGTCGATCCAGACCACCGAACTCGCCCGGCGCAGCGCCTCGATCGCGGCGAGGTCGACCTGGTCGCGTTCGACGACACCGCTCTTGCCGTAACCGACCGCCGACATCCGCGTCGGCAGCGCGTCCGGCGGCGGCTGCAGCGTGCCCGGGGAGGCGCCGATCGGCTGCTCGGCACGCAGGCGGCGGCGGCGGCGATGCCCGGTCGGGGGGTGGGGTTCGTTCACGAGGCTCCGGCGGAGTGCGGGCGGATCATGCCGACCGGACGGTCGCGGGGAAACGATGGTGAGTCACTACGCTGCGCCGGTGCCGCTGATCCCCGTGTCCCTGCAGCCCACCACCGGCCCGCTGCCGCCGCGCGCCGCCGCGTTCCTGGCCGATGCCCGCGCCCGCATCGACGCCTGGTTCGAACGCCCCGGCCACCGCAGCGGCATCGGCTTCATCCCGAGCGACTACGAAGCGGTCTGGCACGGCCTCACAGCCGTCCGACAACTGCAACCGGACCTGCACCGCATGCTCGAATGGGGCAGCGGCTTCGGCGTCGTCACCGGCTTCGCGGCCTTGCTCGGCCTCGACGCGCACGGCATCGAACTCGACGCCGAACTGGTCGACACCAGCCGCACCCTGCTGACCGCGCACGGCCTGCGGGCCCGACTGGCGGCCGGCAGCTTCGTGCCCGACGACTACGAAGGGCGCGACCTCGACGACCTCGAGACCCGCACCGCGCTCGGCGCCGCGGCCGCCTACGACGAACTCGGCGCCGACCTCGGCGACTTCGACCTGGTGTTCGCGTATCCGTGGCCGACCGAGGAGGAGCTCTACTGCGACATCTTCCGCCGCGGTGCCGACCACGGTGCCGTGCTGCTGACGTGGTCGGCCCAGGAAGGCCTGCGCGCCTACCGCAAGCTCGCGGCGCGACGGCGGCCGGCGCGGTGACGATCGCCGCGAGGCGAACTCGGCAGCTGCTCGCAGATCGTCACGCGGTGGCTGGTACCTCGTGCACGCTGAGCCGCCCGTGCCGCAACCAACCCTCGGTGAGCAACCAAGTGCGCGCGTCGGTCACCGGCCGCACGATCGCCTCGATGCCCTTGACCGTGATGCGTTCGCGGAAGCCGGCGAACCACGGCGCCGAAGTGAACGTGTCGATCGCCTGCGGCACGCTGACCTCGCG
>JALORC010000221.1 GCA_025459175.1 Planctomycetota bacterium | reverse complement strand
GCGAGCCGATTCCGCTCCCCGCCTGACCCCGCCAGCGACCCTGGGGGTGGCCGGTCAGGGCGATGCGGTTTGGCGCGAAACAGCCTTTGGATCAGTTCCTGCGCACGTGAGCCACCTCGCAGGCAAGAGGACCCGGCGTCAGGATGGAGCCCCATGCAGCGCCTCGGCCTCCAGACCCTCGTCGACCGCCTCGAACGGCTGAGCCCTCAGGGGATCACGGTGCCCGCCGTGCAGGAACTGATCGCCGACGGGACCCTCGACGACGGCGAACTGCAGCGCTTCATCGGCACCCGGCCCGACAAGTATGCGCGCCGCCACGTGCACCGCGGCCGCTACTTCGACGTCATGGTGCTGACCTGGGCGCCGGGCCAGTTCACGCCGGTGCACAACCACGCCGGCAACTGCGGCTGGGTGCGGTTGGTGCGCGGCTGCATCGCCGAGGAGACGTTCCAGTTGGTGCCGGGCGCGGCGGTGCCGGATGCCGCCACGGCCGCCAGTGTGAACGGCCGCGTCGGCCAGGTCGGCCTCGAGGCGACCGGCAGCGGCGTCATCACCACGATCGGCGCGGTCGCTGCCGTCGATCGCCAGCGCGCGATCCATCGCCTCGGCAACCCGGTCGACAGCCGCGAGGCGACCGTGACGTTGCACGTCTACTCGCTGCCGCACGACGTCTGCCTCGCATTCGACCCCGCTTCGCGCACCTGCGAACGGCGCCAGCTCGCGTTCGACCCGCTGCCGACCTGAAGTTGCCCCTGAAGTTGCCCCTGAAGTTGCCCCTGAAGTTGCCCCTGCAGCCGGCGTGGTTGCGATGCGCGCGGCGGGCCGTAGGCTGCGCGCCCGCTCCGCATGAACGCGCTCACTCACCAGCCCGATGCGCGTGTGCCCGCGCTGGACGGCGTGCGTGGCCTCGCGATCCTGCTGGTGGTCGTGATGCACGCGCTGTTCTTCGGCGTGCCGTTGCCGGGCGTGGCGCCGCCGTCGCAGCAGGATCCGTACGTGCTGTTCGCGGGCCTCGGCTGGTGCGGCGTCGACGTGTTCTTCGTGCTCAGCGGCTACCTGATCACCGGCATCCTGGTGCGCAGCCGCGGCGAGCTGCACTACTTCCGCAACTTCTACGTGCGGCGGGCCCTGCGCATCTTCCCGCTCTACTACGTGGTGATGGCGCTGCTGCTGTGGTGGCTGCCGCGGGCGGCGGCGACGGGTTCGGAGACGGCCGCCTATCTGTTGTACTATCAGAACTTCCGGCTCGCCTTCGGCGTCGATCTGCAGACCGATCTGGCGCGGGAGATCACTTGGTCGCTCGCGGTCGAGGAACAGTTCTACCTGGTGTGGCCCGCGGTGATCGCCTTCGTGCCCGGGCGCTGGCTGCCGCGCGTCTGCGTGGTGGCGATCCTCGGTGCGATCGCGGCGCGGTTCCTGTGCCTGGAGGCGGGGATCCCGAAGCCGTACTTCCTGACCTTCTGCCGCCTCGACACGCTGGCGGCGGGGGCGCTGCTGGCGCTGTTGCCGCTGCCGCCGAAGTGGTGCGGCGCGCTGGCGGCGACGCTCGGCGCCGGCGCGCTGGCCGGGATCGCGTGGCACCGCAAGGATGCGTTCCCGGCGACGGCGGTGATGCAGACCTGGGGCCTGATCGCGGCGATGGCGATGGCGGCCGGCGTGCTGGTGCTGGCGCGCCATCGTGGCGTGATCGCGCGGTTGTTGTCGGTGGCGCCGCTGCGTTCGCTCGGCGCCTACAGCTACTGCATCTACCTCGTGCACTTCCTGGTCGTCGAGTGGATGGCGTTCCGCTGGCACGGTGACCTGCCGGTGGCGCTGCAACGCTGGTTGGTCGACACGCTGTCGCCGACGCAGCTGCTGATCGTGTTCACCGGCGCGTGCCTCCTGCTCAGCTGGGGCATCGGCTGGCTGAGCTGGCATCTGTTCGAGTCGCGGGTGCTGCGCTGGAAGCGTCACTTCCCGGGCGTCAGCGACCGACCTGCACCGTGAGGCCCTGGCTCGCCTGCAGGCCGAGCGGGTTGGCGCCCGGGGTCAGGTAGACCCACTGCATGGTCAGCGTCATCGGGGGCAGACTCTCGGGCAGGTCGAGCCGTGTGCTGGCAGCACCGCCGGTGATCGTGAGTCCGACCGAGCCGAGGTAGTTCGGCAGGTTCAGGTCGGGATACAGCACACAACCGGGTGCACCGAGGCCATCGGCGGGGATCGGGAATGCGACGGTCGACACGAACAGGACTGCGGCCAGGTCCTGTGGCGCGCCTGTCAGCTGCAGCGGCATGCCCTGCGCGCCGAGCTGCTGGTGCAGGGCGATCGCCGTGGTGTCGCCCCACACGCCGCTGCCGCACGAGAAGCCGAGCAGCGTCGGCGGCGTCACCGCGTCGTACTGCAGCTGCGAGGCCTGCAGCAGGTTGTTGCCGGCGCTGCCGTCGTTCTCCGCGAACACGAGCGGGAAGCTGCGTGCCTCGGCGTTGAACGTCACCGCCAGGTTGGCCGGCGTGGCCCCGGTCGCCAGCGGGAAGGTGCCCGACTCGACGACGTTGCCGGTGAAGCCGAGCTTGTAGACACGATACGAGGTGGTCGGGTCGTGGCGCAGGCTCGCGCACCAGTGGTCGGCGCTGCCGGCGTCGAAGGCGATGCCGGTGCCGCGCAGCGTCACCGTGCCGGGCGCGAACAGATCGACGGCCGGGTGCGGTCGGCTGCCGGTGTTGGTGGCGAGGTCCCAGTCGATGCGCTGCGCGCGCAGCACCTGCCCTTCCGCGCTGGTCGGCTTCGGTAGCGCTTGCTCGAAGGTCCGGGTCGCATAGGTCAGCACGAAGCGACCGCCGCCGCCGGCGAGCTGCGGTCCGACCTTGTGGCGCGAGGCATCGGCGGCTTCCTCGGTGCCGAGCGGCGTCGGGCCGATCGTGCCGTTGCCGTCCACGGCCATCACCTCGATGTCCCAGTCGTCGTTGACGATGTTGCCGTTGTGTTCCTGGAACGCGACCAGCCAGTCCGGCGTCGCGGCGGCCTGGTTCACCACCGGTCGTTCCTGGTCGCGGTTGGCCAGCGGCCGCAGCGCGAACGGCGGCACCACGAATGGGTTGCCGAACACCGATGCGTCGTAGACCGTGGCCCACACCTGGCTGGTCGCGGTCTCGGCGAACGGCATCACCGCCTCGCGCTGGAACACGATCAGCACGCGGTTGCCGGCGAGGCTGCCGCGCCCGCCGAGGTCCGGGCGCCAGTGCGAGTCCCCGGCGGTCGGCACCACCGAGGCGCTGGTCGACAGCGACATGTCGACGACGTCGTGGCGGTGCACGATCAGGAAGCGACCGTTGATGTAGTCGGCCGCGAACACCAGCACCGCCTTCTGCGCGCCGCCCGCGAACGCGAGCCGCGGTTGGGTCGCGTCCCACGACGAGATCTCGCGATAGACCTCGACCGGCGTGCCGCCGAAGTTGCTGCCGAGGCGATACAGGCGCACGTCGTTGTCTCCGGCCGCGACGGTGCGGCTCTCGGCGACCCACATGCGACCCTGCACGCCGGTGGCGGTCGCCGTTTCGTGCAGCACGTCGACCTCGCTGACCATCGCCCCGCTGCCGAGCAGCGTGGTGGCGATCAGCGGGTCGATGACCAGCGGGAACACCGCGCTCGCGATCACCGCGGCCGGCACGCACAGACGGATGCGTTCGCCGTCGACCTCGGTGGTCATCGGCGTGGTGTGGCCGGCGGCATCGATGCACACCGCGGCCCCGTAGCGCACCGCTTCGCGCCCATCGGCGAGCTGCAGCGACAGCGGGCCGTGTTCGCCGGCGGCGGTCGGCAGGCGCAGCGGCGTCGTCAGCGCACCGGTCACCACCAGTTCACCGGCGGGCGGACGTTCGGCGAGCACGAAGCTCTGCTCGAGGCCCTCGGCGCGCACTTCGTAGAGCTCGACGATCGCGCCGTGGTCGTAGCTGCAGCGCCACTCGTCATGGCTCGGCAACGGCTGGCGATCCCGCGCCAGCAGCTCGTGGTCGCCGGCGCGCACCGAGATGGTCCGCCAGCTGATCGGCTGGTGCGGCAGCTCGGGGCCGACGTACGGATAGAACGTCATGCGGTCGCCGAAGTGGACCTTGTAGCGCTCGCCGCTGGCCCACAGCCCGACCTCGCTGCCGTCGGGGGCGACCGCACCGGTGCGGATCGGGCTGGCGACGGCACCGGCCGCGATCGGCAGAGGGGCCTGTTGCGCGGCAAGTGGGATGACGAACAGCAGCGCGGCCGGTGCGGCCAGGCTGCGGACGGAACGG
>JALORC010000135.1 GCA_025459175.1 Planctomycetota bacterium | reverse complement strand
CGGCCTGCAGGGCCTGCTGATCCGCATCGCCAGGGCGCTCAACAAGCTGTGGTCGCGCCGCGGCAGCGTGTTCGCCGATCGCTACCACGACCACATCCTCAAGTCACCGCGCGAGGTCCGCAACGCGCTGCGCTACGTGTTCGGCAACGCCAGGAAGCACGCGGCCGGAGGCCGCGAGGTCACCGTGCCGCAGGCGATCGACACGTTCTCCTCGGCGCCATGGTTCACCGGCTTCCGCGAACGCATCACGGTCAAGGGCATCGAGGCGATCGTGCGACCGGTGACCGACGCGCACACCTGGTTGCTCACCGAGGGCTGGTTGCGGCACGGGCGGATCAGCGTGCACGAGGTCCCTGCCACCGCGTGACGACTTCGAGGCAAGCTGGGAGAAGCTCGCCACACAGCGAAGCTCCGCCAGGAGCGTCGCTCTAACTCAGCGCCAGCACACCGTTGCTGTCGGCGAAGCGCTCGGCCTGGACGCCCATCGCGCGGGCGATGGCGAGATGGAGATTGGCCATCGGCGTCTCCTTCGTCAGCACCACGTGTCCGCGGCTCTTCGCGGCGCCGGCACCGCCACCGGCGAGCAGCACCGGCAGGTCGTCGTGGTTGTGGCGGTCGCCGTCGCCGATGCCGCAGCCGAACAGGACCAGGCTGTTGGCGAGCAGATCGGCGTCACCGTCCGCTTGCTCGCGCAGCCGCTTCAGGAACGTCGCGAGCTGCTTGATCTGGAACTCGTTGATCTTCGCCAGCGCCGCGAGCTTCTCGAAGCTCTTGCCGTGGTGGCTGAGGTCGTGGTGGCCCTCCGGCACGTCGAGGAACTTGTAGCTGCGATTGCTGCCGCCGTTGCCGAGCATCAGCGTCGCGACGCGGGTGCGGCCGGTGGCGAAGGCGAGCGCGATCAGTTCGTAGTGCAGCGCGAGCTTCTCGGCGTAACCCTGCCCGCTGTCGAGCAGCCCGGTCGGCACGGGCGTGCTGTCACCGACGGCCTCGCCTTCGAGTCGCTGCAGGCGCTGCTCGAGCTCGCGCACCGACTGCAGGTACTGGTCGAGCTTGTGGCGATCGCCGGCGCCGAGGCGCTGCGCCAGCGCCGCCGCATCGGCCTGCACCAGGTCGAGCAGCGAACGATGGCGGCGCTGCTCGTCGAGCGCCGCGCGGCGATCGAGCGCGCGCCCCGGATCGCCGAACAACCGCGCGAACACCGCCCGCGGCTCGGCCTCCTTGGTGACCGGCGTGTCGGCGGCGCGCCAGCTGATGTTGTTGCTGTAGGCGCACGAGTAGCCCGAATCGCAGATCCCGGCCGCGGTGCCGCGCTCGAGACCGACCTCGAGCGAGGCGAACGGCAGGTCCCGGCCCACCTCCGCGGCGATCACCTGGTCGATCGAGACGCCGACCCGCAGGTCGGCACCGCCGGTCTTGCGCGGATGCGCGCAGGTGAGGAACGACGCGGCAGCGCGCGCATGGTCACCGGGCCCGTCGCCGTGCGGCCGGCCACCGTCGATCGCGAGGCCGCTCCAGACCGTCACCCGATCGCGCAACGGCTGCAGCGGCGCCAGCGTGTGCACGAGCTCGGCGCCGGCACCTTTGCCGTTCGGCCGCCAGCGCTCCATGTGCATGCCGTTCGGCGAGAACACGAACAGGCAGCGCGCCACGGCGGCCGGCGGCCGGCCCAGCGCCGGCTGCATCGCGTCGAGCCACGGCAGCGCGAGACACGCCGCACCACCGCGCAGGAACGCGCGGCGATCCAGGGCGAGACGGCGGATCGGGTGCATGCGCGGCCATCATCCCGCGCCGCCGCGGCGGGGGAAGGGCCGACTTCGATCAGGCGCCGATGTTGATGCGGAACTCGGCCTTCTCGCCGAGCGGCATGTCACCCTTGTGGATCTCGCGGATCTCGATCGGATAGGTGCCCTCGCCGATCACGTCACCGACCTCGAACGACCAGTACAGCTGGCGGTTGGACTTCGCCTGCACATCGGGGTTCGGGTCCTTGGTCAGCGCCGGCGACGGCGAGACCTCGCGCCCGTTGAACTGCAGCCGCACATTGCCGAGATCGAAGCTGATGCGCTGCTCGTGGTCGTTCCAGATCTTCAGGCTGACGTCGATGCGCTGCTTGCGCGCCGAGCTGCTCACCTTCTGCACGTCGATGCGCAGGCCGGCCGTCTGCGCCTGCGGCGGCTGCGGCACCGAGGTCTTGCAACCGGCAGCGAGACCGAACGAGAGGGCGAGGAGGGGAAGAATCAGACCCGAACGGGAGCGATGCGACATGGCGGTAAGTGTCACTACGGAAAGGAGGCACGCAAGAACGACGATCGATCCGCCGCGTTGCTTGACGATCCGGACCCGCCCATGGTAAGGCCGCACAATGACTTCCGACCTCGCCCGGACCCGTCGCGCCCTGGTCACCGGCGGCAGCCGAGGCATCGGCGCCGCCATCTGCAGGCGGTTGGCCGCAATGGGCCACCCGGTGATCGTGAACTACCGCAGCGGCGCCGAGGCGGCGGCGGCGGTCGTCGAGTCGATCCGGGCCGCCGGCGGCGAGGCCGAGGCGATGCAGTTCGACGTCGCCGATGCGCAGGCGACCGCGGCGGCGATGAAGACGCTGCTGCTCGACAAGCGGCCGCTGGCGATCGTCGTCAACAACGCCGGCATCACCCGCGACGCGGCGTTCCCGGCGATGACCGGCGAACAGTGGCACGACGTGCTGCGCACCTCGCTCGACGGCTTCTTCCACGTGACGAAGCCGGTGGTGATGCCGATGGTGATGCAGCGCTGGGGGCGCATCGTCAATCTGTCGTCGCTGTCGGCGACGCGCGGCAACCGCGGCCAGGCCAACTACGCGGCCGCGAAGGCCGGCATCCTCGGCGCCACCAAGACGCTCGCGCTCGAGGTCGCGAAGAAGGGTGTCACCGTCAACGCGGTCGCGCCCGGCCTGATCCAGACCGACATGATCGCCGGCGTGCCGGAGCAGATGGTGCAGCAGATCCCGATGCAGCGGATCGGCATGCCCGACGAGGTCGCGGCCGTGGTCGGGTTCCTGTGTTCGGAGGCGGCCAGCTACGTGACCGGCCAGTGCATCGGCGTCGACGGCGGCTTCGCCTGACGCCGGCCCCGGCGCAACTTTGCCGCGCCGGGGAGCGGCGAGCGCGGCGGCGAGCGGGCATACTCGCGCGCCCTCGCCAACCGAACGCATGCCCGACTTCGATCCGAACCGCGACCTCGGTCGCGACGACATCCCGGTCCCGTTCGCCGAGTCCCCCATCACCGACGGCGTGCACGCGACGTTCGATGACCACGGTCGGCTGCTGCGGCTCGTGACCCTGCGGGGCGGACTCGTGAACGGTCACGACATCATCGTCGATCCCGACCGCGGCACGGCTTCGCACTCGCAGGTGAAGGTGCACGCCGAGGCCGACTCCGACAGCGGCACGGCCCTGCGCAGCTTCGTCGCCGACGCCGTCGACGAACTGACGCGCTCGCTGACCGAGAGCCCGGTGCACTGCGCGTTCTGCCTGAAGACTCGCCGCCAGGTCGGTGCGATGCTGGCCGGCCAGCGCTGCTGCATCTGCGACGAGTGCGTCAAGGTCTGCAGTGAAGCGCTCGCCGGCGACTGATCGCGCGGTGGCTGCCGGTCAGAGTCCCTGCAGCTCGAACGACAGGCACGGGCTCATCGACGAGCCGCCCGGTCCGACCGGGCACCAGACGAAGCACTGGCTGCTGAGCACGAGGCCACCGAGGCTCGCGTTGGCCGGCAGCGGCAACGAGAACGACGTCGAGGCGGCGCAACCGGCCCCGATGGTCAGGTTGGCCCCGAGGATGCCGAGCAGCGGCAGCGTGTAAGCGGGGCCGCACAGCGGGGGCACCACCGGGCCGCCCGCCGCGCACGGCCCGGCGCCGATCATGCACCAGGCGATCGAACCGGCCGGCGCACCGTTCAGACGCAGCGCGAAGTCGGCGTTGCCGAGCACCGAGTCGCCGGCCGTCGACTGCACCATCGGACAAGGCGGGCAGATGCCGGCATTGCACGCGACACCGGTCGCCGTGGCGCGGCCTGGACGCATCGCCAGGCCGGTCAGCGGATCGAGGCCCGCGAGCACCGGGCAGCAGTTCACTCCGGTCAACACCACGGTGCCGATCGGCGTGACCAGGTACGACATCGACACGGTGCGCTGCCCGTCGGTGCCGTAGAGCACCTGAGCCACCGAGTCCACGGCCAGCCCGGTGAAGGCTCCGACCGGCCCACACGGCGGCACGATCAGCAGCCCGATCGGCGTGCATGGGTTCGCAGCGGCGGCGAATGCGATCTGGTTCAAGCCGGTGGCCGGATCGAATCGGGTGAAGAAGACCAGGCCCGCGAGATCGTCGGCGGCGAGGCCTCCCGACACGAACGGATTGACGAACGCGACCGGGCACACGCTGGTCTGCACCGGTGGGCACGCGAGATCGAGCACGTGCAGATTGTCGGCGCTGTCGAGGACCAGCAGCTGCTGGGTGCTGGTCACGACCTCCATGCCGACCACGAACACTGCCCCGCCGATACCCGGGATCGCCACCGGCGGACACAGGTAGCCGCACGTGTCGTCGACGCAGGCCAGCAGCTGCCCGTTGCTGATCCACGTGCCGCTGTGGATCGCGTCCCATGCCGCGCCGCCGGCGGTCGCCGGCAGTGCCGCCGAGCCAGGGAAGCCGATCGGCGAGCAGTTGGCGACCGGCGCACAAGCCGCGATCGAGTGCCGGCGCAGATCCGCGAGGTTGCGCGTCAGGCCGACGAGTTGGGGAGCGGACTGCGCGAGCAGTGCCGCGGTGGACAGGGAGAAGGAAGCAACGAGCAGGGTCGAGCGGAGCATGGGATCCAGGAAGAGGAGAAAGCGACGAGGCGTCGGCCAGGACCACACGGCAGGAACCCGGGCGGGCCGTCAGGAATGTGGAGAGCAGCCCGCGCCCGCCTTCGATCGCCCCGGCCCGCAAATGCGTTCGGCGGCCATGCCAGTGCGATTCCGATCACACCGTGTGCGATTTCTCACGCACGAAATCACCTGCATCCGGGCCGGTGGAAAGTCGCGAAATGAGCGCCGCCATGGACGAGCTGCCTCTCCTTCCCGTGGCGTGTTCCACCACCACAACCACCGAGTTGCCGTGAACCTGTTCCGTTCGTTCCTCGTGGCCGCGAGCCTGCTCGCCGCCGTCCCTGCCCAGGATGCCAAGGTCACCGTGCTGCACGGCGTGCCCGGCCTGCCCGCCCCCGTACAGGTGCTGGCCAACGGCTCCACGCTGTTCTCCTTCGACTACGGCGAACAGCGCGGCCCGCTGTCGCTGGCTCCAGGCGCCTACCTGCTCGAGGTGCGCCTCAACGGCTCGACGATCCTGAGCGCCAACGCGAATGTCGCCGCCGGCCTCGACTACTCCGTGATCGCCAACCTCGACGCGACCGGCACGCCGCGGCTGTCGGTGTTCGGCAACAGCCTGCCGAACCTGACGCTGCCGGGCTCGCGCCTCTACGTGCGCCACACCGCGCAGGCCCCGGCCGTCGACGTGATCCTGCAGCAGAACGGCACCACCGTCGCGACCCTGCCCAACGTCAGCAATGGCCAGGAAGTGCAGGCCGATGTCGCGCCCGGTCGTTACTCGGTGCGCGTCAACGTTGCCGGCACCAGCACGACGGCGTTCGGCCCGGCCGACATCGCGGTCGAGAACGGCATGGGCTACGGCATCTTCGCCACCGGCGTGGCGCTCGCGCCGTCGTTCCGGCTGCAGCAGCAGATCGTGCCGCTGACCGCCCGCGTCAGCGTCGTGCACGGCATTCCTGGCCTGCCGGCCCCGGTGACGGTCCGCGCCAACACGCAGCCGCTGTTCACGTTCGACTACCGCGACATCCGCGGCCCGCTGGTCGTGGCGCCCGGCACCTACGCGTTCGACGTGCTGCTCAACGGCTCGCCGGTGCTGAACCGCACCGACACGGTCGCCCGCGGTGACGACGTGACGATCGTCGCCCACCTGAACCTGCAGAGCTCGCCGGTGCTGTCCGCGTTCGCCAATGACGTCAGCGCACTCGCGCCGTCGACGGCCCGCGTCACCGTTCGCCACCTCGCCGCGGCCCCGGCCGTCGACGTCGGCCTGACCGGCGGCGTCACCGCGACCATCCCGAACCTGACCAACGGGGTCAGCGCCACCACCACGCTGCCGCCGACCAACCTGCAGGTCCGCCTGCTCGCCGCCGGCACCAGCACCAGCGTGTTCGGCCCGGTCGGCTTCCGCCCGGCGAGCAACGTCGCCTACCAGTTCGTCGCCATCGGCAGCCTCACCGGCGGCACGTTCGACGTGCTGACGCTGCAGCGCGACCTGGCGCCGCAGGTGCCCGGTGAGATCGTCACCACCGTCGGCGGCTGGAACTGCGGCCCGAGCATCAGCTCGGTGCCGAGCACCTTCGGCTACGGCGACCCGTTCGTCATCACCGTCAACGGCGCGGCGCCGAACGCGATGTCGATCGTCAACTTCGGCGACAGCCGGACCAGCATCGGTGGCGTGCCGCTGCCGCTGTCGCTGACGCAGTTCGGCGCGCCCGGCTGCTTCCTGAACACCAACGTGATCGCCTCGGCGCTGGTCACCGCCAGCCCGGCCGGCTTCGTCGAGTTCGGCTTCACGGTGCCGCGCGCCGTGTTCGGTGTGCTGCCCGGCTACTTCCAGGTCGGCACCATGACCACGCAGAACGCGCTCGGCTTCCAGAGCACCGAGTATCTCGAGCTGCGCTGATCGCGATGCGGCTTGAGCGCCGGTCCCGACCCGGGACCGGCGCGCTGTCATCGGCCCGTGCGATGCGACCGCGCGCCCCGCTCGCCCCCGATGGTCGCGAAACCCACCGATGCAGCGGCAGGACATCCGCCATGCGCAACCTGCTCCGATCCGTTGCGGCGACCGTCGCGGTGTTGACCGCCTGCGCCGGCGATCCGGTCGGCGACACCTTCGCCGACGAAGCCTCGCTGCTCATCTCGCTCGGGGACGTCACCGTGCTCGGCCGCTTCGACCTCGCGTTCCCTGCCACCGTGACGCGACTCGAACGCGGCGACGGGCGCGTGAGCTTCGTCCACCGGGGCACGCCGCACGATTACCCCGGCTTCACGGGCAGCGAACTGATCGCGGTGCGCCTTCGGCACGCCGGCGGTGACGGCGTGCTGGTCGCGCGCCACGCGCCAGAGCCCTGAAACCAGAACCCTGAACCCAGAACCCCGAACCCTTAACCGACGGCCGTACGATCAGCGGTCGAGCTCGCCGGGCCCGCTGCCGATCCGCAGCACGTCGAAGCCGGCGTCGAACCCGAATCGGGCCCGATACGCATCGCCGACCGTTCTCGCGACGACTTCGGCCTGACCGGGCCGCACCAGCGCGATGCCGCAGCCGCCGAAACCGGCACCGGTGAGCCGCGCCCCGAACACGCCTTCGCAGCCGCGCGCGGCCCCGGTGATGACGTCCAGCTCGTCACAGCTGACCTCGTAGTCGACGCGCGTCGACTCGTGGCTCGCATCGAGCTGGCGCCCCAGCGTCGCGTAGTCGTGCTGCCGCAGCGCCACCACCCCGGCGCGGGTCCGCTCCATCTCCGTGATCACGTGCCGGGCGCGCCGGAACGTCACCTGGTCCATCGCCGATCGAACCTGCTCGAGGTCGGCGGCGGAGTAGAGCGCGAGATGCGGCAGATCGCGGGCGTGCGTGCGCAGCAGCTCGTGCGCGGTGGCGCACTGCGCGACCCGTTCGTTGAAGCCGCTCTTCGCCAACGTGCGCGGCTTCTTGGTGTCGAGCACCAGCACCTCACAGGCCGTGGGGTCGAACGGCACGTGCTCCCAGCGTGGTCCGGCGCAGTGCAGCAGCAGCACCTGACCGGCCCGGCCGAGCGCGGAGGCGAACTGATCCATGATGCCGCAGCGCACGCCGACGAAGCCGGTCTCGGCGCGATGGGCGAGCAGCGCCAGCTGTTGCCGTTCGAGCCGCGTGCCGTGCAACGCATCGAGCGCGATCGCGGTGACGACCTCCAGCGCCGCCGACGACGACAGGCCCGAAGCCATCGGCAGGTCGCCGGCGAACACCATGTCGCAGCCGCGTGCCATGCCGGTGGCCTGACGGAAACCCTGCCAGACGCCGAGTGGATACCCGGCCCAGCCGAGCTCGGGCCGCGTGCGCTCGCCGATGTCGGCGGCCTCGATGTCGACCGCGAGTCCCTGATCGAGACTGCGCAACCGCAGCAGGCCGTCGTCGCGCGGCGCGATCGCGAGGTAGATGCCGCGGTCCACCGCCATCGGCAGCACCGAGCCACCGTTGTAGTCGAGATGGGCGCCGACCAGATTGATGCGGCCGGGGGCGAAGAACCGGCGGCACGGAGCGGCGCCGAACTCGGTGCGGAACCGGGCGGCGATGGCATCGGGCAGCGGCGAACGGGACGAGGCGGTCATGGGGCGGGGGCGGCGCCCGGGACGGCCGCCGTCCCGCATCGAAGCTGCCGCGGCATCCCCGTTCAAGCGAGGCGGCCACCGAGCCGAGGAGACTTGCGCTCCGCGCCCCGCCGGCTCGAGGTTACGCCGACGGCGCACCTTGCTATACGCTCGGCTCCGAACCGCGTCTGCCGCCCACCGATGCCAATGCCCGACCGCACCGTTCGTATCGTCACGCCGCTGCTGCTCGCCGCGCTCGCGATCGCCCAGGATCCGGCGCCGACGCCGCCGAAGACCGCCCCAGGGCCCGAAGTCGTGGGCCAGCTCGCGACCGGGGCGCCCGCTGCCGCGCGCACCGGCCACGTGGCGTTGTCGTGGCCGGAGGACCAGGACGCCCCGATCGCCGTGGTCGGCTCGCGCACGCTGACGCTGCGCAACCTCGTCGAACACCTCGACAGCCGCCACCACCCCGGCTTCAAACAGGCCCTGGCCACCCGGCCCGAGATCCAGCGCATGCTGGATTCCGATCTGATGGCGCCGTGGGTGCGGCACTTCGCCGACCTCGAAGCGCTGCGGCAGGCGCTCGGCGACCAGCAGCCCGACCCGAAGGCGCTGGAAGCGGCGCAGAGCGAGTCGTTGCGCCAGAGCTTCCAGGGCTACCTCGACCGCTACGTCGAGAGCCGCAAGCAGGCCGGTCGCCCGACCGAGATGAGCCAGCAGCGCATCAACACGATGCTGTCCGACTACCAGCTGCAGAACGGCCTCGCCGCCGAGCTGCAGGGCATGCTCGATCTGCTCGAGCCGGACGACTACCCGCGCGGCGTGCTGCAGGAGTTCTTCAACCAGAACGCGCGCGTGTTCGGCGGCCAGGTCACGATCGCCCACATCCTGGTCCAGCACCGCGATGGCGGCCGGGGCCTGCTGCTCGACGCCGAAGGGCTCGCGCGCGCCAACGACCGATTGGCGGACATCAAGGCGCGGCTGCGTCCCGACGGCTCCAACTTCGAGGAGATCGCGCAGCTCTACTCCGACGACACCCGCACCGCCAAGGACGGCGGCCGGCTGGTCGGCGTGCACCGCTACGACGATCGCCTGCCGGCGGCGCTGTGCCGGGCCGCGTGGCAACTGCGCGACGGCGAAGTCAGCCCCGATGTCATCGAGACCCCGTACGGCTGGCACCTGGTCAAGCGCCTCGAGTTCACGCAGCAGGTGTTCATCCTGTTCACCGACGACGCGATCCCGACGATCCGCCAGGTGATGCGCCGGGCAATGCAGGAGAAGCGGTTGTTCGAGGCCCGCGAGAAGGCCGCACTGCGACTGCTGCTGTGACCGGCTGCGACCGACTCACTCGCCGGCGACGGTCTGCCACAGCAGCAGCCAGAACGGGTTGACGACGGTCCACAGCAGCGCGAGGCGCCGGAACGGTTGCTTCACCGTCTTGTGGCGGAACAACGCCATCGCCGCCCACGCCCCGATCCAGCCGGTCGCGAACACCAGCCACAGCAGCTTGCGCTCGGGCACCCGGCGGCCGTTGCGACGCGCGCGCCACTTGTCGAAGCCGAACACCAGCGCCGTCGCGACGTTCACCACCAATACGAGCCCCCACAGGAGACCGAGCATCGGCGCATGATGGGTGCTGGCCACGGCAGCGGCAACGGGTCGACCGGTTCGCTACGCTCCGGCCCCCATGCAGGTCACCGCCGCAGACATCGCCCAGGCCCACACCGCGATCTCGAGCTACATCCAGCGCACCCCGACGATCCGGGCGCCGCGCCTGGGTGAGCAGCTCGGCATGCAGCTGTTCCTGAAGCTCGACAACCTGCAGTACACCGGCTCGTTCAAGGACCGCGGCAGCTGCCTGAAGCTGCAGCGGCTGGCGCAGGCGGCGGAGCCACCCGCCGGCGTCGCCGCCGCGTCGGCCGGCAACCACGCGCAGGGCGTCGCCTACCACGCCCGGCGACTCGGCATGAAGGCGCTGATCGTGATGCCGCTGACGACGCCGTTCTCCAAGGTCGAACGCACCGAGAGTCTCGGCGCCGAGGTGGTGCTGCGCGGCGAGTCGGTCGCCGAGTCGACGGTGATCGCCAAGGAGATCGCGGCGCAGCGCCACTACACGTTCGTGCATCCCTACGACGACCCGCTGGTGATCGCCGGTCAGGGCACCGCGGCGATCGAGATGCTCGCCGACCAGCCGTCGATCGACACGCTGGTGATCCCGATCGGCGGCGGCGGCCTGTGCGCCGGCATGGCGATCTGGGCCAAGCACAAGAACCCGGCGATCCGCGTCTACGGCGTGCAGACGGCGATGTGCGCGTCGATGCGCGCACGACTGCGCGGCGAGCCGGTGCCGACCATGCACACCCACACGCTGGCCGACGGCATCGCGGTGAAGACGCCGGGCGAGATCACCTCGGCGCTGCTGAAGCCGCTGCTCGAGGACGTGCTGCTGGTCGACGAGGTCGACATCGAGACCGCGGTCCAGGTGCTGTCGGCACAGCAGAAGATCACCGCCGAGGGCGCCGGAGCGGCGGGGTTCGCGGCGATCCAGAAGCACGCGGCCATGTTCCAGGGCCGCGCCGTCGGCACGATCATCTGCGGCGGCAACATCGACCGGCGCATGCTGTCGACGGTGCTGCTGCGCGGCCTCAAGCGCGACGGCAAGATCGCCAAGCTACGTATCGCGATCAACGACGTGCCCGGCGTGCTGGCGCGCGTGACGCAGATGATCGGCGCCTCCGGGGCCGACATCATCGACATCGAACACCAGCGACTGTTCACCGGGCTGGCGCCGCGCCAGGCCGAGCTCGACGTGGTCATGGAGACGCGCGGTCGCGGCCACCTCGACCAGATCCTCGCCACGCTGCAGGGTGCTGGCTTCCCGACCGAGTCGCTGTAGCGAGCGATGGCCGCCCCCGAACCGGACGCGGGGCCCGAACCCCAAGCGGACCTGGTCGAGCGCGCCGAGGATCACCCGACGCGGCTGCCGGCCGAGCTGCGCAAGCGCCGCGGTGCCTGGTTCACGCCGCTCGAACTGGCGGCGCCGACCGCGGCGCGAGCGCTGCGGCCGCTGCTCGGGCCGGCGGCGGCAACGGCGCAGCTACGCATCGTCGACCCGGCGGTCGGCGGCGGCGTGTTCCTGCTCGCCGCGGCGCAGCTGCTGATGGAGGCGGGCTTCGAACCCGCCGCCGCGGCCGCGTGCCTGCACGGCCGCGACGTCGATGCCGAGGCAAGCAAGCTGGCGGCAGCCGCAGTGGCCCGGCAGTGCCGCGCCGACCAAACCGCCGCCGCGGCGATCGGCGAACGGGTGCGCGCCGGCTGCGGTCTGCACGAGTTGGAGCCCGGCAGCTTCGACTGCGTGCTGACCAATCCGCCGTGGGAGACGCTGCACGGCGATACCGACGGTCCGAGCGACCGGACCGCACTGCGCACGCGCTTCGTGCACCAGGGCCGCGGCAAGCTGTTCACCTACCGGCTGTTCGTCGAACGCGCGTTCCAGCTGCTGCGCCCGGGCGGGCGTCTCGGCCTGATCGTGCCCGCGAGCCTGTGGTTCGATCGCGAGGCCGAACCGCTGCGCCGGCTGCTGTTGTCGCAGTGCCGCTGGGAGTGGCTGTTCGGCTTCGAGAACCGCGCCAGCGTGTTCGCGATCGACCGTCGCTTCCGCTTCGGCGCGATCGTCGCCGAGAAGGGCGGCAGCACCGAGCGCGTGCAGGTCGCGTTCGGCCGCACCGAGCTCGCGGAATGGGCGGCGCCGGTGCCACCGCACGTCGACTACACGGTCGCCGAACTGCGGGCGCTGAGCCCCGGCTCGGGTGCCTTCGTCGAGGTCGAGAGCCGCACCGACCTCGAGGTGATGCGCACGATGGCCGAGCACGGCGAGCCGCTGCTCGGGCCGCGCGGCGCGTTCACGTGGCAGCAGGGCGACTTCAACATGACCACGGCGCGCGGCTCGTTCCTGGACCGCGCCGCAGCCGAGGCCGCCGGCTATCGGTGCGGCGCGGACGCGGTCTGGCGCCGCGACGGACACCCCGACCTGCTGCCGCTCTACCAGGGCGCGATGATCGGCGAACTGCACGCCAACGCCGGCGCCCACGCCGGTGGCAGCGGCCATCACACGCGTTGGGTGCCGCCGGCGAGCCCGGCAGCGCTGCAGCCGGCGTACTTGGTCGACGCCGAATGCTGGCGCCAAGGCGCCGGCACGCGCAGTCCGGTGCGGCTCGTCCACCGCGCCCTTTCGAACGCTACCAACGAGCGCACCACGATCGCGACCTTGCTGCCCGACCAACCGACCGGCAACTCGCTCGGTGTGCTGCAACCGCGTGCCGGCCTGACGTTGCCGGTGCGATCGTCGGCCGCGACCGCGGCGGTGCTGGCGTCGCTGCCGTTCGACTGGGCCCTGCGCCAACGGCTCGGCGGCACCAACCTGAACGGCTTCGTGCTCGCTGACTGCGTGCTACCGCGCCTGCCCGACGACGTGGCGATCGAACTGGCGCGGCTGTGCCTGCGGCTGTGCGCCGTGCTGCCGTGGCACGCGTCGCTCTGGCACGCGGCACGGAGCGAAGGTTGGGGTGAGCCACCGCAGCCGGTCACGGACGCGGCCGCGCGCGACGCGATCACGACGCGCATCGACGTGCTGGTCGGCCGCGCGTTCGGGCTCGACGTCGCGGCGGTGCAATGGCTCACGCGCGGTTGCGACGGTGCTGCGGGTGCGCGCAGCGGCAGTCCGGCGAAGGGCTTCTGGCGCGTCGAGCGCGACCGCCCACCGGCGCGCCGCCGACCGCTGCGCTGGCGCGCGGCGGCCGCCGACCGCTCGTTCACAGATACGTGAACGGCCGCGTCGTCTGGCAACCGTTGACGTTGCGGACCGTCACCGTGATCTGGCCCGGGGCACCGGGCGGCAGCGATCCGACCAGCACGTTGGCGAACTGGCCGGTGATCGTCATCGGCACGCCCTGGAAGCTCACCGTGCAACCGAGCAGGTTCTGGCCGGTGATCACGAACGAGGTGCCGCCGATCGAGTTGCCGCTGGCCGGCATCGTCGACACGACCGGGGTGCTGTTGACGGTGCGCTGGGCCGACCCGCCGCCGAGATTGGTCAACACCAGCGGCGCATCGCAGGCCAACCCGGCCGGCGCCACGAACGACAAGGTCGTCGGCGACGTCACGTTCACCGGCAGCGGGACCCCGCCGAGCGTGGCCTGCAGACCGGCGAAGAAGCTGGTGCCCTGCACCGTCACGTTCTGGCCGGGCAACGCCGCGAGCGGCAGCACCGACGTGATCGTCGGCGCCGGCAAAGGCACCAACCGCAGCAGCACCGCGTTGGTCGCCGCCAAGGACAGCGTCGGGTCGACCAGCATCACGCCCTGCAGCGCGAGGTCGAGCACGGACAGCACGCCCGGCACCGGCAGCGTCCACGGCGCCGGCGGCGCCGCAATGACGCCGCCGAGCCCGAACGAGTCGGCGAGCAGCACGGTCGGCGCCGCCGGCGCGAACGGTGCCGGCGTGAAGCACAGCGCCCCACCGAGGCCGCCGAGCGGCAGCTGGGCACCGGGCGGCGGCGCGCCGATGTGGGCCCACAGCGCGAACAGGCCGGCCGGCAGCGGCGCGTTCGGCTGCGCCTGCATCTCGATCGAGAACGGCTGGCCGATGCCGACGGTCACGACCCGATCGCTGCCGGCGCTGCCCTGCACACGCAGCACGTCGAGACCAGCGCCGAGAGCGTTCGGCACTGCGCTCGCACCACACGGGCCGAACACGTCCTGGACCTGCAGCTGCGGCCGCGGCCAGATGCCGACCCGACCGAACGCATCGGTGACCGCGACGTCGATGGCGAGGTCCCCGGCGTCGTAGCCGGCGGTGACCGCGAACGTGTAGCTGCCGTTCGGCTGCGGCACCGCGGGCCCGTAGACGATGCCGGTCGCGGTCGAGCCCGGCGCCGAGCCGATCGTCAACGGCCGCGTATTGCCGAGCGCGTTGCCCTGCGCATCCCGCAGCCACACCGTGCCGGTCACCGTCGCCGCGCCATCGGCGCGCAACACCGGCGCACTCAGCGTCACCGACGACTGGAAGTGATCGGGGCGGCCGAGCTGGTTCTGCTTCCAGGTGTTGTAGAGCGCTTGCAGCTGCAGCACCGGGTCGAGCGCGGCGGCAGTCTGGTTGGCGACGTTGAGATCGAGCCAGTAGTTGCCGGCCCCGCAGCCGAGTGCGCCGTTGCACGGTGCGTCGAAGTCGCTCGGCCGGCTCAGGATCATCAGGCCGATGTGCGATGACTTGGTGAAGCTCGCCGGCGGCGAGCCGCACGACGTCGGCGTCCCCTGGGAACACGAACAACGCCCGTCGCCACCCATCATGCGCGCGGCCTGCATCGCCGCCATCAGCTTGTCGCCGAGCGTGCCCGGCGTCGTCTGCAGCGCCAGTTCGGCGGCGGTCAACACCGGCTGCCCGGTGATCACGTTGCCCTGGATCGCGTAGACGAGATTGCCGACCTGCCCCGTGAGTCCACCGGCGAACGGCCCGGCCTGGCTGCCGGTGAACGTCACCACGCCACCGGCCAGACTGACGATGCCGTACTGACGCGAGGCGTGGCCGCCGCCGTCGGCGGTCGCCAGCTGCGCCAGGATCTGGTTCACCGGCGTGCCCGCCAGCATGCCGGAGCGGATCAGCTGTCGCAGCGACAGCGGGCCGACGAACGACTGTGCCGCCGCGACGCCGTAGCCAGGCACCACGACGACGGTGTTCGGCCGCAGATCGAACCCGGTCAGGCACGTCGCGATACCGACCGCGACCTCGCCGGTGACCAGATCGACGATCACGATCGACCAGGTCGCCGCTGCCGGCGCCGCGAACAACAAGAACCCGACCAGGAACGCGAGCAAAGCGCGTAGAGATGGCATCGCGCGATTGTCGAGCAACGGCGCCGGGCGTCCAGCGCCGA
>JALORC010000220.1 GCA_025459175.1 Planctomycetota bacterium | reverse complement strand
CCGTCCGGCGAGAACGCGAGGGCTACTCCCTCGTAGCCGTAGCCCAGGAACACCGCCGCGCCATGGGCCGCGAAGTCCGAGCGTGGGCCACGCGCCGCGCCGAGCAGTTCGAGCTCGAGGCGCGGGCCCGGCTGCTCGGCCTGCTGCGCCGACAGTCGGATGATGCCGGCGGCCGCGGCGGTAGGTCCCCGCGGCACCGCGATCGCCGCCGAGCAGCGCACCAACAGGGAGTCATTCAGATACAGGTCGAACGGCAGGTCGAACTCGGGCTCGGGCCCGCCGCCGGTGGGGGCGGGTGCCGTGCACGGCCTGGCATGTTCGAAGCCGGGTTCCAGCCTCAACGTGCGCCGCCACAGCAACCGGATGTCGAGCGGCACGCTGGCGACCTCGCCGAGCAGGCGCTTCAGGATCGCATCGGAACCGAGCAGGTTGCAGATCTCGAGCAGCTGCAGCGTGGCGACCGCCACCGGCAACGGATCGTTGCGTTGGTGTGCGAGCACGCCGGCGGTGAAGCTCGACTCGAGGTGGGCGTCGTAGGTGTCGATGCGCGAGCGCTGCAGTTCGTTGCCATCGGCGTCGGTAAGCAGCAGCAACAGGCCCATTGGCCGCGTCGGGCGCGCCGCGATCGGATGTTCGTTCTGGGTGACGGACAACAGGCGCGTGCGCAGTTCCGGATCGTCGCGGTCGACCTCGAGCCGTAGCAGGCGCCGGATGGCGCGCTCGCCGTCGTGCAGCGTCACGCCGTAGAGCAGTCGATCGCCGTGCCGCAGGCCACGTTCGCCACCGAGATCGAAGCCCGACAGCAACGACGGGGCGCCGGGGAACGCCGCGGCCTGACTGGCCGCCGCGGTCGTTGCCGCCGGCACGTCCTCTGGCCGCACCGTGCGGCAGGCTCCGACCGCCAGCAACCCGAGAATCCACCAGCGCGTGCAGGCCATCGCCGGAAGTTACTGCGTAGGCCGACGCTCGTCATGCGCGCAGGCGCCGCACGACTTCGGTCAGGGTTGGGCGCCCCGGATCGTCGCGCCACTCTGCGAACGTATGGTGGACGAGGCGCTTCCAGACCGCGTGTGCCGTGTCGAAGTGCGTCGCGCCGAGCACGAAGCCATGCTCGGGATGCGCGTAGTCCCCGCTGCGCACGAGCTCCGCGTCGAGGGCCAACAGGTGCGCGGCCAGCGGCGCAAGTCGCGGGTCCTGCGGGTCGCGCTGCACGGCGGCGAGCAGCAGACCCAGCGTGGCGAACGCGCGTTCGCTCGGCTCACACCCGGGACGCTCGGACAGTGCCACGAGCAGTCCTTCGGCTCGCACCAGCGCCTCGCCCCCGAGAATCGCGCAACTCTCGAGCAGGATGGCGAGGTTGGCCTCGATGCTGCCGAACCGTTCGGCAGTCAGCTCGGCAAGGCACAACACCGTGGCGCAGAACGCGCGCTGCACGTGGTCGACGTGCAGCCCCTCCGCCCAACGCGACAGCTCCATCACTTCACGCGGCACCCACTCCAGCGGCACGGGTACACGTCCGCTGCGCGCGATATCTTGCAGCACGGCGAAGTTCTCGTCGCGGTCGTAGCCATGGTCCTCTTCTGCGATCGCCGTCAACATGGCCTCCGTCAGCCGCGGGCGCAGCCATTCGAGCAGTGCCCCGGCGTCCAGCATCCATCCCGATGCCGTCAGGCGGCTCTCTGCCAGTTCCTGCGGCAGCAGGCCAGCGGGTTCGGAATCTGCTACGGGCTCTGCTCCGGATTCTGCATCGGGAAGGCAGGCGCGCCGGCGCTGCACCAACCGGCGCCGTTCTGCGGGCGTCGTGACCAGTGCTTCGGCACGTGCCAACGCATCGCGCACCGCCTCGACGTCACCCCCAAGTTCATGCATCGTCTCGGCGATCTCGCACCACGCCTCGAACGTGCTGGCGAACCCGCGCGCCTTGTCGAGACACCGCTGGAACGCGTCGCTTTGCTGCTGGGACGGTTCTTCGCACGACCAGGCCCTGGCCATCGTGAGGCACCCCGATACGTCGGCCGCCCGAGCCAATCCGGCCTCGAGCGACGCCTGCGCTCGCACGTCGTCCTGGAGCAACTCGCTCCAGGCGATCGCCGTGGTCCACCATGCACCAACGTCCGGCACGCCATGCCGGTCGACGGCCGTCGCCGCGCTCGTCTCCGCCATTTCGAGCAGCCGACGTGCGGTCTCCCGGTCGGCAACCAGTTCGGCATGTGCTTTCGCCAGCGCACACAAGTCGTCAACCGTGGTGGCGCGCTCCCGTCCCGCGTCCAGGCAACGGCGTGCGCCGACGAGGTCCTGCAGTTCCGCATAGCCCTCGGCCAGCAGGCGCCAACGGAGACCGTTCGACTCGACGCGACCTAGGAACGCCGCTTCCAGCATGGCCAGCGTGGCCACGGCTGCCTGGTGATCACCGAGCAATGCGCGCGTCGCCGCGGCGCGCCGGTAGTCCCAGATGTCGTGTCCGGAACCTTGCAGCGCCCGGACGAGGCATCGCTCCGCAGCGGTTGCGTTCCCGAGCGCCGCCCAGGCCTCGGCGACGGCCTGCCAGTCCCCGCTACGCCTGGCGGCATCTTCGGCTCCCGCGAGCAGCAGCAGACGCTCGCCGTCCGCGGCCGTCGTGGCTTGCTGCAGCAGGTCCTTCGTGGTCGCGACGGGTCGCACGCCGGCAGCATGCCCGGTCGGCCGCACGACGACACGCGTGCGCCGCCACCGTCCCCGGCGCCGACGGCCGACGAATTCTCGGCAAGCTGGTGAAGGCCCTGGCCGCCACCGATCTCTCACCGGCACCATGAGCGACCTGGACTCCGTCCCCGACCCCGACCTCGAACGGCTGGAACTGGCGCTGGCACGGGTCGCCGGGCGCCGCGTCGTGCCCGCGGCCCCGCCGCGGCGAGGGCGGCGCTGGCTGGTGGCCGGGGCCTGGCTGGACCTGCTGCCGCCGCTGGTCGTGGCGGCGCTGGGGGCGGTCGGCGGCAGCGTGCTGATCACCCTGCTCGGTGTCTACTTCGCGGCCGGCAAACTGCTGGCGATCCGCGACCGCACCGCCGCGTTCGCCGGCCTCGGCGACGGCGAAGAACTGTTCGAACGCGAACGGCTCGAGGTCGAGCGCGAGCTCGTCGACCAGAGCGGCAGCGCCTGGTTCGAGACCATCGCGGCGATCGCGACCGCCGTGGCCGGGGTGGTGTTCGCCGCGCACGGCTGGTTCGTGTTCACGGGGATTTTCGGAGCGCTCGCGCTGCTGCGCTGGCTGGTCATCGTGCCGCCGCTGTCGCGCCTGCACCGCGACGTGGTCGGCGCGCCCGGCCCGTCGCGGCGCACCGGTGCGATCCTCGTGCTGGTGCTGCTGCTGGCCCCGGTGTGGTGGCTCGGTCGCCGGCTGCGGCGGCGCGGAGGTCGCTCGTGATCGACGTCGATACCGAGCAGCGGTTGCTGGCCGGGCTGCGCAGCGGGGTCGCGGCGAGCCGCGATCGCGCGATGCAGGAGCTGCACGACGGTCTCGGTCGCCAGCTGTTCCACGTCTGTCTGCGCGTGGCCTGCGATGCGACCGATGCCGAGGACGCGCTGCAGGAGGCGTATCTCGACGTGTTGCGCGGCATCGGCGCCTTCCGCGGCGAATCCCGGCTGTCGACCTGGTTGTTCCAGATCGCGGTGCGCGCGGCGCTGCGTACGCGCCATCGGCGCCGCCGACGGCCGCTCGCGGACCTCGGCGAGCACGAACCGGGCAGCGGTGCGGACCCGGTCGCCGATGCCATCGAACGCGAGCACGCTGCCGCACTGCTGGCCGCGATCGCCGAACTGCCGGCGGCGCAGCGTTCGGTGCTCGGCCTCGCGTCGCTGCAGGGCATGTCGCATGCCGACGTCGCCGCGGTGCTCGGTATCCCGGTCGGCACGGTCGGTTCGCGGTTGTTCGAGGCGAAGCAGCGGCTGCGCGCGGTGCTCGCGCAGCGGGGGTAGGGGATCTGCCTCTGAGCAGCAGCGCTGGCTGCGCGCCCTTGTCAGCGTCGCGCAGATTGTCTCGACGTTGCCGTCACGCGGTGGCCGGGACCTCGTACACGCTGAGCCGCCCGTGCCGCAACCAGCCCTCGGTGAGCAGCCAGGTGTGCGCGTCGGTCACCGGTCGCACGATCGCCTCGATGCCCTTGACGGTGATGCGTTCGCGGAAGCCAGCGAACCACGGCGCCGAGGTGAACGTGTCGATCGCCTGCGGCACGTGGACCTCGCGGCCTTCGGCAGCGTGCTTCTTCCCGTTGCCGAAGAGGTATCGGAGTGCGTTGCGGACCTCGCGCGGCGACTTCAGGATGTGGTCGTGGTAGCGATCGGCGAACACGCTGCCGCGGCGT